>JACPYL010000012.1:0-600000 GCA_016196065.1 Acidobacteriota bacterium | reverse complement strand
TGTTTTGGATTTTCTTTCCCCATCCCTGAAGGCTGGCAAGTCAAAACGCTCGGGGTCGCTCCTGAAGGAAAGGCCATTCGCTTTCACGATGGCGGGCTGGTGTTGCTGATGCTGGACCGGCCCAAGCCAGGATCCTTCGCCGACAGGATCTTCCTCAACGTCGAAGACGCCAAAGGAGCGCCAGTAACACCACAGGAGTTTGTTTCCAATCACGTCCGAACGCTTATCAAGGATGATTCCAAGCACGGCGAACTTCTTCGAGATGCCAACACTGTCGAATATGCGGGGAAGCAATTCGTTCGCGCGGACTCCAAGCAGGTAATGAATGAACGACCTCTGTTCACAGCTTTCATTTACACGAAGTTCAGAGGTTTCTACATCGGGGAAACAGCGATGGCAGGGTCGAAAGAAGACCTGGACGAAGCCGCGAAATCGATGGAGCACATTTCGTTTCGCGAAGATCAAACCAACTCCAATTGTGTGAACAAGGCGAACGACCCTTCCACGGGTATCGTCGGCGGTATGATCAGTTCGACTCCGGGGACTCCGTCGACTAGCGGTGGACCTCCGCTACGTGTGCGCGTCACCCAGGGAGTTTCCACTGGGTTGCTGATCTACAAAGTTCAGCCCCAGTATCCGGAAGTGGCTCGCAACGCGGGTATTCAAGGGCAGGTAGTGTTGCAGGCGGAAATCGACAAGAACGGAGACATGAGGGAAGTCCATCTGGTCTCTGGTGACCCGCTACTAGCTCCGGCAGCCCTTGAAGCGGTAAGGCAATGGAAATATAGACCTTACTTGCTGGATGGCCAGCCGGTCGCCGTGGACACGCAGGTCATCGTGAACTTCGCGCTTTCTGGGCGTTAGCAGAGGTATCGCTGACGCGCTTCCCTCTTCATGCCCCGAATTGCCGCAGGTGGTGGTCCAGATGTTTGTACATGCCACGGCTCCACGCTTCGGGAGTGAGGTCTCCGAAAAATGGATGCGGATGGCGGGTGCACTGCGACTCTCCGCCTTCCGAAAACTGGCGAAGTTTGAGCTTCAGTTGTTCCTGCTCGCGTGCAAAGTCGCGCTGGTCGGAGACCACGAGTTTCTTGTCAGTGGGGTTGTTTTTCGAGAACGGTTTGTCATTGGTATAGATCGGTTTGACCAGGGCGCCAAGCAGTCTCCCGATGAAAATGCGGGGCGGATTGATGCGGCCGGAGGCCAAGTCGAGGGCCGCGGAGCAATGCGCCATCATCTGGGCGACGTCCATCTTTCCCCACTGGCGCAGGGATGCAGGTTGCAACCGGTCAACGCGGGATAGCACCTCGTCCAGCGCCTCTTTTTGGAATAGGGTCTTCATCGTGCGCCTCCGAAGTTTGGGGAATGCGAAGAATGATAGCACTGGCCGGGACAGCTAAAATCGTCCGGCAGGCTTCTAAACTAGAGAGTCTCTGATAACGTTCAGGTTTGAAAGATTTCCCTCAGCGGCTTGAGCCGGTTTCTAGCGGCGTTATGCGGCACGGCTGAAGCCCTGCCCTTTCAAAGCCACTAGGAATTTGAGAATTCCCGAGGTCGATGGATGAATCGTTTTGTCTTCTTGATGCTGTTTGCTTCCGCGCTGGGATATGGCCAGGTCGCGTCGTCTCCGCCAGCACCGGCAGCGCCGCCCTCGGGCTCGTCGCAACCAGCGGCGGCTAATCCGAATGACGTCGAAAGCGCGCGCAAGGGACGCGCCTTGCTCGATGAGACCATCAAGGCGCTCGGGGGCCAAGCCTATCTCACCTACGAAAACCGGGCGGAAGAGGGGCGTTGGTACCACTTGCACCACGGCTCCAGCGGCGGAGGCATCGGCGTGCAATACCGCATGTTCTACCGCTATCCAGATAAGGATCGGCTGGAGGTTTACGGACGCGGCAACGTGTTCATCCCCCTTCCTCTGTTTGGCTCGGTCGACGTGATTGTGGTGAGCAAGAAAAAGGGCAAGGACGACATCGCCATCGTCCACAATGGCAACAAGGGATACGAAATCACGAACAAGGGAACCGCGGCCCAGGAGAAAGAGGACCTCGATCCTTATCTGCGTCGTCGAAGCCATTCGCTCGAACAAGTGCTCCGCAAATGGATCAACGATCCGGGAATGCAGTACTTCTATGACGGTCTGGCGATTGTGGATGGCAAGCCTACCGATCAAGTCACCGTGCTTAACGGCGCGAATGATGCGGTGACCGTCTACCTCGATCAGAATACCCATCTGCCGCTGAAAACCAGTTTCACCTGGCGCGATCCCGAAGATAAGCAGAGGAACGTCGAAGAAGAGGTTTACGACAACTACCGGATGATGCAGGGGATCATGACGCCGCACTCGTTTACGCGGACGTTCAACGGCGAGATGTCGCACCAGCGCTTCATCAATACCGTCAAATACAACGTGCAGTTGCCGGAGGAGTTGTTCGAGGCCAAGGTCGATTACGATCCGTACAAAGCGCCGGTCAAAAAGAAGTAATTGCCTTGGATTTCGGCTTATTCACGGTACTTTCGGGATTGAACCCCGGAGCGTACCGGTAAATATCTGCCTTTATCCTGAATAGTTTAGATATTTTCGCCTTGAATTAGCCACGGACTGTGGCTTTTTTGCCACGTGATGAAATCCACCCTGAGCGGTAAACTCATGAGTAGTAAAACACTTAGTCTTCCTCACTTTGACGCACGAGCAGACAATTCGTGCTCCCGTAACATGTTCAGGGGTTGGTCTCCATAGCGGTGCTCCGGTTACGCTGCGCATTCTGCCCGCGCCTGCTGGCACTGGGATCGTATTCCATCGCACCGACCTGGACGGCTTCGAGATCGAGGCCAGCGGCCGCAACGTGGCCCGCGTAAGCTATGCGACCAGCTTGATGAAGAAGGGCGTCCTGATCTCGACCACCGAGCATTTGTTGTCGGCATTCATCGGCGTGGGTATCGATAACGCGATCGTGGAATTGGACAATCTTGAACTGCCCATCCTCGATGGCAGCGCGCAGCCCTTTGTCGAGATGATTCAGAACGCCGGGATCCGCAAGCAGCGGAAGACTCGAACCTATCTACGGATTGTGCGCGAAGTGGAATTGCGCGAAGGCGACAAGTTCATCGCGGTCTATCCCGCGGAGACCTATTCGGTCTCGTATTCGATCAATTTTCCGCATCCGAAAATCGGCCAACAGACGTTCTGCGTGCAACTGACAAATGGAAGTTACCTGCGCGAGATTGCTCCGGCGCGTACGTTTGGCTTTATGCATGAAGCCGATGCACTCCGTCAGCAGGGGCTGATTCGCGGTGCGTCGACGGAGAATGCGATCGTGCTGAGCCGCGATGCGGTGCTCAATCCTCCCCTGCGATTCGCAGACGAATTCGTGCGCCACAAGGTGCTGGATCTGATCGGAGATCTGGCCCTGATTGGGAAACAGATTCTCGGCTCGGTGGTTGCGGATCGCGCCGGGCACGCCATGCATACCGCGCTGGTTTCACGGCTGCTGCGCGATAAATCCTACTGGGAAGAGACTTCTCTCGACGAAAGTTCTTCCGCGCCCGCAATCGGCGCGGCGGCCAGTCTGAGCATTTAGTAATCCTAGTCAGCAGGCTGAGGCGCGGTCCAGTCGTAGGGTGTAGCGCGTTGCGCTTCCAAGCGGCGCAGTTCCGCTTCGGCTTCGACGCGCACACGTTCCGCAAAGGAACTCGCACTCTTGCGATGCTCCGCTCCAAGAGCCGACAAACGCGCTCTCAGGTACGGCTTGTCCGCTTCGAGGCGGCGTAGCAACCTTTCGGTTTTCGCGATCTTTTCGTCAATCGTGATCATGGAAATCCCCTTTGGAGAACTCCTCCCAGATTGACACAGGAGCAAGGGCACGAAAAGTTTCAAACTGGATTCGTGGCTGCGAGACACATGATATTGACGGGAACGGAAAAACGCGGCGACTACTCTTTGAGATGTTCTTGCAACTGGACGGGCAATTCATCCTGCAGGCGATCGGCGAGCCAATGCTCCAATTGAAATTGCGCGCTCTGCGGCACTTCGACAAATCTCATTCCGGCATTGCCAGAACCATCCGCCCACGCAGTGTTGCCTTTTAGTTCGAGCATGGAGTCCGTCCCTGGAAGAGTAAAGCGAAGCCCGGCGAGAATCCCCTTGGGTAATTTGCCTTTGAGCTGAATTGCCATTCCGCCCTCACTGAGGTTTGTGGTCTTAGCGGCGAGAATTGGGCTATCCGGCAGGCTGATCTGAACTTGCATTTCCACAGGATGGCGGAAATAGCGGCGGCGTTCGCGCACCATGAAGTTCAATGCGGCGTTGAAGCAGCGAGTGGCATTGAGCGGAGTCAACGGTTTTTGCAGTACGAAGTTGGCGCCGATCTGAAACGCCTGCTGGGTCGTGGTGTTGCCATTCAGTACCGCGAACGCGACTGAGGTGGCATTACTTTGCGTCGTGCGCAACGACGTGAGTAGATCGACGCCGCCGGGCATGTCGTCGCAGTCGACAATCACCGCGTCAAACTTGCGCTTTTGCAGCAACTCGCCACCGGTCTTTGAACCGGAGCACACCTCGACACTGACAGCTAACTTCTCCAGAGTCGGACGCAGGACTCCGAGCAGAGAGGCGTCCTGGCTGATCAGTAACGATTCGAGGGTCATACACCTTCGATCTTAACGAGGGTTGGCGCCCCGCGAAAGTCACCAAGGTACTGCGCCTACCAATCCCGTAGAATGAACCTTTTGCGATCCAGGTAACCGTGGCCAAACTCGTCTATCTCTCATGCGGCTCTAATGTGGGCGACCGAAGTGCTAGTCTCCGGGCCGCGATCGAGCGATTAAAAGGGGTTGGAACCCTGCAGGCCGCCTCCGGTTTCTATGAGACGGAACCCGTGGAACTCCGCGCCCAGCCTTGGTTTCTCAACTGTGTTGTTGCGCTGGAGACTCGCTTGACTGCACGGGATTTACTCGATCAGGCGCTGGCCATCGAGCAGGAAATGGGACGAATCCGGCTGCGTGACAAGGGTCCGCGCCCCATCGATATCGACATCCTTTTGTATGGCGATGAAGTCGTCGAAGAGCGCGGACTGAAAATTCCACATCCCTCGATGCAGAAACGGCGCTTTGTTTTGGAGCCCTTGGCTGAAATTGCTCCGGATGTGATTCATCCAACGCTCAAGAAATCTGCACGCGAACTTCTTGCGGAATTGCCCGCAGGACAAGTTGTGCGGCGACTGGAATCTGGAACCTAGTCGGGCGCGACAATCAAGACCATCGTCACGGGACGATAATCCGGCTGCCTGCTTCTTCCGGAGCTGTGATTCCCGCGGGACTCTCCGGAAACTGGGCGAACAGAAAGTCCACAAACGCCCGCGATTTTGGCCGGCCCGACGTTCGCGAAACGCCCATCCGCAAAAGGAACACGAAAGTTTTCAAAACGTCGGAATCACGCAGGCGGGCAAAGCCGGTGTGCTTCTGTTCGGTGTCGCGGAACTCTTTGACCATCTGTTCGATTTCCGATGCGACCGCCTGGTGCGCGAGGTTGGCGGTGCGGTCTTCGATGATCAGGTTGGAGTTCACGCGCGTGTGGTAGCTGCGGGCGAGCGATGTCAGGGATGAAATCAGATCGCGATCGGCCAGCGCGCGATTGGCGCGCGCAGTTTTTGCCAGCGCAAAACTGAGTCCGATCAGCAGATGCTCGCGTTCATACAGAAACTGCTCGCCGACCTCGACATCTGGGAATAGGGCTGCCTGATCCAGTTCGTTGGGATCGCGGGGCTTTTCGTGCTCACGGGCTTGCTGCAAGTATGGGCAGTCGCTGGGACAATCGATGGTGACTTCGCGTTGCTCCCCGCAACACTGGGCGCAGATGCGTTCATGGAGCGCGGGACAAAAGCGCTTTTCTTTTCGGACATTACAGACAGAGCAGCTCACCCGACGATTATTTCACGGCGGATGATGCCTGCGTTGTCCCGCCCAAGCCAGGCTGGAACGCATCCCGGATAAATCCGGCTAATCGAAGGCATAAGGCATTTTTATTTGTGCGCTGGGCCGCGACACGATAGCCTAGTCCGTTGTTACCCAGCCATAGAAACTCATAAGACGGGCTCAGCCCAACTTCAAGGAGACGCATGTCAAGCGAATTGCGGAATTTTCTGTCGATCCCGTACGACGAACTGGAAGAGATGAACCTGAAGGCGAAGAAACAGCGCCTCGACCGCGTGGCAGCGCACAAAGTCCAGGAAGACCGGCTCAAGTACCTGACCGACGAAAAGCGCATCAAGGCGTTGACCGTGCTTTTCAGCGATCTCGAAGGCCGGCTGCACATGCTGGACTACGACAAGAAGTTTCTCCTCAAGAGCTACGACAACTTAACTTTTGACGGATCGTCGATTCGTGGCTTCACCGCGCAGCGCGAGAGCGACTTGCGCCTGGCTATCGATTGGAGCGCATTCTACTGGGCTCCGGCGGACGTGTTTGGGCCGGGCAAGGTGCTGGTCTTCGGCGAAGTGATCGACAAGGGCGGCGAGCCCTATTCCGCGGACATCCGCAGCGTGTTGAAGAGCTTTGCTGCCGGCATGCACAAGAAGCATGGCTACACGTTGAACGCCGCCAATGAAATTGAAGGCTTCCTGTTCAAGACAGCTGATGCGGAGCGCACGTTCCACGAAACGCTCAAGTTCGAATATGTAAATACCGGCGGCTACTATCACTCGCTGCCCGGCGATCCGCTGCGCACGTTCATCGACACGACTGCCGAAGTGCAGCGCGCGATGGGATTCCAAAATGAGAAGGATCATCCGGAAGTTGCGCCGTCACAGTTTGAAATCAATTACAGCTATGCCGAAGTGCTGGTCGCCGCCGATCAGATCCAGCTCTACAAGCTGATCTGCCGCCAGGTGGCGCGCAATATGGGACTCACGGCGTGCTTCCTGCCCAAGCCGGTCGTGGGCGTGAACGGCAGCGGTATGCATACCAATGTGTCGATCAGCAAGAATGGCAAGAACCTGTTCTGGGACGCCAAAGGCGAAGAAAAACTGAGCAAGATGGGATGGGAATTCGTCGATCGCATTCTGACGCATGGCAATGACATCTGCCTGTTGCTGAATCCGAGCGTGAATTCGTACCGCCGGCTCGATCCACATTTTGAAGCGCCCAATCAGATCAAGGCTTCGGCTGTGGACCGTGGCTCGATGATTCGTATTCCGATCGGCAACGAGAAGAGCATGCGCGTGGAAGTGCGCTCCGTGGCGCCGGACGCGAATCCGTACCTGGTGATGCTCTCGGTCTTCCGGACTGGATTGGAAGGCGAGACGTCGAAAATCAAGAACCTGCGGCAGGCTGAGCGGTATCTGCCGGACAACATCTACACAGCGATCTCCAATTTCCAGAAAGCCGACTGGACCGACAAACTGATGGGCAAAGATGTGAAGGGCCGCTATTCCGACCTGAAACAGGCTTCTGCCGACCGTTGCCCGAGATTGCTGGGATCGTTTGTGAAGGCGCCCGAGGTGCAGTATCACCACGACGTCTACAACCAGTACCTTTGGAACCGGTTCTAGGCAAGTGTGGCGCGGGCGCCCTCGCCCGCGTAAAAGTTAGTAGTGAGAGAGCCGTAGTGAAAGAGCCGCCGCGGGACCGGGCGGCTTTTTCTCGCGCCATTGTGTTCTCCGATGGTTCCAACCCCTCCGTTCTTTGCCGCGCACTCCCGCGCACTGCGATAATGATGATGTGATGGCAGGTTCTTTCCTATCTGAAGCGTGGCTCCCTAAATCCGTAGTCTGCCTGCGCGACTACAGCCTGAACAAATTCCTGCGCGACCTGGTCGCCGGTGTCACGGTTGGATTAGTGGCATTGCCGTTGGCGATGGCGTTCGCCATTGCTTCCGGACTGACACCGCAAGCCGGAATCTATTGCGCGATCGTCACTGGCTTCCTCATTTCCCTTCTCGGCGGTTCTAAGACCCAGATTGGCGGGCCGACCGGCGCCTTTGTAGTGGTGATTGCCGGCATCATCGCCGCGCATGGAATCGATGGCCTCTTTCTCTGCACCATGATGGCGGGTGTGATGCTCATCATCATGGGCCTAACGGGAATGGGGACGGCGGTGAAGTTTATTCCCCGTCCGATTGTGATCGGATTCACGAACGGTATTGCGATTCTGATTGCCAGCACGCAAGTCAAAGATTTTTTGGGCCTGCATCTGGACAAAGTTCCGGGCGAATTCTGGCTGCGCATCAAGGCGCTCGGGCAAAGTTTCCCGACACTTTCCTATGAAGCAGCCGCGCTGGCAGTGGGCACGGTGTTGGTGATTGCGATCTGCCGCGGAATCTCGAATCGCATCCCGGGCGCGATTGTGGCGATGGCCATCGGTACTGCGGTTGTCCGCATTTTCCACTTGCCGGTTGAAACCATTGGAACGCGCTTCGGAGGCATTCCCAGCGGCCTGCCGCATCTGGAAATTCCTGTATTTCGTCCAGAGCTGATCCATGGTTTGATTGGCCCGGCATTGACCGTGGCGATGCTGGGTGCCATCGAGTCGCTGATGTCGGCGGTGGTTTCGGACCGCATGAGCAATGATCGCCACAATCCCAACGTGGAACTGGTCGCACAGGGATTTGCCAATGTCATCTCACCGATATTCGGCGGGCTGCCGGCTACGGGCGCCATCGCGCGTACGGCCACCAACATTCGCGCAGGTGCGCAGTCACCGGTAGCGGGCATCATCCACGCACTGACGCTGTTGCTCATTCTTCTGTTTGCGGCGCCAGTCGTGAGTTTCGTTCCAATGGCGGTGCTGGCTGGAATCCTGATGGTTGTCGCTTACAACATGGGCGAGTGGCGCGAGATTCCGTCCTTGCTGAAGTTGACGAAAACTGACATCAGCGTGTGGCTGGTGACGCTGGCCTTGACCGTGTTTGCCGATTTAACCGTCGCTGTACAAGCGGGAATGATTCTGGCCGCGCTACTGTTTATCAGCCGGGTGGCCGCGACGACCACGGTCTCGCAGGTCACGGACGACTACATTGAAGACGGCCGCGTTCATATCTTGCAGGACAAGGACATTCCCTACTATGCGACGATCTTCCGTATTCACGGGCCATTCCTGTTCGGCGCGACCGACAAGATTGCAGTCGTCACGGAAAATCTTCACAAGCTTCCGCCGGTAGTGGTGCTGCGCTTGCGCAACATGAACGCACTCGATGCAACCGGACTATTCGCCCTGGAAGAAGTAGCCCAGACTCTCAAGAACAGCGGACGGGAACTGATTCTTTGCGGGGCGCGGGAACAGCCATTGGAGTTGATCCAACAATCAGAATTTGCGGAGTTGATTGGGCGGGAGAATATCTGCGACAACGTGCAGGAAGCGATTCAGCGGGCGGAAGAAATCTTCGAAAAGCTGACGCCGGCTGCGAAGGGCGCCGCCAGGTAGGAGCACCACTACTCAGACGCACTCCGCCGATTTTCTGTAAAAGGGCGATTCATCAATAGCTAGTTCTAGTCCGCCACTGTCCAATCAAGATAGGGACGCGATATTTCTGTGATTTTGTCAGTGGGCAGGTCGTCATTGGGATTGGCGATTGCCAGCTTTACATCAACTTTGATGTACCGACATTTTCGGTGGACGTAGGTTCTTCGTGAAGTGGTTACATCCTTAAACTCCAACCCTCCCTCCGTGGTAAACATCTTCAGCAAATCTGAACGATTCATCCCGACTTTGATGGTCTGAATCGAACGCATCACGTTTGATATCCATTCCGTATGCTCTTCATCAGATGATGTCTGCTGATCTACTTTGGACCCTCCGGCGCAGACATCGCCCTCAACACGATTGAGCATGTGTTTCAGCGTATCTATTCGCTGCCTTGTCAGGTCCGCTAATGCCAGATTCGCACACATCGGGAAAACTGTTCCGTACTCTCTCTGCTTGTCCTCGGCTGGATATAGCGCAGCAAGTTGTGCGTCGCGAAAGACAACCCATGCATTTTGGGCGGCTCTGATCTTGTCCAGAGCAACTGGATCATTTGCGGCGTTCTTAAGAAGGCTCTGATATATCCGGTTTAATTCATCATCAGCCCCTTTGTAGGCATGGCTGGCGCATACGGTCAGGTCGCTTTCGGTTTGGGCCGTCTTGTCGCAGTCTGAAGAAGTGGCCTTTTGGGCCTGCTGGCTAATGAGGAACGGAACAAGAAGGAGTGTGACTGCAAGTATTCGGGACATCGGCATGGAACGTCTCCCGCAGAAAAGGTCGCGCACCATTATTGTGCCGCAATGTGAATGTTGTTAACAGCCATCGCACCAACTACGACTCAACAAGGCGAGCACGCAGGTTAGCCCCTAACGTTCGCTAGCCACCCGCGCCGTTAGCAAATCCGGCTTTCGGATACCGCGCCATCGCCAGTTCGCAGATCTCTCCAATCAACTCTGTGTATGAGCGTCCGGCAGCCCGGGCGGCCATGGCGAATTCCTGGCGGCTGGCCAGCCATGGATTCGGATTCGCTTCGATCACGTAGACGTCGCCATTCGGCGCCAGGCGCATATCGATGCGGCCATAGTCGCGCAACTTCAGAGCACGATACGCGGCCAGCGCGGTATCAGACAAACGCTTCGTAGTCGCTTCGTCCAGATCTTCGGCGAGTGCAGATTTGGTCAGTTTGTACACTTCGGTATTTTTTTCGAACTTCACATCGTAGGTTGCAATCTTCGGCGTGCCTTCGGGCAGGCGCGAGAGGTCGAGTTCTACCAAAGGCAGCACCTGCGCGCTCTCATAACTGCCCAGAATTCCGGCGTAGATCTCGCGGCCTTCGATGTACTCCTCGATCAGCGCGGGAGAATCGAATTCATCCTGAATGTATTGAATGCGCTCCATCATCTCTTTGATGTTGGTCACGAGGGAGCCGACGTCGATGCCAATCGAGCCGTCTTCGAGCGCGGGTTTGATGATCAGGGGAAAGGAAATATCGTGCGCGTGCTCAATGTGCCCACGGTAGGCGGTGGCGAAGAATGGGGTCTTAATGTTGTGGAACGCGAAGATCTTCTTCGCGACGGCTTTATCCTGCGCGAGGAAGATCGCGTGCGGCCCCGCGCCAGTGTAGGGGATGCCCAGCAGATCGACGTAGGCGACCACGTTCATTTCCTTGGTGTCGTCACCATCGAACGATTCAGTCAGGTTGAAGATCAAGTCGGCATCGCAACGCGAGAGCGAATGCAGAGACTGGGGACGCCCATCCAGTTCGAAATACGACGGCTCGTGGCCGAGTTTTGCGAGAGCCTCGAAGATCTCTTCGCGGTCGGTCATTTCCTTGCGTTTCTTCTTCGTCTTCTTGTGACGAGTCTTGCGAGCAGGCGGTTCATCTTCCTTGGCCGCCGCGGCAACGGGATCCTCGTTCCAGACGTCATACAGCAATGCGACTTTGAGTTTGGCGTTGATCATAAAAATCAGGTCTCAGGTGTTAGGTGTCAGGTCTCAGGTTTCAAGAGCCGGCGACATTCAGGATCCGATGAACATTCGGCATTCCTGACACCTGACACCTAAGACCTGACACCTGTCTTTCTACGGCTGAATAAACTTTCCTTTCGTTACATATGTCATGACCAGAGCCGTCGTGTACGCGGTCACTTCGGCGAGGTGTTCGGACTCGCGATCACGGTCAGCCCTTAGATCGAGTTTGGCGGCGCGTTCTTCGATGGTCGCCAGCAGTGTTTTGATCAATGGACGTTGTGCTCCGGTCCACTGCGCCACTTTGTCGATGATCGACTTGCGATGCTTGCGCAGAAAGTCCTGTGCCGGCCGCGCCGTCCTGCGCCGCTTCGAAACGCGAAAGATGTCGCGCAAATCCGTGTCCGGCGCGAGTTCGGTTACCGCAACTTCTTCGCGTGCGGACTGATGATAGAACTCGCCAACCGTGGTTTCCATTTCGTCGACCGTGATATCGGTTTGTCCGCGACGGCGCGGAGGATCGCTACGTCCGACCTTGCGGACTAAACGGTCGAGATAACGCAGCTTCTCGATTGCATTCCATCCGCGATAGCGCTTGCGCCAGTTGGAACGCGGCGTGAGCCACACAGCAAACGTTTCGGCAAAATCTTCGTCCGGATGTTTTTGCGCGTACCAGCCCGGCAAGTGGCGGACATAGTCGCGGGAAAATGGCGCAGGCTGGTAGTTGTCGCGATACGGCCGCCGGAACGGTCCAAAAAGCTTCTTCCACTCCGGCGCCTTGTGCAGGCGGTAGGCGTAGGTAAAAGCGTGTCCGGCTTCGTGGCGCAGATACATCATGATTTCTCGCGCGTCTTCCAGGTCGTGCGTTTCTTTTTCGAGTTCCGCCAGGCCAGCGTGCGCCAGGTAAAACGGAATGCCGATCACGGGCTCGCCGGACGGACATCCCCACTCGTCAGTCAGATAGCAGGCGGGCCGGAATTTCGTCAGACCGCGGGCATCGAGTTCGCGGTAGAGCTGCTCGACAAAGCGCTCCACGGGCGAACCTTCGAGCTTAAGGCCAAGTTCACGAATCGGCCGGCTCAGAAGTTCCTGGTACGCGGGCTCTGGTTGTCCGTTCTCGGTCACAAGCATTCGCTTACAGACGGTCAGGATCCGCGCAGGGATGCACGGGGGAGAAAAATGCTATCCAAGTAAACAATAATGGACAGCAGGTATAACTACGAAGTTACTGGCGTAACGGTGATTGTACAGCGGGGAGATGGGTTCGCGCTGCGGCCAGAGAAGAAGTTCGTTACGCGCCTGCCGTGTTTCCCTTGGATTTGTAAATGCGCTTCTCGGCAACGTTGGCAACTTCCTGCGCGGAGATGCCGGCTTCCTTGCGCCAGGCTGCGAGTCGATGGAAGACTTCTTCAAACTCCCGGACGACATCGCTCGGCGCCACTGGCTTGATTCCCTGTTGCCGCCGTTCCGTCAGGTAGCGCTGGTAGATCTGGTTGGTCGGGGTTCCCTTGGAGGCTTGCATCACGCGGAACCAATCCGGGCGATTCAGTCCGGTCGGTGGCAACGTGCTGATGGAGTGCGTGCTGCCGTCGTTGTAACGCGTGACCATCTCGGTCCACACGCCGCGCTGGGCGTGGTCGTGAATATGCGCAGCCACACTTGTTTGCGGCTGGCACAAAACGCGAATGAGAACGTTGGGTATCTTGTCGACGCGATAGACGCCGAGATCTTGAAAGCCGCGTGCGATGAGGGGCTCGGCTTGCTGGCGAATCAGTTGCTCGTGTGACCACTGCGGATCCTCAGCCCGCACCAGGCTGACAAATTCCGGCAATTTGCTGAGGACGTGGGTTCCCACTTCCGCCAGTTTCTGGCGAGTCGCGCGCGACATCAGCAAGGTCGTCGGAATGCGCTTGAGGATCCACAGCGCCGCGAACATGCCTGCCAGGACCAGCACAGCTTTCAGGTTCATGGGATCATTCCGTCGATTGCTCGTTCATTGCAGCATTCGAGAGGGGAGAGGAAAAGTTACGGGAGTGTTGCGGCGTGCGGGGCTTTGACGCGTTATATTCACCCGCCTCCGGAGACGCGGCAAGCCGCGTCTCTACGGATCATTTTGTCTTGGCACTCACTGCACGGTTACGGTGACAGTCTTCTGCGAGCGTCCGAACGGGCCGGTCGCGTAGAGAGTGTAGGTTGTCGTTTGCGTGGGCTTCACGGGAACGCTGGTACCGCGAACGGCTCCAACGTTTGGCGAAATGATCAAATACGACGAGCCACTGACGCTCCAACTGAGCGTTACCGTCTGGCCGGATGACGCCGTGGCGGGCGTGGCTGTGAAACTCGCAATCGCGGGAGCGTTTCCCGTCGGCACATTCGATTGCGTATACACCGGGCTCATCTGCACGACTTCGAAATCGGAAGCTTTCAGCGTTCCTAGATTGTGCAGATCGTTGTTGTCCCAGCGATCGTCGGGCGCTCCGCTGATGTACATCGAACTGCCGTTATCGGCCATGATCATGCCGTATTTCTTCATCGCGGCCAGGATGACCTGATTTTTCTGCGAGAATCCCGAAACATCAAAGGTTGATTTCAAACGCATTCTCATGCCCATGGGCGCTGCGTTCGGATCACTCGAATTCGCGGCCCAGTGAGAAGCGGGTGGGGTGAACGCAGCCCGGCTTCGCTGCAATGTGAAGCGGATGGCATGCTTGATCGAGCCGCCCGCAACTTCGTCATAGCGAACCAATCCAGGAAAGATGGGGAGCCCGGCAGCATCGGCAGACGTCCACGTGTAGGGACGCTGCTCGTCGGACAGTAGATCCCATGCGGCAGTGGAATCGGCGTTCCACGCGCCACCACCGGCTGCGCTCGCGTTGAACAATTCGTAGAGCCAGCACTGACTGTTGTCGAGCACGAGCACGTGCCGGTCGCCGCTCGGGTTGGGATCGCCTTCAATCGGCGCGTTGGCGGGAATCGGCATCGGGCCCGGATCGCTCTCGTCGGCATAGGCCAGCAGGTTTACGGTCACGGGACTCTGGCTGGAATTCACGACGACATACGGGATACCGATCTTGCCTCCCGCGTAGAGTCCGGCGCCGAAGTCGGGATGGACGGCGGTGTTCCCGCCGATAAAATTGATGAGGGCCGTCGAATTCGAATCCACGGACGCGGCGGAGATGTCCTGATTCCACAAGCTGCTCGACGGGAACGGCATGAACCCGTTGAGGCTGCCGCCAATTCCGGCGCTCATCTGGCTACAGGCGCTGTTGCCGCCTCCGCCACCACCACCACCACCTCCTCCTCCGCCATTGCCGCCGGCGGAAGATGTTGTGCCGCAAGAGGTTGTGATCACGCTCAACGCAAGCAGGAAGGAAACGAACCACCAGCGGCCCATGGATGCCTCCATTACTATCTTCGCGGGTCTGGAGCGGAAGGGCAAAGGCCGGAAGGGTATGTACGGTAGGACACCGTAGGATGAGCGGCCGGCAGGAAATTGGACTGCCGCTTTTCGCGGGGTCCGCGAATGCGGCCAATTCCAAGTGAGTAAAAGTTCGTAAAGGCTGATAAATGGCGGACTTCGCGATGCTACAGTGAAGCTATGGAGTTCTCGTTCTCTCGCGCTTGGACGGTGAGCATTTGTGTTGCATTCGCGTTGTCTGCTCTGTCGTATCGCGCGGTTGCGCAGAGCCCAAGTCCGCAGATTCAAGATGTGAAAGTCACGAGGGCGGTCGGCACGATCAAGAGCACGCAAGGAGATTCACTCGTGCTCACGCCCGATTCCGGCAGTGAAGTAATCGCGAATCTCACCGCCACCACAAAAATTCTGCGTGTCCCGCCCGGAGAGACAGACTTGAAAAATGCCACTCCACTGCAGGCACAGGATCTTCAACCGGGGGACCGGGTGCTGGTGCGGGGGCAGGCTTCAGCGGACGGCAAGTCGCTGGCCGCGTTGGCCGTCATCGTCATGAAGCAGTCGGATGTTTCTGCCAGGAAAGAGCATGATCGCGAGGACTGGCAGAAGCGCGGAGTGGGCGGCATGGTTTCGGCGGTCGATGCAACGGCTGGCACGATTACGATCTCGTCCGCCGGTTTGGCGGGAAAACGCGACATCGCAATTCACTCGACTCCGAAGACGAAAACCCGCCGCTATGCTCCGGACTCCGTGAAATTCGACGACGCGCGCTCTGCATCGATTGATCAGATCAAAGCGGGCGACCAGCTCCGCGCACGTGGCACATCTAACGCCGACGGAAGCGAACTGACAGCGGAAGACATTGTCTTTGGCAGCTTTCGAAATGTCGCCGGCACGGTCACGGCGATTGACTCCGCGTCAAGTTCCATCACGGTGCAAGATGCCATGGGAAAAGCATCCGTGTCGGTGAAAGTAACTGCCGACTCGCAAATCAAAAAATTACCTGCCGAGATGGCGCAACGAATCGCAATGCGATTGAAGGGAGTTCCGGGAGCAGAGGGTGGTGCTGGCGCCGCTACCGGACAACAGCGTTCGGGGCCACCTCCGGGAACAGCGACCGGCGGCACTGGGCAAAACTCCGGCTGGTCTGGCGGCAATGCTGCGAACGGCAACGGTACTCCCGACCTGCAGCGTTTTCTGGGGCGATTGCCCAACGCGAAATTGATTGATCTGCAAAAAGGCGATGCGGTCATGATCGTGGCCACGCAGGGCGGTGATGCCGGCGCCGTCACTGCGATCACGGTTCTGGCAGGAGTCGAGCCGATTCTCACGGCGTCCCCCAATAAAAACTCTTTTACGCTCTCTCCGTGGTCGTTGGGTAACGGGGGAGGAATGGGCGACTCGACTCCGTAAACTTTTATGCAACTAAAGAATTCATAAGAAAGAAATTGGGTGTTCGGTGAAGCATCGTTTCTCATTGATCTGGCTGGCAATTCTAGTGGTGGTCGCGGTTCCGGTTTGGGCACAGAGTCCGACTGGAGCGATCCGCGGCAAAGTCACGGACCCCTCGGGAGCTGTCGTCACGAATGCTGCGGTGACTGCGACAGGTTCGAACGGGCAGGTGTACTCCGCGAAGAGCGGAACGGGCGGAGTCTACGAAATTTCTTCATTGCCCCCGGGCACCTATACCCTCACCGCAAACGCCCGTGGATTCGCACCGTTCACGCAACTCAGCTTTGTGATCACCGCTGGGGCGGCGCAGCAATTCGATATTCCTCTCGACATCCAGGTGCAACAAGAGAAGATCGACGTCCAAGAGAACAGTTCGCAGGTTGAGGTTAGTCCGTCGAACAACGCGAGTTCCATCGTACTCAAGGGAGCGGATCTGGATGCGCTGTCGGACGATCCTGACGAACTTTCGCAGGACTTGCAGGCATTGGCCGGACCTTCCGCCGGACCCAACGGCGGTCAGATCTATATCGATGGATTTACCGGTGGGCAACTTCCACCCAAATCGTCGATTCGTGAAATCCGGGTCAACCAGAATCCTTTTTCGTCGGAATACGACCGGCTGGGATATGGCCGAATCGAAGTTTTCACCAAGCCCGGTACCGACAAATATCACGGGCAATTTTTCGTCGAGGGCAATAGTTCGGCGTTCAACGCCCGCAATCCGTTTGTGAAGGAAAAACCTTCTTACTACACGACCACCTACAACGGGAACTTCGGCGGACCACTCGGCAAGAAAGCCTCGGTCTTTTTTGATTTTCAGAGACGCAATATCAATGAAGTGGCGATCGTAAACACGCCGGCGCTGGATGCAAATCTGCAGCCGTTTACGTTGGCGGAGAATATTCCCAACCCGCGTACGCGCACGAATCTCAGCCCGCGCTTCGACTATCAGGTGAGCAAGAACAATACGCTGACGGCGCGCTACCAGTATGTTCGAGAAGCGCAAGACAACGCCGGAGTAGGCGGATTCACGCTGCCTGAGGCGGGGTACAATTCTGCTTCCAGCGAACACACCCTCCAGGTCAGCGACACCCAGGTTCTCGGGACGAAGGCCGTGAACGAAACCCGATTTCAATACATGCGGGAAAACGAGCGGCAAAATCCGTTGAGCTTTGCGCCATCGATCGAGGTGATTGGCGCATTTAATGGCGGCGGGAACAGTGACGGATTACAGAAGGACATCACGAGTCATTATGAATTTCAAAATTACACTTCCGTCGCCCAGGGCAATCACTTCATAAAATTTGGCGGACGGCTGCGAATCGTGCACGAGGAAGATACTTCGGGTGCGGGGTATAACGGTTCTTTCAGTTTCCCGGCGCTTACGGTTGAAGATTGCCAGCCCAACCCATGCACCTATTCCTATCAGACAGCATTGCAAGCCCTGGCAGCCGGCGCGACCCAGGCGCCGGGAGCGACTCTGTTTTCACTGCAGGCCTCGCCCACCGGCGCTGTGCCGACCATCCCTGTGACTGTCGCGGACGCGGGCCTCTATATCCAGGACGAATGGAAACTTCGTCCTAACCTCACGCTCAGTTACGGATTGCGTTTTGAGACGCAGAATGCGATTCATGACCATGCGGACTGGGCACCGCGCGTGGCGATCGCATGGGGCATCGGTGGTGGCGGCAAGAATGCCGCCAAGACCGTGCTCCGCGCAGGCTACGGAATCTTCTACGATCGCTTTCCCCAAGGGGAGGTTCTCAACGCCGACCGTCAGAACGGCGTGATCCAGCAGGAGTACGTCGTGAGTGATACCCAGGCGCCGATCAGTTTTTTCCCGACTGTACCCGCGCCGAGTGATCTACCGGCATCACAGACGGTCCCAACTATCTACCAGATCAATTCGCGATTGCATTCGCCGTACATCCTGCAGAGCGCTGTGAGCGTGGAGCGGCAACTGACCAAGAACGCCAACATTGCCGTCTCCTATCTCAATGCGCGGGGAGTCCACCAATTTCTTTCGGTGAACGCGAATGCGCCGACGCCGGGAACGCCGTATTCCAACGGGCCACGGCCTGACCCTTTGGCGGGGAACATTTATCAGTATGTTTCCGAAGGACTCTTCAAGCAGAACCAACTGATTACCAACTTCAATATTCGCGCGGGCACAAAGCTGAATCTATTTGGGTTCTATTCACTGAGCTACGCCAATAGCGATGCTGGAGGGGTGTCCAGTTTTTCCTCGAATCCGTACGACATTGGCCTCGATTACGGGCGCGCCTCATTCGATACGCGCCATCGGCTGTTTCTCGGAGGGTCGGTGGGGATGCCCTATGGATTCCGTATCAGCCCCTTCATGATTTTCAACTCCGGCTCACCGTACACCGTTACGATCGGCAAGGATTTGAATAATGACTCGATCTTCAACGAGCGGCCCGCGCTCGCGACGGGCATCTCGGGCGATTGCCTGTCGCCGACTAACCCCTGCCACTACGCAGTTCCGGGCGAATCGTACGTTCCGATTCCGATTAACTCGCTGACTGGGCCGGACCGCTTCACGCTCAACATGCGCTTATCGAAGACATTTGGATTCGGGCCGGAGAAGAAAGGCGCGGCAGGAGCGCAAGGCGGGCCGAGCATGGGGCCATTCGGGGGCGGCGGCGGGCCGCCACGCGGCGGGGGCGGCGGCGGACGAGGCGGGCCCGGCTTCGGTGTGACGAGTAACCGGCGTTACAGTCTGACGTTCAGCATCAATGCGCGCAATCTACTCAACCGCGTCAACCTGTCGACCCCGAACGGGAACCTGAGTTCCCCACTCTTTGGAAAATCGAACGGCCTCGCGGGTGGACCATTCTCCGGTGGACCGTCGAACCGCCGCGTGGAACTGCAAGCGATGTTCAGCTTCTGATGCGTCTGACTGCCGGGTGATTGTCGTGGCGACTCGTTGTAGTTCCTGGATCGGCACTCTGCGTTTCTCCGCACAAGCTAATGTGATGAAGGTCACTGCTTAGCAGTGTCCGCAGGGTCAGTCTTATACCTGTGCTGGCCGGACGGCGGAAGTGTTTCTCCTCCTGCCCCCGCGAGCATCCTTCGCGAGAAGAAGTCCGTTGTTCCGCCGGCTGACTGACAAGTCAGGAAATCATCCGCACGTCGTGTACTGGCCTGAATCGTGGCCATATTTGATTTGCCGGAATCACCGGGGACGGCTCCACAGGGTTCATTGATGCGGGTGCGGCACTATGAGCACCGATCGCAGAGCGCCGATACCGTTTCCTCTCCCCGAGGACCTCACCGGCAGCAAGGTGGGCCGGTATGTCATCCGTTCCAAGCTTGGTGTCGGTGGTATGGGTGAGGTCTACCACGCGGAAGACACCAAACTGAATCGTCCAGTTGCCTTGAAGCGTGTCGCTCACCGGTTAGGGAGTGATCCGGTATTCAGAAGTCGAATTCTTCGCGAGGCACAGCACGCTTCCACTCTTGCCTCAGAACACATCGCGGCCATTTTCGACGTCCTGGAAGAACAAGGCGAACTCTTCCTCGTCATGGAGTACGTCGAGGGAGAGACTCTGCGGCGCCGGCTCCGGCAGCCTCTGACACTGGAGCAATTCTTCCCGATCGCAACTCAATGCGTGGCCGCCGTCGTCGCGGCACACGACCACGGCATTGTGCACTGCGACATCAAGCCTGAGAACATCATGCTGACTCCCGAAGGGCAAGTGAAGATCCTGGACTTCGGGCTGGCGAAGCACCTGCCGCGTTCTGATCGAAGTTCCACGTTCGAGTCCTGCCGATCCTTAGCAGGGACCTCCGGGTACATGGCGCCGGAAGTGTTGCTGGAAGAGATGCCGGACGTGCGCACTGATGTTTTCTCGCTCGGCGTTGTGTTGTACGAGATGCTGACGCTGCAGCAACCATTCTTCACAGGCAATTTCGTAACTACGAGCGAACGCATCCTGCACGAAACTCCCACGGCAATTCGCGTGTTCAATCCCCTGGTGCCGGAGCCGCTGGCGGGCGTCATCATGAAGGCGCTGGCAAAGGCGCCGGCCCACCGCCATGCCAATGCTCGCGAACTACTTGGCGATCTTCACCGGATACAGTCAGGCGACTTCTCCAGGGAAGTCGAGACGCCAACACCGCTGCCGCAACCGGGCAAGAGGAAACGTTGGCTGGCGGCGGCCATCATTCTGATGGTCGGTGTAGCCATCGTGATTTACCCGAGTCCGCCTTCGACGCCTCCACTTGCCGAACGAGGGTGGATGCTGATTTCGGATTTCGATACTTCGGGCAATGGAGCCATTCCCGACAAGGGCGTGCGCGAGGGATTGACCATCGCACTCCAGCAATCCCGCTACGTCAACGTCTTTTCACGAACGCGGATATACGAGGTCCTGCAGCGCATGAAGAAAGATGGCAGTCCGCGGATCGATGAAGGGTTGGGCCGCGAAATCTGCCAGCGCGAGAATTTGCAGGTGTTGCTCACCGGAAGCACCGAACGGAGAGGACAGGTGTTCCAGATCACGGTGCGAGCCATGGATCCAGTACAAGGCACATTTCTATTTGCAGAACTCGAGCGGTTCGAACGCGAAGACCAGTTTTTCGACAGAGCAGACAGTCTGGCGAAAAAAATACGGAAGGATCTTGGAGAATCCCTGGACCACATCCAGAAAAACAGCCGCCCCCTGGCGCGAGTCACCACGCCTTCACTTGCGGCTCTGCAACTTTACTCGCGCGCCCAGGATGCTCAGGATCAAGGCAGGGACGAACAAATTGAAGGCTTGCTAAGAGGTGCCTTGGAATTGGATCCGGATTTTGCCATGGCACATTTGCGGCTGGGGCAGTTCTACTCGGCAGCGGTTGGCAAGAACGAGAAAGCGGTCACGGAACTCGAGCGCGCTTACCAGTTGCGCCAAGGTCTGATGGAGCGGGAGCAGCACAGGATCGAAGCTGGATATTACGGCCTTCAGGAACGATACGAAGACGAAGCCCAGTCGCTGAGCATCCTCGTCAGCCTCTACCCCGATGATGAGGAGGCGCATCGCGAACTCGCCGCTGCCTACTACGACACCGGCCAAATCGATAAGGCGATCCTCGAACTGCGCGAAGTCCTCAGACTCAACGCCAACTCCGCACCCGCCTTCCGGAGCCTGGTGTTCTATCTGGCACATAGCAACCAGAACCAGGCCGCAATTGCCGCCGCTCGCGAAGCGCAGAAACGCGGGATCGATCCGCCCCAAATGCACTGGGGACTGGGATTGGCCTACCTCGCCGAGGACGAAGTTTCCACCGCACGGCATGAGTTTCAACGAATCGGCCGGGCGACGGAGACAGACCGCGAACTCCAGGAACTCAATCTGGTGGTGGCGGATCTCTATGAGGGAAAATTGGATTCGGCCAAAGCCATGTTGGCCAAACAAATCCAAGCGGCGCCCCCGCGGAGTGGCGGGCTGCAAACTATTCGGCGGTATCTACTCGGCCGCATTCATCTGAGTCAGGGCAATGTCGGCGGGGCAATCGCTCAGGCCGGACTGATCCTCCAGGAACCGGGGAACGGATTGCAGACCTTTGACCTGCTGAATGCCGGCATTCTGTACGTGCGAGCGGGCAGGATCGATCAAGCGCGACAGATTCTTCGCCGCCTGGATCGCTCCCGCACGTCCGTTCCCAGCGCCTGGAACCTGAGCTGCCTTCACAACCTCGAGGCAGAAATCTCGCTTGCCGCCGATATGCCTCTTGAAGCTGAGAGGTCTTTCACGTCGGCGCTGCAAGAGTATCCGCAGGCTTTTTCTCACGCCGGCCTGGCCAGCGCCTACCAGGCGCAATCGCGATGGGAGCTTGCTGCCCGCGAGTGGGAACAGGTTCTCCACAACAAAGGGGAAACCTTGCAGGGCGGATTTCCACCCGATCTTGTCGATGCACATCTTCAACTAGCTCGCGTATATCGAGCGATGAACAAACATGACCTTGCAAGCGAACACTACACGGAAGTTCTGCGCATGCGGCAGCATGCCCACGAGCTTCCCTTGCTCAACGATGCTAGACGCGAAATGCAGGAATTATCCCTGCAAAACATAACCCGTTAGAACTCAACCGCAAGACGGGCCTGGCAGTACACACCATCAAAAAAGGAGGCAGTTATGGATCTACTCATCACAGTTATTGGCAATGCAGTAGCGGATTCCGTTTTCCGCGAGAAGCTGTTGAAAGAACCTGTGAAAACACTGGATGATTGGGGCTTCCGCTTAACCAAGCGCGAAGTCGGACTGCTGGAAGAAATCTTCGCCGAACTCACCGACGAAGGGATACATGATTTGGCGGACCGGTTCGATTGCCTGGGGAAGGCACTCTATCGAAATATCGATGGGGCCATGGCGCGAAAGGTAGCTCCGATATGCCCGCAGAAGAACTGCCCGATGTCCGTGTACCCGAGGCTTGCGAATCTTCGTGACGACCTAAGAAAGGTAGCGATCGAGGAAAGTAAGAAAGCTGCCTGATGTGAGGAATTGGCACGTGTGCGAATACCCATGGCTCGGCCGCAGGAGATCTGCCGCTCCTGCGGCCGTGACTTGGCATTCGACGGGAGGAGCCTGTTCCGCGCGCTAGAAGATCGCCCGGTCGCCGTCCCACTTCACTTGCTCGAGTTTCGCCGGCGGAACCGGGAGCTGTTGCGGAATGAGCAACACCAGCTTGCCCGCACGTGACGCAACCTCTCCGCCATTCTCCAGCAGAATCTTCAGGCCCACCTGCGCAGTATCGCCCGCGAGCACGTCTACTTCGTACGAGTCAGGAAGGCCGGCCAGCGTGCTGTTCCAGTACGTGTTGTGCACTGGTTCGGTATATTCCTTCGGGATCGCGTGCGCGCCAATCAGGGTTCCCAGAATACCGGCGGCATTGGACGGATTGCAGTCGGCATCCTGGCCGGCGCGCGTGGCATAGGTCATGGTCTTGTACCAGTCGCCATTGCCGTAGAGCAATCCCATGACGATGTAGGCGCCGTTTAGTTTTGCATCGATATTGAACGGCTTCTTGTAGCCATCCGGGCAGTGATCGACTTCGCCCCACTTCGCCTGCACGAGATGCCACGTCTTGAGCCAGTCATTCGGATACTGGTCGTGCCATTGCACGACATCATGAATGGTCTGCGCATAAAGACTCTGCGCGGGAATGGCTTTCAGACCGTTATCGACGACTTCGCGAATGTCTTTCGCGAAGAAGGCCTGCGTGTACATGGCAGCAACAAACAGGCCGCCGTACACGCCGTCGCCGTAGTTCATGATGTGTCCCATGCGCTCGCCGTATCGATTGGAAACCTGTGGCATGCCGGGAGCGATCATTCCGAAAATGTCGGCTTCAATCTGGAAATCAATGTCGTCCGCATGCACGTTGTAGCGCGGACTCCCCGAATCAGGTGGCAGGATGCCTTTGCGAATATTGGATAGCCCTGCGTCGTTCGCGTGCCACACCTGGCGAATCTTCTTGTCCCATTCGTGAGCGACCGTCACCGGATCGACATCAATCCCATAGCGCCGCAGACAATACAGGAACAGGAGGTTGATATAGATGTCGTCGTTGTCCGGAATGCCGATGCCGGCGTGCGTTTTTTCTGCATCGACGACGAAATCAAGGCCAATGTCGACTGTCTGGTTGTCGGCTTCACTGGTGATCGGATTCCAATCGCCTGGTTTGCTGATAGTGCGTCGCCGGTAGTCTTTCATGTGGGTCGGCGAAAGCGGCCAATCGGCAATATCGAATCCGATGGGCGTGTTCTGATAGCGAAATTCCCACGGCGCGCCGAAAGTGACTCCGATCATCTTTCCCAGCCAGGCGCCCTGCACTTTGTCGACATAAGTATCCCAGTCAAGTTCCCTGGTGGGCGCAGCAGTCGACTGAGCGGGAGCGGTTTGAGCGGAGGAGCAAACGGGCTGAGCGATCGCGCACAAGAATGCCAACGCAACTCCCCAACCGAGCGAAATGAATTTTGTCATGAAGAGTTCCTGTGCGGAATTTTACCTGCGCAGGGGGCGTGACATTGAGAATAGTTAGCCGATCATCTCCGGCGCAGAATTTCCTGCAAGCGCGCTGCGATCTCGAGATGCTGCTGGTCGAGCAACGTGTCCACCGCCACGACCAATCTACCATCTACGACTACAGTGGCTATGCATGGATCGCCAATCAGCAACTGCGTGCTCACGTCTTCCGCTTCAGAGGCGCCGCCGGGAAATTCGACGGTCATGCAGGACACGGGATTGTCGAGCAACCGCTCGTCCATGGTGAAGTATTTGGCTTCCGTATGGATTGCAGGCAGGCCGGACAGCCTCTCGCGCATCGCCGCCACTCTCTCACCGTACACAGACCAGCGCGCTCTGTGATCCATCACCAACCACTCCTGCAGGGCCACCACCGTGGCTACGATAGTGTGCCGATCCATTTTGAATGGACGGCCGAACGTCAGGTACTGCCCCGATTCGTAGCGCGTGAAATCGATTCCCGCTACAGCATCGATGAGATCGCGGCGCCCGCAGATGATGCCACCAGAGTTCGGTCCCCAGAAATACTTGGCGCTGAAACAGACCAGATCGGCGCCAGCCTCGATGTAGCTGTGCATGATGCTGGTGGGATCGTTCATGTACGCCGCATCCACAAGCAATGGCACGCCACGCTCTTTCGCGATCGCGCTCACGGAGCGTAGCGAAAGAGTGCCGGGCCTCGATTCCAAGTGCGCAGGAAAGATCACCATCGCCGTCTCGGAATTGAATGCTTTCTGGAACTCCGCGATGCTCGTTCCGTGAGAAGTGCCCACTTCGATCAGGCGTCCGCCGGCAATGCGGACCATACGGTCGTATTTGTAACGATGCGCCTTCTGCATGACGACTTCGCTTTTCAGGCCCGAGCTGTCGGGAAGTTGTTCCCACGCTTTGCCATCCTTGCCTGCGATGCACGCCGCCGTGCCGAGCGTGATGGCGGCCGACGCTCCGGGCACGACGCGTGCGGCGTCCGAGCCAATCATCTTCGCGATCATTTCGCCCGAGCGATCGAGCAGATCAACCATCCGCACAAAACTTTGATTGATCTCCTCCATCGCACGCCACACACTCGGCGAAAAGACAGTGCCGCCCAGGTCGGTGTAAATACCACACGCGTTGATCACGGGGCGGACACCGAATTTCTGAAAAACTGATTCCGCCATGATGGCTGTGCTCATTTGTCCTTGTTCTCCCGTTGCCGCAAAAGACTTTTCAGGCGGTCTTTCGAATCCCGTAGATGGCGGAGTAGAAGTTGTTGCGATCGGGCGACGTTGCCGGTCTTGATCGCGGCGACGATCTGCTGGTGCTGTGCAACCATCTGCTTGATGGATGCGCCTCCACCGTCACGGTCCAGAACCGCGAGTGCGAGCCGCAACTCAGAAATCAGGACGGCGTGGAAATGCTGCAGGCGCGTGCTCCCCAGAGCGCTCAACAGGGCCTGGTGAAAAGCGAGATCCATCTCCACAATGCTGCGTTCGTTTCCCGCGGCCATAGCGCGGCGCAGTCCTTCGATTTTTTCGTTCAGGATCGGAAGAATCCCCGATCGCATGGCACAAGCCTTTTCGAGGGCCGCTGACTCCAGCAACTCGCGCACCTCGAACAGTTCATCGACGTCGGCAGGCGTGAGATTCGAAATCACGATGCCCTTGTGAGGCGTCCGCGTGAGCAGGCCTTCCGCGACCAGCGTTCGCACCGCTTCGCGCAACGTGTTGCGGGATACTCGTAGCGCCGTCGCGAGCGGAATCTCCTGCAATGTCGTTCCCGGCGCGAGTCTGCCGGACAGCAATTCGTCGCGCAGCATTTCCGTGACACGATCCACCGTGCTGGCGCGTTCGAGCGGGACGATGCCGCGGAATGTCCTTTCCTGCATGGGGGCGAGTGTATGTAGTCTTGTTGAACAAGTCAACAAGTGATAGATTGTCCGCCATGTCCCCACCCGCTGTCCGCATCTTCAACCAATCCGAGATTCAATCCGGCTCCGGATTGACCGCGGCGGCGTTAGCCTGCATTGAGAACGCTTTTAGCGCACTGGCCGAAGGCCGCGTCATCATGCCTCCACCATTGGGGATGCATATCGACGACTTGCAGGGGGAAGTCCACGTGAAGACCGCATACATTCGCGGCACCGCTGGCTTCGCCGTAAAGGTTGCGACTGGATTTTATGGAAACTCGAAGCTTGGGCTACCCAATTCGAGCGGATTGATCCTCTATCTGGACGCGCAAACCGGCTTTGTGAAGGCGATCTTTGCAGACAATGGTTACCTGACCGACCTGCGCACGGCGCTCGCTGGAGCGATTGCAGCGAAGTATCTGGCTCGTACGCAAATTGAAACCGTCGGCATCGTCGGCACCGGCATTCAGGCGCGCTGGCAACTGGAGGCGCTGACTCTGGTCCGAAAGTTCAGACAAGTGATCGTGTTCGGGCGCAGCGCGGATTCTGCAGACGCCTACATCCGCGAAATGAAGAGCAAGGTCGACTCCACCTTCAGCAAAGCAGCTTCTGTATCTGCGCTCGTCAAAGCGAGCGATCTGGTGGTGACGGCCACGACGGCACGCGAATCCCTCATCAAGGTCGACGATCTCCATCCCGGATTACACATCACTGCGATCGGATCCGATGGCCCAGGCAAACACGAACTCGACCCTGCGGTGGTCGAGAAAGCAGACGTGATTGTGTGCGACTCCTACGAACAGTGCCGCCGGTTGGGAGAATTACAAACCGCGACGATCGACCGTAACCGCGTCATCGAGCTCGGCGAGGTGACGTCAGGCCGCAAGACGGCGCGATCCAGCGACCACCAGCTTTCAGTGTGCGATCTGACGGGAACAGGCGTGCAGGACTCGGCGATTGCCGATTTCACTTACCAGGCGCTGGCTGGTTCTCGAAAAACGTAAAACTGGCGGAAAGGATTCAATTGCCGCCCTTATCTGCAAGGTTGATGAGCTGGGCTCGGGAAATCATAGTGCCAATCTATTATTGACTCTCAGACTGGTTGGCCAGAAAATAAGCGATTTCCTTGTAACCCAAAATGAAGAAACCTGGCGCCATCCGATCGGTCGCTCTTCCTCTCTTGGTGGTGGCGGCGATGATCGTCATCTGGACTGTCATCTGGTGGAGCGGGATCTTTCACGAGAGTGCGTTTCCTGGACCGCTCGCGGTTCTGCGCGGCTTCAGAGAAGAGGCTCGCACCGGTCAGCTGTTTACCGATCTCATCACTTCACTGTTCCGGGTTACCTGCGGATTTGGACTCGCCGTGGTGACCGGCATTCCGGCAGGCCTCTGGATGGGACAGAATCTGCTGTTGCGAACAGCCTTTCTACCCATCGTTAATTTTTTTCGGAATCTCTCGCCCCTCGCCTGGATTCCCTTCGCGATTCTCTGGTTCGGCGTGGGCGATGCCTCTCCCATCTTTCTCATCTTCTTATCGGCGTTTTTTCCGGTGGTCCTGGCGACGATGGCCGCTGCGGCTAACGTTCCTACTATTTATTCCCGCGTGGCCAGGGACTTTGGAATGTCCGATTCGGAAAAGCTGATGCGGGTTACGTTGCCTGCCATCATGCCGCAGGTGGTCACCACTCTTCGGGTCACGGCTGGCGTGTGCTGGCTGGTGGTGGTTGCCGCCGAGATGATCGCTGGCCGCGACGGGCTTGGTTTCGCCGTAATGGATTCTCGCAATGGTCTCCGAACGGACATTCTCGTGGTCGAGATGATCGTCATCGGACTGGTCGGCGTTGGGATTGACCGAGCCCTCGAACAACTCACGAAGATCCCAAGCATCCGGTGGGGATACGAAAGATAAGGCCGATGACAGGGTCCCGCTTGCAGCTTAGTCACGTCTCGCGATCATTCGACGCTCTGGAAGTACTCCGCGATCTGTCCATCGAAGTCTCGCAGGGCGAGTTCGTGGCGATCGTCGGTCCTTCCGGTTGCGGAAAGACCACGTTGCTGAACCTCCTTTCCGGGTTCGACCGGCCTACCTCGGGTACTGTGGAGCGCAAAGGCGAGAGCCGCATGGTGCATCAGCAGGACGGTTTGTTCCCCTGGCAGACGGTCTCGGAAAACATCGCACTCGGCCTGCGGCATGTGAAGAACAAGGTGGAACTCCACGAGCAGGTCCGCGAATTGGTGGGACTGATCCGGCTGGAAGGATTTGAAAACAGCTATCCTCACCAGCTTTCCGGCGGCATGCGGCAGCGCGTGGAACTGGCAAGGGCGTTGGCGGGGTCGTCCGATATCTTGCTGCTCGATGAACCCTTTTCGGCGCTCGACTATTTGACGCGTCTCCGAATGAGGCAGGAACTGGCCCGCATCCTGCATGAACGTCCCCGCACAGTCGTTCTGGTCACGCACGACATTGAAGAAGCGGCACAACTTGCGGACCGCGTGCTTGTTCTCGGCGAACGGCCAGCGCAGATTCGTTACGAATTGAGTATGGGCACACCGCGGCCACGGGATCCCACCCACCCGGAGGTCGTCCAGGCGATTCACCGAGTCTTGACGAAACTCAATCTGGAATCAGACACGGGAGAATACACTGCTTCCTAAGCGACAATGCGCCTTGGACACGCGCACAGAATGGGCACCAGGAGTGAGTCTCATGTTTCGATCTTCCATGGTTCGTTGGCTACTCGGATTCGTTGTCTTCATAGCGGTAATCAGTCTGCTTCGCTACAAGCCGTGGCATCGAAACGGGACCGGTGCGGTGAGTGCAGTAGAGCAACGGGAGATGCTGAAGGTCGGTTTCTTGCCCGTCACCTGCCATCTCACCTGCCCCGTCACCGACTTTGCCACCAAGGCGAGCAAGTCGACTCGATTCGAATCCCAACGCTTTACCGATTTTCCTACCATGGCCGAATCGATCAAGGCCGGACGTATCCAGGCCGCCTTCATGATCGCTCCTCTGGCCATGAAATTGAGGGAGGAAGGCGTCCCCGTAAAGATCCTGTACCTGGGACATCGCGACGGGTCAGAAGTCATGGTGGGGAAGAACACCTCAATCAAGAGCCTGCGCGATCTTCGCGGCAAGACCTTTGCGATCCCCAGCCGGTACAGCAATCAGAACCTGGTCATCCACAAGCTCATGCAGGATCAAGGCGTGCGGGCGGATGAAATCAGGTTTGTCGAGATGCCGCCGCCGGACATGCCGGGCGCCCTGGCGGCCAAAGCGATTGACGCGTATTTTGTCGGCGAACCGTTTGCCGCCAAAGCGGAGCTCGATGGCAGCGGCCGAGTCCTTTACTATGCCAAGGACATCTGGCCTCACTTCATCTCCTGTGTGTTGGTGGTCCACGAGAAGCTGATCAACGAGCGTCCGGCAGTTGTCAGAGATTTGGTGCGAGGGATCGCGCAGAGTGGCGAATGGGCAGAAACACATCGGGTAGACGCTGCCAAAGTGGTGCAGCCCTACTTCCGCCAGGACGAGAAATTGATCCGTTACGTGCTCACGGAACCTCCGGACCGAGTGAGCTATCGCATGCTGAATCCGTCGGATCAGGAGATGGAGCAGATCCGAGACATGGGGATCAAGGCGGGAATTCTGACGACGAAGGTGGAAATGAAGGATCTGCTCGATCGTTCCTTCATCCCGACGGACATCAAGGCCGCCGACATCGACATGACCACGGCGGGGCAGTAAGCCGCGGAACTTGCGGAAAACAGAGGCCCCGGCCGAGGCTTCCTCCACCGGGGCGCAATTTCTAGTGGCGGACAGCAGCCAGAATCTTTTCCTGGTTCTTTAGGATGACGTTCAGGGTCTCTTGGTTCTTCTTGATCTCATCCTGGTTGCGTTTGATTTCTTCCTGGTTCTTTACGATCAGGTTCAACTGATTTTTCTTGATCTCTTCCTGGTTTTTCAGGATAAAGCTCTGGTTCTTCAGAATGGTTTGCTGATTGGCGAGAACTTCTGTTTCTGTGAGGACTGCTGTTGGCATGGTGGAACTCCTGGGTGAATCTTGAATTACGCATTAGCGTAGGTCGGAACCCAGGGACGTTCTGTGACGGTGGTCACAGCCGGTCGTAACGGCATCACTCAAATTTGAATCGCTCGCAACTGGAACGGCACATGCTCCCTGCAAAGGCGCAACAGTGAACGCGGAACAATTGATTCTTTCGGTAGGCACCATTCTGCTTGCGGCGCGAGTATTGGGCTGGATTTTCCAGCGCATCGGCCAGCCGCGGGTCGTGGGGGAGATGACCGCCGGCATCGTGTTGGGTCCTTCATTGTTGGGCCGGTTCTTTCCGGGAACTTTTGCTTACGTTTTTCCAGCCTCGTCGATTCCCGCGATCGGGGTGTTGAGTCAGCTGGGCCTGCTTCTGTTCATGTTTGTGGTTGGACTTGAGGTCGATCTCAAACGCATCGTAAAACAGCGTGCCGCAGTTGTGCTGATCAGCAATTGCAGCATCCTGTTGCCACTGGCTTTGGGAGTCGCGCTAGCCAAAACACTGTATTCCCAATTTGCCGGCGCGAACGTTTCCTTTCCGACTTTCGCCCTCTTCATGGGAACGGCCATGAGCATCACCGCGTTCCCGGTGCTAGCGCGAATCTTAAAAGAGCGAAACCTGCTCGGAACCAGTCTCGGAACAATGGCGATTTCCTGCGCTGCAATCGATGACATCAGCGCATGGTTGCTCCTGGCTGTTCTTACGGCGATGGTGCGTTCCGCGCAAAACTGGCAGCGCTTCGGGATTACGCTCCTTTTCCTGGTGGCGTTTGTTGCGGTGATGATGGTCCCAGTTCGTCGCGCCGTGTCGTTTCTCGAGTCCCGGTATCTGAAGCACGGTGCGGGGATGGAACTAATTTCTTCCCTGGTTCTGATCATGCTCGCCGCCAGTTGGACGACGGAGCGATTGGGTGTACACGCGCTATTTGGTGCGTTCGTAGCCGGCCTGATCGTGCCTAAGAACGAACCGATGATCGGCGAAGTAATCGAGGGGATCGAATCGCTTAGCCTCGCGCTGCTGTTGCCCTTGTTTTTTGCGCTTACTGGATTGCGGACTCGCATTGACCTCCTCACTGGGAGCTCGATGTGGGGTTACGCGGCGGCGATTATCGCTGTAGCGGTATTTGGCAAACTGGCAGGGGCTGCCCTCGCCGCGAGAGTGTCGGGAATGAATTGGAAAGACTCCGTGGGTCTTGGAGTCCTTATGAACACCCGCGGATTGGTGGAATTAGTAATCCTGAACGCTGGCCTCGATCTCGGTATCCTGTCGCCGCCGCTGTTTACGATGATGGTGATGATGGCGCTGGTTACGACGTTTATGACGACACCGATTCTGATCGCGATGAAGATCTCACCAAGAAACGAGTTTGCAAGTTAAGAAATGTCGGGCGGTGCCGCAGTTTGACGACCAAGGTTTCGTATCAGGGCATGGCTTTAGCCATGCCGAAAGTAGCGGGATACTGGATGCGGTTTCAGCCGCTGGGATTGAATGCCAAATTCCAGCGGCTAAAGCCGGTCAAGTCCTTTGCGCTTTTGGCATGCCTGAAGGCATGCCCTGATACGAAGCTCTTCAAGACTGCACCAGGTGACTGGTGACTAGGCGGCAAGCGGCGTTTACCTATATCTTTGCAAGGGACTGAATGCTCATTCGACGCTCGACACCTTCTTTATTCGCGACCCTCTTAGCTCTGTTAGCGACGCTCGCCGTGGTGTTTTCGGGATGCAGTTCGAAGCCCAAGATGCCCGATAAGGGCTCAAAAGCCTATGCGGACACGGTGTCCGCGTTCTACGTTGGCCTGGCAGCGTTGCAGGTCGGACACGATGTCTATGCCGACAGCAAGCTTGCCGAGTTGACCAAACTCGTGCCCGCCGAGCCCGCGGGATGGGCCAATTGGGGCGTGCTGGCGTTCCGCCAACGGAATTACGACCTCGCCGCTCAACGACTGGAACAGGCTCACAAACTCGCTTCGCAAAACGATCAAATCTACTACCTGCTCGGCCTGCTGGAAAGTAGCCGCGGACATCAGGCGGAAGCCATTGCTGACTTGCGGAAAGGGGTGGAGTTGAATCCGCGGAATTTGCGGGCCGCCTATCAGTTGGCGGAGGAAATCGAGCGGCAGGGTGGCGACGAAAACGAAGCTGAATTTCAGCGGGTGATACAAAAGATTCTCGACGCGCAGCCCGACAATCTGGCGGCGCTGCTCGAAATCGGACGAGTGGCCGCAAAACGCGGAGACGCAGCCACACTGCACGCTGCCGTGGCCCGCATCAGTGCGCAATCGTTGGCGTGGCCTCCGGAAGTGCAGCTGCAGGTTGCATCTCTGAAGGCAGCCGCCGCCGGTCCCGATCCTCGCGCCGCAGCGACCCGGACGATGTTTCTGCGCAATGTCCTGATGCGCGTTCCTGACTTTCGGGCAAGCCTCGGCGTAATCAAAGCTGCGCCCGGCGAGGAAGCTCAGCCGTTCACTCATTTTCTGGCGATGGAGACACCCGTCTTCAAACCCGCGCCCGCCGATGTGACGATCGATTTCACCTCCGGCCCGGTCATCGGCATCGGAGACGGGCGATGGAGTTGGATAGGGTCCATTCCACTGGCCAGCGCGGGCGCGCCCGCAATTGCTGTCGCGAACGGAAACGAAGTGCGATTGTCCACCGGCGCAAAGTTTCCGTTTCCTGGTGGCAGGTCAGGCATTGCACCGTCGCCGGAGGACGTCATCCCGATCGACTTCAACTACGACTTCAAAAGCGATCTTGTGTTGGCTGGTGCCGGCGGAGTCCGCTTGCTGCGCCAGGACGGTCCGACCGCATTCACCGACGTGACCGCGAAGACGACGCTGCCTGGTTCGGTTGTGAACGCCAGCTATACCGGAGCGTGGGCGCTTGATATCGAAGCCGATGGTGATCTCGATATTGTCCTCGGCGCGAAGTCCGGAGAGCCGACCGTCCTAAGAAACAACGGGGACGACACGTTCACTGCGATCCACCCCTTCAATGGCGTTTCGGGTCTGACACAACTTGCGTGGTCCGATCTCGACGGCGACGGAGATCCCGACGTCGCCATGATCGACGCCGCGGGCAAACTACACATTTTTAGCAACGAACGGCTGGGACAGTTCCGCGAACGATCGCTGCCGCCTGGCGTGTCTTTGGTAAAGGCAATTGCCGTGGCGGACGTCAATGACGATTCCGTTCTCGATCTGCTGGCGGTGAAAGCCGATGGCGCAGTTGTTCGGATCTCCGACAAGAATGAAGGACAGGATTGGGACACGGCGGAGATCACTCGTGTCACGAATGCGGCAGCTTACCTTGCCGGTGAAGTGCGGTTGCATGTCGCCGACCTCGACAATAACGGCTCGACTGATCTGATTCTCTCTCAGGTCATTCCTGGCAAGGGCGCTGACGGAGCTTTGATCTGGCTCAAGGACGACACAGGCAAATTCATCGCACTGAATCACTCCTTCGGCCCACCCAACGTCTTCGATGCGGCCGACATAAGTAACGACGGCAAACTTGACCTGTTGGGCCTGACCGCCGACGGGCAGCCGGTTCAGGCTCTCAATCACGGCTCGAAGAACTATCACTGGCAGATCATTCGTCCGCATGGCGTGCAGTCTGTTGGCGATCAGCGGATCAATCCCTTCGGCGTCGGCGGCGAAATTGAAATTCGCTCCGGTCTGTTACTGCAAAAGCAACCCATTACCGGGCCGCAGCTGCATTTTGGATTGGGCGAGCAGACCAGTTCGGATGTGATTCGCGTGGTCTGGCCGAATGGAACGGTGCGCGCCGAGTTTGCCGCGAAGGCCGATCAGGACGTGACGGTCGAGCAGCGTCTGAAAGCTTCCTGTCCATTCCTGTTTGCATACAACGGCAAGGAGATGGAATTCGTCAAAGATGCCGTGCCCTGGGGGGCCGCAATTGGATTACGCATCAACACGCTGGGCGCGGCACGCGTCGCGACCACCGTGGAATGGTACAAAATCGGACGCGAACAACTTGCTCCGCACGACAGCTACTACGACGTCCGCATCGGCGCGGAATTATGGGAGACGTACTACTACGACTACCTGGCGCTGATGGCGGTTGACCATCCGGTGGGTACCGAGATTTTTGTGGATGAGCGCTTCGTCATCCCGCCGCAGAAGCCCGGATACACGGTGGTGGAAACTCCACACAAGATCGCACAGGCCTTGGACGACCACGGCGTCGACGTGACCGATATCCTGAGTGCCCTCGACGGACGAGCGCTCGAGAATCTCGGCCGCGGACAATATCAAGGCGTCACGCGAGATCATTACGTCGAAGTTGATCTGGGCAACGATGTCCCGACGACCGGTCCGCTGTATTTGATTGGGCAAGGGTCCATCCACGACACGGACTCGTCGATTAACGTTGCAATCACTCAGGGTCACCGTTGGCACGCGCAGGGCATGAGCCTCGAAGTGCCCGATGGACGTGGCGGGTGGAAAGTAGCGCAATCGAACCTGGGATTTCCGGCAGGACGAAAGAAGACAGTACTCTTCAATCTGACGAATGCTTTCGTTCCCGGTACGCCTCGGCGGGTGCGCATCCGCACGAACCTGGAAATTTACTGGGACGCGATCACCTGGGCGCGCGGCATGCCGGATGCTCCCATAAAAACAGCACGCATGAACCCGTCGTATGCCGATCTTCACTATCGCGGCTATTCCGTTGTTCATCGGCCCGACAGCGGAGCGCCGGAAGTTCCGGACTACAATCACCTGGAAGGTTCCAAGCAACGCTGGCGCGACCTGATCGGCTACTACACTCGCTATGGCGATGTGAACGAACTTCTGGCGAACGTGGACGACCGCTATGTGATCGTCAATTCGGGAGATGAGATGTCGCTGCGTTTCCCCGAGCAACCAGCGCCCGCCAGCGGTTGGCTGCGCGATTTCGTCATCCTCGGTGATGGCTGGATCAAGGACGGAGACTTCAACTCAACCTTCTCCAAGACAGTTCTGCCATTGCCGTATCATGCCAAGGATGTCTACAACACGGCTCCGGGTCGTCTCGAAGATGAGTGGACCTACCGGCATCATCCTGAAGACTGGCAGACCTATCACACGCGCTACGTGACACCGGAAGTTTTCAAGAATTCATTGAGAAATGAACGTTAAGAAATGAAACAGGGCCGGATTACACGCATTGTGCTCGCTGTCCTCTTTGCGGGACTGGTGGTGAGTCCGCTGGTGATCAAACGACTTTCCTCCGGGCGCAATTCCGGGTCAGTGAAGCTCGACGCCAAGGAAGCGCTCGCTCATCACGGGTTCTACCTCGAAGAAGTCTCCCACGCGGCTGGCGTCAACTTCGTGCATCAGGCTCCGACCCTCGACCACAAGTTAGATCACATCATGCCGCAAGTCGCGTCGATGGGAGCTGCCGTGTCCATAGTCGATTTCGATCGCGACGGCTGGCCTGATATCTACGTCACCAACAGCGGCGAGGGTAGCAAGAATGCGTTGTATCGCAACCAGCACGACGGCACGTTTAAGGATGTAGCCGGCGAGATGAGCATCGCGGATGTGAACCAACCTGGAACCGGCGTCTCGATGGGTGCGGTATGGGGCGATTACGACAACGACGGATATGAAGACCTTTTTCTTTACAAGTGGGGCCGTCCCGAGTTGTTCCACAACAATCAGGGCCACGGTTTCACGAAGGCAACCGAGCGGGCTGGACTACCCGCGTGGCTGAACGCGAACACCGCGATCTGGCTCGATTACGACGGCGACGGACTGCTCGACTTGTTCATCGGCGGCTACTATTCCGAGAAGATCGACCTCTGGCATCTCGCCGATACCCGCATGATGCCGGAGAGCTTCGAGTACGCGAAGAACGGCGGGCGCAAATATCTACTGCACAATCTCGGCGGCGGCAAATTCGAAGACATCACCGAGAAGGCGGGAATCGACAGTCATCATTGGACACTAGCCGCGACAGCCGCCGATCTGCGTGGCAACGGGCATCCGGATTTGTTCATCGCCAACGATTACGGAATCTCCGAACTCTACTTCAACGACGGAAAGCGGTTCCACGATGTCGGTGAGCAGACTGGCGTAGGTTTCTCGCCAAAGAGCGGCATGAACGCGGCTTTTGGAGACATCTTCAATCGTGGCGCGTACTCGATTTATGTTTCTAATATTTCCGAAGACGGCGTGCTCATCCAGGGAAACAATATGTGGGTTCCGAAAGAAGGCACGTCAGGCAACGCGTTGCACTATGAAAACCTTGCGCGTGATCTGGGCGTGGAACTTGGTGGATGGAGCTTCGGCGCGCAGTTTGGTGACCTGAACAACGACGGTACGCTCGACCTCTACCTCACCAACGGCTACGTCTCTCTTGATCGAACCCGCAGCTACTGGTACGACTTTTCGAAAATCGCGGGCGGCAATACGCTGATCATCGGCGACGCCAAGAATTGGCCTGCGATGGAAGGCCGCAGTCTGTCGGGATATCAACACAAGCGCGTCTGGATGAACGATGGCGCAGGCAAATTTATCGATGTCGCACAATCGGTCGGTGTCAGCGATACCTACGATGGACGATCCGTGGCGCTGGTTGACTTGTGGAATCGCGGCGTTCTCGACGTCGTGGCCGCTAATCAACGCGGCCCGCTGTTGATTTACAAGAACACGGTCGCTCCCGAGAATCAATGGATCGAGTTTGACCTCGAAGGCACAACCAGCAACCGGAGCGCGATCGGCGCGCAAGTGACACTTTTCTGGAACGGCCAACAGCAAGCACAAGAGGTTTCCGGAGGCAGCGGATTCTGTGCGCAGAACCAGCGCCCGTTACATTTTGGCTTGGGCAAGAACGCAAAAATTGAGAAAGCCGTGATCCGCTGGCCGTCCGGTAAAGTTCAAACTGTGGAGAGCCCCGCTGTCAATCAGGCGCACAAGATCAAGGAGGCTGCATGAGCACACAGACCGCTCCGGTCACGCCGTCGATCGCGCCGCAGTCTTCGGGCGCGCTCAAGCGCTTCTTTGGTCCGGAAAACCGTTATCTGGCGCCGATTTTCATCACTTGCATTCTGCTGGCCGGCCATCTTTCGTTTGGCATTCTGGAGAGCTACCAGAAAACCGCGCTGGCGATTGTTACCAGCGTTGCGGCCGAGCTCACGCTGGGATGGCTGCTGATGCGCAAGTGGCTTCATCCCGCGAGCGCATACATTAGCGGCATCAGCGTGGGAATCCTAGTTCGTTCTCCCGCGTATTGGCCGTATGTGGTGTGCAGCTTGCTTTCGATTTCGTCGAAGTATGTCTTGCGGCTGAAGAATCGCCACATCTGGAATCCGTCGAACTTCGGGATATCTGTATTGCTATTTCTCGCGCCCGAAACGGTTGCGACCCTCAGCATTCAGTGGGGAAACAATGTCTGGCCGATGCTCGTCATTTGGGTTCTGGGCTCAGTGATTATCTATCGCGTCCACCGTTTTAACATCACCGCCACTTACGTGCTGTCGTTTATCGCCTTCGCCTTTGTACGAAGCTGGTTTACCGGCAGCCCGTGGCTTGCAGAAGTCGCGCCGCTGACCGGGCCGATGTACCAGCTCTTCATCTTCTTTATGATCACGGACCCGAAGACGACGGTGCGCAACCGGAAAGCGCAGTGCGTGGTGGCTTTCCTGATTGCATTTGTCGAAATGATATTCCGTCTCGAACAGGTCGTTTATGCGCCGTTCTATGCGCTCTTTCTCGTTGGCCCGGCTGCGTTTCTGATCGAGATGTGGTGGGATTCGCGGCGCGCCGTGGCAAAGGTGCCCGCGACCGCCTAAGCAAGTTCATAAGGAAGTGCGGATTACGAAGTCGATATTCATGCCAAAGACCCGAAGCGCCTGGAATCTCGTCATCGTCATTATTGCGATCGTTTTCCTGGCGAGTTGCAAGCGAACTCCTCCGGCGGAATCCACGACGGCTTCGCCTGCGGTGACCTCGAACGAAACTCCGGTCAGTGCGGAACCCGCGCCAGCGGTACCTTCATCCCAAACCGTCGCTGCCTCGCGCCCTTCCGGCCCCATCCAGTTCACCGACGTCACCGCGGAAGCGGGCATTCACTTCAAATACAACAACGGTGCTTTCGGAAAAAAGTACCTTCCCGAAACTATGGGTCCCGGCGTCTGCTTCCTGGACTACGACAACGACGGATGGCAGGACATTCTACTGATCAATTCGACGGATTGGCCCGGACATCAGACAACGAAGTCATTTTCCACCCTCTATCACAACAATCACGACGGCACCTTCACCGACGTCACGCGCGCCGCCGGCCTTTTGTTTGAAGGTTATGGATTGGGCTGCGCTGCTGCCGACTACGATAACGATGGCAATGTCGATATCTACATCACCGCAGTAGGATCGAACCATCTGTTCCGCAATCTGGGCAATGGAAAATTCGCCGATGTCACGGCAAAGGCAGGCGTTGCCGATCCTGGATTCTCAACCAGTGCGGCGTGGTTCGACTACGACAACGATGGCAAGCTCGACCTCTTCGTCGCGCACTACATCGACTGGTCGATCGAAAAAGATCAGTTCTGCACTCTCGACGGCAAGAACAAGTCGTACTGCACGCCGCAAGCTTTCAAGGGCGAGAGTTCAACGCTGTTTCATAACAAAGGCAATGGAACTTTCGAGAACGTAACCCAGCGCGCCGGTCTGCATGACCCGACCAGCAAGTCTCTCGGTATTGCACTGCTCGACTACGACAACGATGGCTGGCTCGACCTGTTCGTTTCGAACGACACCGAACCGAACAAGCTCTACCACAACAATCACAACGGCACTTTCACGGACGAAGCCATTGCCGCAGGCGTCGCGTATGGCGATGCGGGAACCGTCCGCGCGGGCATGGGCACCGATGCGGCCGACTACGACAATTCCGGATGGCAAAGCCTGGTCATCGGCAACTTCACCAACGAAGGGATGGCTCTCTATCACAACGACGGTTCGGGTTTGTTTACGGATGAGGCAGGGGCCTCCGGGCTCAGCCGGATGTCGGTGCAATCGCTGACGTTCGGATCTTTTTTCTTTGACTACGATCTCGATGGGCTACTCGATATTGTCGCAGTCAACGGGCACGTGGCGGACGATATCAACGTGGTCCAACCGAAAGTGAAGTACGCGCAACCTCCGCACCTCTTCCGCAACAAAGGCAAGAGTAAGTTCGAAGAAGTCACGGCCCAACTCGGCCGCGCTCTGCAACAACCAATCGTTGGACGCGGCGCGGCCTATGGGGATTTCGACAACGACGGCGACTTGGACTTGCTTCTCACCGCCAACAACGGACCGGTACGGCTCCTGCGGAATGAAAATGGAAATCAGAACGACGTCCTGCGAGTAAGGACCGTAGGAACGCGATCGAACCGCGACGGCATTGGCGCGAAAGTCACGCTGAAGAACAGTAATGGCGTCCGCCAGTTTCAGATGGTGAAAACCGGGTCGAGTTATTTGTCGCAGAGCGAACTGACTCTGACGTTCGGCCTGGGCAGACCGGAAGAAGGAAAGACGGTAAGCCTGGAGATCGTCTGGCCCAGCGGCCGCAAGGACTCCATCTCCGACGTGAAGGCGAATCAGTTCATCACGGTCCAGGAAGGTAAGGGGATTGTGGCGGCGCGTCCGATTGCGTTTGCGAAACCCGCGCCCTAGGCATCACAACCTTCACCCATTCGGCCCGACGTCACTCCAATAACTCAGATAACTCATTCATCCTAATAAACTTGTACTGACTCCAGGATCCGCACGAACCATCCCATCCAGCTCTCTAATACTTTTTAACTATGGCCCGCCTCGACCCTTCACAGCTAACGTGCCGAAGTTGGATATGGGAATGTTCAGCGAAGCGACGGGTGCCCTCCTGCGCGTGCCGGAGTTTCTTCGCGTGCCGATCCGCAGCGGGGTAGCCCTGGTATCGACCAGGCAGCTTGAAGCTGTCTTGCGCCAGGCCGAGGGCGTAACCCTGAAAGCCGGGGACTTGGTCGCCAACCGCTGTGAGGCTGATCTCACAACTAGTCTCGAACCTGCTTCGTGGTCGGTGACTCAGTGTCTGGATCATCTGGCTCGAACAACGAATGCGTTCCTCCCTGCGATCTCAGCTGCTATCGTTCGCGCTCCGCGTCTTGCCACCAACCGGGCGTTGCGGACGGGAACGCTCACACGACTATTCATCAGGAATCTGGAGCCGCCTTACCGGCTTCGCTTCAAGGTCCTCGCGCCGCTTGTGCCGCGTAAGTGCGGCTTCCATTCCGCATGGGAAGCGTTTGAACAGTCGCAGGTCGAGCTTACGACGACGATTCAATCCGCGATCGGCTTGGCTGTTGATCAGGTGAAAGTAAAGTCACCTGTGTATGGTCGTCTAAGCTATAACGCGTACGGCGCCCTGCGCATGCTGGCCGCGCATGAGCGTCGCCACCTGTGGCAGATGGAACAGATACTGAAGGCGCTCGACCGCGCACCCGCCCGCAAGGCATCCTAAATCCGTACAATTTAGATATTCATGTCTGACCCGCTCCCGGTGACACCCTGCGATGTAACGGTTATCGGCGGTGGCTTGGCTGGAAAAGCAGCCGCACTGCATCTGGTCAGAGCCGGCTTGAAAGTCGTCTGCATCGAGCCGCCCCAGGCCGTTCGACCACCGGTTGGGGAATCGCTCGATTGGTCGGCGCCCGCTCTTTTGAGCACACTTGGACTGACTCCAGAAAGTTTGCTCGCATCCCGCATTGCCACCTGGAAACGGCATGTCACTTTGAAAATGCGCGATGGTTGCGACGCGCACTACGTCCCCTCGGAATGGCTCGGAGGGCCTCCCTTCTACGTCAATCTCGCGACACTCCATGTGGAGCGAACACAACTGGATGATGAAATCCTGAAAATGGTGGTAGACGAAGGGGTCACGTTTGTGCGCGATCGGGTGGTTGACCTCGAAACCGACGGCAGAACGATTCGCGCAGTCCAAACCGAGAGCGGCGCGCGTTTCACCTCTCCCTGGCTCATTGACGCTTCCGGAATTGGCGCCTCACTGGTGGCGCGAAAGCTAGGCCTGCCAACTCTGCAATATGGCCCGACCAAGGTAGCGATGTGGACTTACTTCAAAGTGACAGAGGAAGTCGAGGGAACGACTCTCTACATGGACCCGCAACCCGCGGAATATCTCGAATGGCTTTGGGAAATTCCCGTGAGCCCCGGCATCGTGAGCGTGGGATACATCGCTCCGGGGACGGCGATTAAAGGCAAGCGCGATGTCGAAGGATCGGTTGAGAATATTTTTCGTCAGCAACTCGCCAAGTTCTCGCGCTTCGACCCCCTTCTGCAACAAGGAGCACTGAGCGAGGTGAACGTGACTTCATTTCGCTGCCGGGTTCACACGGAATCTGCCGGACCGAACTGGCTCATTGCCGGCGAAGCGGCGTCGCTCGTCGATCCCATGACTTCCAATGGAGTCACCGCAGCCCTTCGGCATGCCGCCGAGGCCGCAGCCCTGATCCTAAAATTTCGCACGCGAGGAGAATTGCCCCAGCGCGCCAGGAAGGCTTACAGTAGCCGGATTTTGCAGATGGCAAAGTTTTTTAACGAGGGGATCGAAAAGATTCTCTATGAGCCGGTGGTAAGAAATCACATCGGACTGTCGACCGCGGGGACAGCCTATACAAGTCCGGCATGGAGCATGAACGTGGTGTATGCGCGTCTAGGCCCAACCGGATTGTGGTCGACATGGATCCTGAATGCCATGCTCGGATTCTTTCGGATGAGTGCCTCGATCCTGTACTGGTACTGTGGCCTGCGGAAATCTCCGGTCGCACGCCAACAATGCAAAGTGACGTGAAGTCAGGCCGCTCAGTTCGGATGAGGAGCAATATTGCTAGCTCATCTCCTTCACCGTGATTTCATACTTGAAGTTGTCCGGATCGAACGGATCCACTCGTCCCCCGCCCGTCTCCGCCTGTGGATACATGAAATACACCAGCGGCTGCTTGGCGGAGCCTGGCAACTCGATATCGTGAGCGTAGTTATAAGCCATCCAATTCATCTCCCATGAGCCGAACAGGCGCTTGCGCGCCTTCGACACCATCTCATCGCTCAATGGACGATTCCCGGGTGGCTCCTCCAGAACTACCTTGCGTACATCCGCTGGGTCTACCGGGACCCAGCCGTACTCCCGAAGGTATACCTCCGTGCGGCAGTGCTGGCCCTTGGTCGCCTTGTCCGTTGCGAGTCCAAGACTCTTGTAGCCCAAGTCCGATTTGGCGATTCGCAAACCATAAATATGCCGCGCCGGCAGTCCTACGGAACGTGCCAGGCCAACGTAAAGTGCATTCAGGTCGGCGCATTTTCCACCCAAATCGCCTGTCTCCAGCATCGCGCGAATGTCGCCGCGCCCGCAGCCTCGGACCTTTGGATCGCGAAAGGTGTTGTCCACTACCCAGTCGTAAACGGCCCGAGCCTTCTCCAAATCAGTGGTTGCGCCCGCGGTCGCCTTGAGCGCGGTTTCTTTCACAATGCCGACGGTCGGCACAAATCGGGTCGGTTTGAGAAAGAAGTCGATCTCCTCTTTTGAAACATGCGGCGCTTTGCCCGGTTTCGAGAGATCGACGCCATAGCCTTTCAGCGAAACACGGCTGGTCAGCGTCAGCACTGGGGTCGCCTTTTCGGGATACGACGCCGACACGATGCCGAGTGCACTCGGCTTGTCCTTGGTGAACCTGGCCGATCCGCCTGTAGCGCTGAACTTGTTGGAATGCGTTCGCTGAAACGGCGTATCACGAAGCAGCGCGGAAGGCAGCCAGATGTGCGTCACTCCATTTGGCTTCAGGACTTCTACCCTGGTGGTGACCTCAAAGGTCCTCCACCCGCCGCCCGACTGAACCGCGTCGGCAAATGCTGGGATTGATTTTGTGAATGCCAAACCAGCGCAGGCTGCGCCGGTCGATTGGAGAAAGTTTCGCCGATTCATAAGTTCGCCCCTTGAAAACGAAAAGAATACACGTTATGTCCTGCGACAAAACTGTTCAGTTTGACGTGAAATCACGATGCGATCTGGGTGTCAGGAGCCAGGTCTCCCAGAACGCCGGCTGACTCCGCCGGATAACGCGGCAACAGCAGGCTGAGCGCGGCTCCACCAACACAAGTCAGCGCAAGCGCAAAGATCATTCGCGGCTGATACATGCCAAAGCGATCGTAAAACCTGCCGATGGCGACCGGTCCGGTGGCGCCCCCGACGGCATACGCCGTCCAAGTTAAACCGTAGAGCGCTGCAAAATGTTTCCGGCCAAAGTAGCGGGCGATGAGATAGGGCACGACGTCCGCTTCACTGCCCAGGCCGTAGCCCAGCAATGCTGTCCCCATCCAAGCCGTAGTGGCCGTGGCGGCGGTCGACAGAGTGAAAATGCCGACGGCCGCAATCGCCAGCATCAGCATGGAAATATACGGAGCGAAGTAGCGATCCAGCAGGAAGCCAGTCGTCAGCCGGCCCAGGATACTGGTTGCACCCATCACGGAGAGAGCAAGGGCTGCACTTTCTCCCGAAACGCCGCGCTCGGTGAGCATCGCGGCCAGATGCGATACCAATCCATTCGATCCAAACGCCTCCAGCATGATCATGATCGCCATGATCCAGAACACGACTCCGCGGAGCGCTGTGCCCACCGAAACTCCGGTCGCAAAGGTTTCATCGGAATGCGTTGCGCTCACCGGACGGTTTCGCACCAGAAGCGCCGCCAGCGGAAAACCAAGTAACGCGATGCAGCCGAGCGTAACGTAGGCGCTGCGCCAGCCATAGGCGTGGATGACGGCTTGCGTCACCAGCGGGACCACAATCGACCCGGTGCCGCTTCCCGTGAGCACGATCGCCAGCGCGAGTCCGCGGTGTCGTTGAAACCAGGTGAGCACTGCGCGTGTATACGCAAGCTGCGCCGTTCCATTTCCCACGACGCCCAGAACAAAATATGTCAGATAAAACTGCGTGATGTGAGACGTAAGCAAACTCAACGACAGGTACGCGAGGCTGAAGATAATGATGCTGGGGAGAATGATCCACCGTGGGGGAAAGCGATCAAGTAGTATTCCGATGCCCGGCGAGAAAACCGCCACCGTAATCGCCGCAATGCCGAACGCGCTGGAAATGGCCTCCCGATGCCAGCCGAATGACTTGGATAGCGGCTCCAGAAACAGGCTGAATGTGTACGGCATAATGGCGGCAAAGCTCACCATCACGCCGACGAACGCCGCCAGACACACTCCCCATCCTGGGTAGCGAATCGAACTTTCAGTTGTGTGCTTGTTATCGTCCAGCATGATCCTGCTTTACCGTGTTGGAGCCGCGCAGCGGTTTGAGTCGAGTTGTCGGAACTTAAATAGAAAAAGGATCACGAGCAATAGCAGGAAAACACTAGAGATCGGTGGCGCTCTCCCGTGTAGCATCCCCGCCTGACGATATTCCGGTCACAGGAGAATCCCGGTGCGTTCCGCGTGAACAGAAATCTTGTTTTCCCAAAGCAGGGCCATTTACTAATCGGTGGCGTCACTAACGCTCTTCCTCGGCGAAGTGCATATTCTTGCCGGTAGAGCGCTAGGTGTGGGGAACGGGCTGGCTCGGGAACGGGCCCCAAGTCAAGCCACTCGACCCGAGGCGATTGAACAGTGCCATTCGAAGGAGTGACCTAAATTCTGAGTCCACGGACTTGCAGCCGCTGTCCTTGGACCTACACGGTGGCGGCGATCAATCTCAATTCACCTGCTGGGTTAGCGTCGCCGAGCTGCCGGTGACGTTGGGATTCCCGGCATAGGTTGCGGTGATGACGTTTGCTCCTGGTGGCAACGATCTCGTCGAAATGCTGGCTTTGCCGCCGGCTAAGGTCACAGTTCCCAGATTTACGCCGCCGGCGGAGAACGTTACCGATCCTTTTGCCACAGCCCCGGTGTTGGTAGCTACGGATGCGCTAAATTTCACAGATTGCCCGGCTCTTGAAGGGTTTATCGACGAGGTAAGGGTTGTGGTCGAAGAGGCCAAGTTCACGGTTTCATTTAACGCTGACGAGTTACTCTTCGCGTTGCGCCCGTTACCGTTATAAGTCGCGGTTAGCGAGTAAACACCAGCAGCTAGACCGCTAACAGGCAGGGTTGCTGTCCCGTCATTGCGCAGCGTCGCCGTTCCCAAGAGGGAACCTCCATTGCGGAATGTGACTGTGCCCGTAGCAGACGCCGTATCCAGAGCGGTCACGGTGGCAGTCAGCGATACGGTCTGGCCATAGGTTGCGGGGTTCAAGTCCGAGGCCAGAGTCGTTGTAGTCGTATAGCGATTTACTCTTTGGATCATCGCCGCCGAACTCCGTCCAAAAAAGGCGTCGCCTTGATAGATCGCAATGATCCTGCTTCTTCCAAGTGGCAAATTGGAAGTCGTGAAAGAAGCTGCCCCACCCACGATCGCGGCCGTTCCCAAATTCGCTGCGCCACGTTTGAAAGTGATGGTCCCCCCGTCCGGAGGTCTCCCGGTCCCGAAAGTCGCCGTGAAAGTGACGGCCTGGCTTACAAAAGAAGGATTCAGCGAGGAGGTCACAGTCAAGGTAGTCGGAACCTGCTGGGATACGACGCTTTGGATCAATGGGGCGGAAGTGCTGCCTGCGTAATTGTTGTCGCCTGAGTACTGAGCGGTAATGGAGCGATTCCCCGCAGCGGAAAATGATGTCGTCACCGACGCCGTATTTCCTGCGACGGAGACAGTCCCCAGATTCGTGGTGCCCGCGAAGAATACGACCGAACCTGTCGCGGAACCCGCAGCCGGCGAGGTAATCGTTGCCGTGAACGTGATGGGCTGATTCACAAACTGGGGATTGGCCGAAGACGTCAACTGCACGGCGGTGCTGGCCTGATTTACGAGCAAGCCAACACTTGCGTTTGCTGAAGTGTAGTTCGCGGTGTCGGTTGGGGTGAACGCAGCCGAGAGGGTTTGGTTGCCGGCCGCAAGAACCGTGCCGGCTGGAGGTGTGTAGATAAAGGTTCCCGCAGTATTGGCGGTAGCGTTGAGTTGTGTCACCGAGAGCGCCGTTCCATACGTTATCGGAGCGGGCGCGGGCCAGGTGATGATTGGCGTCACGTGCGACGTCACGACGGCTGGCGCGTCGCTCACATGGATGCTCTCGTTCACGTTAATCATGGCAGCCAGCAGGAGGCCGGGGCTATCCGTCACGAGAATCTTCTCGTTGACGATCATCATTACCGACTTCAGAAGCTCGGGGCTGTCCGTCACGTGAATCGTTTCGGCGACGTCGATGACCACAAGTCCGTTTCCGTTTACCAACTGGCTCAGAGGTAGTGACCTGCTTGCTCTGAAGTCTGCGTCGGAACCGTAAACAGCCGTGATTGTGTGCGTCCCTTCGCTCAGACTGGACACACTAATAATCGCCACGCCGTTCGACAGCAGTTGGGTGCCCAACACTGCGGCGCCGTCCTTGAAGGTCACGTGTCCGCTGGGCGTACCCGAACCTGCACTCGTAACGTTGGCCGTGAAGTCCACGGTCTGGCCAAGCTCGGATGGATTGAGCGAAGAAAACAGAGTTGTCGTCGTTGCGGCACGGGGACTGATGTTCAGCAGGATTGTGACGCCGCCAACCGCAATATCCGGCTTCCCATTTTCGTCGAGATCTCCCACCGCGAGTCCACCGGGCGGAATCAGACCGGCAGTATCCGTGAACCTTCCATCGCCATTCCCAAGGAACAATGAGCCGTCACTGGATGCCACATCCAGTATTCCGTCGCCATCGAAGTCCGCCACTGCCAGATGTCCGGTGAAACCAGCTTCCGCCAGCGAATTAATCGCCGATTGAAAAGTTCCATCGCCATTACCCAGCAGCACGCTCACAAAACTCTCGTTGCTCACGATCAGGTCGGGTTTGGCGTCGCCGTTCAGATCGGCTACGGCCAGCGAATGGGCAAAGAACGATCCCGAATCGTAAATTTGGGCTGCCTGATAGGCGCCACCTCCGTTGCCCAACAAAACCGCCACTTGTCCGTGGTCACTACAGGATGCGGTCAGACAATTGTCCAGCACCAGCAGATCGGGAACGCCATCGCCGTTCACGTCCGTCGCGGCGATCGAATTTGGGGAGAATCCCCCTGATGCGAATGTTTGCGCCGCGCCGAACGCCCCAGTGCCATCGCCTAACAGAATGCTCACTGTGCCACTGCCGCAATCCGCGCCGCTCACACACTGATTGGCGACCAACAGGTCTGGCATACCATCGCTGTTCAAGTCCGCGATCGCGACCGAACTGGCGAAGTATCCACCGGAATCATAGGTCACCACAGATTGAAAAGTGCCGTCACCATTCCCGAGGAGAATACCCACCAGCCCGTTCTTCGAGGGATCGCAGCAGGCGGTGGGGGGGTACTGGTTCGCAACGATCAAGTCCAGCTTGCCGTCCCCGTTCACGTCGGCGACTTTCACCGCCTCGACGTTCGACGGGTCTGGAGAGCTTCCTCCGGAGTCGTAAGTCAAGGGAGGTTGCAAAGTGCCGTCACCGTTCCCTAACAAGACGTCCACGGATCCTGTGCAGGAGGGAGGAGTACATGCACTCGCCACGATCACATCGGGCTTTCCGTCTCCGTTCACGTCCGCCATGGTCGCGGACGTGTTGAGGTTGGCGCCGGGGCTGTAGATTGGCGCCGCCTGAAAGCTGCCGTCGCCATGACCCAACATCACGGCCACTGAGCCGCGCGAATCAGAACTGTTGAGTTGCCCGTTCGCCACAATGACGTCGGGCTTGCCGTCGGCGTTGGTATCAGCGGCCGCGATGGCGGTTGCACTGTTGCCCATCGAGTCGTAAGTGTGGATGGGCAGGAACGTGCCGTCGCCGTTGCCAAGTAGAACTCCGACCGAACCATTTTCAGCGCGGCGGTTTGCTACCAGCACGTCGGGCGTGGCATCCCCATTAACGTCCGCGATCGCAACCGACGACGCCGAGAGCCCGCCCGAATCGTAAAGCTGGGCGGACCGGAATGTGCCGTCGCCGTTCCCCAACAGCACACCAATGGCGCTGTCGGAGTCAGCACTGCAATTCCCGAAGCAGTCGTTGGCAGCCACCACGTCGAGAACGTGGTCGCCGTTCACATCCGCGACTGCGATCGCATTGGCGTAGATTCCACCGGAGGGATAGGTTTGCGGTCCTTGAAATGTTCCGTCGCCATTCCCCAGCAGGACGCCGATGGTCCCTGATACATCATTGACGGTCTTGGTGAGGTTTCCCATCACCATGTCGGCCTTGCCATCACCGTTCACATCCACCGTCACAATCGAAAATGGTGACAAACCGCCGGTGCTGTAGTTTTGCGCGGACGCGAATGTGCCGTCACCGTTTCCCAGGAAGACGGACGCCAGCCCGGAACAATTGCTGCCGGTGGTGCAACGGTTGGTCACCAGCAAATCAGGATGGGTGTCACCATTCACATCCGCGACAGCGACCGCAGTCGCGTAAAACGCTCCTGTATCCAGAGCCCTGGCTGCCTGGAATGTTCCGTCTCCGTTGCCGAACAGAAGTGCGACGGATCCTTTGCCGGAACAAACTCCCCCACCGGCACAGTTGGTCGCAACCACCAGATCGGGGTTGCCATCGCCGCTGATATCAGCAACTGCCAGCCCGTAAGGTGTGACACCGACGCCCCCGTACGCCTGCGCCGGCTGAAAGGTACCGTCGCCGCTGCCGAGTGACACTCCGATTGTCCCTTGACTGAGTCCCTGCGCTACCACGACGTCGGGGATACCGTCTTTGTTAACGTCGGTCGCAACCATGGCAAGCGGGAACACTCCCCCTGTTAGGTATGTCGGCGCCGTGAGGAAGAGCGAACTCACATCCAGACTGCCCGCGGGCACGAGAGGGACCTGCTTCTCGGTCGATCCTGTCTTGCCGCGGAGGCGGTCCGGTGTTCGCGGAAGATGTTTTGTTTGGGGGCGCAATCCCAGGACTTGGGATGCCGGAGGCCAGGGGGTTTGGCCGGGCGCAGGCAAAGCCGCCAAACGAATCAATTCAGCCGAGCCAGCCAGAACCAACACACTAGCGATGGCGAGAGCGCTTCGACGAAGCATTGAATGCTCCTTTTTCCTCATTGCACTGGCTACGCGGGAAGCGTAGCTTCACGGACTGCAAACTCATATGCCATCCTCGAAACGGTTTGCTCAATGCGATTTGTCATTGCCCGCAATTGGCGTTACGAGAAGCTGATTGTCACGGTCACTTGCACGATTTGGCCGGAGGCGACGCCGATCGGAGGGCTTGGGTGAGTGGTAGTGAACAATTCAACCGCGCCTGCAAGGCAGGGTGTTACGGGCGCAGTATTGGGGTCGCAGTACCGTGCCTCAGTCATTACGAGAGTGATCCCGAACTCCCTCAGTGCCGTTAACGAACCCCTGAGCACGAACGCCTGACCCGAAATCGAAAGGATCAAATTCTTTGAATCTGCAAAGCCAGGATCATTGGGTTCACTGATAGAGAACAGGTTGACGCCGCCCCCATCCCCAATAAGGATCCCCCAAAGCCCGACACTGTTTTGTCGGGAAAGAATGCGGGGTAGAAAGGTATCTCCCGCGTAGGCGTTCTCAAACTCGCGATGCGTAACCAGCTTGCCATCCGGATTCCGGACGTCAATGACCCAGTGCCCATGGACCTGAATACCTTCTTTGGGGCCACCCGGCTTCTCTTCCTGGGCCGCAATGCTTTGTTTTTCCGTGGGCTTGCTGGCCTCGTGAGTTGGCTGCATTCGTGAAGTGGCAGAGGTGTTGGGTTTAGAGCTCTGCGCCTGCGCGACCGCCGCCAGTGCCAGAGTCGCTGCCAGCACAATCCAGATCGCTGCGCGCACGCTTAACATACGAACATTCGACATTCCTTGCATGGCTGTAATCCTCCGGTGAATTCGTTTTAGAGTTCGTGTAACTGCACTGCTGTGAATCTGTGCTCCTGTTTGCGATCGGACTGCGTGGTCGAGATGTTCTTGCGGCGTAGGCTTACTTGGGTGTCTTGGGTTTCTTTTTTGGACCCAAGGCTCCACCGGTCGAGACACTGGCAACAATTTTGTCGATGGTCGATCGAATGATCATTCGAGGCCGGCCCCGCTGCGTGTGCACAGGTTTCTGCGATTCCACCGTGCGGATGGCTTTGGCCGCAGACCTGGCCGCCGCATCGCTCTCGAACCCGAGTGCCGCAACGAATCGGTTGTTCTCCCCCATGGCGCTGACGAAACGGACTTCGACGCCACGAGCGGCGACGGCCGTTGCGATTCGATCTCCAAGCCCTATTTCGAAGTCTCCGGAGACAATCAGTACCGGTGCGGAGCGCGCGAATCCCCTCCGGCGCGATGCCAGCACTGCGCTTCGGCTCAGCAACGGATGAACCGCAATCGTCCTGTTCTTGCGGCCGGCAACACTATGGCCGGCCGTAATTACAAGATTCGTACCCGCCTCCGAGATGGGAGCGAGTGCATCTGCCAGCATCGTCGTCGTGCTCGTCGTGTGTTTACACCAGATTGTTGTCCGGTAAACAGTGACTGCCATTTCTCCTCCTTGCTGTGAGCCCTCGAGAACTCTCTTCCTTAGAGACCGCGCTGCAGCACCGCCCGAGTGACGATCGGATCAATCGACGAGACGGGATCTTCCTTCCCTACCCATGCGTGTCCGCCGAAGTAACGCTGAAAGATTTTTTCCGCCGTTCGGGTTGCCAGCGCCTGGGTAGTGAGCGTGGGGTTGGGCCCGCCAATGCCATTCGCGAGAGCCGAGTTGTCGGCAATAAACAGGCGTTTTACCCACCGGGCTTCGGCTCTGTCATCCAAAACCGAATCGGTTTCATTACGTCCCATTCGCATGGTGCTGTGGCTGTGAATTACGAAGGGGGCCTTGTTGATGCGATGGATCTTGGTCGCACCCAACTTCTGCAGCAACCGCACCGCCTGCTCCACCAGGAACTCGCGGTTTTGAAGAGTGCGAGCCGTGCGGGATCTCTGATGAATTTCGATACGCGGCACCGGACCGTGCTCGTCCGGTGGGAGTGCCGTCGAGAGCGTGACCCGATTCTGTGCCTCCACGTCGTCATCGGTGAAGATGTCAACGTTCAAGAGTTGGTCCACATTGGCCATGCAGTCCTTGAGGTCTTTGCCCACCAGTCGCCCCACGGTGTCGGCGCCATAACCTCCTCCCGGCAGGCCGTTGTCATAGAAGCCGGCGATGCCTGCATCGCTGAATGCTGAGAGCGCGGCGCGCAAGCCGGGTGTCTCGCCCACCACCTCGAGCATGCCGTAGCCGGGGATATCGATCCGCCCACCCGAGCCCGAACCCTTGGTGGAGCCGGTATAGAAGGGCATCACTCCAGTGACCGCGTCCACGAAGTGATCCGTGAGGCCCCGTCCCACCCATCCATTGGGATTGGGAAGCTCACTGTTCAGCCAGAGCCGGGGGTTCTCTACCGTGCCGCAGGCCAGAACGATCACTCTAGCTTCTTCGGTGACAGTCTCGCCGGTGGTGCCGATTCTCCAGGTGACGCTGCGCGCCATCGCATTTTCATCGGTGGTGATGCGCGTCGCGAAGGCATCGGTGATCAGTGTCAGGGATTTTCCGCAGCGCGACCACACATCGCTGGTGAGTGCCATCGGGATGTAACTGACGGATGTGGACCTCTTGGCTTTGAGATTGATGGGGGCGCCTCTGGTTTCCAGGCATCCTTGAGAGCAATGGCCACAGAACGTGCAGCCCAGCGCGAACGGATAGACCAGCTTATTCGGATCGTTTGTTCTGCCGGCTGTCCCTTGGGGTTGCAGAATGGCATTCTCTTGCGGCCGGAACGCGGTGCGCGTGATGTCCTTTGTCTTTTGCACCGGGTATCCCAGAAGCTGGGCGCCGTGAAAGAACACCTCCTCCTTGGTCCCCATGGGCGCCGTCTGCACCGGGAGCGTGTGTTCAACCCATTGGTAGTAAGGCAGCAGTTCGCGGTACGAGATTGGAAAAAGGTGAGCCGTGTCATACGCATTTCGATCCCGACCCCGGTAGTCGAAGAAGGCGCCGGGCATGGCGCGTGGAGAATTTCCCTGGTAGTGATTCGTGGTTCCACCGACTCCAGCGAGTTGTACAAAGAGGGAGCTTTGCGGCAGTTCGCGCACCCATCCAGGTTTGGAGCGATCGGGCGGGCCGAACCGGAGATAGCCGCTGAAGGGATTGTTCGCATCGCTTTCAAAGTGGTCCCAGTCCGTTTCGGGTTTTGCAAAACGCGCTCCGGCTTCCAGCAAGAGGACGTCGAGTCCTCGCGCGGCCAGTTCCTTCGCCACCACCGCGCCACCGCCGCCCGCCCCAACCACGATAATGTCTCGCATATGCCAAATCTCCTGTTCTAGTGGTGGTCGTCATCCACATGACGGCGATTCTCGAAGTAGCCGCGAAACTCATTCCTGCCGTCGGCGACTCCTTCGTAGTGCGAGATCGCCCAGCCCACGGGCGGTCCTGTCAGCGAGCGCGTGGCGGGGTCGAATACTCCAGCCTCTGAGTAGCAAAGGAATGCTGCAAGCGCCGGCAAAACACCGGCCAGAGTTTTCAGCGAGTCGGTTGCCTCCATGATTTGGAACACCGCAACCTTCTCGGCAAACTTAAGGTTGGCAAAGGACGATGTGAACGGTCCCGAGGCGCTGGGATTTACCGCCAAGGCAAGGTTGTTCAACAGCCCGGCGACGACGTGGGAGAATTGCGGCAGGTAGGGTGCAGATTCATCCAGGCTGTCAATGTAGATGTCCGTAACTGTCGCTTCGATCGCACCCGGTTCCGCTGTACTGACTCCCTGCGCGACCGAATATGCGTCTGGACCCGGAACCACAAAAACGAGCAAACCGTTTACTGTTTCATGAAGGAGATCATCGCCAGTTTCTTCAGTTAAGACTTTTAGGCCTGCAAACATTGGTGACCCCTGCAGCATTGCGGCCCCTGCGGCCAGTGTCGCTGAGCGCAGAAACATTCTTCTACGGTTGGGATTCGAGTCAGATCGAGGCGGATCAGAGCTTGCGAGGCTGTTCGTTTCTTCAGACTTTGTGTTTAGCATCAGCTTTCCTCCCACACACTCACCCAATCCGCGGCGAAATTGCCTCAGGGCTAGGAATTTTTCAAAGGTCGCCAGGTGAGTTCTTGGTGCCGGCGGGGAGCGTCGCCGAATCCATGCACTCTGCAAATACCGCCGTCGCGCGGCATCGGAACATCTCCGCTTTTGTTCCCCTGGTCCTAAGACCCCAAGACCTACCCCTCGCCTTGTCATCTATCAAATGCGGAAATTGGGGCAACATTGGCTCACCGCAAACGGCAAACTAGTGAGTCACCCTCTCGCACCGCTGCGGCCCCTGACTAATTTGCCCCGCCAACTGCCCACCGCCGAACGGCGTCGAGGGCTGAGAGCGGGCCTCTGGCCAGCACTATGGGGGTTAATCCGAGCCACGGTCAATCAACGGCGGGTAAGCTCGTGGTAAGTTTTTGGTAAGGAATGTAACTCACTGTTAGTCAACGAATTCGGCGTTTCGGGCTATAATCGTTTCCCCCGCCCGGTGTTGCCTCGCTTTGGAGTTCCTTTTGGCGATAAAGACGAAATCCCGAGACCGTGTCGTTTTCGGTGAGTACGAACTGGACTGCCGCTCTGGAGAGCTTCGCCGCAACGGCACCTTGCTAAAACTCCAACCTCAACCGGCCAAGATTCTGGCGATTCTCGCCGGTCGAGCCGGCGAATTGGTCACGCGGCAGGAATTGGCGGAACAGGTGTGGGGCTCGGAAACCTACGTAGATTTCGAACATGGTCTCAACTTTGCCGTGGGGCAGATCCGCGGCGTCCTCGAGGATGATCCCGAGCAGCCACGCTTTCTGGAGACCGTGCCCAAGCGAGGGTACCGATTCATCGCGACGACTGCGAACGTAGCTGAGCCCGAGACAGTCTCCGAAGAGAGTGCAGTTGATGAGGGTGCCTCCAGCGGCGGAGCCGTGAAATCACGTGGCCCACAGAAGATGTGGACTGCAGCAACTGTCTTTGCAATCCTGGCCGTAACGGCGCTGGGAGTTCGGTATGGGGTCGGGAAGAAGGATGTACCCACGAGTATCCCCATCCATTCCATAGCTGTATTGCCCCTTGTGAACTTGTCCGCTGATCCAGCCCAGGAGTATTTTTCCGACGGTCTGACGGACGAACTTATTACTGAATTGGCAAAAATCGGGAATCTGAGGGTGATTTCCCGGACGTCGGTAGCCACCTACAAGCACTCCGATAAAAAATCCCCTGAAATTGGAACCGAGCTGCATGTGGACAGCATCGTCGAAGGCACGGTCGAACGCGTTCAAGATCGCGTTCGCATCCGCGTGCAATTGATCCGCACTTCCACCGATGAACACCTGTGGGCTGAAAGCTACGATCGCGAGAGCAAAGACGTGCTGCAGCTCGAAAGCGAAGTCGCTCATGAAATTGCCGACCGAATCGGCGTGGTTACCTCTGAACAGCCGAGGCCTCCCGGCCGCGAGCACACAGTCTCAGCTGAGGCTCACGAAAACTATCTCCGAGGGCGTTTCTACTGGAACAAGCGCACCGAGGATGGCTTCCGTAGGGCGATTTCGTATTTCGAGAAGGCCATTGGCGACGATCCGAATTATGCGCAGGCGTATGCGGGCCTGGCTGATTGCTACGTACTACTCGGTTACTACAGCGCACTTTCGCCGACGGAGGCCTATCCCAAGGCCAAGGTCGCAGCGAGAAGAGCTCTTGAGCTCGACCCCAGTCTTGGTGAAGCACATACCTCGTTGGCTGGAGCGCTGCAAGACTACGACTGGAATTGGCCCGAAGTGGAGCGAGAGCACAAGCTGGCGGTAGAGCTTAGTCCAGGCTATGCGACCGCGCATCAGTGGTACGGGAATTACCTGGACATGATGGGGCGCTTTCAAGAAGCGCAGGTTCAGATTCGGCGAGCACGAGATCTCGACCCACTCTCATTGGTCATCAATTGCAACCTCGCGTGGTCTTATTTTCTAGCTAGGGATGACCGGGCGCTCGAAGAGTTCATGAAGATGAAAGAGATGGACCCGAACTTCTACTGGATCCATCTCGGCCTCGGCAGGGTGTATGTGCAGAAGAAGATGTACAAGAGCGCAATTCTCTCCCTGGAGCGAGCGGCGGAGCTTTCCGGCAACAACGAGATGGTGCTGTCAGAGCTGGGGCATGCCTACGGTATGGCCGGCCGTCGGCACGATGCACAACGCATTCTGGCGAATCTGCAAAAGGAGTCCCAGCAGCGTTACGTTTCGGCTTATGACGTGGGACTGGTCTACGTCGGATTGGGCCAGACGGCAAAAGCTCTGAAATGGTTCGAGAAAGCTTACCGTGATCGCTGTCGGAACCTGCAGTTTATCGGTGTAGAGCCGCGACTGGATCCGTTGCGCACTAATGTTCGCTTCCAAAGTCTGACGAATCGACTAAACCTCCCTGTCCAGACGGTTGCGGCAGCACGTTAGCCAACAGGGATTGCGGATTCTCAGGCCGTCGGATGGAAAACCAGATTGCAGGTTTTGACTGCTTTCCACTTCGGGGCCTTCAGGCTTTTCACGAGCTTCGTGGGAATGGACGAAAGCACTGGCGGATAGGGAGGGATTCGAACTTGAGGCGACTAGCAGGCGTGAGCGAAGCGGGAGCCTGCTGCCGAAATTCTGAGCGGAGCGAAGGACCTCTTCGGCAAAAGCGCATTTGTAGTCATGGCGGAGAGGGAGGGATTCGAATCCGCGCTTAAACCTACATTCAACAAGATACAGAGCATCAGACGGCGTTTTAGACGACCCTAGTACATGCAAAGCACTGCGAACGGCAGGTGAAACGGCAGGTAGGGCGGCCTTATGAAAAGGTGCTGTTTAGCGGTAGTTGGCGTAATCGCGATGTTACGCCAGTTGGCCAGAACCGGGCATAGAATAGAAGCCGATAGGATCGCAAATGCTCTCCACTCCTTCAGTTTTTTTGACGGTCCTGCTCCTTTGCTCAACTGCATTTGGACAGTCTGGGGCGCCGACCACTCGGGTATTCCACGTGCGGGGAGCAATCACAGACCTAAGCGGGGCCGTGATTACTGGAGCCAAAGTCGAATTTCATAATGCGCAGTTCGACAAAACGGTGACCACGAACCAACGTGGTGTCTACGAAGCAGATATTCCTTTCGGCGATTCCACTATGACCGTCCAGGCTATGGGTTTCAAATCTTACCGCAGGCCGTTGTTCCCTGCCAAATGACGGGCGCATCCGACGGTAGTTTGGCCCTCGTGGCTAGTTTTCAAGGACTTGAGCCTACCGACAGTTCGGGGGTGAGATGCATAGTTCTAAGCGTGCTCTCTAGACGGAAGCAAAAGTCCACAAGACGGGCCGCTTTTATTTCCCCGTTCCCGTCACCAACACCGTCTGCGGGCTGTTGTTGGCGCTGTCGGACACGGTCAAGGTCGCGGTGCGCGTGCCCGTCGCGGCGGGTGTGAACGTGACTGAGATCGTGCATTTGCCTTTGGCGGGCACGCTCCCGCCGCAAGTGTTCGTTTCGGCGAAGTCTCCCGCGTTGGCGCCTGTGAACGCAATACTGTTTACGGTTAGCTTCGCCGCGAGATTGTTGTGAAGCGTCACATTCTTAGCCGCGCTTGTCGTCCCCACCGTTTGCAATGCGAATGTCAGCGAGGTTGGTGACACCGTCGCCTGCGCGATGCCCTTGCCCGTAAGCGGGACGTTTTGCGGGCTGTCCGCGGCATTGTCGGTGAGGGTGAGGCTCGCGCTTCGGGAACCGACATGGCTCGGCGCAAAAGTAACGTTGATGGTGCATTTCTTTCCCGGCGCCAGATTCGCAGGGCAATTGTTGGTCTGCGCAAAATCGCCCGCGTTCGCACCGGTGATCGCGATGTTTGAGAGCGTTAGATTCGCCGTGCCCGAGCTCGTGAGCGTAATTTTTTTCACCGCGCTCGTGGTGTCGATGGCCTGATTCCCGAAGGACAGAGAAGTTGGCGATAAGCTTGCCGAGGCCGCCGTCGCAGGGGTAAGCAAGTAGCCATGAAACACGTTGTTCGCGTCCGCGTAGAATCCCGTGATGGCCGAGGAGTCGTTGATGCTCACGCCGACAGTTCCTTGAAAAATGCCCGAGCCTCCCGCGCCCGGAGCGTCGAAACTCGTGATCGTGGCGTCCGTGGCGCGCTGGAATCCGTGAGACACGCCGTTGGCATCCTGGTAGACTCCAGCGATCACTCCCGCCGTGTTGATGCTTCCGGAGACAGTTCCAACCGTGCCCGCGCCTCCTGCCCCCGGAGCGTCGAACTCGCCGATCGTGCCGTTGGCGGCACGCACGAAGCCGTGATTGGCGAAGTTCGGGTCCGCCCAGACGCCGATGATCACTCCGCCCGCGTTGATGGCGATGGCAATCGTTCCTTGAAATTTAAGCCCCTTAACCTGCCCCGGGGTTGTGCCAGCACCGGGAGCGTCGATGACGGTGAACGTGCCATTGGCGGCGCGTACGAAGCCATGGTCCACGTAATTGGCGTCCTTGTAGTATCCCGTGATCGTTCCCGCCGTGTTAATGCTGAGGGGCTGGGTACCCTGAACGTAGCCTGTGCCAGCGCCGGGAGCGTCGAAAGACGTAATCGTGCCACCCGCAGTGCGAACGAAGCCGTGATACACCAAGGCCGGGTCCCGGTACATTCCTGTGATCGTCCCTGCCTTGTTGATGCTCATCGGGGTGGTTCCCGCATGGCCGCCCACGTTCGCCCCCGGAGCGTTGAATGTGGTGATCGTGCCACCGGCAGCTCGCACGAATCCGCGATACACGTTGTTCGTGTCGGAGAACATTCCCGTAATCACTCCTCCCGCGTTGATGCCGATAGGGAAGGTTCCCTGATTCATTCCCGTGCCAGCGCCGGGAGCGTCGAAAAGGGTAATCGTGCCGTCGGCGGCGCGCACGAAGCCGTGAGCCACATTGCCATTGCCTGCGAGAACACAGAATCCCGCGATGGTCCCCGCCGAGTTACTGCTGATGCCGCCGGTGCCCTGCAGCGCGCCCGTGCCTGCGCCAGGGCAGTCGAAGCTGGTGGTGGTGGGACCGTTGCTATTCGTCATTGTAGGAGAGCCGTCGATTCTCGCGGCTCGATTCGGCTGCGGAACTATGAACAGAAAAAAAAACGCAAGAACGATCGTTGCCAACGCCGCCAGTTTCGTCATTATTTCTCCGCCTCCAAGCGAAGTTTCGTTCTGCCGCTAGATGACGTGAACCATACCGTCTCAGCCAGACGTATACAGAATCAAGCGGACAGATGCTCTCGGGGGGAGAACTAACCTAGCACGACAAAGCATTTACCGCAGAGCAACGAGCGGAAAATGATATGAATTTGGTATGAAATCGGCCCGATTTCATGCCATTTCTGAAGTCGAACTCAGTTGTTGCGGATTCAGGGGACCAGCTTACCAACGGGGACGAACTCCGACTTGCATCCCACCAGGCATCGGACCTTTTGGAACGCCGCTTGTTCTTCCGCATTCAGCGGATGCGCGTCTTTGCCGTTCTGATAGAACCGCGCATGAGCGCTGCGAAATTCGTCACCCCCGGCAAAGGCAGCGATCAGACGAAAGTTCTTGTCGAATTCGTAATAGATGCGGCAACCCGGCGGGGTGATGCATTCCATCACCGTAAGTCGAACGATGCCATGCTCGACCGTGGGTTCAATGGCTTGACCGTACTGGAACAACGCTCGGTTCAAATCGCTCCGCGGAAACAACAGCCGCAATCTCTCCTGGGCAACCCCCATGCCGTGGATTTGAAAGTCGGGCCGCACCTCGGTGGAGGCGCCAAACACCCGGTCAGGATCAAGCACCACTAACGTGGCTTGATGGTCATACTCGCTGACTCCCGTTGCGACAATTTCCTCTCTGCCATCGCCATCCAGGTCGGCCAACGTGATGTAGCCTAAGCCCCCAGAGTGCCAGTACTCGGAAATGGTTCTACCATTGGAATCGAGAATCGCGATCTGACTGGGCCACCAGGGATCATGCTGACTTAAAACGACGATTCGAAGAGGTCTCCCTTCCCTCGCCTTGAGTACCCTAAGGGTATGAATCAAGTACGTCGCAGGGCTGCCTGCAAGCTCGGGCAGCTCTCTCCCTGGAGTCCAGCGCCATTTCTCTTTGCCTCGATCCGAGTAGCAGATCAGCGTCCGGTGCGGCCCCGGGATCGCTGGCGAATAGACGAAAAGAACACTGGTGCGGCCATTCCCCTCCACATCCACGAACCAGATACGCGGCCCCTGCGCGATGTACCACTCGGGACCGAATCCTTCGGGAAAGACCTTGTTCCATAGTTCCTTCCCCTCCGCGTCCATGATCCTGAGCGTTGAACCGTCAAGGCGTCCAGACTTGGGCTGATCGTGCACGGTGAGCATTCGGATGGAAGCGTAGCCCACGATGACAAGGGCCGCGCCGAGTACAGCACCAAGGCCGGCAATTCTTCGCCCCTTACGAGGATTCACATGCGACCTGGGCTGATGATCTGCCGCCGCATTATCCTCTGCGTCCGCACGAAGTTTCGCTATGATCCACGGCCGTTCGCGCGTTTCATTTGCAGCGGCTACCGCACGATTAGGAAGGCAAATCGTGATTGAGTCTCTCGCGCCTTCGCCCTCGTAATAGGATTTCAGCGCACGCCGCAGCCGGTTCATCTCCGCCGCCACATCTGCGGATCGCTTTGTCCGAATCTCGGCGGGCCAGAGTTCCTTGATCACCTGATCCGGCTTCAGTGTGATTTGCGAATGCATGTTCTCGTGCAGAACTTGCAGCAGCTTCCTGAGCTGGCTCTTGCTCGCGAAACTCCGGCTGCGTAGGATTCTGTCGATCTGCTCGATGATGGCACTAGGGTCCATAGCTTGGGGCACCATAATAATACGTACAAGTGGGTGTCCTGGGTTTGGAACGGCCACGGCCGGGTGCCCCACAATCGCGCACTTTGCGATATGTGGGTTTCGTCACCGCCGGCCTGGGTCGAGATCACAATCAATTTCCGCTGATTGGTACTCTGACCATTTGTCCAAAAGACACCATCCGAGCCCATGAGTAACTGACGCACGCAGAGCCCACTCATTCGCAACGAATGCGAATGAATGGGGCACCCTAAGCGATTACCTTGATTGGATAAGAGGCGTGGGTAGCAAGGTCGTGCCGCTTGGAAAACAGACCATGGCGGACGTTATCAGGAAATATGGTGAGCACCCTGCGTTCAAATCACTCGGCCCCGATGGGACCCCCTGCACTAAAGATGCGGTCGGACTTCTACGGCGCAGGCCAGTGATCGCAAAGCCTGTTTTTAAGTTGATTGGCAAAGAGGTGGACCGAGGCACATCGGAAGATGCCTACGTGATGCAAGGTGAAACGCTCGTGCGATATGCAATTAAGGAATCCGCGTCGTTTCCAAGGGTTCTTAAGAGGTCTCAATTTTACGAGGGTAAGGGCGACGGGACCATGGAATCGTGACCCGCCGTACGTGGGAGCCCAATCGTCCTTCGCGTAAAGCCAGTTCGAGTTCTGGCACGGAACTCGTCGCGAATTGGGCAACCTTCTCGTAGTCTTCTTTCAGGGGTATCTGATAAGGCCAGCACCAGACGGAAAACCAAGCACCAAGTGCCTCTACTCCCAATGCCCTTAGCCCGGGTCTCAGCCATGGGCGAGCATGGGTCTCGAAGAACTCTTCAAGCCAATGGACACCCAATTCCTCCACAGATCGGTGCCCCATGGGAGTCGTGAGGCCATCTCTCGGCACGACGCCTGCATTGACGCGGAAGGCAGCGCGTCCATGTGACGCAAATTGGATCTCCATGAGATCCACAACGAGTTCTCGGCGGCGAATCAACTGCCCCCACGGTGGGAACCACGGCAAGAAGTCTCGGTCAATCGGTTCGAGGAGTTGCTGCGGCGGCGCGACCTCGAATCCGTGGTTCATGGTGAAGCAACGATGGTTCGAGTAGAGCAAACCCATCGCCGATACCCGTAAGGCGGGTACATGGCATATTCGTTATTTGGTCGGTTGAATATGAGCCATGCGGTTTCCCCCATTCCGTTGCCGCTGATAAAGTCCTAATAGAGCCAAGGTACACTCACAACTCCCATGAGTGCGGTCGAGTGGGCGACAACAGGCCGGTAGAGAACTGCACCTGCGGCGAACGCAAAAAAGGCAGGACTAGCAAAACACAGAAAGTAGTACGCCGCTTGCACGGCGCTTACCTGAAACCACCGATCCCCAAACGAGGGAGCGATCAGAAGCCAATAAGGCCAGAACCGAATCGAGGCCAGTGCTGCAAAGCTGGACTTGTTCTTGACTAGCAGAGTGATCGCAGCGACAAGAAACACTACCAATACGGCGATAAACCCGAGTGCTTGAATGAGCTTGCACCTCTGCTGTGGGGTCATTATAAAAAGCAAGAATTGCAAGCCCCTTTACGGGTATCCCAAGAGCCTATTTCTGCACAGCATACAGAATCATGCGCCAAAGAATAGCGCCTCTGCTGGGCTGGTGTTGTTTGTGGTTTTGCGGTGGTAGTGGGTTGCCCTCATTAGATGCAATCTCGTCACCGCAGTTCTCGCAACGGTAGATTCCAGAATGGGGAGTCTTGCCGCCAGGTTGATGAAGAGAATCAAAGGCTTTGTCGGTTGATCTCTCCAAGTAGTTAGGTTCTTTGTAGAGTGCCATTCACTTCTCGCTTTCTGGGGAAGAAAGGGGAAGGCGATGATTGTACATCAGAGGGTTACAGGAAGGTTCTACTTGCGATTTGTTTCGTCTATAGCGGCCGCCGCGCTGATACGTGCGATGTGGACGACTTCAAGCTGGCCATCCAATATCAAACAGATGTGACCAGGTTTGGCGCCACAGCGAGGGCAGGCGAGAGACAACGGGCTGGTGGGAAGTTCTTCTGGAATTTGCGGCAAGGCGCGGTCTCCTCAGACGATGGCGAGGATTGTACCAAAAGTTCCCTGTCGGGACGCACCAGTGGTATAACGTGGTGCGAGGGAGTTGTGGCGGAGGCTGGGTGGGTCGAACACCGTTCCTGTCGGGGAACTCCGGGTTATAAATCCGGCTCTGGTACCGTCCAGTCAGCCTCCGCCTACTCCCGTGATAGCAAAAGCTGGAGCTGTGCGGAACAGCGTAAATCGTGTTTTCTGTGGAGAAACTGTGGATGGTCGGGGGAAAACCCTTCAAATGGCTGGAAATATGAGGAAAACCAAAATGCCCAAGAAGTCAGTCAAGGTTCCAAAGGCCGCTTTTGATAGGGTTCTGGGGAAGCTCATCAAGGCGAAACCGCAGAAGCGGAGCGCCTAGCCAGTTGGAAACAGGCTCGATTGCATACGTTGAATCTCGTAAATCTCAAGTTGCATTGGCTCTAGGTTTTCGTCCAGTTCCGCCAAACACCGGACCCGAACAGGACCGTTATATGCGAAGTCTACATAGAGCGCCGAAGGGTTAGCAGCGGACAATTTGTAGGATATACTTCGCCCACCTCTTAAGTAGAACGTCCCACGATTTCTAGATTTGCTGAGCGAGTCCATGAAACCTTCCAGCCATACCTCGCGGGTCGTCACTACTGTCTTTTTTTCAAGGTCAAAAAACTGTTTTTCCTCAGCCAGGACAATTTCTCCCGAATCAATTTCCGGTGATCCGAGGCTCACTTCATTGATACGTTTTTCCCTTAGTGGCGATACGATCTTGCTCAATTCTCCATCAATTAACTGAGACCGAAATACTTCATAGATGCGTGGGTCAAATTCCATTGATACTCTAAGGTGATTCTGGACCTCGATTTTATTAGAAGCGCTAGCGGCGGCTGTGATTTCGGTTGGTTTTCCTTCGGCATGTTTCTTTAACTTAATCACCGCAATGATCGTGGTGACGATCCCAGATGCGAATCCCCCTAACACCTGAAGTGGCGTAGCATGTGTTCCGATCCACTCCAAAACATTGATATGGATTTCCGCCGATGACTTGGTAAGGCCAACTAAGCGCAGGTGGTGATCGTGGGATAGATTCTCGAAGGAGGCAATCTTCTCATATGCATTTGCGAAGCCGTGGAGAGCCGGAACAATGTCATTAATCGACATAGATCCGTCTTCGACATCAGGGCCGGAATATTTTAGAGATACTCGCAGAACTTCTGGGTCGGCCATGGAGATACACTACTGCGGCCGCACGAATGGTGTAAAGGCATTTTGCTCCACCAGTTTCTGATAAGGCATCGCTTTGATGCCAGCCATGCGCGATACAGTCTGCTCGAACATATCCGCATCTTCCCGCCGATTGAACCTATAGGAAAACTCGTTCAGATAGCGCTGCAGATGCTTTATCGACAGTTGGTGATACGTCCCTATCACTGCACGCTTGAGCAGTGAAAACGAGTTCTCGACTGTGTTCGTGTGAACTTCGCCGCGAACATATTCCTTAGCAGAGTGCCGGATTTTCGAGTGTGGCACATTGCGGAACTTCGTCAGGCGGAAGTTGTACCAGCCAGCGTCATCCGTCATGATGTGATCCGCGTTCGTGTCAACGTGCTTTTCGATTTGCTCGTACAGAGTCCCTGCTTTGTTGTCCTTTACCTGTACGAGCTTCAAAGGGCCGCCGCGTTGCCGGATGCCGAGCACTACGTCTTTGAGCTTTTTGCGTTTGTGGCCCTTCTGCTTTCCGCGGATGTAGGTTTCGTCGATCTCGACCGTGCCAGTCAGTTTCAGGCCGTCAGGTTCGTTCATGGCTTCACGGATGCGGTGCGAGAGATACCACGCGGTCCGATAGTTACATCCCAGGTTGCGCGACAGTTCCAAAGCCGACTTGCCTTTCTTGGCATCCACGATCAGAGCAATAGCGGTAAACCACTTCGGCAGGGGAAGGTGCGAGTCATGGAAGATCGTGCCGGACGTGGCCGAGAACTGAGTCTTGCAGGTTTTCTCTAGGCACTGATAAAGCTGGGCGCGAACGTTCTTCGACTTCGACTTGCGCGTGATCCGCGATACTTCCTTGGCTCCGCAGACCGTGCAGCGCACACCCGCAGGCCAGCGCGAAGCCTCTAGGTAGGCTAGACACTGTTCGTCAGTGGCGAGAGTCTTTGAAACGTCTATCATTTTCATATCGTTTCCTTAGAGAACAATGGCTAAGACTTCAGCCACACCCAATACAACCCAGATAATTGACCTGTTGTGCTGCCCCGCCACCCAGAATCCAGCCGCCGCACTGAAACACAGGACTGCGCTTGTGGATCCGCTCACCATCGCACCGGGCTTGCTTATCATTTCTAGAATTTTCATTGGGCCGCCCTCAGTACGAGCCATAGCACGACAACACAAAGCACTATCGTGGCCACAAATACTAACCAGAACGCCCCTTTGTGTTCGGATGGAATTGACATGGCCCTAGATTACGCTTGATAGCCATCTGTGTCAAGTGCATAATCATCCAAATTTCTTCCTTTCATGTTGCGGCTCCCTATCCCCGGATTTCTGCTCCATGTTGGGAATCTTGTAGTGGCCGTTGATCCCGTGGAAGCGCCTCTGTGGGCGGCTGCTTTCCTGACTATTGGGATGCTTCTGGTGCGGCGCAGGGCGAATTCAACAGGGCCGGTTTCCAGATCGTAGTTGGTGTAATCGCCTGATTACGTCAACCAAGCCTGTCTGCTATAAAATTGTCGACCGATGGAAGCAGACGATCAAGCCTTTCAGCCAAATGCCCCTGCCTCCACTGAGGCTCGCGCTTCGTTGAGAACTGCGCTGGCGCAATCTCTACCGGAAAGCTACTTTGCCTTCCTTGCACGCACAAATGGAGGCGAGGGTTTCATTGGTGCCCGATACGTGCAGTTGTGGAGGGCCGAAGAACTTGCGGAGATGAACCGTGCCTACAAAACTTCGGAGTTCTTCCCGAACTTGTTCTTCATAGGAAGCGACGGCGGCGGGGAAGCCTTCGCGTTCGACCTTTCACGCACGGACGCGCCGGTATATGAGGTTCCATTTATTGGCTTGCCGACGGACGCAAGGGCAATCGCCAGTTCGTTCGATTCATTTCTGGCTACTGAGGTGGGTTACCAAAACCTCCACTGACTAGAGTGGCGAAGCCCGATCTTGCTGGGAGGAGTGCAATCATGTTCTCGCATAAGTTTCTGGGGCTGTGATGTGCAATACCTATCCATGTGATGGCCTACCAGAAACAGCAAATGCATTGCGCCCAACCCAGCCTGCTGATCGACGGTCGATGAGCGTAAGCGCCTGACTCGCTGACACCTTCCACCACGGGTCAGCGGTTTTCCACCAACTGGTCAGCCTCTCGAAGATAAGAAACTGCGGGAAGGTAGTTGGTGTAAACGCCTGTTTACAACAGTTGAGACGAGGCTGATGATAATCGGGCAGGTTTAGACCATCGCGCTCATGAGCACGTCATTACAGGTCGCTCTGCTAACGCTCATGGTTGCCGGTCTTCTTTGCTTTGGTTACTCGTGGTTCTCTCTCTTGAAGATGTTGCCTGACAAGTCATTCAGATGGCGCGGACGAATTAGCCTCCTAGCATTGAGCATGATTTCTGTGGCCGTCTGCTTGAGGTTCGTCATGCCAGCCTTGTGGCCCGCTGCTAATTGGAGCAGCGGTGTCGGGGTGCGAGAGCAAGTCCATTTCGCTGAGCTTTGGACGAAAATCTGCGTCAGAACATGTGCTGGGGCACTTCTCCTCGCCTTGATTGGGCGGCCTCGGTTCATCGTGCCGATTGGCGTGGCATCTCTCGCGACGGCGATATTCTGGGTGATGAGCACCGTCCCCCAAAATACGAGCACAATCGTGGTTCTGAGTGTAGTCGCCTGTTTACGCCAACAATAGTGGAACGCTGCTGAGAATCGGCGTAGAGTGCTGGCGTAGCAGCAATCCTTGGAGCACAGGCATGAAAGCTGTTAGTTCATTCATTGAATTCTTGGCGTGGTGTGGTGGGTTCATGCTTTTTAAAAAGGGGCTGGACGGAATCTCTCCGAGCGCGGTGTCATCCTCTGCGAACCTGCATCACTGGTGGTTCTGGCCCTCTTGGTTCGGAGGCGCGGCAGAAGGCTACTTGATGCTTGCTGGAGCTATCGGAGTGTTCGCGACTCTATTTCGGCTGAGTCCCCAAGGTAAGCGGTTTATCACATGGTTTCGAGGAGGGAGGAACGAGTAGCTGTCGAAAAATCGCCATTACACCAAGAACTTTGCTTCGCCGCCCGGTTCGGGCAGTTGTTGGTGATATCGCCTGTTTTACGCCAGTTACTGCTCCTGCTTTCGAACGTGGTGCAACGAAAAGCCGCCCAGACATCGGGCGGCAAGTACTTGGGTTGACGTAACTCTTCGGACTCGTTTGCTACGACCCTGATGTTTCCGAATCCTCGGCAGGGCTTTGTCCCGGGATGCACGCTGCTAATCGATGGTCGATGAGACTCGTTTCCCATGCACTGGATTATTAAGCGGTGAGGGGACGCTGCGTTTCGCACTACCCGGCGCGTATGGCTGTTTGCACTTATGGCCGAGTTGGGCCAGCCAGCCGTGCACAGTGCCCGCACTGTCTAGCCAGTTGCCAACCATCTGGCCGGCTGAGTCAATGCCCCATGCCGATGTGTATGCTGCACCGGGATAGGCGATTTCCATGAAGTAGGTTCCTATCTTCAGAAAACCGTGCGGGATCCCGTTTACATACCCTGCCCCGACAATGTGGCCACGCTCATTCATACCCTGTGGCTGCGTCAAGGTCACGTCCGGGAACGGCGCATCGAAGCTGGCGAACTTTCCTTTCGAGGAGAAAAAACCGGATGTTGTCGTGTTTGGGCCTCGGTCCCATGCTCCCACAAAGTCACCGCGAGCATTGATCGCTGTGACGCCCGTGTCTCCAGCACCCGGGAAGGTCACCTCTGTGAAGTTGCCATCTTTCCAAATGAAACCGCCTTCGTAGAGGAAATTTTCTTGGGAATCGAAGAGATCCCAAACACCCGCGACCGTGCCGGATTCGTTGATGTCCCACGCATATGTGGCGGTGGCCCCGGGGAAGTCGAGGGTCGTCACCACACCCTTCCGAAACAGGAATCCATGGCAGAAATAGGGACAGACCCAACCGACCACATCGCCGCGGTCGTTGATCTTAAAAGCGTCACTGTAGGTGGTGCCCAGAATTGTTTCCGGCGCCAGGGGAATGAACTTCCCCTTTTGGGAAAGCAGGGCATGCAGATTGCCGTCTTGGTCGGCGTAGGAGCCAACGATTTGGCCGTGGTTGTTGATGCCACGGGTGCGGGTTGCAAAGCCTCCGGGATAGTCAATGCTGGTGAATTGGAGTTGGGCATAAGTGAAAGTAACGGACGCGAATAAAACTGCTGCGATCAAGATGAACTTTTTCATTTCAAGTCTCCTTTTTAAGCTTGTACAGGCTAAGGAGCAGGGGCCGAGGTTTGAGATTACTGCTCGCCTCAGGGGGTGTGCATCTCAACGGGCGGGAACTGCGCTTCGGAGAGGCGAGACGCCGCAATGCGAACACGAGTGAGCGTGTTCTGTCAGTGAAATGAGTCACATCCTGATGTGCGGTATTAGATTAGGTCGACAATCCGTTTGCTGGGAGGAGGCATTGTTGGCGAAAAATCGCCATTACACCAACAACCCAAATTGCTGGATTCAAAACTGTTTTCAGTATGAAAACCTGCGGCGCAGGAGTTTGAATACGCCTTTCCCCGCGAGCGGGGAGGCCGTGTTCAATAAGGGAAAGTTGGCGGTTTATGATCCTGGAAAAACCAAACAATACGCAGGCAAAAAACTACGATTTGCATAAAACTCATACCAAATAAAACAAAGTGAGAGGGTTCCGAAGTGGCAGGAATGGTTATCATACACTAGCATGTGGTGATGGATACCGTCGCTAGCGCGTGGCCCGTAGTTGGTTACGGCGGAGCGAGCGCTACGGCGATGCCGACGAAGGCCAGCACTACACCGACAATAGATATCTCTGGAAACCCTGGTCGCACACCAAAACAGAAACTCGCATTACTCCAAATTCCCGTGACCAAATTAGCGGTACTGCTAGTTTTCGATCAAGCCAACGGTTTTTTGACGCCAGACCAGGCCTGCCGACAAATCCAGTCGCGTCCGGATCGCCGGTCGTTTTACAGCTACCTCGCCCGCCTTCGGGGGCAAGGACTTTTGGAACCCAGACCGAACGCCCGGCGCGGCCAGCTCTGCTACCGCATCACGGCAAGGGGCCAGGCACGAATTGCCTACCTTAGAAAACAGAGTTCGCTGGGCTGATCGGAGCAGCAAGAACACATGAGGAAGCGTTTCGGCAGATTCAGTCGTGCTTGCTCCCAAGGTATTTCCTCCAGGCCTTCACCGAATCAAATGCACCAGCGGGTATCTTGTCGGTGGCGAGGCTGCCGAGCTTGGATACGATGGCGGAGCGGGCTCGCGTGCGATCCTTGCCTTCCAGCAGATGAGACCATTGGGCCCCGATCAAGGTGCCATTTAGTTCGAGGGCGGTCCGCGCAGCATCAACACTCGGGGAAAGCTCGTCGTTCCCTCGCGCTTCGTCAACCGCGTGTTTCAGGGTATTGAACCATTCCCGGACGACCTCGGTGATCTGTGCGGAAACAGGTCCATCACGTCCCGCGCACTGAAAAAAGGCCCCGGTAAAAAAATATCCTCCGGGCAAGGCGCTCTTTTCGACGAAAGTAAGCCAGTGATCGCAAAGAGCCCAGAGACGTTCGATTCCTTCCAGACCTGCATGATCAATGGGAATCAGGATTTGATCGAAGAACAGAGTGCGGGCATGTTCGATGACGGCCTTTTCCAAATTTTCTTTGGAGCCAAAATGGACGAACAAACCGCTTTTGCTCATCTTTAATTCCTTCGCCAAACCTCCGATCGAGAGTGCCCCCAGTCCTTCAAGTGCAGCAATGTTGAGGGCTCGGGCGACGATCTCCTCCCGAGTCGCTAGCCCCTTGCTGCGAATTCGTTCTCTCGTAGCGCGTGCATTGGTCAATCAGCCTCCTAGAAATGCCATTAAGCACGAACGTTCGTGCTACAGCCGGGGAACGCGAAAATCGCATGACGGTTCGCGCGGTCGCAGGTCCATGCACGCTGCATCAACTGTTACTTGTACAGTTATACAGTATATGTATACTTAAGAATATGAGCCTGACTTCCTATCGCCGTGACCTGCTGGCCCGCAAGCGAGAGCTTGCCGACCTGCTGAGGCAACGACAGAAGATTGATGAAAAGATGGCCCGGCTGCCACCCCTCATCGCCCATCTAGAGGGGTTGTGTCGAGAACTCGGCGATCGAGCCGCCAAGGAACGCACCACCAAGGTGGAATTAACGACGGGTCTGACCGAGCTTGCACGGGTCATTCTGGAAGAAGCGTTCATTCCGTTGAGCACGAGTGAACTCAAACAGCGGATGGAGGCCAAGGGGTTTGATTTTTCCCGCTACTCCAATCCTTTGTCTTCCATCCACGTAGTGCTCCAGCGCCTGGTGAAGAACCGCCAGGTCAAGGTTGTTCTGCGGAAGGGTGGCCGAAAAGCCTACCAGTGGCTGACCGCGATCGACCATATTCAGGGGCTCTTGGAGTCGATGGGTAAAGTGGCCGACCGCGCGCAGGCGCAGGGGGTCCAGGTGAAGCCCGCTGTGGATCAGGGGTCGGCCGCGAGGTCGGCAAGCGCTGCGCCGAAGAAAAATTAGGTGGGAAGGTGCGAACGCAGCCCGAATTGGGGGCTGCGATGAAAGTTCAGGGAATCAAACGAATGATCGGCCAACAATCAAAATGGCTCACGGCCAAAGAGGCCGCGAGCTATCTGAAAATCGAGCCTCGCACCCTTCTTCTGTGGGCCCGACGGGGACGCATCAAGGGCTACGTTCTCTCCGGCACTGAGCGCATTACCTGGCGCTTTCGCTCGGAAGACCTGGACGCTACAATGACCGCGCCGTCTGTTGCTCTCACGAAAGGAAGGAACGAGTGAGACAACGGAACAGAAGTGGCAGTGTGGTACTGGATAAACGAATCAAGACGTGGAACTTTTTCTACTGGGAGGATGGCAAGCGGCGCTCAAAAAAGATCGGCACCCTGAGCCAGTTTCCCACGAAAACATCAGCGTACCGTGCAGCCAAGCCGCTGCGCGATGCGTTAGAGAACCACGTCAACATTGGTAACGCAATACCAACCGTGACGAATTTCGTCGAGCTGTACCGAGCAGAAAAGATGCCCAAGCGAACGATGACGCGACAAGGCTATAACACGTGGCTGAATCACTACATCGTCCCGACGTGGGGTAGCTGCAGTCTGCAAGAACTACAGGCCCGTCCCGTTGACCTGTGGTTGCAATCGCTGAAACTTGCTCCCAAGAGCAAGGTTCACATCCGTGGTCTTGTCCGCGTTCTGTGGGACTTCGCCATGTGGCGCGGTGACGTGCCCATACAGCGGAATCCGATGGAACTGGTCAAGATCAAAGGGGCCTCGAAACGCATACGCCAACCGCGTAGCCTCACCGTGGAAGAGTTCCGACTGCTGGCCCAGCAGCTTGAAGAGCCATTCCACACGATCGCACTGGTCTGTGTGTGCTTCGGTCTGCGTATCAGCGAGTGCCTGGCTCTGCGCTGGTCCGATGTCGATTGGTTGCACGGTACGCTGAAAGTCGAACGTGGCATTGTGCATCAGGTCGTCGATGATGTGAAGACAGCAGAGTCGCAGCGTTTGATGCACATCGATAACGGGATGCTGGATGTGCTCAATACGTGGAAGCAGACAGCTCGGTTCCGCGCCAGCGACGACTGGATGTTCGCCAGCCCGGTGAAAATCGGACGTTTGCCCGTTTCCTACGCGGGAGTGTGGCAGGCGCTTCGAAGAGCAGCAGTCAAGGCTGGCATCGGTCACATCAGTTCCCACACGTTCCGCCACACCCACCGATCATGGTTGGATGCGGTCGGTACTCCAATCGGCGTGCAGCAAAAACTAATGCGCCATGCGGACATCAGAACGACGATGAACGTTTACGGGACTGCAGCCACGGCTGATATGGCCGTAGCGAGTGGGAAAGTCACGGCGTTAGCGTTGAACGGCAGGTGATACAGCAGGTGCGATCGGTAAGTGTTTGAAACAGTGGCGGAGAGGGAGGGATTCGAACCCCCGGTACCCTTTCGGGTACGCCGGTTTTCAAGACCGGAGCCATCAACCACTCGGCCACCTCTCCACGACCCGCACTCTTGGGAGCGATTTTCATTTTACCTGCCCTGTCTCGCTTTTGCTCCCTCCATTACTTCTAAAGTACGTTGTCCACTGGTACTTACCTGCGATTGCAGAAAAGTGCGACAATAGAAATCAAGAACCATCGTCGCCAGCCCTCGCCGTTTACGTGGTCTTTTACGTAACTTTACGCAACGCAGGGACTTGCGCGTGTGTCTAAGCATTTATAGTCGCTGCAGATGTCGGTCACACAAATTCCGCCGCGCGACCCTGTGGCCCCGTCCCAGCCCCTGGAACCTCGCGACCTTTCGGATGCGCAACACTGGGAAACGGCCTACCGTGGCTTCAACCCGGCCGCCGTTCCGCACCTCCTCATCCAGTTGCAGGACGACCTTTCGCGCTCCCGTAAACGCGAGGCCGTGTGGCTATCAGTCGTATTGCATTTGCTGGTTGTCATCCTGCTGGTCAACTCCGACAAATTGCTCAACCTGTTTCCACATCGAGCACTGGTGTTGCCGGCGACGATTGACCTCGAAAAGCAAAAGGACGCGACCTATCTCGAGTTGCCGCCGGATGAGCAAAAGCTGACGCGGCGTCCCGATGCGAAAGTTCTTTCGGATAAAGACCGCATCGCCACCAGCAAAGCGCCCCAGATCAATCGACGAGACCTGCAGAAATTGCTGGAGAGTGCTCGCCCGGGAAGGCCGGAGCCAGCCGGGCCGTCGCAAGGACAGCCGCCTCCGCAGGTCGCGCAGAATCAGGCGCCGCCCCAGGAAAACCAGCAGCCGAATCCAAATCCCAATCCGGGTCTGATCGCACCGAACCAGAATCCGCAGCAGTCGCAATTGCAGACTCCGCCCCGTGCCAAGCCCAGCTTCACGACTCCAGTCACCGCCGGTTCGGCCATCGAGCAAGCGGCGCGAGCAGCGGCCGCGAACCGTGGCAACTATGGAGGCGGGGAGTCCGGCGACTACGGGCTGAATCAGGGGCGCAGCGGAGCGAAGGCTCTCGACCAGGCAGAGATCCTGACCGATACCATGGGCGTGGATTTCGGCCCGTATCTCGCTCGGATTACGCAAATCGTTCGCTCGAATTGGATGATTGCCTTGCCGCCGTCGGTATATCCGCCGATCCTGAAGCAGGGCAAGTTGTCGATTGAATTTGTCATTCTCAAGGACGGAAAAGTCAGCGGCATGACGCTCCACACTACGTCCGGAGACGTGGCGCTCGATCGCGCCGCCTGGGCCAGCATCACTGCATCGATTCCCTTCCCGCCGCTGCCTAAAGAGTTCCCCGGCAAGATTCTGGGCTTGCGGTTTTACTACTTCTACAACCTCAACGAAATTGACATGAAGTAACGTGCGCAATTACCGACGTTTGCTACCATAGAGGGCAGTTTCTTAAAAACCTGCATCCAAATTAGAGCTTATGAAGATCTCTCAACTACTGCTGTTGATTGTCAGTGTCTGCCTGTCTGCCTTCGCGCAGGATGTACCCAGCGTGCTTCGTCCGCCGAAAGGCTCGCCGGTTGCACTGGTGGTTTTCGAGGACCTGCAATGTCCGCAATGTGCTCGCTCGGCTCCTCTGCTGGCACAGGCCTCACAGACCTATAAGATTCCGCTCGTGCAGCATGACTTCCCGCTGCCGATGCACAACTGGTCGATGGATGCGGCCATCATGGCGCGCTACTTCGACACCCGCTCCAAGGCGGTTGGGGACGCGTTCCGCCTCTACATTTTCGATCACCAGCGCGAGATCTTCCCCAACAATTTGCGCGGCTTCGCGGAGAAGTTTGCCACCGAACACAAAGTCGAGTTTCCGTTTGTGGTGGACCCTGCGGGCAAGCTGAGTGCCTCGGTGCTCGCGGATCGTGACCTGGGCAAGTCCATCAACATCGACCATACCCCGACCATCTACGTCGTGACCGACAAGAAATCCGGGACACCCTTCGTGGAAGTGAAAGACCTCAGCCAGTTGTACGCGACCATCGACGCAATGAAAAAATAGGTCTGAGGTTCGAAGTCAGATAGCAGTGCAATATCGCTTTTGCCTCTGACCTTTCGCCTCTGACCTCTTACCTTAATTACATTCGCCCGCCGTTCGCACCCGGATCGTATTCGGCACGGCCCGCAACTGCCGCATCAACTCCGCATCGCACGGACGGTTGATGTCATAAATCGCATACCCCAGATTGCCGCGCGTATCCAGCACCTGCCGCTCGATGTTGATCTCCTGATCGGCCAGGATGTCGTTGATCGCACGCAATATGCCCGGCACATTGTGATGGATATGCATCAACCGGTGCGAACCCGATTCATAGTCCAGATGACAATGCGGCATGTTGACGCTCAGTAGCGAATTGCCCGTCCGCAAGTATTCCAGCATCCGCACGGAAACAAATTGTCCGATATTCTGCTGCGCTTCTTCCGTACTCCCCGCCACGTGCGGAGTGAGGATCACATTCCCGAGTCCTTGCAAGGGACTGGAAAACTTGCCTCCAGTTTCCGGCTCCTGTGGAAACACATCCACCGCCGCCCCGCCCAGCTTCCCGCTCTTCAGGTGTTTCGCCAGCGCCTCGTGGTCTACGACAAAGCCCCTGCTCAGGTTGATGAAGCAGGCGCCGTCTTTCATCTGCCGGAATTCGTCTTCGCCAAAAAAATTCTGATTCTGCGGCTTGCCATCGATATGCAGCGTGATGACATCCGAAGTCTCCAGCAATTCCTTGAAGCTCACCGCGCGCGCATTGCCCCGCGCCAGCACGTGCGAGATATCGTGAAACACGACCCGCATCCCGAGTGCTTCCGCCAAGTCCGAGACCTGCGAGCCGATCTTTCCATAGCCCACGATTCCCAGCGTCAGTCCTCGCACCTCGTGCGCCCCATCGGACGACTTGTTCCACACGCCGCGATGCATCTGGCTGCTCGATTCAAATGCCCGGCGCAACAGCAGGATGATCTCTCCCAGCGTCAACTCCGCCACCGACCGGCTATTGGAGTGAGGATCGTTGAACACGCCAATGCCACGTTCGCTCGAAGCCGTGCGATCAATTTTGTCGACGCCAATACAAAATGCACCCACCGCCACCAGTTCCGGAGCAGCATCCAGCACCGCCGCCGAGATGCGCGTCTTCGAGCGCACTCCCAGAATCGAAGCGCCGCGCACTCTCTCGATGAGTTCTTTCTCCTCGAGCGCGCCCTTCATCGCCTGCACTTCGAATCCCGCTTCCTCGAATTGTGAGACCGCCACCCCGCTGATATTCTCCAGCAATAGAACCTTCAAAATTCCTCCGCTTAAACTGATATCTCGATTATAAAGGGCTACTCCGCTGCTTCATGGAAGGCGGAAGGGTAGTTCCTACTGCGTCTTGCAAACAGCGATCGACGCGTGATTCCTGAATCCAATTCTTGCGCGCCCGCGTACTTCTAGCGGTGGCTTTCAAGCCGCCGGATATTCAGGAGGAGACACTACTGTGAAACGCCTAACCCCATTTCTGTATCTTGCCCTGGTGCTATCTGCCGTAACCGGACCATTTCTCGCCGCGCCACCTCAAGCCTTGGCGCAGCAACAGCATACGCTGTACCAGCGCCTCGGCGGCTATGACGCCATTGCCGCGGTCACCGATGATTTTGTTGTCCGCCTGTCCACCGATCCCCAACTTCAGCGCTTCTTCGGAGGACTGAGCGTCGACTCGCAGAAGCGCTTGCGTCAGCACATCGTCGACTTCTTGTGCAGCGCCACCGGCGGTCCCTGCATCTACACCGGGCGCGACATGAAGACTGCGCACGCCGGGCTCGGAATAGCACAAGCCGACTGGGATCTCTCCGCCAAGCACCTGGTCGAGACGCTCGACAAGTTCAAGGTACCGGAAAAGGAGAAGAACGAAGTTCTGGCTGCTATCACCAGCCTGAAAGCCGACATCGTCACCAAGTGACCGTCAACCGTCGGGACGGGACTCGCTTCCGTCCCGACGCACGTCCTCCGTCCGAAGTGTTACAAATATAGTGAGACACTGGAAAACTGGCATAGCTCGAGTTGAATCCTAACGCCCGCCCAGTCATCATTAAGTTTTCGGAGGAAACGAATGGCGCACGAACTACCCCCCCTGCCCTATGACTACACGGCTCTCGAACCCATCATTGACGAAAAAACGATGCACCTGCACCACGACATGCACCACGCCGCCTATGTGAAGAACCTGAACGCGGCCCTGGACAAGCATCCCGAACTGCACGCCAAGAGTGCCGAAGACTTGATCCGCGATCTGAACGCGATTCCCGAGGACATCCGCGGGCCCGTTCGCAACAACGGCGGCGGACACGTCAACCACACCATGTTCTGGCAGATCATGAAGCCCAAAGGCGGCGGAGATCCGACCGGCCCCATCGCCGACGCGATCAAGAAGTCCTTCGGCGACTTCAAGGCATTTCAGGAGAAATTCAACGCCGCCGGTGTCGGCCAGTTCGGCAGCGGATGGGTTTGGCTGGCAGGCGACTCCAAGGGCGAAGTGAAAATCATGTCCACGCCGAATCAGGACAGCCCGATCTCGCAAGGCCTCTATCCCATCTTCGGCAACGACGTCTGGGAGCATGCCTACTACCTGAAATACAACAATCGGCGTCCCGAGTATCTCCAGCAATGGTGGAACGTCATCAACTGGGACGAAATCAACAAGCGCTATCAAGCCAGCAAGAAGTAGCACCGCGCGTGCAGGGCGGACGCCCTCGTCCGCCCTGACTCTTCCCGGCGTACAATGACCGTGAGTAAATCTCTGTCCTGTCTGCGGGGAGCCCGATCATGCGCATTCGCACGCTGGTTCCGATCCTCTTCTTATTTGCGCCCGCGATTGCTGTGACGCAAACCAGCAAGCCCACTCCCAAAGTCGCGTACCATCCGGTGCCCGTCACGGCTGCGCGCGAGCCCAATCCGGTCAAAGCCACGCCCGAGTCTCTTGAATCCGGCAAGAAGATCTACAGTTACGATTGCGCCAGTTGCCACGGCCTCACCGGAGACGGCAAGACCGCCGTCGCGAACGACATCAAACTCCCGGACCTGACCGACCCTGCCGCCTTGAAAGACCGCACCGACGGGGAAATTTTCTACGTATTGAAAAATGGCCGCGGACAAATGCCGCCCGAAGGCGATCGCGTGAAGACCAACCAACTCTGGGATCTCGTGAACTACACCCGCTCACTGGCCAAGCAGAAACCCGCCGAAGAAAAACCGTCGAACTAACTTAAGAAGATCAGAAAAGAAAAAAGGCCGCGTCCTCCGCGGCCTAAAGCTGTTGATTTGAATCTCTGCAATCGAACCTCAGACCTCTGCCCTCAATAAACTCCCAGATCCTTCGCGGAAACAAACGTCCCCGCATAATGTTCTCTGACCTGTTGTACGAGATCTTCTTCCGTCGTCTCTCCCATCACCTGGTGATAAAGCACCAGCAGCTTGGGCCGTGCCCGCGCAGCCAGTTCGCCTAACTCAGCCGGAGAAGTATGAAACGCCCTGAAGTAGAGCTGCTTCGTCGGATTCTCCACAATCTTCTTCCGCTTCGGATTGAACACTTCATGCAGCAACACGTCACAACCATTACAAGCCTTTACCACTTCGTCCGTAGGTGCGGTGTCTCCGGAAATCACAATCCGCCGGTCCTTGGTATCGAAGCGATAGCCATACGCATACTTCCACGTCCCATGCTTCACCGGAAACGCCGAAACGGTCACGTTCGCATCCCGATACACCACGTGTGGCGCGGGCGCCCCCGCCCGCGTGTCAGCGATCTCATGCACATTGACCTTGTATCCGGTAGAATTCGCCTCTTCCAACCCGCCCAACCGCAACTTGACGTCCTCCGACCATGCCTTCTCAATGTGATCTGTCATCCGCCGCAATCCGCGCGGCCCGTACGCTTCCAGCGGTTCATGCCGGTCCAGGACCCACGGCGAAAAAATTAGATCTGGATATCCCAGCGTGTGATCGGAATGCAGGTGAGTGATAAATACAATCTTCAGCTTGTCGACGGCCAGCGCCTTGATCCCGGCCTTCTCCGCCGCTGCAGCCCGCCGCACCACTCCCGGCCCGCAATCGACCAGATAAGCTGCTCCATTCACCACCACTGCCACCGCCGGCCCCGACCGCTCCGGATCGGCCAGCGGAGTGCCCGTTCCCAGCACCACCACCTGCGCGTGCGAATCCAGCGTCGGAGCGGGCGCCTGACCAAAGCATCCGGCACTCAACACGCCAGCAGCCGCCATGGCAAAGAGCAGCCTCATTCCAGTCCCGCCTTCCCTAGCATTTCCAGAAACTGCTTCTGCGTTCTCATGTCGATCGATTGTGCGACCAGCTTTCCTTCGCGGTCGTACACAAAGCTGTGCGGAATCCCATCGACGATGAATGCCTTATTCACCTTGCGTCCCGGATCCAGAAGGACTGGAAACGTCACGGCCCGCTCCGTGATGAACGGCTCGACCTTCGCGGCCTCTTCATCGGAAATTGCCAGCACAACGAATCCCTTCGCTTGAAAGCGCTGGTACAACGTTTCCAGATCCGGCATCTCCTTCCGGCACGGAGGACACCACGTCGCCCAGAAATTCACCACCACCACCTTGCCGCGCAAATCCGAAAATTTCCATTTCTTGCCTGCCAGGTCATGCAGCGTGAATTCCGGATGCTCGCGCCGATGGTCATCCGCTTCCAACCGCGCCATCGCCTGCGCAAACTGCGGATCGTCGAGCGTCACCGGCACATGTTCGTAGCGCGCCAGCGTAGCCAGTTGCAGATACGGACCTGCAGGCTCGCCTTTCTTCCCCGGCGGCACCGGCTTCGCGCGCAACGTTTCAGCGAGAGTAGTAGCGACCGCGGTGAGCGCCTCGATTCCAAAATCACCTTCAGTGGATAGTCCAGCCAAGCCCATCGCGAGACGCATCCTGTTGTCCGTCATCGGCAACTGCCGGATCTTGAGAGCCAGATCTCGAGTCGTGGTCGCGCGCACGTCGTCCGGCAACGCGCGCAGCCCGTGAATCTGATCAGCCAGTGGCTTCTCGTCAGCGCTCCAGACGGTATTCTTCTGCGCGAAGGAATTCTGAATAGCCAAGACCATGATCGGCACCACAATCAAGGCCAGCGTCTTGCGGATCGAACTAGAAGCACTCATGGTTCGCCCAGCTTATACCAAAGCTTTTACGTGGCGCAGCGGTTTACCGCTGCGGAAAGCCCTTTGTTTTGACCTGGGCTTCAGCCCCGACTCTCTGAAATATGGATCCCGTCGCGTACTCTTCGCGGTCAGGGCTTCCTGTACACAACACCGCCCTTCATCACAAAATCCACTTTTTCCATGACCGAAACATCCGTCAGCGGATCTCCCGGCACTGCCACGATATCCGCAAGCTTCCCCCCTTCAATCGTCCCAACTTTATCCTGCATGCCCAGCAACTCCGCCGCCGAAGAGGTCGCCGACTTCAGCGCCTGCGCCGGTGTCATCCCGAATTTCACCATCGACGAGAATTCCTTTGCCGGATTGATCTTCCAGTCGAACCCGCCTGCGTCCGTGCCAAACGCGATTTTCACACCAGCCTTCATGGCTCGCCGAAAAGTGTCTTCATGCACCGCGATCATCTTCACCCAGACGGGCGCGCCGGCCGCCGCTCGTCCCTGCGCTACATACTCGCCCACATAGATTGTCGGGACGTAATAGATTCCCTTCGCGACCATCGTCTTCAAATCTTCCTCTGCAATGTAGTTTCCATGCTCGATGGAATCAACGCCCGCCTCGACCGAGTTGTGTACCCCATTCAGCGCCATCGCGTGCGATGCGATTTTGTGCCGCTGCCGGTGCGTCTCGTCCACGATGGCACGGAGTTCGTCGAGCGTGAAGGTTGGAATGTCGTCGAGCACACCGTCATCCCGCAGCCGGTAGCTCCGGTCGGAATACACTTTAATCCAGTCCGCGCCGTGGCTGAGTTGTTCCCGCACCGCCTTTCGTCCGCCTTCTACTCCATCCACGACCTGCACGCCATGCGGCACTTCAACATTCGGCGCATACCCCAGCAGCGGATACGCTCCCGTCACGTCCATCGAGCGCGTGGCCACCTGCATTCGAGGACCCGGGATGACGCCATTGTCAATCGCTCGCTTAACATCGACATCCGCATACCCCGCACCCTCCGTCTCCAGATCGCGAATGGTCGTAAACCCATACTCCAGCGCCCGCCGCGCATTCACGGTGGCCAGGATCGTTCGATACTCCGGTGACTGCTTCAGCAATTGTTCGTCATAATCTACCGCCGTGATGTCACCTTGCAGCAGGACGTGCGTGTGAGTATCGATCAGCCCCGGCAGGCAAGTTTCGTGCGACAAATCGATTCTCTCGACTGTTCCAGATGCGACTCCAAATCCAACGCCCTCTCGGTGTTGTTGGATCGCGACGATCTTTCCCTCTGGCATGGTTACGGCAACTCGAACCTTGGGAATCAGTTTCTCGCTTTTGCCGTCAAAAATGGCACCGCACTCGATGTAGATTGTGTGTTGCGAAGGTTCCACGAACGCTCCGCCCTCGACCATGGTTCCGCTGTTTCCCGCTGGTTTGACTATGGTTTGCTGCGCAACTGCTACGTACAACGATCCGACAACCATTAGTGCAATGAAGATTCGTGGCATCGCATTCTCCGGGTACGTCACTGCATCCAGCCGTTTGTCACTTCTGCAATCCGACCTCTGACGTTTGCAATCTGACTTCTGACCTCTGCAATTCCTGTGGAACCCTCTGTGCAAATTCCGGCTGTCGAGTGTAGCAAAGAATCACGCTCTCCTCTGTCCGCGCTCGCGAACGCCCGATTCGAAGGCCTTGTGAGCGCCCTATTCAACCTTCCCTTGATCCGCATTCCGCCGCGCGGATCCGCGAAAAAGAATTTCGCACTTGCACAACTCTTGCGTATTGACCCGCTCCCGGTTGCCGCGTACAGTCACTTCACTTCGCACCTGAAAAACCAGCCCCGCGCGGCCGCGATCGGTCGCATAACCTTTGGCACAAACGCTTGGCACGCCGAACCATCAACTAGAAACCCGCACGCCCTCCCCCCAAGGGTGAATGACTTATGAATTTGGAACATTCGTGGAACGTCTATCGAACGCGCTTTCTCGTGCAAGCACGTCAACTCACCGAGCCTCTCGTCTTCACCGATGCGTTGGGCCGTGAACATTCCGGCCAGGTCGGCGACTACCTGGTCGAATTCCGGGAAGGCGTGCGTCGCATCACTCCGCGCGAAGCCTTCGAGGATATCTACGTACCTTTGGAGTCGCCGCGCACTTCATCCGATCCCAGCGTTCAACCAGGCAGACCTCCAGTGCGGGTTTCGCAGTCCGGTCACGAACGCATTTCGGCTCAGATGGGAGCCGCCGGGTGAATCTGGCCATGCTCCGGGAAAAATCCGATCTCGCAGCTCGTAACTCGATGCCCGCAGCTAAGGTATTTTCCCAAGTGGGTACCTATGGCACTTTAAGGCCACAACCTATAGAGGTATTCTCTTGACAGGCACAACTGGCGGGAGTACGTTAAGCATCCCGTAGGAACTTTTTTAGACCCCGTGCAAAGGGGCCAGGACAAAAAAACAGGGGCGATTCGTGGTCAGAGGTGGCTTCGAATCCTTCCTAAGCGGAGTCCCATCCCTCCCAAATGGATGGAATAAAGCGGTGACTTCCCCCGGTCTAGCTTGGCTAGGCGTCCCCACGGGGGATTCATCAAAAGAACGACGCCGGCGAGGACGAACACCCCGCCAGCCGATGAATTTGCGGTTCCAGGAGCCCCCGATGGAAGGTTTGATTCAACTCGTCGCCGAGTCATTTGCCCGCAACGGCATTGAATGCCCAACGACTCCGATCCCGATGTCTGAATCCGTTCTCCCAGCCCCGGCTCCTCTGCCCGCGGCATTGCCTGAACACAATTACCGGAAGACCGCTGAAATAAGCCTCGCAACCTAAGCCCTTGCGGCTTCGGTAGGCGGCGCTTCACCCCGTCGCTGGCCTGTGCCTTGGCCGCGATGGTTTCGCGATCTTTGAATTTTGAAATTCTGAAGGATGTCCGACAGACAGTTTTTCAGTGAGCCCAGTACGGGCATGATTCTTTAGCCTGGCGCGTAAGCGCTGGGAATAGAATGGTTTAGATAGAGTCCATAGGAACGGTACCCCCGCATCATGAAGATCATAAGCACCACCGCCATCATCTAATTAGGAGCGAAGGAAATGCCCGAAGTGCGCGAACAAGTTAAAAAAGCAGAAGCCGCGATCACCCCTGTCAACAAGAAGAAGACCCCCGGTCTTGCCTTCCGTCGCCTGTTCACCAAGCCCGGCGTGTCGCCGTATGACGAAATCGAATGGGAACTCCGCCTCGCTCAGATCACCGATGCCCAGGGCAATGTGATTTTTGAGCAGAAAGACGTTGAGACACCCAAAGACTGGTCGATGACCGCGACCAATATCGTCGCCAGCAAATATCTTCACGGGCGCCAGGACAACGGCGAGCGCGAAACTGGTGTCCGACAGCTCGTCGCCCGCGTCGCCGAAACCATCCGCGACTGGGGCATGAAAGATGGATACTTCCGCACGCCGGAAGACGCAGCAACGTTCCATGACGAACTCGTGCACCTGCTGATCCGCCAGCATGTCGCGTTCAATTCGCCCGTCTGGTTCAACGTAGGCTGCGATCGCATCGAGCCCGATTCCGACGCCCGCAACTGGCACTGGAATTCCACCACCGCTCAAGTGGAATTCGGAGTCACTGGATATACGCGTCCACAATGCTCTGCCTGCTTCATCAACTCGGTCAAAGATTCGCTCGACGCCATTCTCACCTTGGCGAAGACAGAAGGCATGCTCTTCAAGTGGGGATCCGGTACCGGCACGAATCTCTCTCCGCTGCGTTCGTCGACCGAAACTCTCAGTGGCGGCGGCACCGCTAGCGGCCCGCTCAGCTTCATGAAAGGCTTCGACGCGTTCGCTGGCGTGATCAAGTCCGGCGGCAAGACTCGCCGCGCCGCCAAGATGGTCATCCTGAACATTGACCATCCCGATATCGTCGACTTCATTGAGTGCAAGCAGAAAGAAGAAGCGAAGGCACACGCCTTGGTTGCTCAGGGATACGACGGTTCGCATCCCGATTCCGACGCCTACAGCTCCATCTTCTTCCAGAACGCCAACAACTCCGTGCGCGTGACCGAAGACTTCATGGTCTCCGTCCTGCGCGACACCGACTTCTCCACGCGAGCCATCGTCGACGGCCGCGTCGTCAATACTTACAAAGCGAAAGAGCTGCTCTTCAAGTTGTCGGAAGCCACGTGGCACTGCGGCGATCCCGGAATGCAATACGACACGACCGTCAACCGCTGGCACACGTCGAAAAACACAGGTCGCATCAACGCCAGCAATCCTTGCAGCGAGTACATGTTCCTCGATGACTCCGCCTGCAACCTGGCCAGCCTCAATCTCCTGAAGTTCGCGCCCAACGGCACCTTTGACGTGGAAGCCTATCGCCACGCCGTGGACATCACCATCACCGCGCAGGAAATTCTGGTCGATAACGCTGGATATCCCACCGAGATGATCGGCAAGAACTCGCACGAATACCGCCCGCTCGGTTTGGGCTATGCGAATCTCGGCGCGCTGCTGATGGCTGCCGGACTTCCCTACGATTCCGACGGCGGACGCGACTATGCCGCCTGCGTCACCGCCATCATGTGCGGCGAAGCGTATCTGCAATCGAGCCGCATCGCCGAATTGTGCCCGCCACTCGTGCCCGTCACCGACATCGTACAAAATCGCCTCGGAGTCACCACCGCCGAAGCCATGCCCGGCGGCGCCTGCCCCGGCTTCTACATCAACCGCGAACCATTTCTTGATGTAATCCGCATGCACCGCGCCAGCGTCAACAACATCAGCGCGAAGAACGTCCCCCCATCATTACTCGAAGCCTCGAAAACCACTTGGGACGAAGCTCTCGCCAACGGTGAAAAGCACGGCTACCGCAATTCCCAGGTAACCGTCCTCGCTCCCACCGGAACGATTGGGTTCATGATGGATTGCGACACTACCGGGATTGAGCCGGATTTGGCGTTGGTGAAGTACAAGAAGTTGGTGGGCGGCGGGATGATCAAGATTGTGAACAACACCGTCCCGGGTGCGTTGTTCAAACTCGGTTACACCCACGAACAGACGGACGCGATTGTTTCTTACATCGATGCGACGGGGACGATCGAAGGCGCTCCGCACATCAAGGACGATCATCTGGCTGTGTTTGATTGCTCCTTCAAGCCGGCGAAGGGGACTCGGTCGATCCATTACATGGGACATCTGAAGATGATGGCGGCGGCGCAGCCGTTTATTTCGGGTGCGATTTCGAAGACGGTCAATCTGCCGAATGCTGCTTCAGTCGAAGACATCATGGAGGCTTACATCCAGGCATGGAAGCTTGGATTGAAAGCGGTCGCAGTGTATCGCGATGGCTGCAAGCAATCGCAACCATTGTCGGCTGCCGGATCGAAGACCGCGAACTCGACCAAAGATGATGCTGCCCGAAATGCCGCTCATCATGTGGAAGAGATGAGTCTCGACGCGCCTCCGCGAGCGGTGCGGCACAAGTTGAAAGAAGAGCGGATGTCGGTCACGCACAAGTTCAATATCGGAGGCCACGAAGGCTACATCATCGTCGGCCTGTATCCCGATGGCGAGCCGGGCGAGATCTTCATCAAGATGGCGAAAGAAGGCTCGACTGTTTCCGGCCTGATGGACAGCTTCGCGCTGGCCGTCTCGATCGCGATGCAACACGGCGTGCCGCTGAAACTGTTCTGCGAAAAGTTCGCGCACACGCGCTTTGAACCGAGCGGCTGGTCGAGCAATACCGACATTGGCTTTGCCAAGTCGATCATGGACTACATCTTCCGCTGGCTCCAACTGCGCTTCCTCAGCGGACAGCAACAGTTGCTGTTCGAAAACCTGCGTCCCCGAGCGCTGGGATCTCCTGCGCCGGAAGGGACTTCAGGCGTTGAAAGCTCCCCGACGCTTCCACTGGGAACGGAGAATCGTGATCTGAGAGCCGGTTCCATTCATGCAGCCGATGCGTTGTCCGGGATCGTGGACATGGGCGATGCCCCATCCTGCAGCTTCTGCGGTTCGATCATGACGCGAAACGGAAGTTGCTACCGCTGCATGAGCTGCGGTAGCACAAGCGGCTGCAGCTAGGATTTGGGAGGATGTTTGAGTAACGACCACTGCAATCACGGATTAGATGATCGGTGTAGAGACGCGGACGGCGAGATTCGTCGTAAGCGTAGCGACACACTCGTGCGTACGCTTCGGGAGGAGTATGGCGATGGTTTCGCCGACGACTTCCGTAGCGATGCGAAGCTCGGAACTGTGCTGCGGGAAACGAACTCGAATTCGTTGAGTGACTATCTGAAGCATCGCCGATAGTCGTTCGGGAAGGGCATGGCTCTAGCCTTGCCGAAACGAGAACAGAAGCCTGGACGGCTTTGACCGCAGAGATTTAACAAGTCGTAGAAATCAGTAGACGTCTACCGTGAAGTGCAAGGCACGGCAAACGCCGTGCCTTTTCCTATTATGGAGCCGATTTCAAAATCCGTTGCTCAAACTCCGTCCGAGCGTTACCTGCATGATCTATGCTCTCGGACCTTCCTCTCGCTTTGGAGCTATCCAGGAATCTACCGAGACCAGATGGGCCCCGGTCGAGAAGGAAAAGAGGTTTGTGACTTACTCGTCGTATGCGGTCAACACGTAATCATCTTCTCCGACAAACACTGCCGTTTTGAGGAAGGCAACGACATCAACTTGGCGTGGTCGAGGTGGTTCCGCAAGGCAGTGCTGAAATCCGCTGATCAGGTTCGAGGCGCGGAAAGGTGGATACGAAGCTTCCCGGCGCGACTCTTCCTAGACCGTGCGTGCCGTAACAGATTTCCGATCGCTCTGCCGACTCCGGGAGATGCGATATTTCACCGTATCGTTGTGGCCCACGGAGTCAGCAAGCCGTTCAAGAGGTTGGGTGGTGGGAGCGGAAGCCTGATGTTGATGTCAGACGTCGCAGGAAATCGTCATTACGATATCCCCTTCACTATTGGTTGGGTTGGAGATACTTCCGAGGGGTATGTGCACGTTTTCGATGACACGACACTTGACATCGTTGTGAAGACGCTCGACACAATTACAGATTTTGTGTGGTATCTGCAAAGTAAGGAAAGGCTTTTCGCTGGCAATACGAAAATCAGCGCAACCGGGGAAGAAGAGCTGCTCGCCTACTATCTTGGGCACCTCAATTCAGAAGAACGCCACGACTTTGTGTTTCCCGGCGGATACGATGCAGTAGCTCTGACGGAAGGTCATTGGGAGCGATTCCTTGTTAGTCCGGAGAGGGCGGCGCAATTGGAGGCAGACAAGGTTAGCTATTTCTGGGACGGGTTGATCGAGAAATTCAGTCATCATGTCATGCAGGGTACCCAGTATGAAGCAAGTCCGGCTGGCGTTAGCGAACAGGAAAGAATTTTCCGGTTCATGGCGAAGGAGCCCCGGACACGTCGAAGAATGTTGTCGAATGCCCTTCTCGAGAAGGTTGCCATCACGCCGCGTGATCACTGGGGAGTGCGCCTAATTCTTCCGTCGAACCCCGGTGATCCTCATTACGTTTTCCTCGCATTCCCACACTACTCAAGTGTGCCGGAACACGAGAATCGAACCGCCCGTCGGCAACTTCTCTCCGACTACTGCATGGTGACAAAGCTCGAGCACAGAGGTGCTGAACACATCGTTGGAATTGCCACGGAGGTTGGGCTCGACGGTTCTCCTCATACGGAGGACGCGCTCTACTACGATGCCACGGACTGGACGGATGCTGAGGAACGAGAAGCAAGAGCAATCCAAAATGAATTGGGACTGCTGAAGAACGTCAAGATTTCTCGTGGGACGGAACACGACTATCCGACGAAGGTGACACCGTCATCGGTTGGAATATCGCGTAACTCCCGCTGCACTTGCGGTAGCGGCAAACGGTACAAGCGTTGCTGTGGCAGAGACGCACAGAAAACACGTGCCGTGTCGTGATGTATGAAGGGATCGATAGCACTGGAATTCACCATGGCGGGTGGCCCCCCTTTGAACCCCAGGCCGCCGACGGGTGCCCTACCTTTCGCGGTTTTCGAAAGGTGGGATTCCACGGGCCTATCCTCGTAGGTTGTTTCGCGCGACTCTCATTTTTTCACGCCGCGGCCATTACCACCGCATCAATCGCGTCTCCGCATCCACATCCTCCCAGTCGTCTGCGGACATCGGGAGAATTGCCTCCACAATTTCCGGATCGTACTGTCGTCCGGACCGGCGCTGCATTTCTTCCTTAACGGAAGCTATACTCCGCGCGTAATCGCGATGTCCCCTTCCCCAATTGGCGGTAATCATCCCGTGGACAACAGTGATAATTCGCGCTTCCAATGGAATCTGGCTGCCTTTCAGTCCGCGCGGGTGGCCTGTACCGTCGAAACATTCCTGATATGCATAGACAGTCTCTGCGACGTCTTTCAGGCCGGGGATCGTTTTCAATATCGCATAGGCATCGTTGCAGCCACGGCACAGAGCGGCGAGTTCGTGTGGAAGGAGTTTGCCGGAATCGAGGAGCAGGTCGCGAAAGGCGGAAATCTGGCCAACATCGTGGATGAAGGCGCCGCGCGCAAGCCCGCTGATTTGCTCCTTCGAAAGATTCATGGCGCGGCCAACTCCCGCGGCGAACGCCGCTACCTGCTGGCGATGTTGCTCGCCGTACGTATCAAGCTGGCGCCATGCATGGCCCAATTTTTCCTCATCCACACCCTCCATCTCTAACAATGTCTTCCGCAGTTGCTCACTCCGGGCTGTCGTCCATAAATCAAACTCACTTTTGTCTGGGCCCGTGTGGGCCTTGATTCGGTGGGTCTCCAGCACCCGGCTCACCATGAATAACAATTCACCCGGCTCAAAGGGCTTGTTCAGGTATCCGCGGGCCCCATTGCGCAGCGCCGCCAGAGCTATGGAATGATCGTAAACTGAGGTGGCGAAGATCAGGGGTATGGCGGGGAATTCGGCTAGCACGCGCTCCAGCAACGCCGGGCCGTCGAGACCGGGCCTCATCATGTCAGACACTATCAGGTCGAATGGTGCTCCCGATCGAAGCCATGCCAGCGCCTCGACTCCCGAAGTCGTGGCCTGACACTCGTACCCGGCACCAACGAGCATCGACGAGATGATCTCGCAGATGGTTTCTTCGTCATCGACGATGAGAATCCGCTCGACCATGGAGCCTGCCTGATTGTCAGGATCCCATGATTATAGTCGGAGCATTGCGTGAGATTTTCCGAAGGGGAGGTTCGCTCGTGCCGTCCGCTAAAGCGGACTCCTGTCGACGTACCGTGGCTTACCCGGCACTCACGTGCCGGGCTATCCTATGCCGCCGCGCCGCGGCTGGAGCGGAGCGGAGCGGTCGCTGGTCTCTTTGCTGCAAGGGGAATACGCGTCTCTTGTCCTACTTGACACTTTCCTTAAACGCCATCGAGGTTAAATCTCGTTCTCCTCAGTGCCCCGCCCGCAAAGGCTTGAACAGTGGAGGTCCCAACAACTCCATCCCATACTTGGCCATCACTTCTTTCATTTTCTGCTGGGCTTCGGCCGAGGACGCCTTCGCCATCTCATTTCCCATCTCTTCAAAGAACTTCTCGAATCCGCCCGGTTGGCAGACCAGGATCAGTTTGGCCTCCGCGTTCGACGTGTTGGCCCAAGTGTGGGGAATGTTACGCGGCAGCCAGATACTCGCGCCGGTCGGCAGAGTGTGGGATTCGGCTCCGGCCTTGAAAAGGAATTCTCCCGAGAGCACGTAGTACCACTCGTCCTCCCGATGATGGACGTGCAGGTACGGGCCCGTCTGCGGCATGGCGCTCAGCTCAAAAGCAGTCATAGTGCCTCCGCTGTCGGCGGAAGTCAGCTTGCAGGGAGTCAGCTTGGCTTGTTGCTGGGTGGAAAACGCGAACCGGCTCTCGCCGGGATTCGCCACGACCACCGTACTGGTGGCCGTCGTCTGCGCGGGCAACAGCGGAGTGACGGATGCGATTCCGAACAGGTAAAGGAGAGTACGGCGGTCGACGCTCGGCATGGAACGAAATATTAGCGCCCGAACTTGCTTCGGGCAACTGGGCGATCACATGCACGCCTGATTTCTCTACCGCGCCGTAACTCCGGTGCCTCGCTGCTCCATCGGTACGAAGGGACGGGTTTCGTGGCCGATCCAGACCTGGCGCGGGCGAGCGATTTTCTGTTCCGGGTCGGTGAGCATTTCCTGCCACTGGGCCAGCCATCCTGCGGCTCGCGGAATCGCGAACAGCACCGTGAACATTTCCGGCTTGAAACCCATGGCCTGGTACATGATCCCGGAATAGAAATCGACGTTGGGATAGAGCTTGCGGGTCACGAAATAATCGTCTTCGAGCGCGATGCGTTCGAGTTCGAGGGCGATCTCGATTTTTGTGTTGCGTCCAGTGATCTCGAAGACGCGGTCGGCGGCCCACTTGATGATTTTCGCGCGCGGATCGTAGTTCTTGTAGACGCGGTGACCGAATCCCATGAGCTTGCCTTTGCCTTCCTTGATTTTCTTGATGTAGGCAGGGACATTGTCTTTGGAGCCGATCTCGTCGAGCATACGCAGGACTTCCTCGTTTGCTCCGCCATGGAGCGGTCCGGAGAGGGCAGCAGCAGCGGCCGAGGTGGCGAGGTACGGATCGGTATGCGAACTGCCCACCGCACGCATCGCATTGGTGCTGCAATTCTGTTCGTGGTCCGCATGCAGAATGAAAAGAATGTCGAGAGCGCGCGCGATGACTGGATTGGCAGCGTATTTCGGCTCGACCATCTTCCACAACATGTTCATGAAATTTTCGGTGTAGGTGAGATCGTTGTCGGGATAGACGTACGGAAATCCGACCATGTGGCGATAAGACATCGCCGCGATCGACGGGAGCTTGCCGATCAGGCGCTTGACTTGCAGCAGGCGGCTGGCGGGGTCATCGATCTTTCTGGAATCGGGATACACGTTCGAAAGGGCGGCTACCGTGCTGACCAGCATCACCATCGGATGCGCGTTGTAGCGGAAACCTTCCATGAATTTCTTGGTAGTCTCGTGCAGCATGGTGTGATGGGTGATCTCGAACACCCACTCTTTCAACTGGGCGGCGGTAGGCAGTTCGCCGAACATGATCAGGTAGGCAACTTCCAGATACGTGCAATGCTCGGCGAGGACTTCGATGGGATATCCGCGATAACGGAGGATGCCTTTGTCGCCGTCGATGTAGGTGATCGCGCTGCGGCAAGATGCCGTGTTCATGAAGGCGGGATCGTAGGTCATCAGGCCGAAGTCTTCGGGATCGGTCTTGATCTTGCGGAGATCCATCGCGCGAATGGTTCCATTTTCGACGGGGAGGGTATAGGTCTGGCCAGTGCGGTTGTCGGTAATGGTCAGAGAATCTTGCGGCATCAAAGCCTCCAAGGAGTAGCAGCAGGGCGCAGTGCGAGGCCATGGACTGCATACCGCAGGCAGCACAAATCGCCGAAAACAGGCCCTCACACTACTGGCTCACATGAAGTTAGCGACTGCCGACGGGCAGCGCGGTGAGCCAGATCACAAGGCCGTGTTTATTCTACCGCCGACCGCGACGGCGTGGAGACTCCATTGGGAGTAGGGCGGACGCGGTCAAAAGTAATCGCGGGGCGACTAACATTTTCGCGCTATTGGCAATTGTCGGAGGCCCCGTGTAAGGTTTCGGGACGCCTGCATCGGGCGGGACACTTCTGAACAGGAGCAGGTCGACCATGGCTTGGATCAAAACGATTCCGCTGGCGGAAGCGGATGAGGAACTGCGGCGCGCGGCTGAGGGACAACGGCACCTTTATCCCGTCGAATATGCGACGCCGGTGCATCCTTCCGAAGGTGGTGGGGCGCAGATCGTGGAATCGCACTCCCTGATTCCGCCGGCTCTTTATCATGCGTTCGCCACGTTTGGGTCGCTGATGTCTCCGGACCTGCCGCTGGAACGACGGCATCACGAAATGATCGCGACCATGGTCTCGGTGACCAACCGGTGCGTGTATTGAATCGAGTCTCACGCAGAGTTTCTGCGTCGCGTGACTTTAGACAAAGAAATGGTGGAGGCGCTGGAGCGCGACTACATGACTGCTCCGATCACGCCGCAGGAACGCCTCATGTTGGACTACGTGGTGAAGATCACGAAGGATGCAACGAAGGTCTCGAAAGAGGATCACGCAGGCTTGCGCGGCGTGGGATTTGACGACAAGGCGATTCTTCAGATCACGCTGATTGCGTCCTGGTTCAACTACATCAATCGGGTCGCGGATGCGCTAGGAGTGGGACGGGAGTGACGCCGAGCTCCGGGACGGGATGATGTTAACTCCCTTGGTTCGCGGAACCTGCCTGTCCCACTTTGACCTTAGAACTGACTTCGGTTCAGGCAGCATGCCTCAGGCTTTGAATCGGTTATCCCACTTTTTACGATCTTGATTCCTGTGCTCAGATTGGGAAGTAAAGAGCGGGTACCGTCAGCCGTCCCTCCGGGACTTGATTCATCCACTTGATGGCTACCCAGCGCTGAAGCGCTGGGCTAGGGTCGGTCAGCCCTCCGGGCTGATGATTTGGATGAGGGGAAAGTCCACTCACGCCCAGCCGAGCAGCCGGACAGCTTCGAAAACTAATGCGCTTTTGATCGTTTCTGCCACTTTGTACTTTCTTGATTCCCCCAGTGAGGTGCCGTTCACGGGGATTCCAATTTCTTCCTTTTTTCGTGCCCGAACTCTGCCCAAGAAACAGCAAAGCTTCGCCCTACATCCGCAAATCACAAATTCGTAGTGAAGTCATGCCAATCGGAGGTTACGGGGTAAAATAATCCGTGCCCGCTATGAACAATTCATCGATGTACCGCCCGCTGTATGAAGTCGATCCCGAGATCGCCAACGCGATTGATAACGAAGCTCGCCGCCAGCATGAAGGGCTGGAGCTGATTGCTTCCGAGAACTTTGTCAGCGAAGCCGTGCTCGAAGCGGCCGGCTCCGTGTTCACGAACAAATATGCGGAAGGTTATCCCGGCAAACGCTATTACGGCGGCTGCGAATTCACCGACGTGGTGGAAGAACTGGCTCGCGAGCGCGCCAAGAAACTGTTCGGCGCCGAACATGCCAACGTCCAGCCGCATTCGGGGTCGCAGGCAAATATGGGAGCGTTCTTTTCCGTGCTCCAGCCGGGCGATACGATTCTCGGACTCAACCTGGCGCACGGCGGGCATCTCACGCATGGGCATCATCTGAATTTCTCGGGCAAGACTTACAAAGTGATTCCTTACGGCGTCACCAAGGAAACCGAGACCATCGACTACGACGAATTGGAACGGATCGCTGAGGAGGAACGTCCAAAGCTGATTATCGGCGGAGGCAGTGCGTATCCGCGGATTATTGATTTCGCACGCATGCGCCAGATTGCGGACAAGATTGGCGCGCTCTACCTGGTCGATATGGCGCATTTCTCAGGACTGGTGGCAGGCGGCGCGCATCCGTCGCCGGTGCCGCACGCGCACATTGTGACTTCGACGACGCACAAGACATTGCGCGGCCCGCGGGCGGGAATGATTCTCAGCAAGCAAGAGTTTGGCGCGGCTATCGATAAGAATATTTTCCCGGGTATTCAGGGCGGACCACTCGTCCACATTGTCGCCGCGAAAGCCGTGTGCTTCCTCGAAGCGATGCAACCGAGTTTCAAGGAATATGCGCGCCAGGTTGTCGCAAATGCCAAGGTGATGGCGGAGTCGCTGGCTACCGAAGGTTTCCGCATCGTTTCGGGTGGAACGGATACGCACGTCATGCTGGTCGATGTGTTCGCCAAAGGTATGCTGGGCAGCGAAGCGGAAAAGGCACTGGGAGAAGCGGGCATCACGGTGAACAAGAATGCGATTCCGTTCGACGTGAATCCGCCGATGAAGCCGAGCGGCATTCGCGTCGGGACTCCGGCAATGACGACGCGCGGAATGAAAGAGCCGGAGATGCGGCAGATCGCGCACTTTATCGCGGAGGCGCTGCATCATCGGACGGACGCGGGCGCGCTGGCCAAGATCCGGGCTCAAGTGCTGGAACTCGCCGAGGAATTTCCTCTATATGCGGAGCGGCGGGCCAAGGCGGAAGTCAGAGCGTAGATCCGCGGCACCGTTTTGCCCATGGATGATCGAATCGGTCCCGATTACGCAACCAAGTCCGACGATGAACTGCTTACTCTGGCCCTCGAATTCGATTCGCTGACCGAGGAAGCGCAACGAGTTCTATCGACCGAACTGCGGCGGAGAAGCCTCGACGCACCGGAGCGCTTGGCAGCTTTCTCGGCCCAGCAGGCTCAAGACAAACACTTTGACGACCTAAATCTGGGCAGGCTGGGACTGTCTGGGCAAGGAATGGGAAAGCGCCTGTACGGGCGATCAAACGTCGAAGTACGCGGAGTCGGAGAGGAATACAACGCAACGCTTTTCGTGGTGATATTTTTCTTCCCTCTTGTCCCCACCGCGACCTATCGATTTTTTCGTGAACAGGGCAGCAAAGAATTCCAGGTGCTAGCCAAAAAGCCTATCGACTGGGCGCGCGTGGCTATCGTCTGGGTGAAAGCTGTTGCAGTGATCGCGGCGGTGCCTTGGGTGTTTCATTTCATTATCCGTCTTGGCACCAGGTAGTCTCGCGGTATTCCGTCCAGATATGAGATACGACTCATGAAAGTAGCCCTCGTTACCGGCTCCGCCCAAGGCATCGGACAACGTACGGCTGAAGTCCTTGCCGAGCGCGGGTTCTCGCTCGCGCTGAATGACTTGCGGTCGCCTTCCGAGACACTCGCCCGCGTAAAGAGTCAGGGCGTTGATGCCGTCGAAGTGCTGGGCGATGTTGCGGACGAATCCGCCGTCGCGCGCATGGCGGAGTTGGTGATGAACCACTTCGGACGCATCGATGTGCTGGTCAACAATGCCGGCGTCAGTTCGATTACGCCGGCGGAAAACATCACGGCCGCGGAATGGCGGCGCGTGATGGACATCAATCTGCTTGGGCCGTTTCTTCTCTGCCGCGCCTTCGGGCGCATCATGTTGCGACAGCGGTCGGGGAGCATCATCAACATCGCGTCGGTGGCAGGATTGCTAGGAGTGGCGGATCGCGCGGCTTACAACACTTCGAAACACGGACTCATCGGACTAACGCGCACGCTCGCAGCGGAGTGGGGTGGACGAGGCGTTCGGTGCAATGCGGTGTGTCCGGGATGGGTGAAGACGCCGATGGATGACTCCGCGCAGGACGCGGGCCTGTATGCGGACAGCGATATCACGGGACGCGTGCCGATGGCGCGTTTCGCGACTCCCGACGACATCGCGCAGGCAGTCGCGTTCCTCGCCGACCCAATGCAGAGCAGTTTCGTCAATGGCCATGCGCTTTCAGTCGATGGCGGATGGGCCTCCGACGGGAGTTGGGAGAGTTTGCGACTGCGCCACCGGTGACCTGCAGCGTCGCCTTCCTACCCTCAACGGAACTGTCATTCCTATCTTCAATAGAACTGCCATTCCTATCCTCAAAAGATACTGTCATCCCGAGCGAAGCGAGGGATCTGCATCTTGCCGGGGACTGCAGATCCCTCACTTCGTTCGGGATGACAGAATCTAGGGAAGGGCTTGTTATATACGACCCTCGAACGAAATACTGCGGTAGGCACCTTCACTGTGTTTAAATTCCTTTCGTGAAAGTCGCCATCGACATCCGTCGCATGACGGAATTCGGGATTGGCACCTATATCCGCAACGTGGTCCGGACGCTGGCTCGCCTGGATCGCGAGAGCGACTATTTCCTGATTGGCATGCCTGCCAAAGTCGACGAGTGCGGCCCGCTGCCGCCCAATTTCCACGCAGTACCGTTAGCCGATCTGGAAAACACCGTGAAGGGCGGGTTGGAGTTCCGGGCGATTGTGCGGCGGTTGCAGTGCGATGTCGTTCACATCCCGCATCTGTTCTGGATTCCGCGCGGGCTGCCTTGTCCGTACGTGGTGACGGTCCACGATCTGCTGGACCACATGTACGGCGCGCGCGACCGCTCGAATATTCGGCGCAATTTGCAACTGCAACTGACTCGACGGGCGCTTCGGAAGGCGGCGCGGGTTCTTGCCGTCTCGCAGTTCACACGGAGTGAAGTCCAAAAAACTTTTGCCATTCCAGACGAGCGTATGGAAGTGGTGTACAACGCGATCGACGAGCGCTTCCTCCATGGACACGCATCGCACGCGGACCGCGATCTGATCGCCGAGCGATACCAGGTGAATTATCCGTTTCTACTGTATGCGGGTGCGATTCGTCCGCACAAGAATGTGGTGCGAACGATCGAGGCGTTCTCGGCGCTGAAAACCGAGCTGGAAAAAGAACAGCAACTACCGGATCTGAAGCTGATCATCATCGGCGACGATCTTTCCGGACATCCTGGCCTGCGGCGTACAGTGGTCCGGAGCGGCGTACAGAATGATGTGCGATTCCTTGGTTTCGTTCCGATCGAAGTGTTGAGAATTTTTTACGACGTGGCCAAGGTCTTCGTCTTCCCATCGCTCTACGAGGGCTTTGGATTACCCCCGCTCGAAGCGATGGCACACGGAACTCCAGTAGTGACGTCGAACACATCGAGTCTGCCGGAAGTGGCGGGCAATGCGGCGCTGCTGGTGAATCCAGAGAACGTTTTTGAAATTCAACGAGCGCTGCAGAGAGCGCTGCTGGATCCGGCGCTTCGTACGCGTATGAAGCAGCGAGGCTACGATCAGGCCAAACGTTTCTCGTGGACCAGTTCGGTGGAAAGAATTCTTGCCATCTACCGCGAAGTGGCCGGAGGCAAAGGTTCGGGCGCGGTGGCAGCAGACTGAGTTCCTGTGCGGCCGCTTCCGGCTTCTATCAGGACGTTTGCTGACTTTATCCTTATAATGAGCGTTCGCTCAATGACTTCTGCTGAGGCCTTCCGGGCCGAGCCGCTACAAAACGACCCGATTCATCGTCCGGGAAAATTGTTTTCGGATTGGCGCATCGCCGTTCTTACCCTTACAACTCTGTGGTTGATCATTTACATAGTCGGCCTTTCCACGCCCGCTCTGCTCGATGATGCAGACACTGTGCATGCCGAAGCGGCGCGGGAGATGGTGCTGCGGCATGACTGGGTCACGCTGTATGCAAACGGTGTGCGCTACCTGGAAAAAGCGCCACTGATGTATTGGAGTGTCGCCACGAGCTACACGGTATTCGGGGTCAGTGAATGGAGTACGCGCTTCCCATTGATGCTTGGCGTGCTGGGAATGATCCTGGCGACTTACGGGATGGGGCGTTGGGCCTTTGGTTCGGAAGGCGGATTCGATGCCGGACTGGTGATGGCGACTGCGCTTGGTCCGTACCTGTTCACGCGATTTCTGATTCCCGATGTGCCTGTCGGACTCTGGCTCACGCTGACTTACTGGCTGTTTTTGAAATCGCTGGAAGAAGAGAAGCCTTCGCGATGGGTGTGTTGGGGACTGGCGGCCGTGTGTGCGCTCAATGTCCTGACCAAAGGGTTAATCGGCCTGGTGTTTCCGGCGGGTGCGATTGGACTCTATCTGCTGCTGACGGGAAATCTGAAGCACTTTCTCAAGCTGCGTCTGCCGTCGAGCGCGGTGATCTTCTTTGCTATCGCGGCGCCGTGGCACATTTTGGCGGAACTGGCGAATCCTGCGCAAGGACAAGTGCGCGGATTTCTATGGTTCTATTTTGTGAACGAGCATTTCTTACGCTTCCTGAACAAGCGTGTGCCGCGCGACTATGACACCGTTCCGCTCTTATTGTTTTGGGCGCTGTTGATCGTCTGGCTGGTGCCGTGGAGCGCTTTCGTTCCGCAAGGTATGTTGGAAGTTCCGCGACGGTGGCGGGAGTTCCGATCGCAGATGTCGCGTCGCCAGCGTGCGAATCTGCTGTTCATTTTGTGGGCACTGGTGATTGTCGGCTTCTTCAGCTTTTCGACGCGACAGGAGTACTACACGATTCCAGCAATTCCGGGGATGGCGCTGCTGATCGGTGGATGGCTTGGCCGCGAGCGAACTTCTGCGGCGGCGAGCGCGGAACGACGCGCAGGAGTCCGATCCGCGACAGCGTTGCTGGTGGTTGGGATCGTCGTCGCGGCGGTGGGATTTGCCCTGCTCTGGTTTTCGAAACCGCCCACACCGGGAACGGAATTGTCGGACCTGCTGAAGAAACATCCTGAAGATTACGCGCTCTCGTTCGGGCACTTTCTGGATCTTACGCCGCAAGCGATGGGCGTATTCAGGGGTCCACTGTTAGGCGTCGCGCTCGCGTTGCTGCTGGGCACTCTGTTAAACCTGGTTTTCCGCCGCCGCAATCATGCGGAACTTGGCAACGCGATGCTGGCGTTGATGATGATCGTCGTCCTGGCGTGCGTGCACTCCGCGTTCATACTCTTTTCTCCGATCCTCTCGTCCAAAGATCTGGCGATGGCGATTCAGAAGCAGTACCGGCCCGGTGATGTGATCGTCGTGATTGGGAAGTATGAGAACGCTTCGGCGCTGAACTTCTATACGGGAGTGCCATTGCGCAGCCTGCGTGAACCTGCCGGCAACATGTGGTACGGATCGAAATTTCCAGATGCGCCGCGCGTCTTTGAAACTCCGGAAACGTTCAAGCATTTGTGGGACGGGCCACAGCGCGTGTTTCTGTGGGCCGAGGAAGACAGCCCAAAAGAGCTGCGTGGCCTGGCTTTTTATGAACTCGCTCGCCGCGGAGGCAAGATTATCTTCACTAATCAGCCGTTTGCTTCAATGTGATAGACGCTGTATTTCCGGCTGGGTGCCGGATTCATTGCCGATTCTTTCCAGCCGTCCTTCCTTGAGAGAGAACACATCGCCGCGCCACACGATGCGGTTCCCGATCAAGCCTGCTGCCCAAACGAACGGCGCAAGGCAATCGCGTATGGGAAGAAGAAAGAGATCGCGCAACGCGTGAGTATCCCCCATCACTGTCATGGCAGCGGTCAACCCCACCGCGACGCGCACCGTGATCGCCGCCAACAGTAGCCACCAGGACCACGCGGCTCCGTGCGCGGCCAGCAATGTCAGGAGCGCCCAAGGCAGAACAAATGTAAACAGCAGGCCGGAATATCCCCAACTGCGCGAGCCGCGAACGCTGCGGGCCCATCGAAGTTGATGGTCAAGAAACTGGCGCACGGAATAGGCAGGCAGAAAAGTTTCGACGACGACTTCGCTGAGTTCCACTCCCTTTCCGAGCGCCGAGATACGGTAACCAAGTTCATAGTCATCGGCGAGGTAGTCGAGCACGCCTTCGAAGCCGCCAATGGCTTGCAGGTCGGTGCGGCGGAAAGCGAGCGTTGATCCCAATCCGAAATGAATGCCGCGTTCAATCACTCTGGCGCTGAGGACGCCGGGAACAAAATCCATGCTGATTCCAAGCGCCTCGAGTCTCGAGCCAAGACTCGGACTTGCGATTCCACGGTAGAGACAAGTCACCATTCCGACCGCGGAGTCCTTGAGCGGCGCCATGACACGGCGCAGATAGTCGGATGCGACACGGATATCACTATCGTTCACGATAAGAATTTCGTGGCGCGCAGTAGGCAACATCTGAACCAGAGTGCTGAGCTTGCGGTTGGTCCCAAGATTTCGCGGGCAGATCAGCAGATCGATCTTCCGGTCCGGATATCTTGCCTGCAGTCTTCGAACAACCTCGACGGCGGGATCGTTCGGATCGTCGACACCGAAAATAATCTGGTAGTCGGGATAGTTCTGCTCGCAGTGGCTGCAAAATGCTTCCCAGATTTGCGGATCGATTCCCTTCAGCGGCTTCAGAATCGTGACGGGCGGAAGGAATGGATGCGACGACGATCCTGCGGATGCGCGGCGAGTGTGCCGCAGGAAACTTGCGATGCCGTAAGCGGAGAGGACGTAAAAGCCAAGGCTGGCGAGCGTTCCGAGCGCAGCGACGGTCTCGAACAAAGTTCGGGCGCTCAGGTGCATGTTGGAAGTTTACTCGTAGCGCAACGACTCGATCGGATCGAGGTTGGCCGCTTTCCAGGCTGGATAAATTCCGAAGAGCAGGCCCTCGGCTGCGGCCGAACTGAAACCAAAAATGGTCCAGAAGAGCGACATGCTGGCGGGCATCGAACTCCAGACAATCGGAATCAACCACGTAATGGCAGCGCCTACCGCGACTCCAATCACTCCGCCGACGGCTGTCAGGGTGATGGCTTCGAGGGTGAACTGCATGAGAATATCCCCTTTGCGCGCGCCGATTGCCTTGCGAACGCCAATTTCCCGGGTACGTTCGGTGACCGACACCAGCATGATATTCATGACCCCAACGCCGCCCACGATCAGACCCACGCTGGAAACCGCGAACATGAAGACGAAGACCGCCCCCGTGATCTGGTTCCAGAAATCGGTAAAAGATTCCTGGGTGAAGATTGCGAAGTTGTCTTCCTTTTCCGGAGAGAGCTTCCGCCGTCGCCGCAAAAGCTCGCGCATCTCGTCCTGCAACTTCGGCATGTCCGCGTGCGAAGTGGCCTTGGCAGTGATCCAGTAGTCCTTCAGCTCCGGATGCAATTTACGAAACGTTGTCAACGGGAAAAGCACGATGTTGTCTTCGGGATTCTTGCCTCCGGCAAAGGCACTTTTTCTTTTTTCAGAAACCCCGATGACGGTAAACAACTGGCCGTCAATATTGATTTCCTTGCCGAGCGCACCTCCGTTGGGAAACAGTTCGTCGGCGGTATCGGCACCTAAGACGATGACCGAGGCGTGCCGCTCGTCATCCATCTCATTGAACCAGCGCCCCGACGTCACTTCCAGATCGAAAACTTTGTTCCAATCTCCGGTGTCGCCTTCGAGCATGGTGTTCTTGGCGCGACGGTCACCGTATTTCACCACGTAGGTGCCGCTACCGAATTCGGGCCGCTGATAACGAAGGCCAGTGGTCACCTCTTTCACGTGCGGCAGGTCTTTCATGGCCAGGCAGTCGTCGAGGGTCAGTTGTTTCCGTGTGCGCATCTCCTCGGTGGGGCGCCCCACGTTAAATGGTTGAATGTGAAAAGCGAAGACCAGGTCTGAACCCAGACTGCTGATCGACTGCGTCACGCTTTCATTCAGGCCACTGACAACGGAAGAAATCGCGATGACTACGGAGACACCAATTACGATGCCCAGAACGGTGAGCGCAGAGCGCATCTTGTTACTGCGGATGGTGTCCATCGCCATCTGGACGCTCTCGAGATAGTCGCTTCGACGCATTCTGAGGACCTAGAGTTCGAACCGCAGCGCTGCAATTGGATCGAGCTTGGCGGCGCGCTTCGCCGGATATACTCCGAAAAATAATCCCACACTCGTCGCGACCAGCAAGGCAGCCACGACTGCCCATAAACGAACCGCGGATGGCATCCCGATCAGGGCCGTAATCGATTTGGCAAAGCCGATGCCGAACAGCACTCCCATTAATCCGCCCAGAGCCGCCACCGTGGCTGATTCAATCAGGAACTGCATGAGCACATCTTTGCGCCGGGCGCCCATCGCCTTGCGAATACCAATTTCCCTTGTGCGCTCGGTGACGGACACCAGCATGATATTCATGATCACGATACCGCCGACCACCAAAGCGATAGCGGCGATCGCAGTAATCGTAATAAAGAGGGTTTGCGTGAGGTTGCGCCACAACGTCAGAAAATTGTCGTTGGTTTCGGCGACAAAACTGTCGGGTTGTCCAGGAGCATCGTGGCGGCGCGCCCGCAACACCACTCGGACTTCATCGATGGCTCCATTCAACTGGTTTCCGACTCCGTGGGCCTTGCCGGAAATCCGAATACTAGTGTGGGCGCCATACTGTTTCAAGTAGGTGGAGATAGGAATCGCAATGTAGTTGTCGAGGCTCTGGCCGAGCGTCTTTCCCTGCTTTTCGCCAACACCGATCACTCGATAGATTTGCCCATCCAGGCGGACTTCTTTACCTAACGCATCTTCACCGGGGAAAAGATTGTCCACGATGTCGGTGCCGATGACCGCGACATTGGAGCGGTTATCTTCATCGGTATCGTTCAGCATCCGGCCAGCGGTCAGGTTGAGATCCAATACGGTCGCCATGGTGGGAGTCATGCCCCGGATCCAGGAATCATTAATCGAGCGTTCCGCATAGCGCACGTGACCGGTCGGGTTGAGGAGCGAGGCAGCGACGACGGAGCACTTCTGACAGGCATCGCGAACGGCCTGATAGTCTTCCATGGTGAGGTTCTTACGCTTCTCACCTTCGATCAACTGGTCGATGTTGGTGACCACGGGAGAGACCTTGCTGACGATGAAGACATCCGTTCCCAGGCGGAAGACCCTCTCCGCTACGTAACGATCGAGGCCACTGGTGAAAGTGACGACCGCAATCACCGCGGCAACGGCGATCACGACTCCCAACATGGTGAGGAAAGAGCGGAGCTTATTCGCCCAGAGTGACTGCAGGGCGATGCGCAAGCCCTCGCTCGAGGTCATTGCGCCACTTCGTAGGATTTCGGTTCGTGACATCCCAGAAACCTATGCGGTAACAAGTCTAGCAGAGCAGGCGGGGCCCGGCAGGGGGCGCATGAGGCGAGGAGATCCCAGCGATCGCATATAATGAGTGGGTTGGCAGCCGGATCGGACGGCCGCTGCCGCAAGGTAGAGGAAAGTCCGAACTCCGCAGAGCAGTGTGCCGGATAACGTCCGGGACGGCCGGTTTAAGCCGGTTGGACGGAAAGTGCCACAGAAAACATACCGCCCGGGCCGCAAGGCTCAGGTAAGGGTGAAAAGGTGCGGTAAGAGCGCACCGCCGCGACAGTAATGCCGCGGGCAGGGCAAACCCCACACGGAGCAAGACCAAATAGGGAGGAAGTTCCTGGCTTCGGCCGGGGACACGTGCCGGCTCGGTGCGTCAAACCTTCGGGTAGGTCGCTAGAGCCGGGCAGTAATGCACGGCCCAGAGGAATGGCCGTCCTGCGGGAGCAATCCCGCGGACAAAATTCGGCTTACAGATCCGGCTGCCAAAAACACTTACCTTCAACTGCCTCGCCGTTGCGAACTCCTCAAATTCAGACACTGCCGACCAATTCGAGTTTCGGAGCACCCGGAGAAAGAAGCGCCCGAACGTCCCGTATCGGAGGCTGGCCGAAGAAGCGGCTGTATTCGCGATTGAATTGCGTTGCGCTTTCGTAGCCAACCTCAAAAGCCGCGCTGGCCGCATCGAGACCGCTGTTCAGCATCAGACTCCGCGCGGACTGGAGCCGGAGTTGTTTCTGATACTGCAGTGGACTCATCGCAGTCAGAGTACGGAAATGATGGTGCAGTGTGGATACGCCCATGTTCGCCACATGTGCGAGTTCTTCCACGCGCAGGGGCTTCGCGTAGTTCGCGGATATCCATGCAATCGCTTTTGCCGTCCGGTGGCTTTGATCTCCGAGTGTTGCTACGGCGCGCAAGCGCGCTCCCACGCGTCCTCGCAGGACGCGGTAGATGATCTCGCGCTGGACCAGGCCGCTCAGAAAAGGAATGTCCTGCGGATGAGCCAATAGATCGACCAGGCGGCAGCACGCGTTCAGGAATTCCGGCGTGGTCTCGCCGATTGACATCGCCGGACTGTCAGATGGAGCTTCTGCGACGTGAATTTCCTCGCGGTTGAGCAATTCCCGCACCATCGACATGTCGAACTTGATGGACAAGGCGAGACAGGGAACGTCCTCGGTCGCCGAGGCTACCCAGCTCACAATCGGCAAATCGACAGCAGTCACGACGAAGCGCGACTCGTCGTAGATAAAGCTGGTGCGGCCAAGGTTCACCCGCTTGCTGCCCTGTGCGACCACGATGACTCCCGGATGGTAGGTCATCCGGCACGGTGGGGTAGGCGCAGTTCGCTGGTGGAGGCTAACGCCGGGAATTGCTGTTGTACGATTCTCTTCCCTGCCCAAGAAGGAGGCAATCTTCTGGGCGAGTTCCACCTGCGACCCGCGGGCCTGGTTCGCTTTCAGGATGGGCTTTTCTTTAGTGTTTTTCATGTGATCGATCCCTACCGTCTCTTTCTAAAGATAGCCGCGTGTCTCCAGCAAAGCCATTGATTTCTCGCATGACAAGAGGAATAGGCAATAAGTAGGCAGGATCGGGCTACCGTCTCATCGTCATTGGGTCATAGTGTCGGAGTGAGGGAAACAAAATGAAGACGCGCACGCCTGGAGAGAGAGCCCTGAAAACCCTAAACCTACTTGTGGGTCTATTTCTATTCACAATGATTGCGCAATCGTCCTACGCGCAGCAGTCGCCACAGCCGCCATCGGAAACGATTAAAACTGCCGCAAGTCCTACACCCGAGCAAAAAGAAGTCATCAACCTCTCAAACATGAAATGGGATTGGATGGCAGACAAGAAGGTCGATTTCTTAGAGACACTATTTGATGACAAAGCAATGTTCACTCACATGGGAGGGACATGGGGAAAAACCCAGGAACTAGCTACCATCAAGAGCGGTGGCATCTGGTACAAAAAAGCCGCAGTATACGCAGTTGACGCTCGCATATTTGGTAACACAGCCATCCTGCTAGAGGACATTGATTTGCAGGTAGTAGTCGGTGAGCACGAAGTCACCAATCCTTTTACGGTGACTGAGGTGTATAGCAAGGAAAACGGCAAGTGGAAGCTCGCCCAACTCACGTTCTCGCATCTGCTTAGGCCAGTCAAAATGAATAACAATAAAAATTAGCCACACAGGTAGAGCGGAGTCGAGGCGGTGCCCAAGAAATAGGTGGCGACGTTCTGGCCGCAGGCATCCAACTAGCGCATTAGAAGACGAGGATCAAAATGAAAACAGTGTTCCAAATTATCGCGATCGCGGTCAGCCTTGTATTCAGCTTCCCGGCCCGTGCACAGACAGGGGACGCAATTTTCCCGAAAGGTGAGTTGTCCACCACGAAAAATCACACGGGAAAAGTCTGGCTTAGCGAGTTAAATGCCGGTGACAGTACGTTCGACTACGCGCTCGCGGTGGCCACCTTCGATGCCGGCGCAAAGCTGGATTGGCACAGTCATCCAGGCGGTCAGATCCTGCTTGTTCTGGAAGGCACCGGCTATTACCAGGAAAGAGGCAAGCCAATACAAGTCGTTCACAAAGGCGACGTAATCAAATGCCTTCCGAGCGTAGAGCATTGGCACGGCGCATCACCGACAAGTGGCTTCACCTATCTGGCAACGACTCCGATTCAAAAGGGAAAAACAGTCTGGCTAGAGCCGGTTTCCGATAAGGACTACAACAGCGCGAAATAGAGATCCCTTTTGGAGGTTCGCATGAAGAAGCGCAAGCTTGGCAATCTTGAGGTATCGGCGCTCGGCTTTGGTTGCATGGGGTTGAGCTATGGCTACGGTCCGGCGATCGAGAAGCAGCAAGCCATCGATGTGATCCGAACGGCAGTCGAGCGCGGCGTGACCTTCTTCGATACGGCGGAAGCGTATGGGCCCTTCGCGAACGAAGAACTCGTAGGCGAGGCGCTCGGCCCCTATCGCGACCAGGTAGTGATTGCCACGAAGTTCGGTTTTGACATCGCTCCGGACGGGCAGCGGTCAGGTGGGCTCAACAGCCGTCCAGAGCACATCAAGCAGGTTGCTGAAGCGTCGCTCAAACGCCTCAAGACTAGTGCCATTGATATTTTCTACCAGCATCGTGTCGATCCAGACGTGCCCATCGAAGACGTCGCTGGAGCGGTCAAGGATCTGATTCAGGCAGGCAAGGTCAAACATTTTGGCCTCTCTGAAGCGAGTGCAAAGACCATTCGCCGCGCCCATGCGGTCCAGTCGGTTACCGCAGTCCAAAGCGAGTATTCCATTTGGACGAGAGACCCTGAACCAGAAGTGCTTCCCATCTGCGAGGAGTTGGGGATCGGTTTTGTTCCCTGGAGTCCGCTTGGACAAGGATTTCTGACCGGAAAAATCGATGCGTCGACGAAGTTCGAAAGCACGGACTTCCGAGCAGTATTTCCTCGGTTCACTGAGGAGGCGCGTAAGGCAAACCAAACGGTAGTTGATCTTCTAAATCAGATCGCCCGGCGAAAAGACGCAACTCCCGCACAAATCGCACTGGCCTGGTTGCTCGCGCAGAAGCCTTGGATCGTTCCGATTCCAGGAACAACGAAGATCCATCGACTGGAAGAGAACATCCGCTCCGTTTCAGTCGAACTGACGTCGGACGATCTTGATGAGATCAATGCGGCAGCGTCCAAGATTCCAATTCAGGGCGAGCGCCTTCCTGAATCAATTCTAAGAATGTCTTACCGCTAAGGTGTAATCGGATTGGAAGAAACAAATTGTGACGCCGGAGTGACGCAGAACTTGCCGTCACTGCCAAAGCTGGCATGATTGACACTCCCCGCCGACTGATTTCAAATAACTTATCTATTTGCGACACAGCCCGATTCGGCGTACCGATCCGGCTGCCAATTTTTTCTCTCCGAAGTCCACCTGCGAGAATCATAGAGGCCATGAGCAGACCGTCCGCACTACGAAATCCGGCTTCCGGAACGCACGCATTAGATCGTGGGCGGCAATCCCTGCTGGTGGGGAAATGGGGAGCGGCATTTTCGGAGTTATCCGCCGCCGACCAGGAGACTTCGCTGGATGCTGCGGACCTGGAAGAACTGGCGAAGGCTGCTCACTTAATCGGGAAGGAAACCGAGTGCGCGGAATTGCTGACGCGCGCGCACCAGGCTTTTCTAAGCCGAGGAGAAATTCAGGCAGCGGTCCGCTGTGCCTACCGGCTGGGCTTTACGGCACTCGTCAACGGCGACTTCGCACAGGCGGGAGGCTGGTTCTCACGCGGGGAAAGATTGTTGGACGGCCAACCGGACTGCGTGGAGCGAGGGTACTTGATCCTACCCGTGGGATACCGCGCGGTGCACGGAGGCGATCCTGCGCATGCGTATCAAGCGTTTGGCCAGGCGATAGAAATTGGAGAGCGATTCGGTGACATCGATCTCGTGACCCTTGCCCGGCAGGGACAGGGCCGCGCTTTGATCCGGCAAGGGGACGTTGCCCGCGGAATTTCGCTGCTCGACGAAGCCATGGTTTCGGTCACGGCGGGCGAAGTCTCTCCCATTATTGCGGGCGGCGTTTATTGCAGTGTTCTGGAAGCGTGCAACGAGGTCTTCGACCTGCGACGCGCCCAGGAATGGACAACTGCACTCGAGCAATGGTGCGCGGCTCAGCCCGACATCGTTCCTTATCGTGGTCATTGCCTGGTGCGGCGCGCCGAGCTGCTGCAACTTCACGGAGCATGGGCGGACGCATTGGACGAAGCCAAGCGGGCTTGCGAATGTCTGTCGCAGCCGACGGCAAAGCCTCAGGTCGGCGCTGCGTTGTACCGAATCGCGGAACTGCAGCGGCTGCGCGGCGACTTCACGCAGGCGGTGGAATCGTTTCGACAGGCGAGTCAATGGGATCGGAGTGTGCAGCCGGGCTTGGCGCAACTCCGGCTGGCCGAGGGGCAAATCGAGGCGGCCAACGCAGCCATCCGGCGGATCGCAGACGAGGTGCAGCAGAAAGATCAGCGCACACGGTCGATTGTCCTGAGCGCCTTCGTGGAAATTGTTCTCGCGGCAAACGATGTCGGCGCGGCGCGAGCTGCGGCCGACGAGTTATTGCAAATCGCCGAGTACCAAGGCGCGCCTTTCCTGCGAGCGCTTGCAGACGGCGCTAACGGGGCTGTTCTCCTCGCCGAAAATGACGCGCGGGGCGCACTGGCTGCGCTGCGGAAATCGTGGGGAATCTGGAGGGAACTGGGAGCGCCTTACGAGGCAGCGCGCGCCGGAGTCCTGATTGCGCTCGCATGCCGCGAACTGGGAGATTGTGATGCCGCCGACATGGAACTGGCGTCAGCGCATGAAGTCTTCGAGCGACTCGGTGCAGCGCCGGACCTGGGGCGCGTCAAGGCGTTCATGAAGAAGACGCCCCGTAAAAATGCCGGACAGCTGACTGACCGCGAATTGCAGGTATTGAAGCTGGTCGCTTCCGGGAAGACGAACAAGGCAATCGCCGCCAAACTTACTATCAGCGAGAAGACGGTCGCGCGGCACATCAGCAATATCTTCAACAAGTTGGACTTGTCCTCCCGGGCGGCGGCCACCGCCTATGCCTACAAACACGAACTGGTCTGATCGCTCTACATAGAATTACCCATTTCATTCGATCCTTCGCCGTGGGTACTTCGCCCGATGCGGCGATCCGCAGATCCTCCTAATCTCGGTTCAGTGAGGTGAAGGATGGACAAACAATACGATTTAAATCGCACGCACACGATTGTGATCGGCGGAGGCCAGGCGGGTCTGACAGTGGGTTACCACCTGGCAAAACGAGGGATCCCGTTCATGATTCTCGACGCAAGCCAGCGCATCGGCGATGCGTGGCGGAATCGCTGGGACTCTCTACGCTTATTTACTCCATCCCGTTACACGGGACTCCCGGGCTTTCCGTTCCCAGATCGGGGAGAGGCATTCCCGACGAAGGATCACATGGCCGACTATCTCGAATCCTATGCGGCGCATTTTCATCTGCCAGTTCGCAACGGCGTGAAAGTCGATCGGCTATTCAAGGAAGACGGCCGGTTCATCGTGATGTCAGGTCAGCAGCGAATGGAGGCGGACAACGTGGTCGTGGCCATGGCGAATTATCAGGCGCCGAAAGTTCCTTCGTTCGCAAGCAAACTCCATCCCGGAGTCGTTCAGTTGCATTCGCATGATTATCGCAACCCATGGCAGCTGCAGGACGGTGCAGCGCTGGTAGTGGGAGTAGGAAATTCCGGCGCCGACATCGCGATTGAAGTGGGGCGCACGCACTCAACTTGCATTTCAGGCAAAGAGTCGGGCCACGTCCCTTTCCCGATCGAGACGTTGATGGGGCGTCGTGTTCTGTTTCCGATCATTCGATTCCTCGGGCACCACTTACTCACGGTGGGCACGCCAATGGGTCGGAAGGCACGTCCTAAATTACTCGCGAGTCCGGCCCCGTTGATTCGGGTGAAGCCCCAAGACCTGGCCGACGCCGGAGTCGAGCGTGTCGCGAGAGTCGTGGGCGTGCGCAACGGATGGCCGCTACTCGAAGACGGACGCACTCTCGAAGTCGCGAACGTGATCTGGTGCACGGGGTACCATCCCGGCTTCTCGTGGATTGATCTGCCGGTTTTCGGAGAAGACGGCCGTCCCATCCACGAGCGTGGCATCGTCTCCAAGGTGCCAGGGATGTATTTCGTCGGCCTGCACTTTCTTTATGCGATGAGTTCCGCATCGGTCATCGGAGTGGGAAGGGACGCCGGGCGCGTCGTAAAGGCGATTGCGTCGCGAAGCACCTTGGGCAAACGATCCAGTGCCGTGCAGGTTGCATCGGCAGCAGCTGCGTGACGTGGAATGCGGGACGCATCCGCGTGCGTCCCGCACAATTCCACTGCGCTCGATTTACCCGAGGCTCCGCGCAAGGTTTTCGATTGCAACCTTGAATTCGCGTACTTTGACTTCGAACAGTGCAGGGCTCGTGCAGGACGTGTCCAGCGAACTATGGATTTCCCGCGCGCGGGTACGTCGGAGGATGGGTTCGGCGTTCTCGGGGCGTACTCCTCCGCCTGGCATGATCCCGATGCGGCCTGCAGATGTCGTTACCAGATGCTCGAGATTAGTGAGGCCGTCCGCAGCATGCGACTTTCCGCCCGAAGTGAGGATTCGAATTGCTCCGGTGGCGATGACGGCTTCGAGAGCATCATTCAGATCTGCGCAAAGATCGAAAGCGCGGTGAAAGGTCACGGGCAGGGGATGCGCGTATTGCACCAGCGCACTAGTTCTTTCGCGATCGACGTGCATGCCTTGAGTCTGATCCAGGAGCCCGAGGACGACTCCGTCGAGGCCGATTTCTTTCGCTACTTGAATTTCGCGTTTCATGCTCTCGAATTCAGAGTCGGAATAAATGAAGTTGCCGGCGCGCGGGCGAATCATTCCATAGATGGGAATTCGGACCTGTTCGCGTGTGGCTCGCATGAGCGCTACGCTCGGAGTTACGCCGCCAGAAGACAAATCGCTGCAAAGCTCGATCCGGTCGGCTCCGCCGTTCTCCGCCGCGATGGCGTGGGCGACCTTTTCGACACAAATTTCAATTAAGACATTGATTGTCATGTATTTCTTGCGGAATTAGACCACATTGAAGAGCGCTTCCGCCGCGGAGAATCGTGGATTCCGGCTTTCCTTTCTTCGCGGTGGCCGTCGATTAGAATGGCTACTCTGTTCTAGAATGTCTGTTCGCCTCGACAAACCTAATCCGAACCTCCACGGAGCAAAGTCTCTCATGCGCATCATCCGAACCGTACTGGCTGTCTGCCTGCTCTCGGCGTTTGCCTTTTCGCAAAACTCATCGTTGCACGGCGTCGATGTGAATGATCTCGACCGCAAGACCGATCCGTGCACGGACTTCGCGCAGTACGCGAATGGGGACTGGCATGCCCGGAATCCGATTCCGGCATCGATGACGCGCTGGAGCCGGCGCTGGCAGGCCGGCGAGACGGCAAAGGACAGGCTGAAAGAGATCCTCGAAGCGATCGACCCGGCAACCGTTGCGAAAGGAAGCACCGAGCAGCTGATCGGCGACTACTACCGGTCCTGCATGGATGAATCGAAGGTTAACGCCCGCGGCGCGGAACCGGTCAAGCCCTGGTTCGCCAAGATCGACGGCGCGAAAGACATGGCGGCGCTTCAGCGTGTCCTGATGGATTTACATGACATCCAGGTGGTCGGGCCGTTCTATCTGACTGGCCAACAGGATGTCCACAAACCGACGTTAATTCTTGCGGATATAGGGGCGGCAGGATTCAGCTTGCCTGATCGCGACTACTACTTGAAGGCGGATGACCGCTTCAAGGAAGCACGCGCGAAGTACGTCGCGCACATCGCCAAGATGTTCACGCTGGCGGGCTGGGACGCGAAGTCGTCGGCCGTGGCCGCGCAGACGGTCCTGACTTTGGAAACGAAGTTTGCTGATGCTTCGATCGAGCGGACCGCGATGCGTGATCCGGCCAATCTGGATCACAACACGACGTTCGCACAGCTGCAATCGATGGCGCCGCATTTCGACTGGGCGGGATATTTCCAGCACAAGCAAATCCCGCAAGATGTCGACATGAACGTGGATCAGCCCAAGTTCATCCAGGAATTTGATCGTCAGTTGCAACAGACTTCGCTCGCCGACTGGAAAGTCCTCCTCAAGTGGAATTTGCTGAATTCGGCCGCCGAGGCACTCTCGTCGCCAATCGAGACGGAGGATTTTGAGTTTTTCGGCAAGTACCTGAGCGGCACGAGCGAAATGAAGCCGCGCTGGAAGCGTTGCGCGGAACAGACCGATCACTATCTCGGCGAGGCGCTGGGCAAGAAGTATGTCGAGAAGTATTTTCCTCCGGAAGCCAAGGCGCGCATGCAGGAGATCGTGCGCAATTTGCTGCTGGCGATGCGCGATGACATCCTGAGCCGCCCTTGGATGAGCGACGAAACCAAGGAGAAGGCGCTGGCCAAGATTGCTACGTTCAATCCCAAGATTGGCTATCCCGACAAATGGAAGGATTACAGCAAGGTTGAGGTTCGCCGCGACACATTTTTTGAAGACAATATGGCGGGACGCCAATTTCTCACCGAAGATGACCGGCTGACCATCGGCCAACCGGTGGATCGGGGGCGATGGGGAATGACGCCACCGACATCCGATGCCTATTACAATCCGGCGCTCAATGAGATCGTCTTCCCTGCCGGCATTCTGCAGCCTCCGGCTTTCGATGTGTCGGCAATCGATGCGTTGAACTACGGCGCCATTGGCGTCGTGATTGGCCACGAGATTTCGCACGGGTTCGACGATGAGGGCGCGCAGTTCGATTACCTGGGGCGTTTGCGAAACTGGTGGACGGAGAATGATCTGAAACAATTTCAGGTACGCGGCGCCTGCGTGGCGAACCAGTTCGACAATTACTTCATCGAGCCGGGCATTCATCACAATGGAAAGCTAGTGCTCGGCGAAAGCATTGGCGATCTGGGCGGAGCCAAGGTGGCATTTCTGGCGTTTGAAAAATCGCTGGAGGGCAAACCTCGTCCGGCGAACATTGATGGCTTCACGCCGGAGCAGCAATTCTTCATTGCATGGGGACAATTTCGCGCCGATGCGATCCGTCCTGAAACGCAGCGGTTGATGATGGAGTCGGATCCGCACCCGGTGGCGAAATATCGGGTGATTGGGCCGCTTTCAAATCTGCCGGAGTTTCAGAAGGCGTTTCAATGCAAAGGGGATGCACCCATGGTGCGACCGGCGGATAAGCGCTGCGAGGTCTGGTAGGCCACCGCTTCAATCGGTAGAAATGCAGTATTAGTCGTGGGCGTGTTCCGTGCCGCCTGACGAGGAGACGCGGCAAGCCGCGTCTCTACGCCCAATTCATCCTGTCCTGGGAACAATTCCTGTTTATCGGCTGGGCCGAACAAGATAAGCGGCAAATAGACACGCCCCGTGGTTACGTCAGGCACGTTCTGCATGGGGGTTGTTGCGTGTAGAGTAATGATGAAATGTCCTTGCAAACTCACGAATACGATCTAGTGGTGATTGGGAGCGGTCCGGCGGGGCAGAAGAGCGCTGTCTGCGCGGCCAAGCTGCGCAAGAAAGTCGCCATCATCGATCGCGAGCGGTTCATGGGTGGGGTGTGCGTGCACACGGGCACCATCCCGAGCAAGATGTTGCGCGAGGCGATTCTGTATCTGAGCGGATTCCGGCAACGCACATTTTATGGCCGCGGATACGTGGTGAAAGACCGCATCGAGATGGCGGACCTGGTTTTCCGCGCCACGGCAGTAATGACGCGCGAAGTGGATGTGATCAAAGCGCAGCTTCGCCGGAACGACATCACGTCGTTTGAAGGCGACGCGCGCTTCAAAGATCCGCACACGATCGAGATCCACAGTGAAGATGGCGTGCAACTGGTGCGTGGCGAACAGATCATGATCGCCTGTGGAACGCGTCCCGCGCACAGTGACGACATTCCGATCGACGGGCAGCGCATCTTCGACTCCGACCAGGTGAACAGCCTGAAAGAGGTTCCGCGCGAACTGATTGTAGTGGGAGCAGGGATCATCGGCATCGAGTACGCGTCCATGTTTGCGACGCTGGGGACAAAAGTCACGCTGCTTGATCTGCGGCCTACGCTGCTGGACTTTGTCGATCACGAGATTATTGAAAGCCTGTGCTACCAATTACGGCAACTGGGCACGGTTCTTCGTTTGGGTGAGAAGGTTGTGCAGGTCGGCTTCGATCAGGAGCGCGACCGGGTATTCGCCAAACTGGAAAGCGGCAAGATCGTCCGTGGGCAGGCGCTGCTCTATACGATCGGACGGCAGGCGAATAGCGACAAGTTGAACATTGAAGCGGCAGGCCTAACTGCTGACGCGCGCGGCAAGCTGTCAGTAAACGAAAATTTTCAGACGAATGTGCCGCACATTTATGCGGCGGGCGATGTAATTGGATTTCCCGCACTGGCCAGCACGGCGATGGAACAGGGACGGCTCGCCAGTTGCCACATGTTCGGCAAGCCGAGCAAGATGATGTCGCACCTCATCCCCTACGGGATTTATGCGATTCCGGAAATTTCGATGGTGGGAGCGACCGAAGAAGAGCTGACCCGGCAAAAAGCTCCGTACGAAATCGGCCTGGCGCGCTACAACGAACTTGCCAAGGGACAGATGCTGGGCGATGAAAATGGGCTGCTCAAAATTCTTTTCGATCCTGATTCCCTGAAGTTGCTCGGCGTCCACATCATCGGCGACCGGGCGGCGGAAATCATCCATATCGGGCAGGCCGTGCTGACGATGGGAGCCACAGTCGAATATTTCCGCGACACAGTATTCAACTATCCGACGCTGGCGGAAGCTTACAAAGTCGCCGCGCTCGACGGCCTCAACAAGATTTAACCGCTGCTTAGCTGGCCGCAAAGTCTACGTTGTCTTTCCATGCACCTGGCGGAAGGAACATGGAGGGGGCGGCTTGTTCCTTTGCTATAGTCCGGAGGAACGGCGGCTCCACCAAGCCTCCCGGGAAATGTGCCCGGACAGTGCCCTGAGATGGAGGTCCAACCGCCGACGGGAGTCCCCCATGAAATGGACAGTCCTCCTGCTGGTCCTGGCAGGCGCCGTGAACCTCTTCGCGCAGGATGATTCCGAAGCAATCAAGACAAAAGTGATTGCCCTCGAAAAGGCCTGGAACCAGGCCTACAAACTCGGCGACACCAAGGGATTGAGCACGCTGCTCGACGACGCGCTGGTGCTGATCGAAGACGACGGATCCATGAAGACCAAAGCCCAGTTTCTGGCCAGCATCAAAGGCCCGACGGCGAACGAGGAGCAGGTCGCTCCCGAATCACTCACCGTGCATGTCCACGGTCAGACTGCGATTGCGGTCGGCGTTTTTGCGGCCAAGGGAAATCACGGCGGCAAACCGTATATGCGTCGCGAACGTTTTGTCGACACGTGGATCCAGAAGAATGGAAACTGGGTGTGCATCGCCACCAATGCCACTCCTATCGTGCACTAAGAGCCAGGCGCTGAATCATCGCGGCATTTGCGCGTCTCCGGTTGAAATTTGCTATCGTCATCTACATGCTTCGACTTCATTCTTCTGCACGCAGGGCAAGCCTGTTGTGCGCGTTATTGGTCCTTACCTCTTCCTTCGGATTTGCCATCCCCAAGAACAACGAGCGCTTTCAGAAGCCCGGCCCGATCCACCTTGATAAAGAAGGTCAACGGTGGGTGGAGAAGACGCTGCACAAGATGACCACCGAAGAAAAGGTGGGCCAGTTGTTCATGATCTGGACGCGCGTCACGTTCATGAACGAGGCGGATCCGGCGTGGATCACGCTGCGCGATAACGTGAAGAAGTATCACATCGGCGGAGTCTGCATGAGCGTGCCGGTAGAGGGCGTGGTGCTGATGAGGAATCAGCCCTACGAAGCGGCAGAGTTGCTGAATCGTTTGCAGGGGGCGTCGGCATTGCCGCTGATCGTTGCCGCGGATTTCGAACGCGGCGTCTCGATACGTCTCTATGGCGCGACGGTGTTTCCGCATGCGATGGCATTCGGCGCGGCGGGAAAACTTGAAAATGCCGAAGGGTTCGGGAGAATCACGGCACTCGAGGCGCGCGCGATCGGCGTGCACTGGAATTTCTTTCCCGATGCGGATGTGAATTCCAATCCGGCGAATCCGATCATCAACACGCGATCGTTCGGAGAAGATCCACAGCAGGTTGGCGAAATGGTGGCCGCCTATATCAAGGGCGCACACGCGGGCGGAATGCTAACCACGATCAAACATTTTCCGGGACACGGCGACACGGCTACGGACTCGCATCTTGGAGTCGCGCAGGTGACTGGGGACAGGGCGCGGCTGGATGCAATTGAACTGGCGCCGTTCCGGCGCGGCATCGAGGCAGGCGTGGATTCGGTGATGGTCGCGCACGTGACTGTACCGAGCTTGGATCCGGATGCGAACCGGGTGGCGTCCACGTCGACCGCGGTTGTTACCGACCTGCTCAAACACCAGATGAAATTCAAGGGCGTGGTGGTCACAGACGCGCTCGACATGGCGGGATTGACGCGGATGTACGCAAACGACATCGGCAGGGCGGCGGTGGATTCCTTCAAGGCCGGCAACGACCTCCTGATCATTCCCGCCGATCTGGAAGCGAGTCACCGGTCGATGGTCCAGGCGGTGAAGAGCGGCGAAATCCCTGCCGCCAGGCTGGATGAGTCGGTCCGTAAGCTATTGAGCCTAAAAGCATCTCTCGGGCTGCAAACAGCGCGACTGGTGGACCTCGCGCAGCTTCCAAAAGTGATCGGGAAGCCCGAGAATGTCGCTTTTGGACAGCAGGTCGCCGATCAGGCGGTCACATTGGTGCGGGACAACGGGCAGGTGCTGCCGCTTCATGCCAAGCCTACGGGAACAACTGGAACGGTCCTTCCGTATCAAGCTGTGGCCGAGGTGCGCAATCGGCTGGTCGTGGTTATTTTCAGTGAGGATCTACGCACCGAATCCGGCCGGATGCTGGAGCGCCAGATTCTGGCCCGCGTGCCGGATGCCCACGTGATCTATGTGGACCTGCGGTCGGCGGCAGGGATGAGCACGGAAACGCTGGCGGCGATCGATTCCGCGGAGCACGTGATCGCGGCGGTGTACGCGATTCCGACTACGGGGCGGGCGCTGGTGATGGCCGGAGGATCGAAGAACGCTGCCATGGATGCCAGCGCAACACTATTGAACGCGATCCTGGAACATGCCGGGCCGCGAACGGCACTCGTGGCGATGGGCAATCCGTATCTGGCGCAGGATTTTCCATCGGTGCAGACGTATCTTTGTACATTTTCAAACGCCACGGTGTCGGAGGTAGCGGCCGTGAAGGCGCTGTTCGGCGAAATACCAACACACGGACATCTGCCGGTTACGATTCCGGGCATTGCATCACGAAACGCAGGCTTGGAACGTTCCGCTCTCAACAGTTCAGGAGGTTCTTCTCATGCTCAGCCGTAATCTAGTCGCGCAGATCGCGCCCGCCGCACTGGCAGTTGCGCTCATCGTGCTGCCCGCGTGCAGTATCAACGTGAAGGACAAAGACAAGGAGGGCAAAAGTCGCGTCGACATCCAGACGCCGATGGGGAACGTCCACGTCAACGAACAGCCCGATGTCCACGACACTGGCCTTTCGCTGTACGCGGGCGCGCGGCCGGCTCCGAAAGAAGATGGCGGCGACAAGAAGAGCGCGAACGTCAACATCTCGGGTTTGGGATTTTCTCTGAAGGTGGTTGCCGCCGAATTTGAGTCAGACGATTCGCCCGACAAACTCATCTCCTACTACAGCAAGGAACTGCAGCGCTTCGGTAAGCCGATTGAGTGCCACGGCCGCTGGACCGGCGGAGACGTCGACGCCGGCATGCACGGCAAAGACAAAGAGGGATCCAAGCCGGTGAGCTGCAGGAAAGAGGAAAGTGGAGACTCGGTCGAGCTGAAGGTCGGGACCGACGACAACCAGCACATCGTTGCGGTAAAGCCAGATGGCAAGGGATCGCGGTTTGCGCTGGTTTACGTACGGACGCACGCAGGGAAAGACGACACGATCTAGAATCTCGAACTGAACTGTAGCGTCGGCACCTTGCCGGCAGTCGTGGCGGCGACTCGCCGCCAGAAATCAAGAGGTCTCGAATGCGGGGGGCGGGGCGCCCCCCGGACAGCCGGCGAGTCGCCGGCGCTACGTCCACGCGCTGCGGAGTTGCTCTCTGCGCTCGCCTGCGCTAGCTTCTCAAGTGTGGATCATCCCTGCGAACAATGTGGAACGGACGTCGAGGACGGGCGGCCGTTCTGTCCCAAGTGCCGCGCTCCGCAGGTGCGGGTTGCGGTTGCCGAGTTACCAGCTAATCCCGCATCTGTACTGCCTGACCTCGCGATCGAGCCAGATCATCTAAGACCCGCGAGTATTCCATCGTCAGGAGATCCCGCCTTCTTTCGAACTGCACTGCAGGCAGGCCTGTTGGGCGTGATGGCAAACCTGATCCCATTTGGATTGGGAATGGTGCTCACGGGGATTCTGGCGGCATTGCTGTACCACCGTGCCCAGGCTGGAACTCTCCGTAGCGCCAAGGCCGCCCGTTTAGGGGCAGTGGCGGGGGCGATTGCATTCGCGACCACCGCTCTACTGACCGTACTCGCCGTCGTACTGCTGAATACACAACAACAGTTCCACGACCTGATGATGAAGGCGTTGGAGCAGAGCGTCGCGAACCAGTCTGACCCCGAAGTACAGACTTTTCTGCAGTGGATTCACACGCCGCGAGGATTTGAGATTGTGCTCGCATTGGGAATGGTGGGGGCGGTCCTGCTCTCGATGTTGCTGTCGGCGGTGGGCGGCGTGATCGGATCCACGCTGTTTCGCGACCGCAACCGGCCACCTTTGTAACCCGCGTCCTTGCCCCGAACCATTCGACCCGCGTATGATGCAGCGTTTATGAGTTCACAAGTTTCCAAGCGTCCAGCGGGAATCCACGAGAAGGCACAGCTGATGTCGGCGTCCGAAATTGAGCGGACATTGATCCGGCTGGCGCATGAAATATTGGAAAAGAATAACGGCATCGAGGACCTGGCATTCGTCGGCATCAAGCGGCGGGGCGTGCCGCTGGCGGAGCGTCTGGCAAAGATCATTCAGCGCATTGAAAAGAAGCCGGTGCCCGTGGGCACACTGGATATCACGTTGTATCGCGATGATCTCTCCACGCTGGGCCCAAAACCGGTGGTGCACAAGACGGAACTTGAAGTTCCCATTGCCGGGAAGTCGGTGGTGCTGGTGGATGACGTACTCTACACGGGGCGCACGACGCGCGGGGCGCTGGATGCGTTGTTTCGAAGCGGGCGTCCGAAACGCGTTCAACTGTGCGTGTTGATCGATCGCGGTCATCGCGAGTTGCCGATTGAAGCGGCGTTTGTCGGACGGATGGTACAGACTGCCGACAACCAGATTATCGAAGTCAAGTTGCGCGAGATTGATGATGCCGAGAAGGTTCTGTTGATGGAGAAACAGTAATTGGTGATCACTGAATGAGCGGAGCGCGAGGGTCGCTGCTGGGAATTGAGCATCTGGAAGCAGCTGAAATTTTCAAGATTCTGAAATTCGCGCGGCGTATGAATCCGGACAAGCCGCGCCCACTGCTGAAGGGCAAGCGGGTCGTCCTGATATTTTACGAAGCATCCACCCGCACCCGCACCTCATTTGAACTGGCCGCAAAACTCCTGGGAGCCCACACCATCCTGATCCAGGCTGCCGGGTCGAGCATTGAAAAAGGCGAGTCCCTGCTCGATACGGGATACACCGTGCGCGCGCTGGGTGCGGACGTCATCATCATTCGCCATCCCAATGCAGGCGCACCGCAGGTCATGGCCCGGCATATCGATATCCCTGTCATCAACGCGGGCGATGGGTTGCACGAACATCCGTCGCAGGCGCTGCTGGATGCGTATACGATCCTGCGCAACAAGAAGAAGTTTTCGGGATTGCAGATCGCCATCGTGGGAGATATTTTTCATAGCCGCGTGGCACGGTCGGCTTGTCATCTGCTCAGCAAGTTCGGGGCGAAAGTGATCCTGTGTGGTCCGCCGGAACTGGCGCCGGATATCGCGGCGACGCTCGCGCCCGGAGTGCGCGTCACGCGCCACATCGAAGATGCGCTGCGCGGAACGGATGTCATCATGCTGCTACGCGTCCAGAAAGAGCGCCTGGCGGGCATGAAGATGGACTTGCCGGACTACATTGCACGCTACCAGATGACGGCGGCGAGAATAAAGACGGCGAAGAAAGATGCGATCGTGATGCATCCGGGGCCGATCATTCGCGGACTGGAACTGACCAGCGAAGTGGCTGACGGTGCGCAGGCACGCATCCTTGAGGAAGTGAAGAACGGCGTCCCTACGAGAATGGCGATTTTGGCGCGGGCGGTGGGGAGGATGCGATGAAGACTCAATCCACCAACAGTCTGCTCATCAAGGGCGGCCACGTGATCGATCCGGCGGCGAAGATTGACGCGCCGATGGATATCCTGATCAAGGACGGCCGCGTCGCCGAGGTCGCGTTACCGAACAAGATCAAGGGGGCTGACGAAAAATTCGACGCTCGGGGACTGGTGGTGGCGCCGGGGTTTATCGATTTGCATGTGCATCTGCGCGAACCGGGCCAGACACACAAGGAGACCGTCGCGACGGGCACTGCCGCTGCCGCTGCGGGTGGATTCACATCGGTCTGCACCATGCCGAATACCGCGCCGGTCGTGGATTCCGTGGAGTGGGTGCAATGGCTTCGCTCTCCCGAACGAAACGCGGTGGTCAAAGTGTTTCCGATCGCGGCGGCGACCGAGGCCAGCAAAGGCACGATCCTGACTGATTTCCGGGCGCTGCAAAGAGCAGGCGCGATTGCGGTGACCGACGATGGCAAGCCGATTCTCGAAGACGACATCATGCGCGCGGCGCTGGTGCTCGGAGCTGAACTGAGCCTTCCGGTCGTCCAGCATGCGGAAGATACGCGACTGACGGAACGCTGCTCCATGCACGCCGGCGCGCAGTCCTTTCGACTCGGGCTGCGCGGAATGACGTCGGCGGCGGAATCGAACATCGTGGAGCGCGATGTGCTGCTCGCAACACAAACTCCGAACGCCCGTTTGCACGTGGCGCATATTTCGACCGCCGATGGGCTGAAGGCAGTGCGGCGCGGGAAACGTGCGCGAGTCCACGTAACGTGCGAGGTCACTCCGCATCACTTCACGCTTACCGATGACAACGTCCGCGACTATGACAGCCGTTACAAAATGAATCCGCCGCTGCGCTCCGGTGCGGACCTGGAAGCGATTGTGGCCGCGCTTGCCGATGGGACGATCGATGCGATCGCTACCGATCATGCTCCACATGCTTCGCACGAAAAAGACATGGAGTTTGAACTGGCCGCGTTCGGCATCACCGGCCTGGAAACTGCCCTGGCTCTGGCCATAACCAAACTGCACAAAGAGAAACATGTCCCCTTGTCGCGCGTCGTGGAATTGTTCACGGCCGGACCGGCACGCTGCTTCGATCTGCGCGGACGCGGCACGCTGGTCCGTGGATCAATCGCCGATGTCACGATCTTCGATCCGAAAAAGAAGTGGACTTATGAAGCTGCTCAGTCGCTCTCAAAATCGAAGAACTCTCCGTTTGATGGATGGCAATTTACGGGGAGAGTTGTGGCGACGATGGTGGGCGGGACGATCGTGTATGCCAGATGAGTCGACCCACTGCCAGCGTGCTGAACAAGCCATTCCGGCGGAACTCGCGTCTCCTCAGCGCCTGAAGGCGAAATTGCAGACAAGGCCTTCATCGCAGCGGTAAACCGCTGCGCCACCCAAAGACAAAAACAAACTGCGAGTTTTTCAAGAAACTGAACAATCGATACAACGGCTGCCTAGATCGCAGCAGTGCATGGTGCTCTCGGATTAGTTTGCTGGGAATTCCACGGTCACGAGCTTCGCAGGACTCTTTCCAACGTTGGTCAGCGTGTGTGTATAGCCTCCGGGCACCCACTTCACATCGCCGGCTTTCAATTTCGCCGGCAGGGGCCCTTTACCCTCGACGTCGCTGCGGAGATCCAAGTCGCTGACGGCGACTAGTAGATGCGGCCCATCGTGATGATGGCTGGGGATGGTCGCTCCGGGATCGAGATTGACCGCGGCTACGCGGGCGCCGTCACGCACGAAAAGAATCTTGATGTGACCGCCGGGAAATTCCCGGTCGCCGCCTTCCATCGGAAATGGAGATGGAGCCGTGCGCGTGGCGTCGTCCTTCAGGAATTCGATGGTCACGTTGCGGAACGGCTGATCGGAGAGATCCTGAGCCGCATGAGCGAAGTTGCCGGGAACAAAGCGGGTCTCGCCGTCCGAAAGCTTGAGGTCCACGGGCGGCTTTTCTGGGACCTGGTTCACGACATGCGAATCGCCCAAAGTCACGAACAAATAATCATGGCGGTGCCGGTGGACGAGGGTGGTCGCCTTCGGGGCGACTTCAACCTGGAACACGCGCACGTTCTCGTTCTCGAGAACGAGGTGATGCGATGGCTCGGCAGTGATCTCCACCTCGGGAGCGGCCGCGAAGGCGGCCACGAGAGCAACGAGCAGCAAAGTTGAAAGGGCGAATCGCTTCATGCCAGTTGACCGTGATCCTCGAGGTCGTTGGATTCAGGGATTTTCGTCGCCGGTTACGCCTTGATAAGCGGATTACCCGGAGACTTCTGCTCGTAGCGATGTATTTTCGCGGTGAGACGGTCTTTGTCGGCCCCGGATGCAGCGGCGAGGCGTTTGCGAAGTTTCTGAACTTTTTCGGCGCGAGTGCGGCGGCGGCGAATTTCCGGGCGACGGCTGGGTGCGGACATGAAGGCTCCTTGGGTTAAGTGAGTCTCGATTATAGGTGGGAGGCACGGGGACTGGCAAAAGGGCGGCTTCCAGGTCGCATCCAGTTTCGAAAGCGAGCCGTAGAAGCGAGCCGTAGAACCTAGCCGAGAAACTTGTGACGATCCTCGGGCCGAGGTAGTGGACACTGGTCATGCTTTCCGACGCTGCAATAACGGTGACGCGCAATGAACCGGTAGATGGCTTCCCGTAACGGACTTGGAACCCACTTCGCAATGGTCAGCAGCCTCCAGATCCCACCTATGCGGTCGGCTGCGCACAATACTGCCAGCGATCGCGTGAACACCCGTTCGTTCGTGCAGCCAAAATTGGGAAGAACGACAACCGTATCCAAGTCGTCCTGATTCAGTCCGTGACGCTGCAACAGGGACTGGGCAAACTCGCTTTGCAGCGGAGCAAAACGAAATTCGTCATGGCGATCGTGGCGGAGAAGGAGAGAGACGAACCTGTTGCAGAGGCCACACACTCCGTCGTACAGGATGAGAGTCGTGTTCGGGGAGTGCGGGCCACGAATTGGTTCTTCACCGGTCATAGTAGTCCTGAGCAATGAAGTGTTCGGACACCTGCCCTGGCTGTTTATTTGGCGAAGGTCCGCTCTCGAAGTGACGCGACAGAGCGTAATGTGCCAGCCCACGGCCAAGCTGCTCCGCAGACTGCCGGGGGGCGCTGCCCACGCGCCCGTGCAACGCTTCGGAGAGGGCAACTCCAAGCACGAGTCCCAGCAAAGCATAGAGGGCTCCCATAGGTCACCGCGCCGGTCCAGCGGGGGCCGGAGGAGGAGGAGGAACGATCGGCGGCATATAGGGTGCGTGGCTGTAACGCGCAGGGGCGGGGACACGTACCGCTTTGCCGGCAAACGCGAGGGTGATCAGCAGTCCGGCGATTCCCCAGCGTAGCTGGTCAACCAGGGCGCCCGCGATATCCCGTCGAGTGGCGTCGGGAAAGCTGAGTAGTGCGAACGCGGCCGGGACCAGCACCAGGACTACTCGGATGTATGCGCTCCAGAAATCCGAACGCTCCGAACCCTTTTCCACCTTCAAAAGGATTCCGAGAGGCCGCCGCAAGAACACGCTTACGCCTTCTGCGATTAGTACGATCACGACAACGCCAATGGTTCCGATCAGGACACTATTCATAACACTCCCTTCTCCCCGCGAGCGGGATTGCAGGGGCTCGCGAAATTAGCTCAGCACGGCGGCGAGCTTTTTCAACTTGCCGCGCGCTTTCAATAGCGCGTGCCACGTTTCGGGGGAGAGTTGGTGAATCTGCTCATAGGCTTCACTGGTAGCCTCGAAAAACTGGGCAATTTCCTGCAGGCGCTCGCGCGTGTAGTCGTCGGACGGGTCGCGCTCCAATTGGACGAGGGACCGGCGCAGCAACTGCAGCGTGGGATCGAGTTCGCGGCGCTTGCGCATCTCTATGATGCGCACGAACATCTCGCTTACATCTTTCAGCGATTCGTAATGCTCGCGGCGGTCGCCCAGTACGTGCACAGGGTGAACGATCCCCCAGCTCTCCAGCTCGCGGATCGACGTGCTCACGTTGGAGCGCGCCACATTGAGCGTTTCGGCAATCTGTTCGGCGCTCATGGTTTCCTTGGAGAGGAAAAGCAGCGCGTGAATCTGCGCGACCGTGCGGCTGATGCCCCACCGGGTTCCCATCTCTCCCCAGTGGAGGATGAACTGGCGTTGGATGTCGGTTAGTTTCGTCATTTCTGTATTAACAGAAATATCAGAAATAAAGGGCGCTTGTCAAGCAGTCGAAGTGGCGGGAAATGAATGGCTTGGGGACACTTCTTGGGAAAGGCGGGCGGGGGCGCCCGCCCCACATACACGGGTGGTTAGATTTCCATGACTTCTTTTTCTTTCGCCCGGCTCAGGTCTTCCATTTTCTTGATCTCGTCGTCGGTAAGTTTCTGGATCTCTTCGAGCGCACGCTTTTCGTCGTCTTCGGCGATCTTCTTATCTTTCATTGCCTTCTTGATCGCGTCGTTGCCGTCGCGGCGGACGTTGCGGATGGCGGTGCGGTGCTCTTCGAGAATGCGGTGCAGATGCTTCACCATTTCCTTGCGACGTTCTTCAGTGAGCGGCGGCACGGGCACGCGGATAATCTTGCCGTCGTTCATCGGATTGAGGCCAAGGTCAGCGGTGCGGATGGCCTTTTCAATGCCTCCGAGCACGGACGGGTCGAAGGGCTGCACAGTGATCAGTTGCGGCTCGGGCGCATGCACGGTCGCGATCTGGTTGAGCGGCATCTGTTCGCCGTAGTAGTCGACGGTGACGGTGTCGAGCATGCGGACGGATGCGCGGCCGGTGCGGGTCGCTCCCATCTCGCGGCGGAAGTCCTCGACAGCCTTATCCATGCGGGTCTTCAGTTGGACGTAAGTCTCTTTGAGTGCGGGATGTCCTGCCATCGTCGCTGGCGCCATAGGTCTGGGCTCCGGGAAATGCTAGCTATCAAAACTGTAGATTATAAACCTGGACCCGGCTGCGAGCTACGTGCTTCGAGCCACGCGCTAAATCAAGCCACAAGAATCACCCCGACAAGATCTTCTCGTGAGAGAGATCTCCGTCATTTTGACACTGGCGTGAGAATAACGTTGAAATTTGAACTTGTCTTGGGCCGAACTTCTTGTTGGTAGGTTGAGTATCCCTGCTTGGACACAATGAGCTGAAACCTTCCCGCGAACCAGCCGTGGACTATTTCCGCTCTAAAAGAGCCGTCCTGATCTGATTTTGTCTCCTTGGTATGACCCGTCTTCAGAGCAGTCAAGCGTACTGACGCATCGGGCACCGGCCGTCCTAGGTTGTCGGAGACAGTCCCGTGAGCCGAGGTATACGCGTCGCAAGCCGTAAGTACGAGAATCGCGGCTAGAAGAAAGAGGAAGGAGCAACTGAGTAGAATGGGATTTCTTTTCCTAGCGGGATTGACACGCTCACCGCACCACGGAGCTTTCCTGCAGACCAGCACGAAGATCTCCTACGCGCTGACCATTGATCCGATCTTCTCGCCCAACACAACTTTCCGGATGTTTCCATGCTGGTTGAGGTTGAAGATGACGATGGGCAGGTTGTTGTCCTTGCAGAGAGAGATGGCGGTGGAGTCCATGACTTTCAGGCCCTTCTTCAGGACGTCCATATACGTGATGTGTTCGAATTTCGTGGCGTCTTTCACGATCATCGGATCGGCGTCGTAGATGCCGTCGACCTTGGTGGCTTTGATGATGACTTCGGCCTTGATTTCCATGGCGCGCAGTGACGCAGCAGTGTCAGTCGAAAAATAGGGATTGCCGGTGCCTCCGGCGAAGATGACAACTCTCCCTTTTTCCAGGTGGCGCATGGCGCGGCGCCGGATAAATGGTTCCGCGACCTGATTCATTTCGATGGCGGACATCACGCGGGTGTAGACATTCTGTTTTTCGAGCGCGTCCTGCAAAGCCAGCGCATTGATGACCGTGGCGAGCATGCCCATGTGATCGGCGGAAACGCGGTCCATGTCTTTGGCCTGATCGGCGACGCCGCGGAAGAAGTTGCCACCGCCAACCACAATCGCGATCTGTATGCCGAGGCTGTGAACGTCCGCCAACTCGGCGGCGACTTCGTGGATGCGGGCGGTATCAACGCCGAATCCCTGCCGGGCTGCCAGGGCTTCACCGGAGATCTTGAGCAGGATGCGTTTGAAAATTGGAGTCGGCATGAAGAGAGTTCTCAGTTACCCAGGCTTCGTGCTACGAGCTTTGAGCTTCGAGCAACCGGTACGCGGGTTGCCCGAAGCTCAAAGCCCGTGGCTCGCCGCCCACAGAGCATAAATCAAAAGGGGCGCCGAAGCGCCCCTGAATTGTCCGCCTATTTGGCGACGGGTGCGTCGCCTTCACCGTCGTCGGTTTTGACGGTGGTGAATGCTACGGTTGCGGTCGCCTCACCCACCTTGAAGCGGGCAAAACGGCGCACAGAGATGTTCTCTCCAAGTTTGCCGATTTTCGCGGCGATCAGCTGTGCGATGGAGATGGTCTGGTCCTTGATGAAGGGCTGCTCAAGCAGGCAGACTTCTTCGTAGAACTTTTCCATCTTGCCGGTGACCATTTTTTCGGCGATGTTCGCAGGCTTGCCACTCTTGATGGCCTGATCGAGGAAGATTTCCTTCTCGCGATCGAAATCTGCCTTGGTCACGTCCTCTTTGCGGACGTACCTCGGATCGCTCGCCGTGATATGCATGGCGATGTCGTGGACCAATTCCTTGAAGTCATCGGTGCGGGCGACGAAATCGCTCTCGCAATTCACTTCCACTAGGACGCCGATCTTGCCACCAGCGTGAATGTAGTGTCCGACCGATCCTTCACTGGTCACACGAGTCGCCTTCTTGGCTGCAACCGATACACCCTTCTTACGCAACAGGACGACTGCATCTTCCAGGTTGCCCTTGGCTTCGGTCAGCGCGTGTTTGCAGTCCATCATGGGAGCTCCGGTCTTTTCGCGGAGTTCTTTCACTTGGGCAGCAGAAATATTTGCCATAGTAGTGCTCATTCCGTATCTTCCATTTCTTGTTCCTGGTTTCCTGTCTCGAGCGATGCTGGGGGGCTCCAGAAACGATGAAACGGAAACCGGAAACTGCTTTCTATAAAGCTTGACCCGCGCCGGAGTAGCCGCGGGTCAGATTTCCTCAGGGGCCAAAGCCCTTGTCAGGCTTGCTTCCACGCGGGCCTGAAGGCCCGCTCTTCCACAAGAACTCTTCCGCAAATGCTGTGCAGCTAGAACCGGCGTGTTTCGGCCTGTAACTCGTCAATATCTTCGGTTGCGACGGTCTGACGTTTGCGCGTACCCGCGCCCAACACGTCTTCCATGCGGATTTCTTCGGCGGCCTCAGCCGACAAAGCAGGAGCCGCTTCCGCAACTTCTTCGGGGGCGACCTCTCCGGCAACCGGCTCGGGACTAGCCACGGCCTGCAATTCGGCCAGGTGCTTGTCGCTCATCAGGTTGACGCCCTCGGCGATCGACTCAGCGATCTTCGAGGTGAACAGACGGATCGCGCGGAGCGCGTCGTCGTTTCCGGGAATGACGTAATCCACTTCGCTCGGATCGCAATTCGTGTCGACCACGGCGACCACGGGGATGCCCAGCTTGCGGGCTTCACGTACCGCGATCTGTTCCTTGTTCGAGTCGATGACGAAGATCGCATCCGGCAACCGCGACATATTTTTGATGCCGGCAAGGTTGGCCTGGAGATGCTTGCGCTCGCGTTCGAGCTTGATGACTTCTTTTTTCGGCAGCAGATCGTAACGGCCATCGGTGGCCATGTCGTCGAGTTCTTTGAGCCGCTTGACTGACTTCTGAACGGTGACCCAGTTGGTCAGCAGTCCACCCAGCCAGCGCTGGTTCACGTAGAACATCGAGCATCGCTGCGCCTCTTCGGCGATGGCGTCCTGCGCCTGGCGCTTGGTGCCAACGAAGAGGATGACGCGGCCTGCTACGGCCAGATCCTGCACGAATTTCGACGCTTCCTTGAACATCTTCAGCGTCTTCTGCAGGTCGATGATGTAGATCCCGTTGCGCTCGCCGAATATGTATTCCTTCATCCGGGGATTCCAGCGCTTGGTCTGATGCCCGAAGTGAACACCTGCTTCGAGCAATTCCTTCATGGTGATGTTAGCCAATTAACCTCCTCATTTGGTCTACATCCGGAATCGGTTGCCAGTTGCCTTGCACGGGCACTGCTTTTCCGGATTGCCATTCCCGTCCACCCCATCTCGGGGGAGGTGGGGGGATGAATTTAACAACCAGCTGTCGGCGATCAGCCTTCAGCAAAAAAACTAAACCTGTCGTTCGCTATTCGTCCTTCGCTACGGCGAAAGGTGCGAACTGCGAAGGACGAACGACGCGACTTAACGCTTGCTGAACTGGAAGCGCTTGCGTGCGCCCTTCTGTCCGTACTTCTTACGCTCTTTCTGACGTGGATCACGCGTCACCATGCCGCTCGCCTTGAGCTGTTTTCGCAACTCGGCGTTGAAGAGCATGAGCGCACGAGTGATCCCAAGACGAACCGCGTCAGCCTGACCGGCCACGCCGCCGCCGGACACATTGGCGAGCACATTAAAGGTAGCGGCGGTTTCGGTGAGGGCGAGCGGCGACTTGGCACTCGAACGCTGCGAAGGCGTCACGAAATATTCGTCGAACGCTTTGCCGTTAACCTTGAATTCCCCGCTGCCGGGACGAAGAAACACACGCGCAATCGCCGTCTTGCGGCGGCCGGTTCCGTAGTATTGAACTGTCTCTGCCATGATTTCGCTTCTGGCTACTAGCTACTGGCTTCTAGCAAACTGAGTTGCGAAGCGAGTCGCTATGGCCGATCAACCCTTTCCAGAATTCTTGTTCGAAACTTTGCTTGCTAGAAGCTAGTAGCCAGAAGCTAGCAGCTTCCTTACGCCAGCACTTTCGCTTGCGGCTTTTGCGCCTGGTGCGGGTGCTTGTCGCCTTTGTACACATTCAGCTTGGTGAACATCTGCTTGCCGAGTTTGTTCTTGGGAAGCATGCGCGAAACCGCATCTTCGATCACCAACTCCGGCTTGCGGACCAGGCGCTTCTTCAAAACTTCAGAGCGCATGCCGCCGGGATACCCGGTGTAATGGTGATACGAGGTCTGCTCGGCTTTCATGCCGGTAATCTTCACCTGCTCAGCATTGATCACGATGACGTGGTCGCCCGTGTCAATAAAGGGCGTGTACTGCGGATTCTCTTTGCCGATCAAAATGCGAGCGACTTTCGACGCGAGACGGCCGAGAGGCTGCCCGGCAGCGTCCACGACAAACCACTTGCGAACGATTTCCCCCTCTTTGGGGAAATAGGTAGACATCTGAATTCTCCCTAGAATTAAAGAACGCAACGAAGACCGCTGAGTGCCCCATCATTCCACGCAGAAGGCGCGAGAGCGTTCAGGCGGGCAACCGCAGGACTTCCAAAGATGTCTATGTTAGCGTAGCCGCAACAGCGTTGTCAACGAAGGGGTTCCAGCACAAGAGGTTACTGCAGGGTACCGCATTCAGCACCCACCTATCAGCCTTTCAAGAGCTTTTCGACTCTTTCATTGACTGAATACATAGTTCTGAATGCCCGCAATCTATTTGCCGCCGACCGCCTTCAGGCACTTGCCATACAGTTCCAGGAGATGATCCGCGTAATCCTCGGGCTTGGAGGCAGCGCCACCGCCCTGGAAGCCCACTCCGGTGCCCGTAGTCTTGCCATAGCCGGTCGTCATGGCCACAAATTTCATGAGGTCGAGCGCGATGTCTTCATTGCGACGTGAGCCCATAGGCAGGGCGGGCGTATCCATGAGTGCGACTCCTTCAACAAACTCGATTCCACCGGGTCACCCGGCTTCATTCGCGATGATATCAGAAGGAGATTAGAGGGCTAAAATTCCGACTCGATGGGCGATGGCTCAGTACGCCTCGAAGCGCACAGTACGAAAAACGCCCTCCGCCTGGGCACTGGCGAGATAGCGCACCGTTCCAAAGTTGAGGCCGGTGTTCTCGCGAAACTGACGATGGCCTCGATAGCCTGATGCCGCCTCGTTCCCATCGATCCACAGACTGGCTGCCTGTCGCAAGTGGTCATAACGAAGCTCATAGGTGTGCGGGTTCACCACGTCGGCCACACCGGCGAACTCGAGCTTCTGTTCCCACTGGAAGTCGGGTGAAATCTGCTTGGTAAGGGCCACAAAATACCTGTCGCCTTCTTGCAGGAGCACGATGTCGAAACGCATCGCGCCCTTGTATCTGCCGAAATCGATCATGGCAACGACGGCGCCCTGGTTCACGGCGCAAACGCAGGTCAGTTTCCAGTCGTGACTGAACGCGAAATCCTTCTCGGCATCGCTCAACGTCCGATAGAAGAGAAACTGATCGGTCGAGGCCAGCCTTAAACGGTCATATCCGAAGTGTCCCGGGCTCTGCAGCGAAGTCTCCTCATGCGGCGCGAGCGTGAACATGGTGAAGCCTTCGTCGAGCGGGTCGACGCCACCCACTTTCTCGATGACTAACGAATGGATCGGTCCGGAGTGTCCTGCTTCGGAGCCTGCGCTGGCGCGTCGGACTACGGAATAGCGGCCCGCGAAAATGATGGCGCCGACGACGAAGGTGGCGGCAACCGCCAGGCCAATCCTGAGACGGAGACTGCCCCAGCGCGAGCCGGCCGTTTTCACCGGTGGCGGCTCGACCTGCCCTGCTTCCGGCGGATCAGAAGCGGCCGGCGCGGACGCCGCAAGTGCCTGCGTGACGGGAACAGTCAGGCGGTATCCGCGGCGGGGAACGGTCTCAATCACCTCTGCCCCCATGCTCTTACGCAGCACGGAAATGTTTCGCGCCAGGCTGCCATCCCCCACGTAACTGTCGGGCCAGACGCGGGCAATCAGCATTTCCTTATTCACCACCGCACCCGCGGCTTCGACCAGAACCAGAAGCGTGTCGAACTCTTTGGGAGTCAACGAGAGCAGGCGCTCCTCACAAAACAGCAGACGCCGGTTTGGGTCCATGCGGAAGGGAGGAAAAACGAAGGTCGTGCCGTGCAAGTCGTTCATGACTGATACCGCGCCAGGAATTTAAGGAGTACTTAAGAAATCGGTAAAGACTGCAGCAACCAGCTTGGTTACAGTTTGCCACGAAACCGGCTTTTCGACGAACCAAAGCAGTCTTCAGGAGGACTTGCCGTCATGCGGACCACGATCGTGAAATTTGCCTTGATACTGATTTTGCCGACGCTCTCGTATGCAGCGACCCAGGCCACCATCCTGCGGTATCGCTTCAGCACCGGGCCCAACGGAGCGCCAGTGGCCAACGCGGTCGACAGCGGCCCGTTTGGCTTCAACGGAGTCGTGACCGGTGGCCTGACCTACACTTCCGATGTGCCGCAAGGCGGAAAGCCCTTTTCCCTCAACGGCATGGCGGACGTAGACTACATCACGCTCGCTCAAACTCAGGCCAACGCCCCGTACCTCAATCAGGTCAAGAACTTCACGCTGTCCCTGTACGCCATGCCAACCGGCGGGACCGACGCGGATCAATTCGGAGACCTCATTGCCGGTAAGGTCATTTCCAACGGCTCGGGAACGTGTCTCACGACGTATGGGATCTATTACGTATCCGCGCAAAAGAAATTTGTTGGCGGAGTCTGTAAGTCAGGGGGCGTTTTCTTTATCACCAGCGCCGATACTTCGCCACTGGGCTTCTGGTACAAAGTGTCGTTGAAGTACACCACCTCGGCAGACGGGCTGACCACGCATGTCAGTCTGATCGTGAATGGCAAGAACGAAGGGAAACTCGCGCTCAAGAACTTCGGCGCGCCCACTATCGGGAACGCCGGTTTTCAAGTCGGCGCGGCGAACTTTGGCGGGAGCGACAAGGGCCAGTTCCGCAGGAACTTCATCGGACTCATTGACGAAGTGAAGCTCACCGGCACACTTCCGTGATAGTGGGCGGAGTAACCGGCTCGCAATCAAGGATTCACTGAAGCGGGGGCTATAATGCCGGAGCTACGTGGGCCTTCCCTGTAGCTCGCATCGTGAATCTGCAACTCAAGTCGCGCTGGGTCGGCGAAGTTCTCGTCCTGCAGTGTGCGGGTCGAATTGTTGTGGGACCGGAAGTGGACACCCTGCACGAGATCGTCCGCAAGGAATTAGAGCACCAGCCCCACATTGTTCTGCAAACCGCCGAGGTGACTTTCATCGACAGCAGCGGGTTGGGGACCATTGTCCGATTGATGTCCGCGGCTCGGGCAGCGGGTGGCGACGTGACGATCTGCCAGTGTCCGGCGATGATGCGCAAGGCACTGACGATGACGAACCTGCACAACGTCTTCCGCCTTTATGAGACGGAGGATGATGCCATCCTTGCGGCATTGCAGGCGCAAAGGCCTACGGCGGGTGCTCCTGCGGATCAATCGCGCCCGGCGGTGTTGTGCGTGGATCCGTCTGCTGACGTGCTGGCCTATCTGTCCGAGTTACTGAAGAAGGAGAGCCTGCGTCCGATTACGGCCAGCAATCTGGTCGACTCGCAGGTGCTGATGAAAGCGCGCGCGCCGAAGTTGATTCTTGCAAATGCGAAGTTATCCGCCCGTGGCAAAACAGCGGGCGAGATTTTTGCAGGATGTTGTCCGGGAGTACCGTTCGTCGATCTGGGAGATGCGTTCTCCAAGGATGATGCAGGGGAGGCGGGCGCGAAGTTATTGGCGCAGGTGCGAACTCTCATTCCATCCAACACCTAAATGTAGAGACGCGGCTTGCCGCGGCTCACTATCCCACCTCCACCAACCCATAACTCAACGCCCAGCGTGTCCGCATGTGCTTCAGCGCGCGGTCGATTTCTGCCTGCGAGATTTCTGCATTCGGTCCCGACAACACAAACGCGGCCTCAAGTTTGGCGGCTTCCAGCAATTGCCGGTCGCGGATGATATTCGCGACGCGAAAACTAGGAATGCCTGCCTGCTTCGTACCGAAAAATTCCCCGGGACCGCGCAGTTCGAGGTCGAGTTCGGCGATCTGAAAGCCGTCGGTGGTGCGAACCATGGCATCGAGGCGGCGCTGGCCTTCTTCGGAAACTTTCCCGCCGTACATCAGGATGCAATACGACTTGGCGGCGCCGCGCCCAATGCGTCCGCGAAGCTGGTGGAGTTGCGCCAGGCCGAAGCGGTCGGCGTGCTCGATCACCATGATGGCCGCGTTCGCCACGTCGACGCCAACTTCGATTACCGTGGTCGCGACCAACACGTTGATTTCGCCCTTCTGGAATTCCCGCATGACATGTTCTTTTTCTTCGGGATCGAGCCGTCCGTGCAGCAGGCCGACGTGAAGGTTGGAAAAAGTCTTGTCGCGCAACTGGCGGAACATCTGTTGCGCGGCTTTCAGCTCGCGTTCTTCGTTCTCTTCGATCACCGGATAAACGACGTACGCCTGATGTCCAGCAGTGATCTGTTTGCGAACGAAGTCCCAGACTTCCGGAGCGCGTTCGTCGGTGACGGCGCGGGTGACGACGGGCGTGCGGCCGGGAGGGAGTTCATCGAGGTCGGATACGTCGAGGTCTCCGTAGAGGGTGAGGGCCAGCGTGCGCGGGATGGGGGTGGCGGTCATGACCAGGACATCCGGTTCGGCGGGTGCCGAGCTTCGCTCGGCTTGGACAGGTCGCAGACCTGTCCCCACACGTTCTTCCTCGGACTTCTGCATTAGTTTCAAGCGCTGCATGACGCCGAAGCGATGCTGCTCGTCGACGATCACCAGGCCAAGACTTTCGAACTCAACGCCTTCCTGAATTAGCGCGTGCGTTCCGATGGCGAGCTGCGCATTGCCTTGCGCAATGTGGCGACGGATGTTGCGCTTCGTGTCCTGTTCGAGCGAGCCCGTCAGCAGCACGATGTTGTAGCCAGCTTTTTCGAGAATCTGCCTCGCAGAAAAATAATGTTGCTGGGCGAGGATTTCGGTCGGCGCCATGAGCGCGACTTGATATCCATTTTCGATGGCAATGATCGCAGCCTGAAAAGCAACGATCGTCTTGCCGGAACCAACATCTCCCTGGAGGAGTCGCCGCATCGGGAAAGGCGCCTGCATATCCGTGGCAATTTCCTTAAGGACGCGCTTTTGCGCGGCGGTCGGATGGAAGGGCAACACTTTCTTGATGGCCTCCCGCACGTCGGCGGTAGGCGCAAACGCAATCCCGGTGCGCGCTCGTTGTTCGCGACGCTTCAATTCGAGACCGAGTTCAACGAAAAACAGTTCATCGAAAATCAGGCGGATGTGCGCCGGTGTGCGGGAAGACAGAAGATCGCTGAAACTTTCGCCCGGATCGGGCCAGTGAACTTTTTCGAGCGCTTCGCGATGTCCGATCAGGCTGAGATGGGCACGTACCGCGGGCGGGATCGGATCGGAAGTGTCGGGCCCAAGATTGTCGAGCGCCCAGCGAATGCTGCGGCGAAACCAGCGAGGCGTGAGTTTGCCTTGTCCGGTGGATTCGTAAATGGGAACAATGCGTCCGATTTCGAGCGACGCGGCGGCTTTTTTCTCCGCATCGTCAGCGCCGCCTTCTTCATTGATGTCGCCGAGAATTTCAAACTGCGGCTGCATGATCTGCAGTTCGCCTTCGCGATCCTGCTCGACCTTCCCGTAGAGGGCGACCATCTGGCCAGCCTGAAAACGGTCGCGCAAATACGTTCCGTTGAACCAGAGACACTTGAGGCGATTGCGCCCCTGTCCAACAGTAAGTTGGAAAATCGGCATGCGTCGCGTGCGGAACAAGCCTGAGTTGCGGACTTCGGCAATCACCGTAGCCATCTCGCCGGCGCGAAGTTCGGCCACTGAGCGCGGGTTCAGGCGATCTTCGTAACGGAAGGGCAGGTAGTGGAGCAGGTCGTCCACCGTATTCAAGCCCTTGGCGGCCAGGACTTCGGCGAGGCGCGGACCAATCCCTTTGACAAACTGAACGGGAGTGGATGGCTCCAGCATCTCAGGCGATGGTAGCAGGGGCGCCGCTTGGTGGTCGCGCGCTTTTGTGCCGCCGTTCGCAAGAAGCTTGACCACGGAGGGCACAGAGGTCACGGAGGAAATCTTGGCTAGGGTCGATTCCAGGATTCGCGCTGCGACGAGAGTTTTCTTCCGAGGTAGCGCTGGGCTTTGTACAGGAACAATCCCACGATGGCGATCGCGCCCAGGGCTTCATACATTCTGGTGATGGCAATGTCCCAGTGATCCGGGGGAACGCCGGCGGTCGCGACGCGCACGATCTGGTCGCGGAGGGCGGTGAAACCTCCGCGAACGAATGCCGGGCCGAGCTGGAACAGGATCAGTACCCAGAACAGCGCAACCATGATCGCCAGCCCGCGCAAGAGGGCGAGTAACTGCCGAAGTGTCCAGCTGGGCCTCATGGAGAGATCAGACACCGGGCGCGCGGTCAAAGTTTCCACCGCTGGGCTACTACCGCCAATCCGAAGGCGCTAGGCCGGGTTTGCGATTATCATGGATAGTTTCCCGCAAGAATCCGTGAAATCTGCGCCGATCCGCGGTAAACACAGTTCCAGACTAAGGGAAGTGCACCATGCTGATCTTCCGCAAACCTCTCCCCAACATCGACCATCCCGAGATGCCAGCCGATGTCGTCATTGTCGGCGGAGGCCCGGCAGGGATGGCGTGCGCGCTCCGGCTCTCGCAATTGATTGACGATCACAATGCGCGGCACCCCGAGGCGCCGCTTTCGAAAGAAAATATCTACTTGCTTGAGAAGGCGCGCGAAGCGGGACAGCATTGCCTGTCGGGCGCGATTCTCGATCCGCGATCGATGAAGGAGTTGCTGCCGGGATTCGAAAAGGACGCTCCGCTTGGACCGACGGTAAGTAAGGAAGCCGTTTATTTCCTGACGAAAGAAAAGCACTTCAAGCTTCCGCTCGTGCCTCCTCCGTTGCAGGATCACGGTAACTACGTGATTTCCATCAACAGGTTTGTGAAGTGGCTGGCCGGAAAAGTGGAAGAAGCGGGCATCACGGTCTTCACCGGGTTTGCCGGATCGGAACTTTTGTACGAAGGCAATCGCGTGGTCGGCGTGCGCACCGACGATAAGGGAGTCGACAAACAGAACCAGCAGAAATCAAATTTCGAGCCCGGCTACGACGTGAAAGCGAAAGTCGTGGTGCTGGCCGAGGGCACACGCGGATCGCTGACGAAACAGCTCACCCAGAAATTCGACCTATTGAAGGACCGTAACCCGCAGACCTACGGCGTGGGAGTGAAAGAACTGTGGGAGGTGCCATCCGGGAGGATTCGGCCCGGCGAAGTGATCCTCACGCTGGGCTACCCGCTGACCACGAAGGAATACGGCGGTTCGTGGATGTATGGCGCGGCGGACAACGTCGTTTCGCTCGGATATGTGACCGGGCTGGATTATCAGGATCCGCGTCTGGATCCACAGCATGTTCTGCAGTCCTTCAAGCAGCATCCATTTGTCGCCGACTTGCTCCATGGCGGGAAAATGATCCGCTACGGCGCGAAGTCTTTGCCCTATGGCGGATGGTGGTCACTGCCGCCACTCGGCGGCGAGGGTTGGATGATCGTCGGCGATTCGGCTGGCTTCCTGAATTCGGCCCGCCTGAAGGGAATTCACCTTGCCATCAAGAGCGGCATGCTGGCGGCGGAGACGGCGTTCGAAGCATTGGTGAAGAACGATTCGTCCGCGGCTACGCTTGGCAAGCTCACGCGGCGCGTCGATACGAGTTGGATCAAAGACGAATTGTGGCCCGTCCGCAACTTCCATCAGGGATTTGAGAAGGGCATGCTCCCCGGTATGTTCAACGCGGGATTGCAGGAATTTTTCGATGGCGGGTTGCGCAACCGCGTCCCGTCACATCCTGGATACGAGCGCATGAAGCCGCTGGCGAATCTGTTGCCCGACGGTGGACCGGCGGCGCACATGGTTGGTCCCGCGAAAGGCGACGGCAAGCTGACATTCGACAAACTCACCGACTTGTATCACTCGGGTACGAAGCATGAAGAGGATCAGCCGGCGCACCTGGTAATTCACGACACGAACATCTGCAACGAGCGTTGCGTGAAAGAGTTTGGCAGCCCTTGCCAGAATTTCTGCCCCGCAAATGTCTATGAAATGCTCGACGATTCGAGTACGCCAAACGGTAAACGGATCAGCCTGAACGCGGCCAACTGCGTCCACTGCAAGACCTGCGATATTCAGGATCCATACCAGATCATCACGTGGGTTCCGCCGGAAGGTGGCGGTGGGCCTAACTACGACGGGATGTGAGATGGAACGCTCAGCCATTAGCATTTAGCCAAAAGCCCACCCATTCGACCAATTTGGCGGGCCAGGGCTTGGGTTTACTTTGGTTTGGCCAGAGGCGGATGGCTCAGTGCTAAGTGCTGGTTTTCGGGTATATACTGCTCGCCGTAGTTGTTGGTTGGGCTCCGGCCTTGCGCCGGAAAACGGGGCACCGTTTCATATCTCATAATCGCCCCGTATTAGAACGTTGGCGGACAGGGCCTATTTTCATTTTCACCCTGGATCGCTGGCGCGGGACGGGAGTCGTTTCGACGGCACCTTCGCCCGGGGAGGTCGATCCGTGGACGTCATACTTATACGGCTTTCATTTGTTCTCTTTGTAGGCTTCACCTGCTTCCGGATCCAACCGTTTGGATTGCCTTCGAATCTGGACGCAGCGGTCGGGCTTCTGATTGGCTGCGCCATTATTGTCTTCGAGTGGCGCCTGCGCGTCATGAGCCTGAAACGGCTCATCGGGGCGGCAATCGGCAGCATTCTCGGGATCGTCGGCGCCTATCTTTTCGCGCTCGTCATCCGCAACAGCATTCCATCGAGCCCGACCCAGAGCTTCCTCCAGATTCTGGTGATGCTGATCATGGCCTATGTAGGCCTGGCGGTCGGCGCCAACAAGGGCGACCTCCTCAACCTGGCTGCACTGGGTGGTATTTTCGGCGGCGAGAAATCGGGCAAGAAGAGTTACAAGATCCTCGACACCAGCGTCATCATCGACGGCCGCATTTCCGATATCGCCGAAACTGGTTTCCTTGACGGCATCATCGTGATTCCGCAGTTCGTGTTGCGTGAACTGCAACTGGTAGCCGACTCCGCGGACTCGCTCAAGCGAAATCGTGGACGCCGCGGCCTCGATATCCTGCAACGCCTGCAGAAGACCGCTTCCCTGCAGATTCAGATCGTGGAAGACGATTTCCCTTCGGTCCGCGAAGTCGACATGAAGTTGATCGAGCTAGCGAAACTCTACGAAGGCAAGATCATCACCAACGATTTCAATCTGAATAAAGTCGCGCAACTGCAGGGCGTCGCCGTGCTGAATATCAACGAGCTGGCGAATTCCCTGAAACCGATCGTGCTGCCTGGCGAGGCGATGCGGGTGTTCATCCTGAAAGAAGGAAAAGAATACAACCAGGGCGTCGCCTATCTCGACGACGGCACGATGGTTGTGGTCGACAACGCGCGCAAGATGATCGGCAAGACTGTCGACATCGCCGTAACGTCGGTATTGCAGACAACTGCCGGGAAGATGATCTTTGGGAAATGGGACGAACGGGCAGGCGCACGTCATGATTCGAAAGCTGGTGTGCAGGTGGCCCCCCCGATCTCTTCGGCAGGAACGAACGGGCCAATTTCGGATCCTGGGAAGAAGGTTTCGCCGCTGCTGGCGGAGCATCCGAACGAATGACAAGACCGGTCGTTGGTCGATCGTCGTTCGCCCTTCGGCACTACGCTTGACGCAGGACTGCGAGATCTAAGAGAGAGAAAAGCGACTTGCCATCGATGATGGCCGACTTTGGGCTGGCGCTCATTTGATACTTTCCCGCACACCCTCTTATACTGAACCCCGATTATGAAGGTGTTTGTCATTGTTCCGGCGGCCGGACTGGGCACGCGCATGGCCCCCCCTGCGGCAACCAAGTCGAAAAAGAAAACGCCATCCAAGCAATTCAAGGAATTGGGCGGCATCCCGATCCTGGTCCATACGCTGCGGCGATTTGCGGAGTGCCCGGAGGTGTATGAGATCGTGATCGCGCTGCGGAAGAATGAAATTGCCGGCTTCCGCGCCCAGCTCGAAAAGGAATATCCGGAGATATTGAAGAAGCGCCTGCAGATGGTAGAAGGCGGCGAACACCGTCAAGACTCCGTCGCCAACGCGCTGGCGGCGATTGCTGCCGATCCGAGTGATGTGGTGCTCGTACATGATGGAGTGCGTCCTCTGGTGACCTCCGAAATCATCAGCGAGGTGATCGCCGCAACCGGGAAACATGGCGCCGCGATTGCTGGAACGCCGGCGGTCGACACTGTCAAACAAGTGGAGCGTACTTCGGACGGTGCGTTGATCAAAGCAACGATTCCGCGCGCGAGCGTTGTCATGGCGCAAACTCCGCAAGGAATTCGCTACGACATTCTGAAGCAGGCTTTCGACGATGCCGCGGCGGATGGCTTTGTAGGAACGGATGAAGCATCCCTGATCGAACGGTCCGGACATCCGGTGGCAGTCGTCATGGGAACACCTCGTAATTTGAAAATCACCACGCCGGCGGATATGGAACTGGCGGAATTCTATTTAAAGAGCAGTGGCTAGTGATTTGTGATTAGTGGTGAGTCAAAGGACATGACGTTTCTGCTTACCACTAATCACCAATCACTCGAATTTATGCAACCTGAAATGCGCATCGGTTTTGGCTGGGACTCGCATGAGTTCAAAGCTGGTATTCCGCTCATGATCGGCGGCCTTTCCCTGCCCTATGACAAGGGCCTGGGCGGCCATTCCGACGGCGACGTCTTGCTGCATGCCATCACGGATGCGCTCTTGGGCGCAATCGCTGGGCCCGATATCGGTTCGCTCTTTCCACCGTCTGATCCGCAATGGAAGGGAGCAGACTCTGCGGTCTTCTTGCGCGAAGCTTTGAAACGGGTGGCAGAGGCGGGCTATGCGTTGGTCAATCTGGATTCCACGTTGATCCTGGCCGCACCGAAGATTGGCCCACACGCAGGCGCACTGCGAAAGCATGTGTCGGAGTTATGCGGAATTCCCGGAGACTGCGTAGGGATCAAAGCAAAAACGCCTGAAGGCATCGGGACGGACAACGCGGCGATTGCGCAGGTTGCGGTATTGCTGCAGCGACTAGATTCGGTTGGATAGTCGAGAGCTGCCAGCTCTCAGTTGCGGTTCAAGCCGGCTTACTTCTTAGACAGCTGCTTGGCAATCTCTTCGACAATCTTCGGACGCAAATCAGCCAGCACGCTATCGACGATGCTGGCGATGTTACTGGCTTCAGATCCGTTCTCCGCCGAGGCTGCAGCGGCCATGGTCTTGGGCGCTTCTTCGGATTGCTTCGCTGCTTCGACAGCATCGTTTGCCGCCGGCGCTCCAGAGCGGATTTGATGCCAGTTGGACTTTCCGCCCTTGCCCTTCGTTTCCTTACCCATGGCTTCCTCTCCCCCCGGACCGTTTTCTGAAATGGAATCTTCGTGGTGCGTGTTTGCCACTGCCGAACCGTTGTGCTCGGATGCGGCGACCGCCGCGACAGCCTGATCGTCCTCGCCTTTGCGTTCGTTCTTGTCTTCGTCTTCGCGATTGGCGCTCACCGCATCCGCGAAGGTAGTGGCTTCGACGGGTTCTTGCGCGGCGTCTTCCTGTTTCGCGGGCGCCTCAACCTGCTCCTGCACCGTAGAAGCCACGGCGTTCCCGGCTGCGGTCGTCGCCGGATTTTCCTCCACCGCTGTGGGGGCGGCTTCGACCGCCATCTCAGCAGGAGCTTCACTGGCTGGAGTTGCTGCGGCTGGCTGACCGCTTCCCTGCGAAAACGTGCGGAACATCTCGGCTTCGAGTGATGCTGCTTCTTCTTCCGGACTGAGCGACACAGACTCTGCGACCCAGTGGCCGCTCGCTCCCCGCGAGAGTTCATCGGCCAGCGCTGCCCCCGCTTCCGCCAAGGTTTGCGGCACAGATGGGCTTTGCGACGGCGTCAGAAGCCGTAAGGCTTCCGCCAATTCCTCAGCGCTGGGCGACGATGCGTCTGCGCTGCCAGTTTCGGCAGCAGCGGGCGCGATCGCCGGAACGGATTCGTCGATGCGGGATGAGTCTTCCGCCTTCGCGCTCTCGTCGGTCTGGCTTGCCACTGCTGCTTCGGAAACCGTCTCTACAGCAGGTATTTCAACGACCGGTGTGGATGATTCGTGCGCGGCGGCTTCCGTAGGGACTTCGGCGGACTCGGCTGGCGGTGTTGCGTCGACGGCCGATGCAAACTTCGGCTCGTCATCGCGATCGATCGGAGCGGGTTCCTGTGCAACAGCAGCTTCGGTCTGGTAAACCACTTCGGGAGCAGGCACCTCAGTGGGCGCAGCCTCAGCTACCGGCGCCGGCGTTTCTACTGCAGGCGCGACACTCTCGGTGGCAACAGTTTCGGTTTCGCTCCTGGCAGCTTCCGCAGCGGGCGCGACAACTTCGAGTTCCTTAGTGACTTCCGGAGCGGCGACTGCAAATTCAGGTTCGGTCTTTGCTGCCGGAGCTGTATCCGCAGCTTCTTGCTGGGCTACTGCTTCCGGAGCTTGCGCGGAGGCGGACTCGGACGGGCCAATTTTTTCGCCGATCGGCGCCACTTGTTCTGGCGCGGGAACTCCGTCAAGTTTCGCGACCAGTTCGCTGAGCGCGTCCAATTCTTCGGGCGTGATGTCGCGTGGAATGTCGGGCACCAGGCCGGGTTCCTGATTCGCGGCGGGCGCCGTGCTGAGCGGGAAAGGAGAACTGCCGGCGGGAGCCTTGCCATTGCCTCGCCGAAAATCGCGGAAGCTCGATGGTGTAACGAAATCGGGTTCGGGCTCTGGTTCTGGTTCTTCCTTCTTTTTCTTGGAAGGAAACCGGAGACGATTCTTCCATCCGCTATCGGTGTCCTCTTCGGATTTCCTGGCTGAGGGATCACTACCACTGAAACGCTCGACGCCCGAAACCGATCCGCTGAATCGCGAGCCGTCCGACTGGGCAGGAACCATGCGATCTTCCAGGCGCGTTAATGCACTGAGAAGTTCGCTGGCTTCGAAGGGCTTTACGATGAAAGCGTCAGCGCGGACGCGGGTAGCTTCCTCGGGCTTAAAAGGCTCCAACTTACCTACGGTCAACAGGATAGGGATACGGGCGGTCTCAGGCGCGTCCTTAAGGCGGACACATACTTCCAGGCCACTGTAGCCGGGCATGTAGACGTCCAGCACGATGAGGTCTGGCTTCTGCTCGGCAACCCTCTTTAGGGCCGCAGATCCGTTGTTCACCGTGACGACGTCGTACCCGGCGTCAGTCAGGATCTTTCGGCCCATGTTCTGGGCTGTAACGCTGTCATCGGCGAGCAGTATCTTCCGCGCCAAGTGTTCGTCCTTTGATGAAAGGAGAGATAACGCGAAAGTACCTTGTCCACTATCCCAAGTCAATGACTGGTAAGCAGGTAACAGGTTACGACCGTTCTAGTCTGTTAGGGGAAAACAAGCATTTCGAATCAGAAAGGGGCAAAAAAGAACCCGGCGGCATTGCGGATGCCGCCGGGTGGATCTTTCTCAAAGCGCGTGTGGGGTGCTATGAGAGCGATGCGAATTGAATGTAATCTAGCGAGATCGCAGAAATGGCACAATACTGTAAAAATACTAGAAATTGGAGAGAGTTGTAACGCCTTTGGATTCAACGCATTGATATGAGGTTCCGCCCTTCCAATTGCGGAATTCTTCGACCCGTCCGTTTGGCCATTGCACGACAATTCTCTCGGCCTGATCTCGCCGGCCCAAGCCAAAGGTCAGGGGTAATTCTGATTGCGACAAGTAGCTGGATCCGCTCTTCACCATTCTCGTTTGTGTGACGCCGCCGCTCTCGAGACGCACGATCGCTCCGATCGCGTCGCGATTGGATTGGGTACCGACCAGGCGCAACCGCAGACTCAGATTTGCGCTCTTTGCATCGCCGGCACGATCGTTGCGGAAAAGATATGCGGGGCCATTGTTAGTGGTGAGGAGAAGATCGACGTCGCCATCGCCATCGAAATCTCCATAGGCAAGGCCACGTCCGACTTTCGGTTGACTGAAATCAGAACCCACTTCCACCGTGGCATCGCGAAAAATTCCCTTGCCTTGATTCACAAAAAGTTGCGGAGGCTGCGCGTATCCGACGTTGCCGCGAATGTTTCTAACGGTTTCATCGATGTGTCCATTGGCGAGCGCGAGATCGAGCGCTCCGTCGAGATCGAAATCCGCGAATACGCATCCGAAGCCCAGCATGTTCTTGGTGGGTGATCCGACGCCGGCTGGAACGGCAATGTCGTCATAGGATCCCTTGCCGTTGGCGCGGAAGAGTCCGAGCATTTCGTTATCGAAGTTTGTGATGGCGATGCCCTGCACGCCGCTGTTGGTAAAATCGGCGGCGTCAACTCCCATGCCGGCGCGGGCTTTGCCGTCCGTGCTGAAAGCAACGCCGGCGTCGACGGCGACTTCCTTGAACGTCCCATTGCGATTGTTGCGATAGAGCTTGTTGGGCTGCGTGTCGTTGGCGACGACCAGATCAGGCCAGCCGTCCTGGTCGTAATCGAGCAGCGCAACACCGAGTGATTTCGAACTGCTGTCGAAAATTCCGCTGGTTGCGGTGACATCTTCGAACGTGCCGTCGCCGCGATTGTGGAAGAGCCAACAGGTTTGTCCGCGATAGGCTTCGGGCGTGCAGTAGGACTTGTGCTTGCCGTCGAGACTGCAAAACACGTCGTGGTCGGCGGACCACTTCACATAGTTGCAGACGAACAGATCAAGATGGCCATCGCGATCGTAGTCAAACCAGAGCGCCGACGTGCTGAACGCCAGGCGGTTCCCGAGGCCCGAGGATTTCGTGACATCGACGAATGTGCCTTTCCCGGTATTTCGAAAAAGCCGGTTCTGGCCGACGCAGGTGACGAGGATGTCGGGAAAACCGTCGTTGTTGTAGTCGCCGACCGCAACGCCCATTCCGTAAAGATCCGGAGCGTCGAGGCCGGCGGCATGCGTCACGTCGGTGAACGTGCCGTTGCGGTTGTTGCGGTAGAGCTGCAGCGTCGGCCGCGCCGTGCCATGCCCGGGCCAGTCGGTGCCGTTGACGAGGAGAATGTCCTGCCAGCCGTCGCCGTCGTAGTCAAAGAAGGCGCAGCCCGAGCCGAGAGTCTCAGGCAGGAACTTTCCTCCGAACGCGCCGCTGTGATGGCGGAAGCGGATGCCGGCGGAGTTCGTGACGTCGGTCAGGTGAAAGGGCAGGCGAGGCGGATCGGCCGCCCAGAGCGAGCGCGGAGCCAAGGCCGCAGCAGCTAGTCCGGTGAGGCCGTAAAGAAAAGTGCGGCGATCTAATTCGCGTCCCGAGGCGAAGGCAAGTTGCCCTCGCGACTGCCGGCGGGTCGCCGGCGCTACACTTTGTCGGCGCTTCACGGGATGTTCACCAGCCCGTTGCGGATGGCGTAGACGACCAGTTCCGCGGTTTTATGAATGCCGAGGGCGTCCATGATATTGGCGCGATGCACGGCGATGGTGTTGGCGCTCAGGCCAAGTTGATCCGCAATTTCTTTGTTGGATTTACCTTCCACGATCAACTGAAGCACTTCAAGCTCACGCGGGGTAAGCGCGGCGTTGCGCTCGCCTTTCAAGGCAGCCGGCCGCGATACCGCGGGGTCAAGCACAGTTTCTCCAGCGGCTACTTTGCGGATGGCGACGGGGAGTTCGAGTTCCATCGCACTTTTGAGGATGTATCCGCGAGCGCCGGCGTCGAGCGCCTGGCGCACCCAGGTTTCTTCGGAATGCATGCTCAGCATCAGGATGGCGACGTCGGGCGAGGCTTCGAGAATGCGGCGAGCAGCTACCAGTCCGCTGATGCCCGGGAGCGCACAGTCCATCACGATCACTTGCGGCTTGAGTTGCCCGGCGACTTTGACGGCGTCGAGGCCGTCGCCGGATTCTCCCACCACGACAATGTCGGATTCGTCTTCGAGCAGGCGGCGAAAGCCCTGCCGAACCATGGCGTGATCGTCGACCAACAGCACTGAAATCTTGTCAGGCATGTGTTTCAAGCGCCTCCCGAGGGACACGCAACCTTACCAGTGTGCCGCCTGTCGCAGGTTGTAGAAATTCAATGGTACCGTTCACAAGTTGAGCGCGCTCGCGCATCGCCACCAGTCCAATGCCGGGACGGCCGCTGGCGGGGGCAAATCCCGTGCCGTGATCTTCGACTTCCACTTCGAGTAAGGCAGGGGCTAAAGCCCCCTGTCTGTCGGGTGGTGGCGGCGGCGCGGCTGAAGCAATGCCCTCCCGCAAGGCGCCAGGAGATTCGTTCAGAAAGCGGAGGCGCACCCATGCCTGCTTCGATCCGGAATGTCTCGTCACGTTGTTCAGGGCTTCCTGCACGATTCTGTAGATATGCACCGCCGCCGCGCTCGAAAGTGGAAATGCTTCGCCTGACTTTTCATAGGATAAGGCAATGCCGGTCTGGCGTTCCACGGTCGGGAGATACCAGTCGAGAGTTGTTTCGAGGCCCGCTTCGTCGAGCATTACGGGATGCAACGCCTGCGATAGGCTGCGCACGGTATTCAGGGTGTTCTGGGCAATCTCGCGCACTTCATGCAACTCCACGCGCAAGGGAGATCCTTCGGGCGTATGTTTTTCGGCACGCCCCAGCATGGAACCAACCGCGGTGAGAATCTGTCCGAACTCGTCATGCAGCTCTCGCGAGACATAACGCAAAGTGGATTCCTGCGTAGCAATAAGTTTTTGCGCCAGGTCGCGGCGCTGCGCCGACAGTGCAGCGAGTTGTGCAAATAATCTGCGGTTGGAGCGCATCAGGTACAAACTGGTCAGCACGATGGCAATCAGAGTCGCAGCGAGAAAAACATACACCTGACGCTGCACGCGATCGTAAATCGCCGAGGTGCGCGCGGCGACCTGCTCCTCGTACTCGTTATTCTGCACGAGCAGGCGGGCGACGGCTGTGCTCAACGCTGCTTGACGGGCCTGTAACGAGACGCGAATTTCGGAGCGTGCTTCGTCCTGCTTGCCATTTTGCGCGAGGACAAAGGTGCGATCGGCAGCGTCCCAGAATTGCGCGAGCGCGGAGCGCAAAAACTCGCGTTGCTCCGGCGATCGCTCCACGAGTGCAACCTGTTCTTCACGCCGCAGAGCGTCATCGAGATCGGCGTGGATGCGCTGAAATTGTGTTGACCAGGCAGAGAGCGGGTAGGGCTCGTCGGCGTCCAGCATGTCACGCATCGCGAGCGCGAGAGAGTTCAGATCATTCTGGACGCGCAGCAGTTGGAGTGAATCTTTGCGGTTGCGGTCTGCAAGGTCGCTCTGCAGCTGACGCAGGCCCTTGATCTGCCAAACGATGTATGCCGAATACGCGACCACCGCCGCCAGCGTGAGCACCAGGCCGAGGAGAAGCCCGGCGGTTGGAGAACGCTGCGGCTGAGATGATGGTGGCACCTGCTGAGGATACGATGTCGAGTGGAGAACTGCCAACGGCTGGGAGAATCCAGATCCAAATGCTGACGCGGTTGGCCGCGTTTTCTGTGCACGCGGTGAGATGCGGCAAGCCGCGTCCCTACGTGCAGAATTTTGCAGCTCCCCAAATTTCTTCTAACAGCACATGGATGCGGATATGAACTAAAACGATTCAGTAAGCAAGTCACTTTGTCGCCGGAAAATGTTTATCGCACGCATCAGAATTTGGAATTAGACATCTTCCCGGCTTGACCCTACGTTAGATCATGTCCACTTTTATGTCTGTTGAGGATTCAAACGTTGATTTATTGCACGAGATTGGCGTCCGGCTGGCAACGGCGGACGAGTTCCATGAAGTGCTTGGCCGGGTTGTGGAATTTGCTTCTGCACTGGTGAAATGCGATTCCTGCCTGATTTACGTACTGGAAGGCGAGGAATTGGTGTTACGGGCTTCGAAAAATCCGCACCCCGAGATCGTGGATCGCCTGAAACTCCGCGTTGGAGAGGGCATTACAGGTTGGGTAGCGCAGCATCAGGAGGCAGTCGCTGTACCCGAAAAGGCGGCACAAGATCCACGCTTTCAGTTCTTCAACGAACTCCCCGAAGATAATTACGAAGCGTTCCTTTCCGTGCCGCTGATGTGCAGGGGACGCGTCGTAGGAGTGATCAACCTGCAGCATCGTCTGCCCCACGTCTATAAACCAAAACAGATCCGGCTGATCTCAACGATTGGATTCCTGGTGGGAGCGGAGATCGAACTCGCCCGCCTGGAAGCTGCTAACAATGATCTCTCCGAACAATTGCAGACACGGAAAGTAGTCGAACGCGCGAAAGGGATCCTGCAGCGCGATTTCGGAATGAGCGAGGAACAAGCCTACCTGGCGTTACAGCGGCAGAGCCGGCAGAAACGCAAAGCGATGAAAGAACTTGCGGAGGCGATCGTACTGAGCGACGAAGTCAAGGGGGACGTCGCTATTCCGGACCAGTCGTAGGCAAACTCACCACGCGAACCTTTCGGATAGGGTTTTGAGAGTGAAAACTCATTCTCTCTTGTCCCCACCAAAATCGTCCGTTAGTGGTAGGCTGCTAGCCGATGAAACCGCTGATACTGTGGGCAATTCTGAGTGGGGCGGGTTTTCTCTTCGGCCAGTCTTCCCACGACCGTGCACCTGAACCAAAATTCTCAGAGCTGTCTCATGCCGACAGCGAACGACTGGATCAGCAGAGAGCGCTCGTTGCGGCTGCGGCGAAACGGAGATACGGGACCACGGCACTCAGCAGGACGAAAAGAGACTTGCCGATCTTACAGCGGCTAATCGATGACAAGGTTTTCAAGAAATCTCAGACCTACGAATTGCAGAGCTTAGGCGTAGTGTTCGGTGATGTATTGGCCAGCGAACTTCCTTTGCGGTGGGTCATGATTACAGATGAGTTCGGTACTGACCCCACCCTGCGCTTCAAGAATACGAGCACAAATATTAATGTGCTTACGATGATCTCCAAGCGTGTAGAAAGAGATGAGCCAGTGGACGTTTCCTTGTTAGTGCAGAAAAACCGTGAAACGCTCTCAGAAGCTGAGAAGAGGTTTCGCTGATCTTTGCAAGCCCTGCGATGTCATTCTGCCCGAGAAGCGCACCTGAGCAAGTGTCCGGGAACTTCTACCGTCCGTTTGGTGTCATCAGTACCAGTGAGCAAATTCCGACAATCTTTGACTGCGTTGCTGTTTCTGCTTTCTCCTCTCATGGCTCAGGAGCATGCAACCAAGCGTGTCGCCAAGATCATCTGCACGCCTCCCAGTATGAAGGTGCTGAAAATGGTGCGTCCAACTTTCCCACCAGACGCAAAGGCAAAGGACATCTTTGGCAAGGTATCGGTCGAAGCAGAAATCGACAAAGAGGGACGACCGACGGCCGTTCGAGTTCTGAAGGGTGATCCAGTGCTTAGTGCAGCGGTGATAGAGACGGTAAAGCAATGGCGCTGGAAGCCCCTAAAGCTCAACGGACAGGCTGTTGAAGCATCAACTACGATTGTCGTCAATTTTGAACCGCGATAATTAGCGCAGCCAGAAGTTAGGCACGAACTACGGGCCGCCACGTTAACAACAAAATGAGGCCGACTGCAAAAGCGGCATCGACTACCCACAACGGGCCATTGAAGTAGTACAAAACAAGTCCCCACATTCCGACTGACGTCGCACTTGCGAGACGCATGACATTTCCGGCTTGCCATCGAGCAAAAGGTGTCGATTTCGCAGAGGGCCGCTGAGGTTTAGCTGCGGCGCGGTCCATTCTACGCTGGAATGTGAACCCCGACGCAGCGGACCAGATTGCCATGATCATCACAAAAAGTTGCACGAGCTTGATTTCCCGACCCGCGGGTTCGAGACTGCCAAGCACACCAGAATGCAGGAGGACAATGCATACGATAAGAAACGAGATGCAACCAGCTTGGACGAACCGAAGCTGTCTTTGAGCTTTGTCCATTTCCTCGAGATTGTACCGATTCCCCGGCGGGAAGTTGACGCAATCAGTCGGGAATCAAGTCAGAAGGCGAGAGCAGATTCGCGCAGTGAATCTGCTCTCGGATTGACCAGCGATTAGCGGAGGTGTGTGGGAACCGAGGTATCGCTGGCCAAAGCCAATTCTTTTTCCGTGCCTTCGGAGGGCACGGTGAAATGCAAAACAGTTTCAAACTGCGGTAAGTCCAGTATGCTGACGTAACTCTTGCCTGCTCTGGATACCATGACGAGACGGTTGGCATCGTCAAATTTCGACGCTCCCACATCGGTCACCATGATGAGGAAGCCGCCCCGGGCGCTGACATTCTGCAGCGTCAACAATGCGGCTGGACCTTTCGGCTCCAGAGAAAATCTGTAAGTTCCCGCCGGGACCACCGTGTTCTGCCAGATCACTTCATGCGACAGAGTGAAAGAACCGTTTCCCGACTGCGCGGAAGCGGTGCCGGAGAGAACGCTGAGACTACCTACGGCGAAGACAACAAGAGCAGCGAGTTTGCGAAACGATTTCATGGAATCTCCTGTAATGGAATGCTGTGAGCACACGTTCGTCGCGGTACCAAATGGCGCGCACTCAGTTTTTGAAGAGACCAACGAGGTCAGGAGATTTGCCGTGCAGCAAACGGGGCTGGCAGAGCAAAAGCAGCTTCGCAGAGGCTGCTGACTGTGCAGGTTGCGAAGTGAGATCACTATGCCGGATGCGCCGGGAAGAGTCCAATTCAAAAAATCTATGTTGATGATCGGCGCTAAGTTGCGGATAACAAATCGCTGATAGCGGACTGGGCGTTCATAATGGGGCGGCTAGGACGCGGCCCCGGGACTGCCGGGCGCTACAAAATCTCTAGAACGGCGCGGGGGGCGGGCTATTTTCGGCAACGCTCGGGTCCATCAGGGCGCGCTTCAAACGAACTCGTTCCTGCAGCAATGCCTGCATTTCTTCCATCTGCCGGCCGGAGCGCTGGAGTTCCTGCTGGACCTGCTCGAGCCGCCGGCGCAAGTGAATCCGCCGCAGAGCCCGCACGGCGCCCTCCAGATTTTCGGGCGTGAGTTCTTCGTCTTCATCCATCAGGATCGACGCCAGCAAACGACGGTCCGCCTCGGTGGGAGCAAGGTCCATGACGTCCTGCGTTTCGGGACCTGCCTGTAGAAGCGCTTCCAGCAGCGGCTGCGAGGACATTCCTTGATGGAGATGTTCCGCTTGCAAAACATATTGCGCCTGCCGCGCTGGATCGAATTCTTCGTCGGTACCCTCGCGAGCCGAAGTGCGTGACGATCCTGGAGACATTTGCGTAGCTGACGAAAGCGCACGAATCAGGACACGTTCCGCTCCAGTGATCTGCGCGTCGACGGGCGCTTTTACCTGCGCGGCTGACCGCGTGCCGGCGGCATGTTTCAGTTCCTGGCGCAGAACTCCTGAATCGATGCCAAGTTTTTGGGAAATTTCCGCCGCCAGCTCATCCCGGATAATTCGATTGGGAACACGTTGGATATGGGGAAGCAGATAGTTAACCGCTTTAACTTTGCCTTCGCCCGTGCGGGCCGGAAATTGCGCGCGAGCGCGCTCAATCAGGTAATCGAAATAACGTTGCGAGTGTTTCAGGGCTTCGGCGTAAGCGTCGCGGCCTTTTCGCCGAATGTAAAGGTCAGGATCGAATCCGGTCTCGAGCGTCAGCACCTTGATATTGAATTCTTCTTCCGTGAGCAGGCCAAGCGTGCGTTCGGTGGCGCGGGCTCCGGCCGTGTCGGGATCGAAATTGACGACGACGTTTTTTGAAAATCGTCCCAGCAATTTTGCCTGCAGCTCTGTGAAGGCAGTGCCGGACGAAGCGATCACGTTGTGGAACCCGGCCTCGGAAACGGAGATGCAGTCCATCTGCCCTTCGACCAGGATCGCGTATTCCAGTTTGCGAATCGCTTCCTTTGCATGGTCAAGGTTGAAGAGCACACGAGACTTGGAATAGATGGGCGTCTCGGGGGAATTCAGATATTTTGGTCCGGCTTTTTCGTCAGTCGCGAGAGTCCGCCCGGTGAACGCGATGACTTTCCCCTGATCGTTGGCAATCGGGAACATGACGCGATTGCGGAATTTGGAGTAGATGGCTTCGGGCTGCGAGCTACGGGCTGCGGGCTTGGAACTCTCCGGTCCGGCGCCTGCTTTGCCGGGACTACCTGCTTTTGACTTGTCATCCTGAGCGGAGCGAAGCACCTGCTGTTCGCCCTCTGTGTGCTTCCACGAGAAAAGGCCGCTCTCGCGCAACAGTGCTTCATCGAATTCACGCCGCAACGCATCGCGGAGTAAAAAACCGGAATCCGGGGCGTAACCAATCTTGAATGTGGCGATGGTATCGGCAGTCAACCCGCGGCTTTTCAAATATTCGCGCGCCGTCGCTCCCTCAGGACGCCGCAAACATTCCTGAAAGAACGTTGTCGCGCGCTCGTGAATGTCGAGCAGGGCCATGCGAATCTTCGCTTCGTGCGCTTCCTGCGGGCTGGAGAACGCCACTTTCGGCATGGGCACGCCGAGTTTTTGCGCGATCAGGCGAACGGACTCCGGGAAGGTAATGTTCTCGACTTTTTGGACGAAGCTGAAAACGTCTCCCGAAGCGCCGCATCCAAAACAGTGGTAGAACTGCCGCGAGGCATGCACGGAAAACGATGGCGTCTTCTCGCTGTGAAACGGACACAACCCTGAAAAATTTTGCGCCCCGGCCTTGCGCAGCTTGACGTAGTCGCCGACGATGCGAACGATGTCAGCCTGCTGCTTGAGGCCTTCTTTGAAATTGTTGTCCGAGGTCATGGGCGGCGCGAGCTACTCCTCGTTCATTGTGCGCTTGCGTGGTGCTGAGAGGAATATACAGTCACCAACTAGTTGTGGGAAAGGTGTGGAATACCGGGATCTATTGTTGACGGAGAAGGAAAACGAACGCGGATGACTGGCCGCGCAAATACTAAGAGCTGTCATCCTGAGCGAAGCGAAGGACCTGCTGTCGCGGCCAGTAAGGGAAATCAGGTCCTTCGCTTCGCTCAGGATGACAAATTCTTTAAAAGATGACGAGTCTTCAAAGCGGAAGGGTTCTACGCCGCTGGGTTCGTCTTATCCGCTGCGATTTGTGGCAGGACAATTTCTGCGGTCGTGTCATCGTCGGCAGCCGTGGTTTCAGCGGCTGGCACTTCCATGGCCTCAATCGGCTCCGGAGTGTCGACAGCCGTGCTCTCAACCGGCGCTTCCGTCGGCAAATCGCTCTGGAACGATTCGGCCAGCAATTTTTCGAATTCTTCCATGCTCGGCAATTCGCCAACGTCTTTCAGTCCAAAGCGCAGCAGAAATTCCCGGCTCGTCTTGTACAGGATCGGGCGGCCGATCACGGCTTTGCGTCCGGCAGTGGTGATGAGTTTGCGATCGAGCAGAGTAGCGATGACGCCGTTGGAATCGACACCGCGAATTTCGCTGATTTCCGGGACAGTCACGGGTTGCTTGTAAGCGATCACCGCCAGGGTTTCGAGCGCGGGGAGCGAGAGGCGAATCGGCGGCTTCAGGCTCTTGGCGAAGGCGCGAACCGTATCGTGCTGCTCGGGCTTGGTGGACATACGATATCCGCCGGCGAGCTGGCGCACTTCGATACCGTGATCGGCGCTCGCGTAGTCGGCGGTCAGTTCTTCGAGCGTGGCGCGAACGCGCGATTTCACTTCGTTGTCATCGGCAGCGCCGGCGGCGAGAACTTCGGCCTTCACCAGTTGGACGATGTGGTCCAGCGAAATCGGGGATTCCGTCGCGTAAATGATGGCTTCGAGTTGGGCTTTTAGACTCATAAATTCAGTGGTGAGTGACTAGTGGTGAGTGATTAGCAGAACCGTGGCTTGACGAACTAGCCACTAATCACCATCCACTGCTCTTTTATCTCCAGTCGTCCCTTGTCGCGGCCTGTTCCGTCATCACTTCATCGAAGTGAGCATGCTTGCGAACCAGGACTTCGCCGAAGACATGATCTTGCCGTACCTGAATGGCTTGCAGACGCACCAGTTCCAGCATCGCGAGGAACATGCATACCAGCGCCTGGCGCGACGGCACGTTCCGCAGCATTTGCTTAAGGCGGATCGGACGCGACTCGATCGCGAGCCTGCGATGCAGATACTGAATCATCTGCCCAACCGTTACCGTCTCTTCATTCACTTCGATCATCGGACGGTTGCGGGCGCGGTCCAGAATCTGCTGAAAGGTTTTCACCAGGTCGATGACATCGGCCGCCAGTTCAGGCTCGGTGCCTTCGGCGTCCATGAATTCCTTGAGCGCAGGATTGCTCATTACGGCTTCTTCGATCTGCTGCTTTTGCAGAAGCATCTGCGCGGCTGACTTGAACTTCTCGTGTTCCAGCAACCGATTGACGAGTTCACTGCGCGGATCGTCGACGACACCTGCGGGAGCGAGCGGGTCGCGCGGCAGCAGCATCTTCGACTTGATGTGAATCAGCACCGCTGCCATGTAGATGAATTCCGAGGCAACGTTGACGTCGAGTTCCTTGATGCGCTCCACGTAGACGAGATATTGCGCAGTGATCTTTGCGATCGGGATGTCGTAGATATTGATGTCCTGCTTGCGGATCAGGTCGAGCAGCAGGTCGAGCGGGCCGTCATATACTCCGCCGAGATCGATCGAAAATGGAAAATCATTTTCGTCGCGGTGGGTGCTTTTCGGAGCCGTTGACTCCGGCACCGATGCCGCGTTGGGCACAGGTGCCTGGTCCGATGCGAGTTGGGAAACGTTCGTCACTTCGTTATGCTTTTGCCCTTTGGCTCGTAATGCAACGACATACCCATGGAATCCCGCACCTCGTCCATGGTTTGGGCCGCTACCTGGGCGGCACGCGCCGAGCCGGCTTCAAGAATATCCCACGCGAGGCGCGGATTGTCCTCGTATTTTTTACGACGCTCCTGCATGGGATTGAGCACTTTCACCAGTGCGTCAGCAGCCCAACCCTTGCATTCGATGCAGCCGATGCCCGCGGAACGGCAGCCGACGTTTACCTTTTCCATGGTGGCCTGGTCGCTGAATATCTTGTGCAAGTCTCCGACAGGACAGACATCGGGATTTCCCGGATCAGTGCGCCGAACACGGGCTGGGTCCGTCACCATGGATTTCAGCTTCTGGCGGACCACCGGTTCGGGATCGGTGAGCATGATGGTGTTGCCGTAGGACTTCGACATCTTGCGGCCGTCGGTACCGGGAAGTTTGGGCGTTGGCGTCAGCAAAGCCTTCGGCTCAGGAAAAATCGGGCCCCGCTTGCCTTGATAAAAGCCATTGAAGCGCCGCGCGATCTCCCGTGTGAGCTCAACGTGGGCGACTTGATCCTCGCCCACAGGCACGCCATCCGCTTTGTAGATCAAAATGTCCGCGGACTGAAGAACCGGGTAGCCGAGGAATCCATACGTCCCCAAGTCTTTCTCTTTGATGTTCTCGCGCTGCTCTTTGTAAGTGGGAACGCGCTCCAGCCAACCCAGGGGAGTGATCATCGAAAAGAGTAAGTGCAGTTCCGCATGGGCAGGCACGTGCGACTGGATGAACATCACGCACTTCTCGGGATCGAGTCCGGCCGCCAGCCAATCCAGTAATACGTCGACGGAATTTTCTTTGATGCGCGACGTGTCGGCATAATCGGTGGTCAGCGCGTGCCAGTCGGCGATGAAAAAGAAGCACTCGTACTGGTCTTGCATGCGCACCCAGTTTTCAAGCGCGCCGACGTAGTTGCCGAGGTGAAGTTTGCCCGTAGAGCGCATGCCGCTCAGAACGCGTTTCTTGTTGATTGAAACAGTCTTGTTGGAATCAGTCATTCAGAAACTCACCAGCAACCGGCGATAGAAAATGATGAACGGCCGGATCAGCGCGGAGAGCAGTCCTCCTCCGAGATAGACGAGCGCGAGCAAGCCAAATATTCCAACGCTGTCATACATGCGGCGGATCGGCTCCGACAGGAAATGCCGAACCACATGGCTCCCGTCGAGCGGCGGTACCGGGATCAGGTTGAACACCGCGAGCACGACATTGATGATCATCATCTGATAAGTCAGCAGGACAACAGGATCGAGAAACGAGCCTGACAGTTCGTTGTCTCCGGATGCTACTGATCGCACCAGGTCATGTCCGGTGCCCGATGTTAACGAGATGATCCACAGGATCACGACTGCGCCGGTCGCAACGATGAAATTGCTGACCGGGCCGGCCACGGATGTCAGGATGTCGTCGCGCATAGGATGACGGAAATTCCGCGGATCGACCGGCGTTGGCTTGGCCCATCCCAACAACGGGATGTGGCTGATGGCGGCCACCAGTGGCAGAAGGATCGTCCCAATCGGATCGATGTGCTTGATCGGATTCAGCGTAACTCTACCCAACATGCGCGCCGTCTGGTCGCCGCAACGTGACGCCGTCCAGGCATGCGCGGACTCGTGCACGCTGATAGCGAACAGGAACGCGATCATCTGGAAAGCGATCTCCGGCAGGTTGGACGGCATGTTGAGGATTGATTCTAACAAACATAGGTCAGACCGCAGCGTCAGCTGCGGTCTTCGAGCGGCGAGCTTCGGGCAACCAGTTCGGACCAGCTCGAAGCGCGTAGCTCGAGGCTACCTCTGCAATCTGACCTCTAACCTCTAACCTGGATTTATTGTCCTGCGCGCATGGGCGAGACGATGAGGCGGCCGGCGGGGCGTTTTGTGGCTTCGCCTTTGTCGTGGCCGTAGACAAGCGTGAGGGCGCCGTCAGACGCGGCGGAAGCGCCGGCAAGTTCTCCGGCCAGTCCCTGGTAGGATCGGCCGATTTCGCCGTCCTGCAGTGCGACTGGATTGCCTTTGTCGATAGCCGGGCCAACGACCTGGAAGTTGTTGGGAATCTTCCACAGGACTTTGCAGTTGGTAGCTTTTTCGACGTCTTCGTCGGTGAATCCGGGAATCTTTTTGTAGCGGTTGAGAACAATCCGCAGGCGATCGCGGCCGGAGCCTTCCTGCAGGAAAGTCTGTATCCTACCTGCGCTCCACAGGGAAACTACATCGGTTTGCGCGACCATCAGGACAGCATTGGAAAGATCGCAAACCATCTGCATGGTGGCATCGACGCGGCCGGAGCAATCCACGACCACGAAGTTGTACTGGCTGACCAGCAAGTCGAAAAGTCGGGCCAATTCAGTCGCAGTCGGAACGGCATTGTGCGGCTGCTGCGCACCGGCCAGTAGATGCAGTCCGTTGCGGTAGTGCGTCATCAGGCCTTCGAGCAGCGAAACGTCCATGCGATGCAGGTTCTGCAAGGCATCGATCACGGTGAATTGCGGACGCAGATTCAATTGCAGGGCGGCATGCCCGATGTGGGCCAGGTCGACCAGGACCACGCGTCCGTGAGCCTGCTCAAGGGCAACCGCGGTATTCACGGCGGTGGTGGTGCAACCGACTCCGCCCTTGGCGTTCAGAAACGTAAAGACTCGCGCCTTGCCGGCACTACGCTGCGCGCGGCTCAAGGAAGCGGTGTAGCGGGTAAACGCCTCGATCATCGACTCGCGGTTGGAGCCCCGGTCCAGAAACTCGCGAGCACCCACCCGCATGGCGGAGACAATATTTGCCGGCTGATGCATTTCGCCGACGGCAAAAATGGTGACGTCACCGGCGGCGCCGTGAATCAATTCAATGGCCCGAATGGCACGCTGCGGGTTCTGGGGATCGATATCGACAAGGACAATTTCCGCACGCTGATCGAGAATCTGGCGGAGCACGGAGTCGCTTGGACCCAGCGGAAATCCGACATGGCTGAGCACCGTGCGGGCCATGTGCGTGGTTTCCACCCGGGTGTTCAGCACAACGGATTGTTCGCGGTCCTCGGTGAGGATGGCGACAGCTATTCCGTGCATGAGTCGATTATCGCTGTTCATTGCCATGCTACGAACTTCCTAAACCAACACCAAATGACCTTCGTAATCGAAGGAACCGCCTTTGGGCGAACACGAAGATTGGCAGGGGCACCACACCGGGAATATTCACAGCTACCGAATGCTGCTCTGCAGGTATTGTAAGACAGCTGCCCGGCCTTTGAAAAGCCGCGCCAATAGCCAGAAGAGCAAATTCCTTCAGCGGGAAAACGCGCCCGAACGTTCTCCGTCCGGATCGGCGACCGAAACCCGCACCAGATCCGCCGATGGGGCGCCGTCGAGCGCTGGTAAGTATTGATAGGAATCGAGTTGCACGGCCACGCCAGTCCTGGGGCCGGAATTCGAGTGGTCAGCCCGCAGTACCCGGCCGCGTCCTCGGACTCGCATGCTCTCTCCCAGAGTGATCTCTGACGGCATGGTGAATGTCAGTTCCACGACCGAACCTTCCGCCAGCTGGGCTTCCGTATAAAGAAAGAGCCCGCGCGAACTCACATCCTGGGTGAAACCGGGCACGGCTTTCCCGTCGACATGAAAGGTTACGGGCAAATGCAACTGGAAGCGCTGGCCACTTCGACGCTCGATGCTAACGGGATCAGTGCTCATTCATTCATCCTTCCCGGAGCGGAGTTAGAGGAGGAGCCGCGGAGGTGATCACTGTATCGCGAATCGCGTGGAACGGGAAGTTCCAAGTTGGTGACGTTCCCGGCCTGTGGAAATTTAGCCGGAATGTAAACAATCTTGCCGGCGCCTGATGTTCTCGAATCTGCGTGGCGGTTGCCCGCATCCTTAACTTGTGACAAGGTTTTAGAAGAGTGCCGCAAGCGACGGAACCCAGGATAGAAAAACTCGAGCCTGCCCAATCGCCCCCATCCCGATGGGCGGCCACGTTGCGCGCTTTGCGCCACCGGAATTTTCAGCTCTTCTTTGGTGGACAAATCATCTCCTTGACGGGCACTTGGATGCAGAGCGTTGCCCAGGCGTGGCTTGTCTACAGCATCACCAAGTCGTCGTTTCTTTTAGGGGCAGTTGGGTTCGCCAGCCAGATTCCGGTGTTCCTGCTCGCGCCTCTGGGAGGCGCGGTCGCCGACCGCACGGACCGCCATCGACTCATCATCGCCACCCAGAGTGCGTCGATGGTGTTGGCTGGGATCCTGGCTTGGCTGACGCTGACTGATCGAGTGCTCGTTCCCCACATTTTTGTTCTGGCTGCGTTGTTGGGGGTGGTGAACGCGTTCGACATTCCGGGACGGCAATCGTTTCTCGTCGACATGGTCGGCAAAGAAGACTTGATGAATGCGATCGCGCTCAATTCTTCGATCTTTAATGGCGCGCGGGTGATCGGTCCCACGGTTGCGGCCATCCTGTTGCCGGTGCTGGGGATTGGGTGGTGCTTTGCCGCCAACGCCATCAGCTATGTCGCGGTCATCGCCGGGCTCCTTTTGATGAAGGTGCACTGCGAGCAGCGCACCAGCAAAAATTCGGCGCTGGAAGACATCGTGGAAGGATTTCGCTGGGTGAACGGCGTGAAGGTGATTCGCGCCCTTCTTCTTCTGATTGGCCTCGTCAGTCTCGTTGGCATGCCCTATACCGTGTTAATGCCGGTATTTGCTGACCAGATTCTGCACCGGGGCGCCACTGGACTGGGCATCCTCATGGGCGCCACCGGAGTCGGCGCATTGCTCGGCGCGTTGACGCTGGCCGCCAAAACCGATGTCAAGGGACTCGGCCGATGGGTCGCGATCACCTGCGCAGCTTTTGGAATCAGCATCATCGCGTTTTCGTTCTCTCGCTATTTCTGGCTTTCGGTTGTCTTGCTGCTGCCCGCGGGTTTTTCGATGATGCTGCAGATGGCCTGTTCCAACACGCTGATTCAGACTATGGTTCCGGATCAACTCCGCGGCCGAGTCATGTCGCTGTATTCCATGATGTTCATGGGAATGGCTCCAATCGGCGCGCTATGCGGTGGCGCCCTGGCTCATCGTATGGGTGCTCCCATCACGATTGCTGTCGGAGGAGTTGCCTGCATCAGCGGTGCAATCTGGTTCGGACGCCACCTTCCATCCATGCGGATCGAAGCGCGGCGATTGATCATCGCGCAGGGCATGGCTGGAGGCGAACCCGCCCAGGAACTGAACGCGCAAGCCGTGGAAGACTAACTGATAGTTCGCAGGCAAACGCCTGCTAGCGTCGGCTATCGCTGACCGTCCTAAACACAAGACACCATTCAGCTGGGTTCGGAAGTTCGACAATACAAAGCGATGCAGTCGTCACAAATGCCATGAGTCACGCGAGGTGGTGCCCTTTGCACAAATTCGGGTACCCAGTCCCAGACGTTGGCATGGAGCAGCTTCGTGCGTCGGCATTGAGCGCACATGGTTACCACGTCTCCCGAGCCATAGTCGTAGTCGATTGCGCTGTGAACTCTGTACGGAATCGAGCCCTCTATGAGTACGGTGTGGACGAGGGCCAGTAAGGGCGTCTCGGGGACAGGCGCGATTTTCATGCGATATTTTCGGTACACATTCGGTGTATTACATTCATAGTCGGTGAAAACAACGATGTGCTTTTCACGAGCTTTTTCTAACACCTTGGAATAGTGATATTCCAGCGCGCGGGGAACGTACAAAAGCAGGGCCTGTCCGCGCAGTCGATCTCCCGTCGCTTGTTCAACCCCATTCGCCTTCGCGGCGATGTCCCAGGCTCGATTGCAATAGACCACCCGAAACATTTCGTCCAAAACACAAGTGAGATTCTCGCTCAGGTCAAATTGGCTCTGCCATCGGCTCGATTGTGGTTCAGGAGTACTCATGTCCCATCTCCGATTCAGAATCAAATGCTATCGCTGGATGCAGCGGGTGCAAAGCCGCATAACTCTCATTAGGATTCGCGGAGCCAAACCGGGCCTACGATCATCCAATCCAAGCTGGAGGCTGACCAAGCAATGTTTCACGTGCGCCAGGAGAACCTGCCCTTTGTTGGTAGTTCGCATGAGTTTGTCGGAGCTGTGCAGGGCAACACAAGTGTCTCGGTGTTCCTGTTCCATGGAGAACCGGGATCGGGCCCGGGGCCGCACCGTCATCCTTATGACGAGATCCAGTTCATCCGGGAAGGCCGGGGAGTGTGGACAGTAAACGGCAAGACCTTCGAGGGCGGCCCGGGAGACATCTTTGTCATCAAGGCCGGCGAGATCCACAGCTTCAAGGCGGTGGGTGACTCACCACTGGTCCAACTCGACATTCACCTCAGTCCCACGTTCATCCAAGAAAATCTTTAGAAAATTTCCCTACTGCGCTTCCTGCGACAGCACAACCTGATCGAGCTCAGCTGCTTCGGGGCCAGCGGCCAGCGCGGCTTTGCCGTAGTCGTAGCCTTTGTTGAAGGCTTTCAGGTTGAGGTCCCGGAAGCTTGCGGGGACGGAATCAGCGACGGCTTCTCGGACTGCTTCGGGGTCGATGGCGTCCGTGATTGCGGTGAAGAAGCCCACCATCACGATATTCAGCACCATGCGCTTGCCGAGTTCTTCCGCGAGGCGCGTAGCCGGAATGCTGTAAACACGAGTGTCCGCAGGCAGGTCGGTTACGCGCACCAGGTCGCGCTCGATCAATAAAGTGCCGCCGCTTTTCAAATCGTGGCCGAATTTCACGTAGGCTTCCTGCGACATGATCACGACTACGTCGGGCTGCGTGACATAGGGATAGAGCACGGGCTTGTCAGACAGCACGAGCTGCGCGCTGCATGCCCCGCCCCGCGCTTCCGGACCGAAGTTCTGCGTCATGGTGGCGTAGTCGCCCTGGTAGATCGACGCTGCTTTGCCCAGCACCTGGGCGGAGAGGATGACGCCCTGTCCGCCAAATCCTGCGATGCGAATCTCTGTTAGTGGCATGAGTCCTCCGAGCAGCCGCCGTCGCCGCATGCGTAACCTTGTTCTTCGTCGTAGTCGACGTAGCGATCGCCCAGGCTCTCGTGCATCTGCGCTTTCAGAAGCGTGCTGTAGTCGGGCCGATCGCGGTCCACAAATTTTCCGACAATGATTTCACCTTGCATGGTGAGTCCGACTTCGCTGGTCGGACAACCGTGCTTGGTCTTACTCTTCTCTTTGTAGTACTTCATCGTTTCCAGTCCATCACCCAGTTTGTTGCGGCGCTGATACAGGGTTGGACACGGCGAAATGACTTCAATGAAACTGAATCCCTTTTTGTTGAACGCTTCCGTGATCGAGCGCGCCAGTTGACGGACATGGTAGGTCGTCCAGCGGGCGACGTACACTGCGCCTGCGGCTTCGACCAGGTGCGGCAGGTTGAATGACGGTTCGAACGTTCCGTAGGGAGAAGTCGACGTAACGGCGTGCCCGGGAGTGGTGGGAGCCGTTTGGCCGCCAGTCATTGCATAAATCAGGTTGTTGACGCAGATCACTTTCAGATCGATATTGCGGCGGGCCGCGTGAATCAGGTGATTGCCGCCAATCGCCGAAAGATCGCCGTCACCGGAGTACACGACCACGTTCAGCTTAGGATTCGCCAGCTTCATGCCCGTCGCAAAGGGAATCGCGCGCCCGTGGGTGGTGTGGAAGGAGTCGAGTTTTACGTATCCGGCTACGCGCCCAGTGCAGCCGATGCCGGAGACTAGGGCCAACGATTTCAGATCGATCTTGGATTCGATCAACGCTTCCGCAAAACAATTTACCGTCGTCCCAATGCCGCATCCCGGACACCAGATGTGCGGCATGCGATCCGAACGCAGAAATGGTTCGACGGGGTTGGTCGGTTCGAGATTCACAAGGGTACTCATCGGACGGCCTCCTGTTTTGCGGCCTGCTGACTTGGAGCAAGTTGGATCGCGGCGAGAATCTCTTCGGGCTTATGCACACTGCCCCCGGCATGCGGGACGAGAATGGTTCGGGCTTTGCCCGCAGCCGCTCGCTCTACTTCGAGCGCCATCTGGCCGAGATTGAGTTCCGGAACCACGAATGCCTTCACGTGTTCCGCGAGGGTCCGAATTAACTTTTCCGGGAAGGGCCACACCGTCTTCAGCCGCAGTTTGCCGACTTTGACTCCACGCGCGCGCGCCATTTCGATGGCCCGTTGCGCGACTCGCGAAGTAATGCCGTAAGACACCACCACCACATCTGCATCTTCGGTGCGTTCTTCTTCGACCAGCGTGATGCGGTCGATGGCGTTGAGGATCTTGTTCTGCAGGCGGTTGACCAGCGTGTGCTGCGTCTGCGGCGTCATGTTGGGATAGCCGCGATCATCGTGTGTCAGGCCAGTCACGTGAAACTTGTAGCCCTCTCCAGCATGCGCCATTTCCGGGACGAGGTCGCCGTTGGTCGCGTAGGGCAAATATTCTTCGACTGACTTGTTGGTGTGTTTGCGTGGAACGATTTCAATCTGGTCGGCGGGTGGGATCACAACTTTTTCCGTCATGTGTCCGACGACTTCATCCATCATGAACATCACGGGGATGCGGAATTCCTCGGAAAAATTGAAGGCCTTTACCGTGAGATCAAAACATTCCTGCGGCGAATTCGGACATAACGCGATCACGCCGTAATCGCCATGCGATCCCCAGCGCGCCTGCATCATGTCGGCTTGCGCGGGGAGTGTGGGTAGCCCGGTAGAGGGGCCGCCGCGCTGCACGTCGACGAAGACACACGGCGTTTCGGTCATGGCCGCGTAGCCGATGTGTTCCATCATGAGGGAAAAGCCCGGGCCGGAAGTCACGGTGAACGCTTTCGCTCCGCCCCAGACGCCGCCCTGCAGCGCGATCGAGGCCGCGAGTTCATCTTCCATCTGGATGAAGCTGCCCCCGACGGTGGGAACACGCTGCGCAAATCGCTCCACAATCTCGGTGGAAGGTGTTATGGGATAGCCGGCAGAAAACCTTGCCCCGGCCGCGAGTGCGCCTTCGCAGCAGGCGTGGTCGCCGTCAAGAAAATGTGTGCCAGTGAGAACTCCGCGCGGATCGGCGGTCATTTTTCACCTTCTTTCGCGGTTGCCGTTGAGGGGGCCGCAGGTTTTGCGTCTGCGCTCTTCGGCACCTGATTCTTGTAGCCGTAGATGGCGAAATCGGGACAGTACATGCCGCACAGATCGCATCCGCTGCACTTCTCCGGATCGACCGCATGCGGCGGATGATAGCCCTTGGAATTGAAAGCCGAGGAAAGTGCCAGCACATGCGTGGGACAGAACTCCACGCAGAACCCGCACGCCTTACAACGCTCGACGACGATGGATACGCGACCTTTAGCCACGAATACCCCCACGGACAGGAGCGTTGGGCGCTCCTTAAGCTGCAAGAGTCATTGTGAGGTCTGGGTGTCTCGTCGCGGTGTGACGCGGGTCACGGAGCGTCGTGAGGTGAGGCACAAGGATTATCAAGGGCAAACGCTAACTGCCGCTAATTGATGAGTTTACGTTCCCGAAGAAAATCCCGAACCACGCTAGCCGCATCCTTGTGCTCACCATCCACCGCGTAATTCAGGTGCCGCAGATCGTCATCGGAGATCGCGCCTGCCAGCGCGTTCAGGGCAACTCCGACCTCCGGATGAGCCTTAAGCGTTTCCTGGCGGATGATGGCGACCCCTTCGTAGGGCGGGAAATAGTGGCGGTCGTCTTCGAGCACAAACAGGTCGAGTGTGGGAATCAGTCCATCGGTGTTGTTGCCGGCGATCAGGTCGACTTGATGATCCTTGAGCGCGCGAGTGATCAGGCCGAGATCCATGATGCGCGGCGCTTCGGCAAATGTCAGTCCGTAGGTCGCGACCAGGCCTTTATACCCGTCTGGCCGCTCCATGAATTCGTAGCCAAATCCTGCGCGCCATTTCGGCGTAAATGCGGCGGCCTGGGACAGCGTGCGCAGGTTCAACCGGCGTGCGTCTTCCCCGCGAATCATCATGGCAAAAGTGTCGTCAAAACCCAGCGATGGGCTGAGCGTGAGGCCAAATTTGCTTTCATAGCCCTGCTGCACGCGGCGATAAACTTCTTTCTTGTCGCTGCCAGGCGGTTCTTTCAGAACCGTCGTCAAGGCGGTCCCGGTGTATTCGGGGTAGAGATCAATGCGTCCCGCCAGAATCGCCTGCTGGCAAATGAAAGTACCCGCGAGATAAAAACTGCGTTCGACGCTAAGAGATGTATGCGCCTCGATCATCTGCGCAAACATTTCGCCGAGGACAAGTTGCTCGGTGAAATTCTTGCTGCCGACAACGACGCGATCGGCCCGGCGGGCGCAGCTTGGGAAGACGAGCAGCACAAGCGCGACCGTGAGGCTGGCAACTGCCCTTCTTATGATCCGGGATTCGCCAAGTTGGTCCAACAATGGTGTCTCCGTCTTCAGTGAGGCGCGCTACGTTAACGACTTCTGTTGCACGGTGCCGAGGCGGCGCTCGAGCGCGCCCAGGCCAACATCCGCCGACAGCGCCAGCAACGCCGCGGGAATGGCTCCTGCGAGGATTACCTGATTGTTCACCATCGATAGTCCGCGAAATATAAATTGCCCAAGCCCACCTCCGCCGATGGCTGCGGCAATGGTGGCGAGTCCGACTAGTAACACCGTCGCGATTCGGATACCCGCAACGATCACACTCGATGCCAAGGGCAATTCAACTTGCAGCAATAGTTGCCGGTCGGTCAGGCCCATGGCCCGTCCCGCTTCGACAACGGCGGGATCAACACCGCGAATTCCGACATAAGTATTTCGAATCAACGGTAGCAACGCGTACAGAGTGAGGGCCAGAATCGCGAGGCGGCCACCACGTTCTCCGATCCAGGGAACGGGCAGCAGGAATCCGAAAAGCGCCAGGCTAGGGATGGTCTGAATAATATTAGCCCCGCCCAGAACAGCTTTGCTGAGTTGCGGCACGCGGGTGATCAGAATGCCGAGTGGAATCCCGATCAGCACGGCAAACAGCATCGAGAATGCGACCAGCGTGATGTGCTCGAGCGTCAGATCGATCATCTGCTGACGATTGGTAATCAAGAAATGCCAGAAGTTCATGCTGTCACCTCGATTCGGTTCCCGAAAAAGCTTCCATGTAGGCTCGGACCAGCGGTTCGCTGGAGTGACTAAACTCAGCAACCGGAAGATTCACCATCAAGCGAGCGTTTTCCATCAGCGCAATGTGATCGCCGAGCAGAACAGCCTCGCGCAGGTCATGCGTGACGAAGATGACGGCTTTCCTCATGCGCTGCTGCAAGGCGCGAAACTCTTTTTGGATCTCGGACCGCGTGATTGGATCGAGCGCACCAAACGGTTCGTCGAGCAGCAGAATCGGAGGGTCGGCCGCCAAAGCCCGTGCTACGCCTACCCTTTGACGCTGCCCTCCAGAAAGCTGGTGTGGATAACGGTCGAGCAGGTCGGGAGTCAACCCTACGAGCGCGAGCAATTCCTGCACGCGGGCCCGCGTGCGTTCCTCCGACCAGTTTTCAATGCGGGGCACCAGAGCAATATTTTTGGCGACCGTGAAGTGCGGAAAGAGTCCGCCATCCTGGATCACGTAGCCGATGCCTCGACGCAGGCGAATGGGATCCCATGCGGTAGTGGGCTGTCCGCTGACGCGGACTTCGCCTGCACTCGGATCGAGCAGGCGATTGACGAGTTTGAGAGAAGTGGTTTTACCCGATCCGCTGCGGCCAAGCAGGACCAGCGTCTCGCCGGGATGGACCGCGAGCGATACGTCGTCGACGAGAGCGCGCTCGTTGATCCGGAAAGTAACGTGATCGAATTCGATAGCAGGTCCGTCGCTGGCGGGAACGGTCATTGGTAATTGTGGGACGGAGACTATTCGGTTTTGTATGCCGCATCCGGCAAGCCCGTGATGCGCAGGCCGCCATGTCCCTTATGTCGGATATTGAGGCCGATGAGCAGCGCTGTGATCTGTTCGACAATGCGAGCGTTCTCGAGTTTGCCGCCATCGATAGCACGGATCCGCGGAATCTTCACGGCCAGATCCATCGCAACTTGCGTGGCGGCGGGATCGTCGCTGCACACAATCACGTCGCAATCGACATCCTCGTCGCCGTTCAATACGTCGGCGGATACATTATGAAACGCCGCCACTACCGAGACGCCCTTGGGCACGAGTTCAGCCGTCTGCTGTGCGGCGGAACCCTGCCATACGCCGAGCATTCGAGTGGCGCGCCCACCAATACTTGCGGCGAGGGGGACGGTCGCGTCGATCAGGATACTGCCGGCACGAATCGACGACTTCAGTTGCTTCAACAATTCCGCCTGACCTTCGAAGGGGACGGTGAGCACAAGCAGGTTGCTGGCCGCGCACGCTGCGGAATTCTCTAATCCTGAAACCTGGGCCTGCGGACCAACTCGTTGTGCAATCTTTTCGGCAGCCTGCTGCGCGCGCGCCGCATCGCGCGAGCCGAGGATTACTTTCTCTCCGGCGCGAACCCAACGCAGGCCAAGGCCCATGCCTGCGGGACCGGTGCCTCCGATAATGGCAATGGTGCGACTCACGCGAACTCCGGAACCAGCGGCCACTCTGCGCTTACGCTCTCGATCGGTAATTTGATTTTCATCTTCGAGTAGGTGGTGTTGCGCTCAGCCGGGATTCGCCCCATCTCCAGAATCATCGACTGAAAATCTTCGGGGCTGGTGTACTGTCCCGCAGTCGCGCCTGCTTCGCGGGAGATGTTCTCTTCCATCAGCGTGCCGCCGTAATCATTCGCTCCGGCATGCAGGCAGAGCTGGGACAGGTTGCGATTCAGTTTCACCCAGGAAACCTGGATGTTGTGAATCGAACCCGCGAGCAGGATACGAGCCAGCGCGTGAATCTTGAGATGTTCCGCCAGCGTCGGGCCTGACCGTGCCAGGCCTTGCTGAAACAGGAGCGTGTTCTGGTGCACGAATCCGAGCGGAACAAATTCCGTGAAGCCGCCGGTTTCGCTTTGCATTTCCCGGAGCAGCATGAGTTGCCGCACCCAGTGATCGGGCGTTTCCATGTGTCCGTACATCAGTGTTGAAGTGCTCGGAATGCCGCATTGGTGCGCCGTGCGGATCACTTCCTGCCATTGCGCAGTGGAGAGTTTGTTGCGGGACAACACATGGCGGATCTGATCGTCGAGAATCTCGGCTGCGGTGCCCGGCAATGTGTCGAGGCCATTGTCACGCAGCATAGTCAGATACTCGCGCAGCGGCATGCCGGTGAGTTCCACGCCGTAGACCATCTCCATCGGAGAAAAAGCGTGAATATGCATGCCCGGCGTGGCGGTCTTGATGGCGCGCAAAATGTCGCGATAGTAAAAGGGCGGAAGCCCATGCGGTAATCCGCCCTGGATGCATACTTCGGTGGCGCCAAGATCCCACGCTTCTTTTGCTTTGCGCGCCATGTCTTCGAGGGAATGGAAATACGAATCAGCTTCGCGAGGACCGCGGCTGAACGCGCAAAACTTGCACCCGACAAAACAGATATTCGTAAAATTAATATTGCGATTCACGACATAGCTGACGATGTTGCCCACCAGTTCGCGGCGCAGATCATTCGCCGCAACCAGCAGTGCCAGCAGGTCGTTGCCATCGGCGCGTGCCAGGCGATAGCGTTCGTCATCGCTTAGGCATGCTCCGTCCTGCTGTTCGAGCACGCGCTGGAGTGGTTGGCGAATTTCGGCCGACGCACGCGGAGCGATTTCTTCCCATGTGAGTGACGGGAATTGTTCAAGCTGCATCTCCATCGAATGCCCAGTCACCATGGTCTCCTAGCGAAACAAATCGTATGCTGCGGGACGAACCAGCTGTCGGGCTTTCCCTTCGCCCGGGCGATACGGGAATCCACGAATAATACATGCCGGCGTGCTCTCGAGTTTGCCGCAGACCAGTCCGGCAGCACATGCCAGTTCATCGGCAACCGCGTCGATGCTGGCGTGCAGTTTGTAACCGTGCGAATCGCGACGTCCGCGATAGTCCACCAGTGGACGCATTCCGGCGATTCCGATCGCAACTTCCGTCAGGCCCTCGCGCCAGGGACGCCCGAAACTATCGCTGACGATGACTGCGATCTCGACTCCCGCAAGGCGTTTTACTTCTTTGCGTAACCGTGCCGCGGAGCGGTCAGGGTCCTTGGGAAGCAATGCCGCCTTGCCGCCGCCATCCACGTTCGAAACATCGACCCCGCTGTTCGCGCACACAAAGCCGTGGCGAGTTTCCGTGATCAACACGCCGCGTTTGCGCCGCACCACACGCCGGCTTTCACGCAGCGCCAATTCCGTGACTCGCGCGTCGAGCCCGTAACGGCGCGCCCACGCCCGCGAGGCAATTGAAGGACGAATTTGCTCCAGCGCTACCAGTGCGCCTTCCGCCTTCGAAACAATCTTGTGCTTCACCACCAGAATGTCGCGGTCCTGAAATTGGATTCGGACTTTCTTCGCCGCCGCCAGAAGTTTGTCGCTCAGAGAATCTCCGGGACAGATCTCTCCGGCAAACGGTAGCGCAAGAATGCGGATTTCGCCTGCGTTACGGCTAGCCACGGCAAACCTGCGCATCCAGATTCCAGCTTGGATTCCAACTTCGCACCAGGCGCTGCGAGCGGCGATCTCCCGGGGCTGCGGCCAGCGCCTCCAAATCTTCCGGACGATCTACATCAAGCGCAATGCCCGGCAATTCGAGTACGACACACGGCAAGCCGGTTGCCCGGGCAGCCGCAAGGTGTGGGAGAAAACTGTCGTTGCCGAAGCGTAGCGGAAAGAGGTCAGCCGGGGAGCGCAGCGCGGCATTCGTGCCGCGTCCCGCTGCATCAGGGACCAGCACGACTCCGGTCGGAGGAGCAGCCCCTACGATGCGATTCAGTTCATGAGTCTCAATCAAGGGAATGTCCGCAGGGATGACCAGGGTGTGGTTCACGCCTCGTTCGCGGCAGAGTGCCGTCGCCATTTCGATTGCGCCAGTCTCCCCGGGATTGACGGGATCGGCAGCGATCTCGAATCCTAAGTGCGTCGCCAAATCCGCCGCAAATGGATCGCTGGTCACGACTGTGACGCCTGGACGTTGCTGCCAGCGCGCTAACGTCTCCAGAACATCGGCACACATGGCCTGCGCCAATTCCTGCCGTGCGTCGGGTGCGAGCACGGATGACAGCCGCTGTTTGGCCTGCGAGAGATTCTTCACCGGGACGAGAATCATGCGCCCTCCGTCGCCGCCTGCGTGGTGGAGGGCTGCAAGGCCAATCTCAAAACATCTTGCGCAAGCGCAAGCCGGTTCTCTGCGGTACGCATGATGGTCCGCGTGCAGTGGACGCGCGTGCCAGACTTTTCGAGTTCGTCCGCGAGCGGCTGGTCCAGTACGTCCGCGACCAGCACGTCGAGAAAATCATGGTAGTACTCGGCAATGCCCGCGATGGAAACGGGGAGTCCTTGCGATTGCATGAGAATTCCCGCCGGTCCGGAAACGGCGGCGCCGCCAACAATCGGGCTCACGGCAACAATGCGAGCACGACTTTCGCGAAGCGCTTCGCGTATTCCAGGCACCGCGAGAATCGGCGCAATGCTCGACACCGGATTGCTCGGAGCGAGGATCACGGTTTCCGAGGAACGGATGGCATCGATCACTCCGGGAGCAGGCTCGGCATCGGACGCGCCCGCGTAGCGCACCGATTCCACTGGATCCTGATACCAGCGTTGGACAAAATATTCTTCGAAGCTTATCTCGCCGATGGGAGTGCCGACCCGTGTTTCAACTCGTGAATTCGTCATCGGCAGGATGGCAGTCTTGATCCCGAGCCGTCCGGCAATTTCGGCAGTGACCTCGCTCAGCGTCTTGCCGTCGGAGAGTAGTTTGGAACGCAGGATGTGCGTTGCGATGTCACGATCGCCGGCATGAAACCAGGTCGGCTGGCCCATCTGACCCATCGCCTGAAGGCAATAGAAGGTGTCGCCCTTAACTCCCCAACCGCGCTCCTGGCTGAGTCTGCCGGCGAGCATGTACATGATCGAGTCAACGTCCGGCGAAATGTAGAGTCCCCACCAGAGCAGGTCATCGCCAGTGTTAACGATGATCGTCAATTCTTCGGGCGCAACGATCTGGCGCAATCCATCGACAAACTTCGCGCCGCCAGTGCCGCCGGTGAGTACGGTGATCACGCCGCCCTCCGTGCATAGCCTTCGTGATCGCGAGCGAGGTCGAGACGCTGCGCGAGTTGTTGGCTGTGGGCTGCCGACTGCACCATGAATTCAGGATAAACCGGCAGGCGCTGCTTTAGCGCAAATCCCTTCGCCTCGGTCTGCTTGCGCAAGTCTTCCAGATGCGGCCACGGCTTTTCGGGGTTAATGAAATCCGGCGTCAGAGGGGAAACTCCGCCCCAGTCGTTGATGCCGGCATCGAGCAGATCGGCGTAGTGCGGATCGGATAGATTGGGCGGTGCCTGGAGATTCATCTCTGGCATCAGCAGGCGCGCTACCGCGAGCGTTCGCAACATATCAGCATGATCTGGTTCCCGCCAGTTAGCCATGAGCGTTGCCGGCTTCGCCCGGAAATTCTGGATGATCACTTCCTGTATGTGTCCGTATTTTTCATGCAGCTCGCGGATGGCAAGCAAAGTATCCAAGCGTTCTTCCATCATTTCGCCGATTCCAATGAGGATGCCGGTCGTGAATGGAATTTTCTGCCGCCCCGCATCCTCCATCACACGCAAGCGCTTTGCCGGATCTTTGTCCGGAGCGTTGTCGTGGGCTGCGCCCGGCGACAGCAGGCGCGTGCTGGTCGTTTCCAGCATCAGTCCCATGCTTGGGGAAACTCGCGCGAGGCGTTGCAGCCACTCCGCGCTCATCAGTCCGGGGTTGGGATGCGGAAGCAAACTCGATTCCCGCAATACGAGGTCGCACATGGCTTCCAGATATTGCAGAGTCGATTTGTAGCCAAGATGGTGGAGAGTCTCGCGCATCTCCGGAAAGAGCAACTCGGGCTTGTCGCCCAGGCTAAAGAGAGCTTCCGTGCAACCGAGGCGTTCGCCGGCGCGAACAACCTCCATGACTTCGTCGGGTGTCATGGTATGCGCGCCGGGCTGGCCGGGATCGCGCCGGAACGTGCAGTAACCGCAGTAGTCGCGGCAGAGATTCGTGAGCGGAATAAAGACTTTGCGCGAATAGGTTACGATGCCGGGCTTGAAGCGGTGGCGTGCGCGTTGCGCAGCTTGCAGCAGGGCAGGAAGCTCATCCTCGCCGGCGCGGAGAAGCTGGCACGCGGTTGCACGCGGGATCGCGATCCCATCCTGTTGCAATCCATCCATCACCGCGGAGCGCTCGTGGATTTGCGTGGCCATGGTCTCGGAGCCTGGCATCCATCGCAAGGCTGGCATTTCGGAACGATCATAGCCGAGACGAGGCAACTATTGAAATCCAGACAGCGCCGCGCCTCCTTCGCCGGTCGGAGTTTGCGTTAGACTTACGCAACGTGGCAGGCTCTGCTTCATGACGCTAAACCCTATCGATTTTCGCAAGGCCATGGGATGTTTCGCCACTGGCGTTACTGTCATCACGGTCGATGAAGACGGTGAAATTCACGGGATGACGGCGAACGCGTTCTGCTCCGTGTCGCTGGACCCGGTGCTGGTGCTGGTGTGCGTCGATCAGCGGGCTCGCACGCACACTCGCCTCGAGGCCCGGAAGCGTTTCGGGATCAATATCTTGCGCAGCGATCAACAGGCGGTTTCGGAATACTACGCGCGCTCCGAAGAAGACCATCAGCACGCGGAGAAGGTCGGGGCAGTCTTTGAAAAGACAAGCCACGGCACACCCATCCTTTCTGGTGCGTTGGCATATCTGGAATGCCGGCTTCATTCCGCGCGTCCGGCAGGCGACCATACGATTTTTATCGCTGAAGTTGAGCAGGTTGTGGTTCGCGAGGGAGAGCCGCTCCTGTATTTTCGCGGGCAATATCGGAACCAGGAAACCCGGCTGTAGAGACGCGGCTAGCCTAGAAGTTCTTCGAGCGCCGTTCGCAGGTCGGGGAAGCGGAATGCGTACCCGCTCTCTTGAAGCCTTGCGGGCATCGCGCGCGCGCTGCTGAGAAATAATTCTGTCGCAGCCATTTTTCCGAAAGCCAGGCTAAGGGCCAGGGGCGGCACAGGAAAGAATGCGGGACGATGAAGGATCGAAGCGAGCACTTCGGTGAACTCCACGTTGCGCGCCGGGTTCGGCGCCACCATGTTAAACGGGCCGGAGAGCGACTGGGACTGGAGCGCGTGGTGCACAGCTCCCACGATGTCATCGATGTGCACCCAACTCCACCACTGTTGCCCGGAACCGATTCTTCCGCCCACCCCAAGCTTGAAGGGCATCACCATTTTGCCGAGCGCGCCGCCTTTCGGACTCAACACCAGTCCGAACCGGATATTCACCGTGCGAATTCCGGCATCTGCGGCGATCCGGCTCGCCGCTTCCCACTCCCGACACACTTCGGGCAGGAACCCCTGGCCTGAAGCACTCGCCTCGGTCAACACTTCGTCGCCGCGATTTCCAAAAAAACCGATGGCCGACGCGCAGAGGAATACTCTGGGCCGCGATGGAGTGTGTGCGAGGGCAGTCGCAAGGTGCGTAGTTCCTTGTACTCGACTCTCGCGGATCGCTTTCTTTTTCGGTTCCGTCCACCGTCCCATAACACTTTCGCCGGAAAGGTTAATGACCGCCTCAAAGCCGGACACGACTGCTGGATCGAGTGGCTGAAGTGGATCCCAGGAAATCTGATCGGGTCCACGCGCAGGCCCGCGCACCAGGCGAACGATGCGTGCACCCTGGGAGTTCAGGTACGTTAACAGCGCTGCCCCGATCGGCCCCGAAACTCCACTCACCAGAACGCGGTCCAAATCGATGTCTCCCATTCGTACTCTAGCAGGCTGGGAACGCAACCGTATGTTGGGGAAACTCTGGATCTCGCGACCTGAGCGGCAAGCCTCGGCCCGGCTAAGGTAGAATCCTTCATGGCGACGTTGCGTCAGCAAATCGCGACCAACGTGCTCACGGTAACCCGGTTCCGCGAGCTCATGAAAAAGCTCCGCGAGAACCGTCCCAACGACGATCTCGAACTCGTCAAAAAAGCCTACGACTTCTCCCAAAAGCACCACGCAGGGCAGACCCGCGCTTCCGGGGAGCCCTATCTTGTCCACCCACTGGAAGTAGCGAACGTCCTCGCGGACATGAAGATGGACCCGGTCGCCATTGCGGCCGGGCTACTCCATGATTCCGTGGAAGACACTTCCGTGACGACGGCCGAAATCCAACAAGAATTCGGTGAGCAGGTCGCGCACATCGTCGAGGGCGTCACCAAAATCAGCAAGATTGATTTTTCCTCCAGCGTGGAAGCGCAAGCCGAGAACCTGCGCAAAATGATGCTGGCGATGGTGGATGACATTCGCGTCATCCTCATCAAGCTCGCCGACCGTCTGCACAACATGCGCACACTCGAGCATCTTGCGCCCGAACGACAGCAGAAAATCGCGCGCGAGACACTCGACATCTATGCCCCGATCGCGCATCGGCTCGGCATGGGCAAGATTCGCGGCGAACTCGAAGACCTCGGCTTCCGATATGTCGATCCGATTGGATACGAACAGGTGCAGGCCGCCGTGGAATCGCGCCGCAAGAAGGGTGAAGCCTTCATGGCGCGCGTGGAAGGCGTGTTGCGCGACGGACTGAAAGAGGCCGGCATCACCGCCCGCGTCGAAAGCCGCGTCAAGCGCCTGTTCAGTATCCACAAGAAACTGTTGCGCCAGCGCATCAGCGTCGACCAGGTTTATGACCTGTTTGCCATGCGCGTGATCACGAATTCGGTGCAGGATTGCTACGCTGTTCTCGGCATCATTCATAACCTTTGGCGGCCGGTACCCGGACGTATTAAAGATTTCATTGCCATGCCGCGACCGAATCTCTATCAGTCGCTGCATACATCAGTGATTACCGAAACCGGCGACACGTTTGAGATCCAGATTCGCACAGAAGAGATGCACAAGATGTGCGAAGAAGGCATCGCCGCTCACTGGAAATACAAGGACGGTCCCGTGTCCGCGCAGGACGAGCAACGCCTCGCGTGGTTGCGCCAGGTGGTGGAGTGGCAGCGCGACGTTTCTGATCCCAACGAGTTTCTGTCGACCCTAAAGATCGATCTGTATCCGGAAGAGGTTTACACCTTTACGCCCAAGGGCAAAGTGATCGTGTTGCCACGGGAATCAACCCCGATCGACTTTGCGTACACGATTCACACCGAAGTCGGTCACAGTTGCACGGGCGCGAAGGTCAACGGACGGATGGTTCCGCTGCGTCACAAGTTGCGCTCCGGCGATATCGTCGAGATCCTCACGCAGCCCGGGCACAAGCCGAGCCGGGACTGGCTGGCCATCGTCAAGTCATCGCGCTCGCGCAACAAGATCAAGCACTGGCTGAACCTGCACCAGCAGGAGCGCGCGATTGAAATCGGCAAGAAGCTGATCGAAAAAGAAGCGCGCAAATATCGCATGTCGCTGAAGCAGCTCAAGGACGCAGACTTACTGCGAGCAGCGGGCGAGTATGGACTAGGGCGCGCCGACGATCTGCTGGCGGCCATCGGGTATGGCAAGTATTCCGCACGGCAAGTGCTGGCGAAGCTCGCCCCCGAAGCCGCTCACCTCGCTCCCGAGGGCGAAGAACCGTCGGCAAGCGGGTTCACGAGCGTTGTCCGCCGCGTGTTTGGCGGAGACAACAACGCCATCATCGTGAAGGGATATGGCGACCTGTTGGTCTATCGCGCCAAGTGCTGCAATCCGATTCGCGGGGAGGCCATTGTCGGCTACGTAACGCGCGGCAAGGGCGTCGCGGTCCACTCCAGCAACTGCCCGAACGTGACCAACTTGATGTACGAGCCGGACCGGAAGATCGATGTGCAGTGGGCCAGCAGCGACAAGGAAGGCCAGCCGATCTCTTATCCGGTCAAACTGACTCTGTTCTGCGACGACCGGTTCGGCATGTTGAAACAGATCACGTCCGTGATCAGCGACCAGAATACGAATATCCGCAATATTGAAGCCCGCACCAGCAACGGGCAGGCGAGTATCGACGTGGTCCTGGAAATTGCCGACCTCAAGCACCTGCAAACGATTATTAACGGAGTACGCCAGATCCCCGGCGTGCATGACGTGCAGAGACTGCAGAAGATTTGAGGCTCAGCCTCCGATTCAGAAACTGAGCCCCCGATTGCGGACCGACTTTACTGCTTTTCTTCCCTCGCTAGTTTGACCTTGGCGGAATCAAGTTTCTTCTGAACACGCGCGATGTCAGTCTGATCGACTTCAGCGGCGATGGTGCGATTCCATTCGACCAGCGCCCGTTCCCAGTTCTGGGCAGCTTGTTTCAAGCGGCCAGTTTTCTGGTAAAGATCGCCGAGGTGGTCGTGGACAGTTGGATCCGTGTTGATTTTCTGTGCGGCTTTGACCAGGCTTTCTTCAGCCATCTCAAATTTTCCTAGACGGAAATACGCCCATCCAATCGAATCGAGATACGCGCCGTTCGTAGGATCGATGTCCAGGGCGCGCTTGATGTAGCTGAACGCTTCGTCGAGCTTCATGTTCTGATCGGCGAGCATGTATCCGAGATAGTTCAAGGCCATGGCGTGCTGCGGATCGCTGGCAATCACTTTCTTGAACTGCACTTCGGCTTCGGCATACCGTTTCTGGCGTTCGTAGGTTGAGCCGCGCAGAAACCAGACGTATTCCTTGTCGTCCTGCTTGGTAGCCAGTTGTTCGGCTTTGTCGAGCGCCTGCTCCGCTTCGGGATAACGCTTGAGGCGCGTATTCATCTGCGCCAGCGTGATGTAGACGATGCGATCGTCGGCCGAACCTTTGAGCAGCGACTGCACACTCTTGAGCGCCGGATCCGGATTCCCCATATCTGCCTCCTGGGCCGCCAATACCATCTTCATGTCGCGGCTGTTGGGCAATTTCTGTGAGGCTTCCTTAGCGGCGTCCGTGGCTTTCTGCCATTCTTTCGCTTCGCGCCAGGTGTCGATGATCTGCTGGTAGCCGCGTTCCGCGTTGTCTTCGCCGCCGAGCGCGATCATCTGCTTAAAGACATCGATCGCTGCCTGATTGTTGCCCTGATCGCGGTAGACGGTCCCTAGCCGTTCCAGGAAAACGGTGCGGTTTCCCTTCTCAGCCTGCGTGTAGGTGCTCGGATCGGCCTTCTCGGATTTCTTGAGCAGGTCTTTCATGACCTGCGCGGCTTCGTCGAAGCGTCCCTGCGCCTGGTAGATGGCGGAAATGTTGTAGGGAACTTCGATGGAGTCCTGCACCATCGTTTCGGCCTTCTTCAAATTCTCAAGCGCGGTGTCGTATTTGCCCTGCTTGCGATAGATCTCGGCAATGCGGACATAAGTCTGCGCATCTTCGGGATTCGCGTCGGCAATTACTTTGTATTGTTCCAGAGCAGCGTCGGTCTGTCCGTCGTTGAGCAGGTTCTGAGCAAGGCCGCGAATGGCATCGAGATTGTCGCGGTCGAGTTCGATGGCGTGCTTGTAGGCGTCAATCGCATTCTTATATTGCTTCTGCTGTTCGTAGGTAAAGCCGAGCGCGGAGTAGAGCTTCGCGGACTTTGCGGCATCGGGAACGGCCGCAAGCACTTGCGTGGCGCGCGTCGTGTCTCCCAGTTCGTTGTAGAGGTAGGCCAGCGTCGTGACTGCTTCTTCAGACCCGGGCTGCAGCCGGATCGCAGTCTTGAACTCGCCTTCCGCCTTCTGCAGATCGTTGTTCAAACGGTACAGGCGGCCGAGAAGCAGGTGATCGTCCATGCTGTCGGGCTGCAGCTTGATGATTTGCTCGTATTGTTCGATCGCCAACTTTAGAACGCTCTGCGATCCGTTGCCGGACTGCATATCGCCCAGCGAACGCAGGTAGATACGACCCAGCAGACGGCGGGCTTCGAGGTTGTTCGGATCACGCTTGAGAATGTCTTGTGCTTCGACGACCGCATCGCGAATCCGGCCAGTGCGGGCGTAAAGCTCCGCAAGTCCGGAAGTTAGGTATTCCGACGTGGGATCGGCGTCGATGGCGAGTCGGTATTCTTCGATCGCCTTATTGGCCAGTTCGCTCCGGCCATAGGACGCGACTTGCTCCTCGTACATGTGAGCGAGGGCGAAGTGATAGTAGGCGGCGGCACGATCCGGCGCCTTGCGCGTGGCGGGGGTAGGAGCAGGTTCCGCGGCCTTCGCCGGTTTGTCCTGCGCCAGAACGATTGGGCCGCCAAAGGCGACCAGAGTGCAAAGCCAAAGCAGTTTTTTCATCAGGAATCCTAAAAGTGCAGCCTTGTACCAGTTAGATGCCGAAACGAGCGCCCTGATCCTAATCTGAACATTGTACCGCCTCAAATTAACGGACGGGAGAAAGTCCGGCGTCGCCTAAGAGACAGAAGTACAGGGACGTAAGGCATGGTGCATCACCGGTCTGAAGGTGCTGGACCGCCGTAAAACTCGTTTTTTTCCATCTCTGAAACGATCTGGGATAGCGCCCTGCGGAATTGTGCGGGATGAACCAGGGGAAAACGCTCCGGATGAAGCGGTTTCAGCACCCTCGCAATCTCATCGAAACGAACTCCGACCACCGGCTCCATTTCCAGGTAGTAGCAGCGGACATCCGGCAAACTATGGGCATCGATGGCAGCCATTTGGGTTTGCTGGGGAAACAGAAAGGCATCACTCACAACAATCAGAACGTGTTTTGATTCCTGGCCGTCCTCTCCACAAGAGCTGGGCTTGGCAATCACTTCCTGCAGAAACTTGGAGAAAAGGGATGGAGCAACCTTCTGACTCGCCAGGGCATGAGCGTCGATCTTGTTCGGCTCAGTGGCCTGCAAAGTAGTGATTACGTTGTCCCAGTCAACGCTGGGACCAACCTCGCCCACAGCGAATGTCTTCTGCCGGAGGATGTCGATCGCGCTGAACCGAACGCATCCCGATTTGAAATCGAGCTGCGAAAGAACGTTGCTGACCTGGAGAAGGAAGATTGCGTTGCGATGGTAGTACATGCGCTCAGGCGTAAGCGCGCTTGGAGACAGGTTGACAACGACGTCCACCTGGATCGGGCGACGGTTGCCTACTGGTAGGCGAAGTTTCCCTTCGCCAAATCCGCCGGGATGGGCGAGCGTGGTCAGGTTCGCATCTCCGCCGGAGGGAGGTTGAATGGAAGCGGGATAGTCGATTTGCGGCAGGTCCGCGTCCAAGTCCGGGAGAGGATCATCTTTCTCGCGGGTTATCACTAGTTCACCCTTCCAGAGATTGCCCCGACGGTGCAGGCTGTCATACGCCATCACACCGACTTTGTATCGACCTGGGCGGAGGTAAACACTGGCGTAAGACGCAACCCGGTCTCGCGGCGATAGGCCCGGCGGAGGCACGAAGCGGGAGTAGCACTGTCCGGGGAACCAGCGACCATCTTCTGTGCCGAACTTGGTAATGATGTGCAGGTCCGGGAGCGAGACTCCCGCGCGTAACAACCTGCTGATCGGAAAAGTGGTGCGAATCTGAGCTAGATGCCGCTGTTGGAAGGTCAACAAACCTGTTTCGACGTGCACCTGCCAGGGAAAGTCCTGCCGTGCTGACCCCTGCAACCAAGCGTCGACGGGAACGTACGCCGGTGGGGGCTGCGACAGGACACAATTTGCGGCACCAAGGACCACGGCGAGCGCGCTTACCCGGAATCCACGAAAAATGACCGCCACGTTCACGACGATCCGCATTTTATCGTAACCGCACGCCGGGACGTGCAGCCAAACTAGTGCCGGAAGTGCCGCACACCCGTGAAGATCATCGCAACGCCCAAGCGGTCGGCGGCTTCGATGACTTCCTGATCGCGTACGGAGCCTCCGGGCTGAATGATCGCCGTAGCGCCGGCTTTGGCGATTTCCTCCACTCCATCGGGGAATGGAAAAAATGCGTCGGACGCGGCAACCGTTCCTTTGAGTGGCAACTGCGCTTTCATGGCGCCGACCTTGCAGGCGTCGACGCGGCTCATTTGGCCGGCACCGACACCGACAGTTTGACCGTCACGGGCGTAGAGGATGGCGTTTGACTTCACGTGCTTGCAGACCTTCCAGGCGAACAAGAGCGCACGTTTTTCTTCCGGCGAGGGCGGACGCTGCGTGACAACTTTCATTTCAGAATCGGTGAGGCGGTGGAGATCGGCGTCCTGCACCAGCATGCCTCCAGAAATGTTTTTCAGGACCCAGCGTTGTTGGCTCGCCGAGACTTCGACCAGGCGCAGGTTCTTCTTGGACGCAAAGATTTCCTGTGCGGCTTTGTCGAACGACGGGGCGGCGATCACTTCCAGAAATAGCTTGGACATTTCCGCGGCGGCCGCAGCGTCGATCGGACGATTGACGCCGATTACGCCCCCGAAGGCGGATACGGGATCGCATTCCAGGGCGCGCAGATAGGCCTCGGCCAGTATCTTCCCGGTTGCGGTGCCACATGGATTGGTGTGCTTAATAATCGCGCAGACGGTTTCGTCGAAATCCTGGGCCAAATCCCAGGCAGCCTGCAGGTCGACGATATTGTTGTAGGAAAGCTCCTTGCCTTGCAGCTGGCGCGCGTTGGCTACGCCTACGCTGGAGCCGTCCGAGTACATCGCGGCCTTCTGGTGAGGATTCTCGCCATAACGGAGATCGATGGTTTTCTTAAACGAGAGTCGCAGCGTTTGCGGAAAACCGGCAGCGGCATTCAACTCAAAGTGACCGTTGACGCCAACTCGTTCCAGAGTCGACGCAATCGCGGAATCGTAGGCAGCCGTCGTGGCAAACGCCTTTTGCGCAAGCCGCCATTTTGTCTCGGATGACAGAGCGCCCGCAGAGCGAGCCATTTCGTCGGCAATCGCGTTGTAGTCGGAAGGGGAGGTGACGACAGCAACGTCCTGAAAATTCTTGGCGGCAGAACGGATCATCGAAGGTCCGCCGATGTCGATATTCTCAATCAATTCTTCGAAATGTACACCGGGCTTGGCCGCAGTTTTTTCGAAAGCGTATAGATTGACGACCACCATATCGATGGCAGGAATTCCGTGCTCGGCGACTGCGGAGCGATGAGCAGAATCCTGGCGGCGGTGGAGAATTCCGCCATGCACCTTGGGATGCAGAGTCTTCACGCGGCCATCCAGCATTTCGGGGAAACCCGTAAGTTCGGAAATATCTTTCACGGCAATCCCGGAGTCGCGTAAAAGCTTGGCGGTGCCGCCGGTGGAAACAAGCTCCACGCCCATGCCGGCGAGTTTGCGGGCGAAATCGACAAGTCCGGATTTATCGGTGACGCTGAGAATGGCGCGTTGAACTTTAGACATATAGGGCCTCGGGGATGAAGGGAAATTCTAGCAGTTTGTGGAAGGCGGCTCTCAGTTCCCGGTTCTCAGTCTCAGAACGGACGAGGCGTGCGACAGGCGAGGCGAAACGAAAGACCGGGGTTTAGGCTTGGGCTGTTACTGAGAACTGAGAACCGGGAACTGCTTTTACGTTTTCGCTTTCGCCTTGAGTTTCACTTGGCCATCCTGCATCTCAACGGAGTAGACGACCGTCTCGCACTTGTGTTCTTTGCGGATTTCGGCGGTCTTCTTCTTGACGAAGGCGGCGAAGGAATCGAGGCTGCCGGAAACTTTTTCTCCCGACTTCTGCTTGGCTGAGCTCAGGGCTTTGTAGAGTGATTCCACCTTTTCGCGTTCGGCCTGGGCGTCAGAACATTGCACGGTAAAGGGCTTGTCTTCGGTCGAGTCCGAGTCGTGATGGCCAATCCCGTAAGGCGTGGGGTGTTTCGACTCGTGCAGCTCGGTGGGGCGTACGCCCTGTACGGAAAGAATCGCATCCTGCGGACGGCGGTAGCCTTCCTCGCGAATGCGCATCTTCTTGCGCCAGAGATCGCTGTGGATGGCATAGCGCTGCGCCATTTCGTTGTAGCGATAGCGCTGGGAAAAGCTCATGCGTCCGCCATCGCTGAATTTGCGGATCAGTGAGAGCACCTTCCACTCAATGTCGGCGGGAGGGCGCTTGGACGGGTTGTTGAAAAACATCTCGTACTCGATCTTCAGCCGGCGCAGCTGATGGTCGAGGAGATTCAGTTCCTCGTCAATAGTCACGAAAGAGTCCCGTTCACAGACTAGCCCGGAACCAGTGCGGCGGCGAGGTTCCGGCGGGACAGTAGGGTAATAGGTACGAAAGTACTGTGAGCCGTCAGCGATCAGCGATCAGCTATCTGTTTCAGTTATCGGCAACTGGCTGGACCACAAGCTGTTCGAGAAACGCAAGAACGCGGGCTGGTTTGATTGAGGGCTGAGGGCTGAACGCCGATCGCTATTTCGCGGTGCTGGCGGCCATTTTCTTGACCATCGCCAGAACTAACTTGCGGTCACTGTCATTCAGGCTGACGGAGTAGCGGCGGATCTGGCTGAGAAAGCGGACTTCGTCGTCGGAGAGCTGAGGCAGCCCCTTGTGTCCGTTGGAATTGCTCCCCTCGGCAAAAAATTGCGAGAGGGCGAGGTCCATGGCGCCTGCAATTTTGGCCAGTGTGTCGAGCGAAGGAATGGTGTGGCCATTTTCCACACGCGACAAATAGCAGCGCAAAAGACCAGTGCGCTTTTCGATGTCGCCCTGCGACATACCCTTCTGAAGCCGGTAATTGCGGATGGTTTCGCCGATATTCATAGAAAGCGCGACCGATTGGGTCCCGCCAAAGATTGCTGAATAGTAAACATAGGCGTAGCGTCTGGCAAGTGGAAATTCCGCACGATCAAATGTTGCATGTCCTGAACAAACTCAATTACAGCTACTTCTTCAGTGTCTTCGCCAGAAAATCAGTTGTGCGTTTCCACGCATCGGCAGCGTCGTCGGCACGGTATCCCTGCTTGTTGTTGGGATTTTCGAAGGCGTGGCCGGCGTCGGGATAAATCTTGATGTCGTTCTTCTTTCCGAGTTCGGTGAGAGCCTGCTGAAATTTCTTAACGTCCTCGGGAGTGATGCCACGATCCTGCCCGCCAAAACTTCCCAGGATCGGGGCATTGATTTTCTTCAAGCCGGCTGGCTCCGTAGCGAGATGTCCATAATTAATTACAGCCGCGGCGAGGGTTGGCTCCAACAACGCCACGTCGAGCGAGTAACCGCCACCCATGCACCATCCCACCGATCCAATGCGGTCTTTCTTCACATTCGGTTGCGCGGCGAGATAGTCGAAAGCGGCGCCCAAGTCGCGTTTGGCGCGGTCTTCCGGAACGCCACGCATCAATTCATGCGCCAGTTCCTGGGTATCGGCAACTTTGCCGCGATAAAGGTCCACGGCCAGAGCAACGTATCCTTCATCGGCAAATTTCGAGGCTTGCTCTTTGACCCAACCGTTCAGTCCCCACCATTCGTGGATCACGATGAGCGCCGGAAACGGACCTTTCCCCGCCGGAGCGTACAGAGTGCCGGTTACGGTTTCATCTCCGGATTTGTAGGAAACGGATTTGCTTTCGGCAGCGAGGGCGGTCAACGAGAGCGACAGGACCAAAGCGAGCAGGAGAGTTTTCATTCGGTGACTCCGGAAATTTGATTTCACTATGCTAGCAGGAGATGAGCCAAGGCAGAGGTCGGAGGGCAGATTGCGGAAGTGAAACTTTGAGCTACGAGCTCCGGGCTTCGAGCCAGAATCTAGGGTTTGCTCGAAGCTCGAAGCTCGCCGCGCCTTTACCATCCATTTTGCGCCGCGACCTTCGCATACCACTCACCTGATTTCTTCACCGTTCGCTTCTGCGTCTTGTAGTCCACGTAGACCAATCCGAAGCGTTGGCGCAGCCCTTCAGCCCATTCAAAATTATCGAGCAAACTCCAGGCGTGATAGCCGCCGACTTTGGCGCCGTCGTGAATGGCGCGTGCCAGTTCAGCAAGGTATTGCTGGTGGTAAGCAATCCGGCGAGTATCGTTTACCGCCCCGCTGGAGTCGGGCGCGTCGTTGTAGGCGCATCCGCTCTCGGTGATTTCGATTGCAGGGTGGTTATAGTCGCGCGTAATTCGCATGACCATGTCATAGAGCGAGCGCGGCCATACCTCCCAATCCATGTCGGTTCTTGCGCCCTTTTGGCCGCCACTCATGCGCGCCGGAAAGAGGAGATACCGGCGATCGGAAAGGCGCTCGCCCAGCGGCGTCGCGGAAACGACGGTACGGTAGTAAAGATTGATTCCGATGAAGTCCAAGGGAGCGCGGATCAGATTCATGTCGTCTTGCTGGATCTTCATCAGAACGGCGGGATTAAACGTAAACGCATCCGGATATCGGCCGCGTAGTGCAGGCTCAAGAAACCAGATGTTAGTGATCGAGTGGGCACGTTCGGCAGCGATGCGATCGTCTTCGGAATCGGTAGCGGGTTCGCAGGGCGACATGCTGGCAGCGGTTCCCACCCGCGCTTGCGGGCGCACCGCCTTCACCGCTCGAAAACCCATGCCCAGCGCCAGATTTGCAATGTGGGTGGCGCGCAGGAAATCAATAATGCTGGCGCGCCCCGGCGCGTGCGTGCCATCAAGATATCCCTGGCTGGTAAACGCAGCCGGCTCGTTGAGCAGGTTCCAGGTCTCGACGCGGTCACCGAGAGCACGCGCCACAAGCGCCGCGTAATCCGCAAAACGGCTGGCGAGATCACGATTCGTCCAGCCACCCATATCCTCGAGCTTTTGCGGCAGATCCCAGTGATAGAGCGTAACCAGCGGGCGAATACGCGCTTCCAGCAGAGCATCGACGAGGCGGCTGTAGAAATCCATCCCCTTTGGATTCGGCTGGCCCGAACCATCCGGCTGAATGCGCGTCCATGCGATCGAGAACCGATAGCTGTTGAGATGAAGGGCACGCATCAGCGCGATGTCGTCGCGATAGCGATGGTAGTGGTCGCAGGCAACATCGCCAGTCGTGCCATCTTTGACTTTGCCGGGAGTGTGGCTAAAGCGATCCCAGATCGATTCGCCTTTGCCATCTTCGTTCCATGCGCCTTCGATCTGATACGCGGCGGTGGCGGTGCCCCAATAGAAGTTCTTGGGGAAAGAAATGGCGGGCGCGGATCGTTCGGCGCCGCGAGGCAAGAGCGGCGCGACTGCGGCTGCGGCCAGGGACCCGAGAAATTGGCGACGAGTAGTCAGGGCGATCAGTTCGAGGGAGCTTCGCTTCGGGCCGAGTCCGCGACCCGGCCCGAGGCTTGCACCGAAGCTAATTATGCTTGATGAACTTGCCGTTTTTCTGCCCGGTTAACGAGTTGTACAACGTCTCCAGAAACGCGTCTTCCGAAATGAACTCGCCGGAGTACTTCTTCCACGGGTCGAGCAACTTCTTTTCTTTCATCTGCGCGAGCGTCATTTTCTTCTTGAGCGCGGCCTGCACCACAGCGCGCGTGTCTTTCAGCATCTTCACGTAAGTGCGGACGTCGTCCAAATTCGAAACCGGACCATGCCCGGGAATGACTTTCACGTCAGCGGGAAGTTGTGCTACGGCCTTCTCGACGCCATCGATCATCCCATCAATGCTGCCGCCGCTATCCACATCAATGAACGGGAATCCGTAGGTGACGAAGTCGTCGCCCATGTGCACGACATTCGACTTCGGAAAATAAATGACCGAATCACCGTCGGTATGGCCGGCTGGAAAATGGAGAGCGCGGATGTCTTCTCCATTCAAGTGCACGGTGACATCGTGATCGAACGTAATGATCGGCAATACGCCGGGTGCGGCCGGCTTGTGGTCGAAATGTACGGACCCGCCAGTGCCCGCAGTGCCGCCCTCTGCAAGCCTCTTGCGGACGTTGTCATGAGCGATGATCGGCGCCTGCTTCTGGAAAGCTTCGTTTCCACCGGTATGGTCTTCGTGATAATGCGTGTTGATGACGAAACGCACCGGCTTGTCGGTGATGCCTTTTAGGGCCGCCTGGATCTTGTCCGCGAGTGGTGCGTACTGGTCGTCGACAATTACGATCCCGTCGTCACCGACCGAGGCTCCGATGTTGCCACCCGCACCTTGCAGCATGTACACGGTACCGGCGACTTTCGTGACTTTGATTTCGACTTTGCTGAAGTCCTGGTCCTGAGCTAAGGAAAGAGCTGCCACAAAGAGAATGGCGGGCGCGAAATAGACGAGTTTGCGCATGGAGATCACCTCGCAGACGGGTCATTGTAAACCAGGGGCAGGCGATCTACGTTCGAAGCCTCGGTGTGCTGACATTTTGAGGCGAGGACTACCGGGGACGGGCACTACCGGATTGAATGGCAGATTTTTGCGTTTGTTCGGCCTTGTGAGAAGGCGGCGAGGTCAGCAGGAAGACCTTTGCGTGCAGTCCTTTTGCGGTGTCCATCACATTCACTGCACTCGCCCATGGGACGTTCGGGTCGGACTCCACCTGTACAACCCACGTTGAACGGACCTTGAGTTCATTTTTCAACACGCTCTCCAATCGGTCCCAGGTCACAGCATTCGAATTGACCAGAAGATTGGGCTCCACACGAGGACCGGCATCAACAACTTGAACCAGCACGGGTTGACTCAGTGGGTCACTCTTTGGGGCCAATTGACCAGGTTTCAGAACTTGGACGAACAGCCCGATTGGGGTTAGGGGCTGGATGATGAGAAATGCTAGCCACGGAACGAAAAGAACAGGTACCGCAACCAAGGCAAATGCCGGCACAAGCGAAAATCTCTTTTTCAACGGGAGCTTTTGAGCCCATTGGAAATTCTGGCCGATGGTAACAGCGTCCGAGATGCGCGTGGTTCCCGGACGAACCTCGCCTGAGAAGGCGATGCTACCCAAGATCAATAGAGCCGTTCCAAGTGACACGCCGAGAACTGACGCCCACAAGATCGATCGCGTGCTGTCTTCATAGTCATCTGCGTCAGTACGAACGACTAGTCTCGGGTTACCAGGATTCAGGCAGGCGGTGTCCGACAGGATTTCCAGATCGAGATCATACGTGCCTTCTTCGCCGCGGAAGCCGTCGAGAGAAGTGTAGGGCGTGGACTCATGCCACTGCGAGAATTCTCGGCCATCCTTGTAGAGGATCCATTGCGCCTTCACCCGGTCATACGCGGGACAGTTCGGATCACCAAACCGTGCCCAATCAGTGTCGATATTTACGCTGTAGTAATCATTGAGATTGATCTTAAACGGACCCGTCTTGGTGTGACCGCGAGCAAGTGAGACCGGCATATCCAGTGGGACAAGTGTCCGCGACTTCATCCACTGGCGAACGCCGATAAACGTGGTGAGACTCACGCCGAGCAGGATCATGCCCATCCACACCTGAGCCGGCAGTTTGGGCATAACTGCTTAGACCTCGCAGCAGAAGAGAAGCTCCCTCTGCATACAGCAATCTTACGAGTGCCAGCCGGCAGGAATTGCGATTTCGGCATAAAGTTCCCGCGAAAGTAATCGACGGCGGTTGGAGCAAGCCCGGAGCAGGCGTCGAACGCCCATCCGGCGCTGCAACCATCGCGACAAGAGGGGATTTAATTCGACTTGGTCTCGCAGTTGGTCCGAGGTCAAGCGGAGCCACTCGATCACTCGCTCGGATCGCGTTCGGCTCCCCGGCGGGAGAACACGCATTTCCACATTGTCGCTCTCGATCCGGTATTCGATTGCTACCGAGCCATCCGCGCGATCAATCCGAAGTCTGGTACACGCCAGCATGACCTTTTCCGCCTCATCAAAGTCCACACTCTGGATAAGACCCCGAAAGAGATGCGACGGGAACAACTTTCCACGTGCGGCGGCCTTGCTGTCTAAGCGGGTCTTGACCTACGGCGTCGCTTCATAGAGCGGCCATAGCCGATCCGCAGTTGCGCGGTAGATTGCGTAGGCGCTGCCAGTATCGAAAGTGCGGCGGAAGAGCAGTTCGCCGCGGCCGTCGCCGTCGGCGTCCACGGCATCGATCAGTTCCATCCGCGGAGTGACTTCGAGATGATGCGCATCCGTCTTCGCGAAGAACAGGCGGCGCAGATCGCCGTCCAGGTTGGGACGGGCGACGAGCGTGATTTCCTCGCCATCAACCGGCGCGATGTTGGGATTCGCCGGAGGCCGCACTTTGGCGGAGAGGATCAGTACTGGATCATTCGAATTGGACAGATCGAAAATGCGCAGGTGGACGTCGTCAAACGATGTTGGTACAGCCTTGCGGGCGTTGGCCGTTTTGCGCGACTTGGCAGTCGGAATCTCCGGCGGTGCCGCGTTGGCTTTGGCCAACTCCGCGGATGCCAATTCGAGCATCTTGGCGCGATAGCCAGCTTCTTCTCCACCACGAAGATCAAAATTAAAGGGCCTCGCGTCGGGGCCGGCGGCGTCGGAGATCGCTGGAAAGATCTGAATGTTCAGAACATCCTTGTTAGCCTTCGCTTCTTCGTCGAAGTTCTTGACCAGTTCGTGGCGCGCAGCAGGATCGGGCTTTCCACGACGAAGAATGGGCCGGTTCGGATCTTCGAATGGCGGAGGCTCGGCGGACTTTGCGCTCTCCTGCGGTTTGGGCGCGGGCGGCGGCGCAGGCTTGTCGGCTGGATCCGCCGGCTTGGCGCCCCCGCGCTGCAGGCGGGGAGGCGCGTCCTTGTCTTCAATCTTCGGAGTCTCGTACTTCATCCCTTTTTGCGGAGCCTTGGCGCCGGCGGCAAGCCATGTGCCTTCGGCCATCCAGACGTGTCCCGCCTGTCCCGGCTGGGTGATCGTGAAGACGCCCTGCGAGACCCCTGTGCGGAATCCTTCATAGACGACACCGAAATCGAGCGCCATGGGAACGGGAGATCCCTTGTAGGAGCTGGCATCGAAGAACTTGCCATCGACGGTGATCGCAACGGGGATCAAGTGCGCTTTCCCGTTGGGAAAGAGCTGAATGATTCCGAGAGCTCGCGGCCCCTTGGAAACGGACGAGCGGCGTCCATACTGGGCAATCGTGCCCTGTGCCGCCATGGGGATACTGACAAGCAGCGTGACGGCAAGTATCCCGGTGCGATATAACCAATTGCGGTTAGGAGAAGATGCTTCCATGGAAGTCAATGATAAGGCCCCCGACTTCAATACGACGGATGAGAACGGCAAAGAAGTTGCCTTGAAAGATTTTCGGGGCAAAACAATCGTGATGTTTTTCTATCCCAAGGCCGACACCCCCGGCTGTACCAAAGAAGCGTGTGGGTTCCGCGACGCATACACCCAGATCAAGAAGACGGGAGCGGTCCTGTTCGGCATTTCCGCCGATTCCGTCGCCAAACAGAAGAAATTTCAGGAAAAGTATCACCTTCCCTACCCATTGCTGGCTGATACCGACAAAACCATCTGCAATGCCTTCGGCGTGATCAAAGACAAGAGCATGTATGGAAGGATTTTCAAAGGCATTTCACGAATGACCTTCGTGATCGGACCGGATGGCAAAATCCAGCACATCTTCGACAAAGTGAAGGCAGCAGGCCACGCGGAAGAAGTGCTGGCATGGCTGAAGAGCAGGTGAAAATAGGTCAGAGGTTAGAGGTGAGATTGCAGAGGTAACCCTCCACAAGATTGTCATCCTGAGCGTGGGGACAGGTCTTCGACCTGTCCTGGACGGGTCGAAGACCCGTCCCCACGCGCTCAGGATGACAAATCTCTAGTGTTTTATTTCGTCTGGCTCGTGACCGTGAACGTCACGGCGTGTTCGGCGGGGATGATGGCTTCCTCTTTGCCGGTAGCAGCGGCCACACCGGTGCCCGCTCCTGCGCCTACCACGGTGCCGATGGCAGCGCCTTTTCCGCCTCCTGCAAGTGCGCCGATGATCGCGCCAGCCGCAGCGCCTCCACCGATCTTGGTCGCATTACTCTTCATGTGACCCTTGCCGGTGACGTGATACGAACTGCTGGAAACGCCGACCGAGTGTCCGTTGACGCGAATCGAAGTCAGGCGAATCGACAATTGGCCGGGAGCATGCAGACGTCCGCTGGACTTGGCGAGCGTGACTTTGCCGCGCACGGCGCTGCCAGCGGGGGCAAGAGTCTTGCCGCCGACCACCAGGCTTTTTGCCAGGGACCCTTCAAACGCCTGGCCGACTGCTGCTGTGCCTGAACTGATTTCAGAGCCGATGCGAACTGTGACCGGAGTTCCGGCAGGAATGGCTTGCGCGATGGCGAATGCCGCCATCAGGACAATCGTTGCGATCGGTAGAATTCTGCGTACCATGACACGCCCCTTTCAGATCCGCCAGCCGTTGCACCCCTGCCGTGCGGCTTTCTCTGCGATTGATTTTACAATTGTAGGCCAGGAAACTCTTTCTTCGGCTATCGGAGGTTCATGAAGGAACTCGGTCAAGTGGCCTGGCTGAAAAAGGAATTTTTCGATCGCGACCCGAGACGGGTGGCACGAGCGCTTCTCGGAAAACTGCTGATCCGGACTACTCCGGGCGCGGTCTTGGCCGGGCGCATCGTTGAAACCGAAGCCTATCTCGGAAAACACGACGAAGCGTCCCATTCGTTTATCGGCAAGACTCCCCGCAATGAAGTCATGTTCGGGCCTCCGGGATTCGCCTATGTCTATTTCATCTACGGGATGCATTTCTGTCTCAACGTGACCTGCCGCCGGGAGGGGGTTGCGGGCGCCGTGTTGTTTCGTGCGATGGAGCCTGTCGTGGGAGTCGCGCAAATGGCGGCCGCTCGTGGGGTCGCGGTGAAGAAGGAAAGCGATCTCCCGAAAATTTCCTCCGGCCCGGGGCGGATGGCCGAGGCCTTGGGCGTGACCCGCGAACGGGATAACGGGAAGAACTTTGTCAGCGCGCAATCAGACTTGCGAATTGGCGATGACGGCTATCGCGTGCGCCGCGTGATGGTCACGCCGAGGATCGGGATTATGAAAGCCGCCGCCATGCCGTTGCGCTATTTGATTGCCGGGAGCCGCTTCGTGTCAGGGCCGAAGGCGTAGCGCCAGCACTCCACGCGAGCTAGCCGTTTTCAACGCGGTCTTTTATGTCTGCGTACGCCGCGGTGATGAGCCTGTTTAGCGCGGCTGCGTTGGCGGACGTTCCCGGCCTCAGCTTCACATGGCGCATGAACTTTCCCGCGCCTTGCAATAGGCGATCCGGATCCGATAGCCCTGCTCCCTGAAAGAACCCCACATTTACGTGCGAAGTGAATACATTGACGTAGGCGAACGGCGCATCGCCTAAACATGCAACCGGACAGCCGTCATGCAAAAGCTCCCGGACTTCGTCCCCGCATTTTCGCATTAATTCAAACCATTGATGCGCGATGTCTCCTAATTCGCCTGCGTGTTCTTTCATCCACGCATCGATGGCGGGATCGCGCTCGACGGCGCCGTTGAATCTCAGCAATTCCGATCGCATTGTTTCTTCACTTTCCGCCCTTGATCTGGCGTCATAAGCATTCTTACCACGACAGCCGGCGCTACCGTCTGGACTCCGGCCATCACTCCGCGTATTGTTTCTGCTCAGTCGTTACCCAGGAGAACTTCTCTCATGCAGCAATGTCGCCGCTTTGTGCTTGTGCTATTCGCATTGTCTTCACTTGTTTTTGCCCAGACCAACCTCGATGCCCTTAAAAAAGAAGCGCTCTCCAAGGTCGACGCCCGGCAACAACTCGTCCAGCAGATGGTGGATCAGATTTTCAGCTACGGCGAACTGGGCTTTCAGGAAGTTGAGACTTCGAAGTATGTGACGAGCCTTCTGGAGAAAAACGGATTTACGGTCGAGCGTGGTGTGGCGGGGATTCCGACGGCTTGGGTCGCGACTTACGGATCCGGCAAGCCCGTCATTGGATTCATCACCGACATCGATTGCATCCCGCGAGCCTCGCAGAAACCCGGAGTCGCCTATCACGATCCCATGATCGACGGCGCTCCCGGACATGGCGAAGGGCACAACTCCGGGATGGCCGTGAATGTGACGGCGGCGCTCGTGCTCAAGGAATTGATGCAGGAACACAAGATTGCCGGCACGCTGAAGATCATGCCGGGCGTGGCGGAAGAGTTGCTGGGCACAAAGGCATACTACGTCCGTGCGGGTCTATTCAAGGATGTAGACGCGGTGCTGGGCGTGCATGTATCCGAGGACTTTGGCACGGGCTATGGCCAGACTTTCGCACCGCAGGGGCTGGTCTCAGTCCAGTATTACTTCCACGGCAAAGCGTCCCACGCAGCTGGTGCCCCGTGGGACGGGCGTAGCGCGCTCGATGCAGTCGAGTTGATGGATACGGGCTGGAATTTCCGCCGTGAACATCTACGACTACAACAACGTTCTCATTACGTGATTGTAAATGGCGGAGATCAGCCGAACGTCGTGCCGTCCGAAGCCGGCGTCTGGTACTACTTCCGCGAACTGGATTATCCGCACATTCGCGAACTTTACGAACTCGGCGACACGATGGCAAAAGCTGCCACGGAGATGACCGGCACTACCTTCACCAAGAAGGTGGTGGGCTCGGCGTGGCCTCCCCACTTCAATAAAGTGATTGCCGAACTCCAGCAGAAGAACATCGAATCGGTCGGCATGCCGACGTGGGATGCGGCGGACCAGACCCTGGCGAAAGCGTTGCAAAAGGAATTGGGCAAGAAGGAAGACGGACTGAACGCCAAGGTCGAAGAGTTAAAGCCCCCATCCCCCGAAACCGAGTCAGGCGGATCGGACGATGTCGGCGATATTTCGTGGGTGGTGCCGATGGTCTATTTGCGATATCCGGCAAACATTCCGCACACTCCCGGTCATAGCTGGGCCGACGCGGTAGCGATGGCCACTCCGATCGCACATAAAGGATCTTTGGCCGGAGCGAAAGTACAGGCATTGACCGCACTCGATTTGATGGTCACGGCCGACGCGCTGCCTAAGGCATGGTCCTACTACAAAGACGTGCAGACGAAAGACATGAAATACACGCCTCTGATTTCCTCCGACGACCAACCAGCCATTGATATGAACAAAGAGAAAATGGCAAAGTTCCGCACGGAGATGCAGAAGTACTACTACGATCCTGCGAAGTACAAAACCTATCTCGAGCAGTTGGGGATCAAGTATCCGACCGTCAAGTGAGGCAATGGAATCATCGGGCATTGACTCATTGAATCGTTTGTCAGTGACTCAATCCCGCAAAACAATGTTGTCAATGAGGCGCGTATTCCCGACGTAGGCGGCGACCGCGGCCAGCGCCGGTTGCAAGACTTGTTCGACCGGATCGAGCGTGTCGGGATCGACAATCTCAAAATAGTCCAACCGAACTTGTGGTTGCGCGGTAAAAACTTCGCGAGCGGCGACGATGAGTCTCGCCGCATTTCTTTCTCCTGCTCGAAACTTTTCTTCCACCAGAATCAATGATTGCCGGAGCACCAATGCGCGCTGGCGCTCTTCCGGACTGAGATACGCATTCCGTGAACTCATCGCCAGGCCATCCGACTCACGTACGATAGGGCAGATCACGATCTCCACCGGGAAATTCAGATCGCGCACCAATCGCCGGATGATCGCGGATTGGGCCGCATCTTTCTGTCCGAAGAAGGCGGCGTCCGGCTCAAAGATGTGGAACAGTTTCGAGACTACGGTCGCCACGCCGCGAAAGTGTCCGGGACGCGAACGTCCGTCGAGTTTCTCGCTCAATCCATCGACCACAACCCAGGTCCCTTCTCCCTTGGGATACATTTCGTCCGCGGAAGGTGCGAAGAGAATTGCGACGCCCTCTTTTTCCAGCAATTCACGGTCGCGCTCGAATGGCCGCGGATATTTCGCAAGATCTTCGGTAGGACCAAACTGAGTTGGGTTGACGAACAGAGAAACCGCAACCGCATCGCACTGCGCTCGCGCAGCGCGCACCAGGGAGAGATGTCCCGCATGCAACGCACCCATGGTGGGCACAAGTCCCAGCCGCTTGCCACTTGCCCGCAGAACACGGCACGCGGCGCGGGTTTCGCCGAGCGAGCGATAGATATTCATTGTTTCGGAGGCAGGATTTCCGTTCCCGGCGCTTCGCGGATCTGCACCTGCAGGCTCTTCAGCGTACCGACGAGCAAGCCGCGGTTCTCCCGCAGTTTGGCCTTCGCCTGGTCGGAGTTGTCGGACGGTGCAGCCTGGCTGAGAAGTACGGCGCGGCCGTAGGGCCATGCAGTTTCAGGGAGCGACACGAGTTCGGCTTCCACCTGCTCCATTTTCAGAATATGAATCTCGTGATTTTCCACGTCGACCAATCCGATGCCATCCTCACGTACGACCAGCTGAGGATTTTTCCACTGCGCGAGATCCTGCATCCGCGGGAATTTTGTGGAGTCTGGCTCCGGAATCCGTTCGAGTCCAGTTTCCTGTGACGCGGCCGAGGGTTCGGGAGCGGGAGTTTCCGGTTTGGAGCAAGCCACCAGGCTCGCCAGCAAGAGCACGATCACGTAGAAGCAAGGGAAGGTTCGCAAAAGAGTCTTTCTCCGCTCCCGATTATCGCCGCAAAGCGCGTTTCCGTTGGAGTACCGTTTCGAGTGCGGCCTGCGTCTCCTTGGGCAGATGGTAGGACTCGGCGTCGGAAGGAAACTGGCCTCCGGCCACGTCACCCTTGAACGCCAGCACAGCTTGCGTGATCAGAGCGGCAGCATCTCCATAGTGACGGACAAATTTTGCGGCATGGGTGAAAGTCAAATTGACCAGATCGTGGAACACCAGCACCTGCCCATCACATTCCGGTCCGGCGCCGATGCCGATGGTCGGCGTTTCCACTTCGGCGGTAATCATGGCCGCGACTTCACGCGGAATGCCTTCAAGATAGATGCACGCCACTCCGGCACGGTCGAGAGCGACAGCATCGCGCATCAACTGTTCGATCGCGCGCAGCGTCTTGCCTTGTACTTTGTAGCCGCCCATCATGTTGACCGATTGCGGCGTCAGGCCGATGTGTCCGGCGACAGGGATCTCGGCGTCCATCACACGGCGAATCACGTCGACTCGCTTTTCGCCACCCTCCATCTTCACGACTTCGGCGCCCGCTTCTTTGACGAAGCGCGCTGCGTTGTGGACGGCTTCGTCCGCGCTTTCGTGATACGAACCGTACGGCATGTCGGCAATAAGCAACGCATCTTTTACCCCGCGGTGCACGGCCCGGACGTGATGCAGCATCTCGTCGACCGTAACCGACAACGTGTTCTCGTATCCCAGCATGGTCATCGCCAGCGAGTCGCCGACGAGAACAATGTCAATGCCCGCTTCGTCGACCAGGCGCGCGGTGGCGTAGTCGTACGCAGTCAGGCAGGTGATGGGATTGCGGTGGAGTTTCTTTTCGCGGAGCGATGCGGTCGTGATCTTGCGGCGAACTTCGCCGATCGGCGTGAGACTCACTGTTTCCTCCAGTGCCCCTCCGGCTCGGCCGGATAGAGCCTGTACGCGTGTTCAAGTTTTGGAAGACGCTGGAGGTATTGTAGCCGGAATCGCGTCGTTGGTCGATGGTCGTTCGCCGTTCGCAACCCACATCCTAAGTACCTGCACGACAGCGACTTACAAGTTCCTGATGGACAGCTCAAGTGGGATTGCGGACGCTAGCGACCAACGACCAACGACGAAACTATGCGCTAGCCGCTTCTTCACTGCCGAGCGGCAGGAAGTACTGCGTGCCCTTAATAGGGGCCGAGACTTTCTTGAGCAGTTCCTGCAGGTCTTCGTTACGGTCGACAAAGTCGATTTCGGACGTGTTCACGATCAGCAGATCGGACTGCGTGTAGTGAAAAAAGAAGTGCTCGTAGGCTTTAACGACTTCCATCAGGTAATCCTCGCTGATGGCTTTTTCGCCGGGAGCGTTTTTCTTTTTCAGACGCTTTTTCAACACTTCCGGCGTAGCTTGCAGATAAATCACCAGGTCGGGCGTGGGCAACTGCTCGCGAAAATGATTGAAGTAGCGATTGTAGGTATCGAGTTCCTGGTCATTGAGGTTGAGGCAGGCAAAGAGCTTGTCTTTTTCAAAAATATAGTCGGCGACGATCGTCTTGTTCGACTGCGCGCCCAGGTCGAGCGCACTTAACTGCTCGAAGCGGCGAATCAGGAATGCAAATTGCGCTTGGAAAGCGGCTCCTGGATCGCCTTCATAGAACGACTTGAGAAACGGATTGTCCTCCGGTTCAATGACACGCTGGGCCGACAGGCGGTCTCCGAGAACCTTCGCGAGCGTGCTCTTGCCGACGCGAATCGGACCTTCCACTGCAATGTAACGGGGTAGTTCGAAAAGCTTAGCCATGGAGGACGTGAGCAGAATATATTGCTTCGGCGCGGGACGCAATTGGGAAGAAGATTAAGGTCAGAAGTTAGAGGTTAGATTGCAGAGGTGAGACTGCGAGCCGCGACCTACGAGCTGCGTGTAACCACTGGATTCTGGCCGAAGCGCTTAGCTCGCAACCCATAACCCTGAAGTTCCGTGACTTCTGCAATCTGACCTCTGACCTTTAACCTGCATTTACAATCTCTCCGTGCTCCCCTTGCTCATCGGCCTCGGCGCTGCTGCCGGCGTGACCGCCGCAGGCTATCAGTCGATGGCGCCGACCGGGCAGTGGTATGGACGCACATTCACCGGACTGGCGCGCGGCAGCAAGCAGATTGCACTCACCTACGACGACGGGCCGAATGATCCGTACACGTTGAAGCTCCTGGAAGTGCTGGCGCGCCATGAGGTGCGCGCAACATTTTTCATGATTGGCCGTTACGTGCGGCAGCGACCGGATATCGTGCGCGCCGTCGCCGCAGCTGGACACACGATCGGCAATCACACCACGACCCATCCACTGCTGACCCTTCAGTCTGCGGCTCAAACGCGAGTTGAGTTGATGGAATGCCGAGCAGCGTTGACCGACGCAATCGGTGAGCACTCGAATTTCTTTCGTCCACCGTTTGGAGGGAGACGTCCCGCGACTCTCCGGATCGCGCGTGAACTCGGACTCCAGCCTGTGATGTGGAACGTGACCGGCTATGACTGGAATGCGCCGCCCGCAGCCACGATTGAGCGAAAAGTTGCGAGTCAGATCCGCGGCGGAGACGTAGTCCTGTTGCATGATGGCGGACACAAGGCGATGGGCGCGGATCGCAGCCAGACGGTGCTTGCGACGGAGAATCTGATCCTGCGCTATCGGGAACAGGGATTTGAGTTTGTGACGGTGGGGGAGATGCTGTCGGCGAGGCAGAAGTCCAATGTCAAGCCCTGAACTACCGACGGGTGCCCCATCCTTGCGCGCTTTGTGCGCAAGGGCGGGATTCCAATGGTGCATCTCTCTTAGGATTTTGCCGGACGATTATTCCGATTGCAAGATCACTTCATTTCGGCAACAAAATATTCCCCAGCCACGGTACCGGCAGCGCGCCCTGATCCAAGGCGCGGTCATGGAAATCAGCGAGTGTGAAGTCTTTACCTTTAGCGGATTGATAGGCACGACGCAGGCGCCACCATTCGCTTGTCCCGACGTAGTAAGTCGGCAACTGCGTGGAACTCAACTTGGCGCGCTGTAATTTTCCTTCCGCTTCGGCACGGGTCTGGAAGGCGTCGTTCATCATGAACGACATGGCTTCTTCGTCCGTCATGTTCATGGTTTGCATGCGGACATCGAGAATCGTATTGCCGACGGCGCGCAGCCACACTTTCAGATAGCTCAGTCGATAGCGCGGATCCCTGCCGGCATATCCTTCCTCCATCATGACCTGCGCGATATATTCGGCCCAGCCTTCGACGTAGGCTCCGTTGCCGTAGATGGCGCGCGCGAGCCGCCGGGTGACCGGCTGGACTTCATTGGCGTGCTCGGCCTGCACATAGTGACCGGGCAGCGCTTCGTGAATGGTGAGCCACTGCAGCACCCAGTTGTTGTACTCGCGCAGCTTCGACTCGGCTTTTTCGTCGGGCGTTTTCGGATCAATCGGGGTGACCCAGTACTGCGCTTCTGCATTCGGATCGAGCGGCGGCGCTGAGTGGAAGCCGGCCACCGAATAAATGCCGCGCATGAAGGGCGGCGTCGGAATTACCTTCAGGTTGTCGCGTGATTTCAGCGACACAATTTTCTTGTCGACGATAAATTGCCGGATGCCGGCCAGATCGTCTTTCACCGTCTGCAGCAAGTCGTCGCGTTTCGGGCGATCCTCGGAGATCTTGTGCAGCACTTCGCTGATGACTTTGTTCTCTCGCTCCTGAGGACTTAGGCTCGCGTGATCATCGTGGTCGGGAAAATATTGTTTGTGCAGGGGCAGCGCGATCTGGAGCATCTCCGCGCGCGACTTCTTCAGATCGCGTTCCGCATCCGCCAGAACCTGGCCGGGCGTGACCGGCGTCTCCATGACGAGGCGGAATTTTTCTGCGTAGAGGTCTTTTCCCAAGCGCCAGGTTCGGTCGGTTTTGTGCTTTGAAAGATCGTCCTGAAGCCAGCTGGAAAATTTCTTGAGCGCTTCCATCGCCGGAGGGGCGACTTGATCGTACTGTGCCTTCAATTTCCATCCAGTGGGAATGGCGGCAGCGACTGTGCTCTGAATCAGATCGACGTTGCCTTCATTTTCTTCGATCGCGACCTTGATAAAGATGGGGTCGGCATCAACCAACTGGCTGCGCGCCTGGTCGAGAAAGCGCGGGATCGCTGCGATGCGCGAGAGAACGTGGCCGACGCGAACGTCCTTGGCTGCATACTCATCGGTGAGCGGCTGAAAGAGTGCGCTGCCCAGCAGTTCCACGTAGACCGTCGGATTGTGCCTGTAATTCTGGATGCGGTCGAATTCGAGCAGGCTGAGGCCGATCTGGTCGTCGATCAGTTGCCAATCAGCAGCGTCCTCGACGCCAAGCGACTTGAGCGGCGTCTCGGCGCGAAAGCGTTCGCGCCAGTGTGCATAGACGCGGCGCTGTTCTTCGATGCCAGCGGGACTTAAGTCGTCGAGCAAGGCGTCGAGCGCGATAGTCTTTCCAGTTTTGGGATCGATGTGCTGGTGGTATCCAGCCTGTGAGGCGCTGGCAGGCGAAAGCGCCAGCGTCTCGTGAATGAACTCTTCACTCAGCTTGGCAAATTTTGCGTTAGCCCCGGCGGAGGAACTGGACGTTTGTGCCATAAGAGCACACGAAATGAGAAGGCAGGCTGCAATCGACGATAGCTGCATGGCGGCGATTTTAGCAGGATTCCACCCGTGAATCGGTGCAGTCAGGCTAGAGCTTAAGAACAGGATTGGCGATGTCCTGATACAGGCGCGCACAAAGGAACGCCTTCTTTTCGCAAATGATTGGACAGTCCAGAAACCCCCGCCCTACGCCGTCACCATCGCAAACGCCTGCTTCGCCGCCGCAATCGTTTGTTGCACGTCATGCTCATTGTGGGCCGCACCCATGAAGGCGGCTTCGAATTGCGACGGTGGCAGGTAGATGCCGCTCTCCAGCATGGCGCGGAAGAAGCGTCCAAAAGCTTCGGTATCGGACTTCGCCGCTGACGTCCAATCGGTGACCGGGCCGGGAGCAAAGAACCAGGTAAACATCGATCCCACGCGGTTGCTACACAGGGTGATGCCGGCATCTTTTGCGGCGGCGGACACTCCCGTTACTACCTCGGCAGCGAGCTTTTCCAACTTCGCATAGATGTCTTTGTGATCACGCAAGTAGCGCAACGTGGCAAATCCCGCAGCCATCGCGAGCGGATTTCCCGAGAGTGTTCCTGCCTGGTACATGGGGCCGAGCGGAGCCACCATGTCCATGATCTCGCTGGGAGCTCCGTAGGCGCCGACCGGCAAGCCGCCGCCAATGATCTTACCCATGGTCGTAATATCAGGTTCGATCGCGTACAACTCCTGTGCTCCGCCGAACGCGAGGCGGAAGCCGGTCATCACTTCGTCGAAAATCAGCAGCGCTTTGTCATGCGAAGTGATGGCGCGCAGGGCTTCCAGATATCCGCGGGCGGGAGGAACACATCCCATGTTGCCGACAACTGGTTCCACGATCACCGCGGCGATCTGGTGGCGGAATTTTTTGAAGGCAACTTCCAGCGCCTCGATGTCGTTGAAGGGCAGCGCCAGTGTGAACTGCGTGAATTCCTCGGGAACGCCCGCCGAGCCAGGGATACCGAGGGTGGCGACACCCGATCCGGCTTTGACCAGCAGTGCGTCGGCGTGTCCGTGATAGCAGCCTTCGAACTTCACGATGTATTTGCGTTTCGTGTAGGCACGCGCCAGGCGGATCGCCGTCATGGTTGCTTCCGTGCCGGAACTTACGAAGCGAACCTTCTGCATGTGCGGGAATGCGGAAATGACCAGTTCTGCGAGATCGGCTTCCGCCGGCGTGGACGCACCAAAGCTCGTTCCATTGCGAGCTGCGGAGACAACCGCTTCAACGACCGTAGGAGCAGCATGGCCAAGAATCAGCGGACCCCAGGATCCGATGTAGTCGACATATTCGTTGCCGTCGGCGTCCCAGATGTGGGCGCCCTGGCCGCGCACGATGTAGAGCGGATCGCCGCCCACCGCGCGAAAGGCGCGCACCGGAGAATTCACTCCTCCAGGGATGAGCTGTTCGGCGCGCTTCTGAAGCTTGCGCGACTGCTCTGTTTTACGGGTCATGGCTCCTCCGCCGGCGGCTTGGTAATCTTGCAGACTTATTTCAATATAGCAGCGCATCCCGGGCGCTCCGCAGCGTGGCAGGTCACCGCGCTACGTGACTGCCGACACAGCGACGCCCCGGCGTCCCGCCCAGTTTTCACGTGATTTTCACCAAATCGCAACACTGCAGCAACGTCGGTGCCGTAAGTTCTCTCTAGATCACCCTTCTAACCGGGAGGGTTTATCAGGACAGCCTTGGGGGGCTCCAGGCTGTCCGTTTGTTTTTTGAAGACGCACTGTATCTGACCGAGCAGGACATGTGATCCTGCCGCACGAGTTGCAGGGGTTGAATCACCACGTGGAAAGAGCCGATCCGGCAACGGGTTGGCCCTTTGTTACTTGGGATCGGCAGCCATCCGTTTGATCTGCCTGAGAAGAGCGTCCGGCGAAGTGGGCCGTCCCAGAAAATCCTGCAAGAGCGTGCGTGTATCGCGTTCGGAACCGTAGCGCAGCAACTGATCGCCGAGCCATCCGTACCAGCGCGGGTCGCCGGTGTCGAAGGATCCGAGGCCTTCGCCGATTCGTTGACGCATGTCAGCGGTGAGCACTGCGCCCAGTCCATAGTTCACCATGTAGCCGGGCAGGTCGGTCAGTTGCACGCGCAACGCCCACCACGAGAGTTCGGGGTGCGGAATGATATGCAGGTAGTGACTGGTGATCTCGGTCCAGAGAACATTGGGGTCGGTCGCCGGTGCGCGCAACATCCTAAGTTCGAACAGCGACCAAGCCACGTCGAGGATCACCACGGAAAACAGGGCACGAAGTGAAGCCTGTTGTGTAGCTTCGTGTCCCAGATATTTGTGTTGCCATGCCGGCTCGTAGGTACTCCAACCGGGGACATCGGCAAATGCTTCCGCGAACAGCGAACTGGGCCAGTCGACGAACGCGGATCGGTTACGAATCGCCATGATGTTGATGACGTGCCCGTTTTCGTGGACGAGTTCATTCAACACAAATAGGCCTCCGTGCGCGTAGGGCGCGGAGACACGCGCGACAGTGGGCTGCCAAGCACCGTGCGCCATCCGCCCATGAACGACAAAATCGGTATAGGCGAGCGCCGCTTTACCCGGTTTCGGATCGAGTTCGTACAGAGCGCCTAACTGTTTGAGGTCCGCTCCGAGGTCCTGATAGAAGCGCTGGTTGATGGGCATGAGCGCGTCCCGCGGAATTTCCGCCGCCAGCAGGCGGTCGGCCTCGGCTCCCTGATAGCTGAAACTCCATGGCTCGACGGGCTGATCGCTGGTGGACTGCCGCCAAGCATCGAGAATCTGTTCCAGCCAGCGCTCGACGACGGCAGTCTCGACGCCGACATCGCGCGCGCCGCGATCGATTTCGGAACCATTCTTGGCGGCGTCCGCGGCAGTCATGGCAATCATGCGGCGATAGGGACTGTCGGGTTCATTCTTGCCGTTGAGTGCGAGCCATAACGGACCGAGCGCCGTGAACACGGCTTTGCGCCGCTCGACCTCGGGGAGTTCGTGAAGCAGATCGAGAGCGGTTTGCCGGTTGATCGTTCCGTTCTCGAAAGCCATCTTGCCGCCGATCTCAACAAAACACGACGTCAGTGCCTTGCGGAGAGCTGCGTAATCCAAGTCCTTTCGGTTGGCGTCCTGACACTTGCCGGTACCGGTGAACGGCGCCGAAATCTTCTCGGGAAAGGTCGCCAGTTGCGTGCGCATAGTCGCAACGGCTTTGGCGTCGTCCGCGGAGAGTCCCTGGCTCGGGAGCCTCGCAAGGCGTTCGGCGAGGTGCTTACGTTTCTTGCGATAATCCCGCTCCCACGCGACGCGGCCCTTGCCGCGATAGCTCGCAAACAATTCGGAATCGATGGCCCCTGTGATGCTCTGGGCGTCCATGACATCCGCGTAGATCGTCTCGACGGCAGCAACCTTCCTGGAATCGGCAGTCATCGCCGCTGTTGCAGGCACCGAGAGAGAGAGAAGCAGAAGGATCGGAGCAAGGCGTCTGGTCATGGGGCCACTCAAGTTCTTTCGGCGTCGAATTGTACCCCACACGTGCGGACCATCGTGCGCGAAGTGGCAGAAAATACGTCATCAGAAAAAAATCAGAGTTTTGTGAATACTTCGAGAGGCAGATCTGCTATTCAGGGACGACCTTAAGGGAACGACGGCCATAACAATCGATGAATAGAGTCCAGAAACCTCTTTGGTGGGATGCACATGGGCGGCGATGGGTGTGTGGCTACAGGCACAGCCCGGCGACGAGCTATTTTCCCCGAAGGTAGACGAGTTGGTACGGGCGCAAATGGGCGAACAGAAAATTCCCGGCGTCAGTCTGGCGGTGATGCGCGACGGCAAGATCGTCAAAACAACGGGATATGGCCTGGCGAATCTCGAGTTGAACGTCCCGGTAACGCCGGAGTCAGTCTTCCACTCGGAATCCGTGGGCAAGACGTTTACCGCGGTCGGTGTATTGATCCTGGTCGAAGAGGGCAAGGTCGGGCTGGACGACAAAATCACAAAATACTTTCCCGATGCGCCTGCGGCCTGGAAACAAGTGACTGTCCGGCAGTTGCTGACGCACACGTCAGGGATCACGGACTACGCCGGCGAATTCTCCGGCAAGCCGCTCGTCAACTTCCGGCAGGACTATACGGAAGACGAACTGGCCCATTTGATTGCGGCCCAACCACTGGATTTTCAGCCGGGCGAGAAACGCATGTACAGCAACAGCGGCTACATGCTCCTGGGGCCGCTCATCCGTCGCGTCACCGGGAAAAATTGGGCTGACTTTCTGCAAGAGCGCATCTTTGGCCCTCTTGGCATGACGTCCACCCGGGTGATCAGTGAATCCGACATCATCCCGAACCGCACAAGCGGCTACCACCTGGTCAACGGGCAATGGAAGAACATCGACTGGATCGCTCCGTCGCTGAATACCACAGCCGATGGCACGCAGTATACGAATGTCCTCGACATGGCGAAATGGGATGAGGCACTCTCCACCGAGAAGATTCTGAAACGCACGACGATCGATCAAATGTGGGTTCCGATCAAGCTCAATAACGGAACGATCTTCCCGCAAGGTCTCTGTTTCAGGATCGACGACGTCAATGGACATCGCCTGGCATGGAAGGACGGAGTGTTTCAGGGATACACCACGATCATGTCACGGTATCTCGACGATCATCTGACAGTCGTCGTGCTCACCAACCTAGGCGAGGACGAAACCATTCCTCGTCGCATCGCCGACAGGGTGGCGGCGATTTATATTCCGGCGTTGACCCTCGGGTCTCGCTAATTTTGGGTCGCGGCTCAGTCTGAGCATCGATTCGTATCAGGGCATCGCTTCAGCGATGCCGCCAAATACGAAGATCAAGCGGCTTGAGCCGCTGGGGTTGGGCGGCAAGGCAGCGGCTGAAGCCGGTTCGCGGTTGTTTCTTCGGCATGCCTGAAGGCATGCCCTGATACGAGTCTCTTTCAGCAGAGACACTACCTAATTTTGCGGAGCACGTGACCTATGAAACTTCCGGGAATTGTTTTGGTCGGCAGCGTTGTACTCGGGCTGGCTGTGACGGCACTGGCACAAACTCAACGCGATGACGTGTTGTCGGCAAAGGTCGATGAAGTTGTCCGCGCCCAAATGCATGAACAGAAGATTCCGGGCGTCAGCCTGGCCGTAGTACGCGACGGAAAGATCATCAAGGCCACCGGATACGGCCTCGCGAATGTCGAACTGGATGTTCCCATGGCGCCGGAGATGCTCCTTCATACGGAGTCTCTCGCGAAAGCATTCACCGCGACGGCGGTGATGATGCTGGTCGAAGAGGGGAAAATCGGCCTGGACGACAAGGTCGCTAAGTACCTGCCGGAAGCGCCAGCCCTGTGGAACGAAGTCACAATCCGGCGATTGCTCACGCACACGTCCGGCATCCGCGATTACTTCGGGGAAGACGGCGATCCGACAGCTGATCTTCATCGCGGTTTTACGGAAGACGAACTGGTCCGCGGTTTTGTTGCGCAGACCATGCGTTTTCCGGCCGGCGAAAAATGGAGCTACTGCAATGCCGGTTACGTCATTCTGGGAGTCGTGATTCACCGCGTGACTGGCAAATTCTGGCTGGACTTCGTCCAGGAGCGCATCTTCGATCCGCTCGGCATGACTGCCACCAGAATTATCAGTCCCGATGACATCATCAAGAACCGCGTCAGCGGCTACCAGATGCTGAATGGAGGATGGAAAAACGAACCGTGGATTTCACCCGACTGGAAAACTGCGGACGGCATGCTCTACACCAACGTTTTCGACATGGCGAAGTGGGATGCCGCGCTCTACACCGAGAAACTCATCAAGCGCTCCAGCTTCGAACAAATGTGGACGCCGGTCAAACTCAACAACGGCACAACCTATCCCTACGGTTTCGCCTGGCGCATTCGAGAAGTGAACGGACACCGCTTGATTCAGCACGACGGTGTAGGCCCCGCATTCACGACAAGAATTGCCCGGTACGTGAACGACCGGCTCTCCATCATCGTCTTCATGAACCTTGGCGAGGACGAAGAAGCTGCCATGCCTACGCGCCTGACCGACAACTTGGCCGCAATCTACATTCCCGGACTCGGTGGACCGGCGGTGAAAGCGGCTGGCCCGGCGAACACAGCGGCTGTGGAGGGCGATTCCACTCAAGACCGACCAAAACCCCATGTCCAGATACCCGTCATCGCTGCCAGGCCCGAAGACGTGAGCAGTCCCGAAGCGATCGTCAAGGCTGACTATGAATCGATTTCCGGTGGAGTTGGCGTGCCGCGGCAGTGGGCGCGCGACCTGTCCCTCTATAACCCCAATGCAAGGTCTTTTTCCGTGGACAAGGATTCGAAGACCGGTGCGCTGATGATATGGAGCCCCACTCTGCAAGAGTATGCAGACGAGGCGGATGCGCACTTTGTACGCGAAGGCTTCACCGAGCACGAACTGGCTCACAAAATCCACCGCTTCGGGAACGTCGCTACGGTCTTCAGCAGTTACGAAGGCAAGTTCACATCGACGGGAAAGCTCTATACCCGCGGCGTCAACACTTACCAGCTCTACTACGACGGCAAGCGCTGGTGGATTTCGTCAGTCACATGGGACGCTGAAAACTACATCAGCCCCATCCCCCCGGAGTTGCTGCCGAAGAAGTAAGGAACCGACCCTATTCCCGTCTGTGGGATGTCATTGGAAAAGAGGCCTTCATGACAAGAATCTTGTTTCTCGCAGTAGCTTTTCTCGGCAGTGCAGCCTATGGACAGTCTCCGAAAACAGATGCACCACAACCTGAGCCGAATCGAGCGCGACCATTGTCTCAGGCCCAAAAGGCAGTGTGGGCTGCCGAAGAGAGTATGCACCGCTACGAGCAACAAAGAGACACGAAACGGTTCCTCGCGTTGTGGAACGAGAATTTTGTCGGATGGCCCGACTACGAACCGCTCCCAGTTCGAAAATCTGCAATTGAGTCGGTCGTGGTGGAGGATTTCCAGAAACCGCAGGCATCCGGCCCAGCACTGCCGGCCCCGAAGCCGGAAGCAATCGGCATATTCGGCGACGTCGCGGTCACGCACTATTTCTGGCCGGAAGCCGATCAAACATCACCCACTGTTTTTCGGGCGACGCACACCTGGCAGAAAGGACCAGCAGGCTGGCACATCATCGGCGGCATGTCATGCGAGGTGCCGCGCGGCAGCGGCTCAGCGGCAGCGGCGAAATCGGATGACGTGAGCACTCTCGACGCGATCATTGCCGCCAGCTACGAAGCCCTGTCGGGTCCGCCCGGCACGCCTCGTCAGTGGGCGCGGTACTTCAGCTTGCTGGATCCGCAGGCGCGACTGGTGTCGGCCTCGGTGGATGCCGCAACGGGGCAACCCAAAATCGTCCGTTGGAACCGTGAAGAGTACGCTGCGGCAGCCAGCGAATATCTCGTGAAGACTGGATTTGTCGATCGTGGGCTCGGCTGTGTCACCAACCAGTATGGCAATGTAGCGGCCATACGGTGCGGTTTCGAGGGACTGGAAGAATCAAAATTGGTGGAACGCGGAGTGGCCAACTACCAGCTCTACAACGACGGCAAGCGCTGGTGGATTACCTCGGTAGTGTGGGATCAGGAACGCCCGGGGAACCCGATTCCCGCAGAACTGCTGACCAAGAAGTAGGTAGAAGGAAGGCGCAAGGGTTTCAAGGAGGAATCGCACATGAGTCGCCGATGCACTGTGTTTCTGGGAGTCATGGTGCTAGTCACGAGTGCTACCTTCGCTTCCGATTCTCCGGGGCTCACGCCGGCGCAGCAGGAAGTATGGAAGGTGAGCCAGGCCTGGCTGAGTGCTTACAACCAACGCGATCTCGACGCGTTTGCCCGCCTCACCGCGGACGATTTTTTCGGCGCCACCGACGACGGCATCCTCATGACAAAGGCCGGGCTTCTTAACCGCGTTTTGACCCATCCACCCAAAGCTGATCAGCGAACGAATGTGCACGACGTCCGTGTGCGGGTAAATGGGGACACAGCGATGGTGAACTATCGGCTGTCCTTGGCCGAGGAGGGCTTCGACAGCGGGAAGCTAATCTTCGAACTTCGCCGCACGGAGGTTTTTCAGAAGAAGAATAGCGCCTGGGTGGCGATCGCCGCCCACGACAGCCTCTTGCCGATCAGCCACCGAGAGCCTGTAAGCGCTGACCCCAAGACGTTTAAGGACTATGCGGGTGAATACGAGCATTTTCGCCCGGGGTTCATCGTCACCTACTCCGTCGAGGGCGATCACCTGATCGACGAATGGAAAGGCGACAAGATCGAGGCGTTCCCCATGGGTAAGGATACGTTCTTCGAGCGTGAGGATCTCGGCTGGACGACCTTTGTGCGAGACAAGAACGGCCATGTCACGGGCTACGTCTACCACTATGCCGACGGCCAAATAGCGGCGGGAAGGAAAATCAAGTAGCTACGACATGGGCTGAAAATACTCGCCCACCGGGAGAGTCCTACTGATTGCGGTGAATTCCTGATTCGTCTTTTTCTGCCGTCCGCACCGCCCAGGCCATCCGGGGAGTGTTATGCGCGATGCCGAATCTGCCTTGGGCATCCAGCAGAATCATACCGCCATGGCCGTTGACGCGCTGCTTCAGATAATTCATTGCTTCCTGCGCGACCCACTCCGGCATGCTGCCGGATTCGACGCGGTCGGCGGCCCACTTGGCGAGGACGAGTTTCATGATGGGCTCACCCCATCCGGTGGTCGACGCTGCTGCGCTTTCGTTGTTGGCGTAGCAGCCGCAGCCGATCAGCGAAGAATCGCCGAGTCGCCCGGGGGCTTTCGCGAGAATCCCGCCGGTGGATGTCGCGGCGGCGATGTTGCCATCACGGTCGAGGGCAACTGCTCCTACCGTGTCATGCGAGATGGCGGGAGCAAAAAGATCGTTGCCGTGGTTTTCGCCTTGCGCCAGATATTCCCGAAGCCGCTCGACTTCACGCGGAATGATCAGGTCTTCGTTCTTACACAACCCGATACCGTGCTCGGCGGCGAAGCGCTCTGCGCCTTCGCCCACGAAATACACATGCGGGCTCTCGCTCAAAATTTTGCGGGCGGCGCGTACAGGATTCGCGATTCGCTCGACGCAACCGACGCCGCCGGTACGCAGAGTGCCGCCGTCCATGATGAGGGCGTCGAGTTGCACCTTCCCGTCGCGATTCAGGAAGCTACCGCGTCCAGCGTCAAACGTCTCGTCGTCTTCCATGACCACGACCGCAGCTTCGACCGCATCCAGCGATGAGCCGCCGCGCTCGAGGACGCTCCATCCTGCTGCTGCGGCATTGCGGACGCCCGTGAGATGAGCTTCGACAACATCATCGGGCATTGCCCACGCGCCGCCGTGCACGACGAGAACAGGATTGGTTGGCAAACTTAGTCCTTGAGGGAAGATGCGGGGACTAGTCTAGCATCCGACCTTGGCAGAACTGTCAGGTCTAAGAATGATGAGAGGGAGGGGATGTGGGGGCAGGTCTTCGACCTGTCCGGACGGGTCGAAGACCCGTCCCCACACTCATGCAATGTTACGCAGCTCGGCCTGCGGGTGACGCTTCCATCTCCCGCGTCCGCTGCCAGGTGTAGAGAATGCGGTGGATCACGGTGATCGTGGACAATACGGCAAGAACCCAGAGCACCGGCGCCATCACCGGACTGAAAAGCGCGCCGATGATCAGGAGCACGAGGCGCTCGGGGCGCTCCATGAATCCCACGCGGCACGTGCCAATCAAGGACTCGGCCCGGGCGCGCGTATAACTCACCATGATCGCGCTGATCATCACCAGGGCGGTGAGCACAACATAAAAAAAGCGATTGCCGCGGGCGTAGAAGACGAGGAGTCCGAAGAATAGCGATGCGTCACTGTAGCGATCGACGACCGAATCGAAGAAGCCGCCGAATCGCGTGACTTGATTGGACGCTCGCGCAACCCGGCCATCGACGAGATCGAAGAAGCCCGACCCGATGATGACCAATCCCGCATAGAAAAATAATCGCCGCTGGTTTTCGCCATTGGCGTATCCAAAAAGAAACGCGGCGTAGGTATTCACCGCGAGACCCATCAGCGTGAGGATGTTGGGATTGATGCGAGTGAGAGCCAGGAATCGAACGATGGCATCGAGTAACACGCCGCAGACCCGACCGACTCCGTTGGTCCAACTCATTGCGGTCCCGCCTCGGCTTCCGCCAGGTCGTGGATGGTCGACAGCTTCAGGATCTCCAGTTCGCGATTGCCGTTCGGCGAAACGACTTGCGTGGTGTCGCCGACTTTCTTATTGAGCAGGCAGCGGCCAATGGGAGAAGTCGTCGAAATCTTCCCCGCGGCTACGTCGGATTCTTCGCTGGTCACCAGCGAGTAGACCATTTCTTCATCCTTAGTGCTGTCGAAAACCGTCACCGTGGAACCGAGGCCCACCCTGTCCCGGGGAATGTTGTTCATGTTGATCATCGACAGGTCGGCCAGCCGCTTGCCGAGTTGACGGATACGCGCCTTCAGGTACTCCTGGCGCTGCTTCGCCATGTGGTACTCGGCGTTCTCACTGAGATCTCCCATGGCTACTGCTTTTTTCAGCTCTTTGGGGATGTCGTAAGACAGTTCGTGCTCCAGGATCTCCAATTCATCCTTGAGCTTCTTTTTGATGTGTTCCGTCATGTTCCCGAGCATTATAACCCTCGGACGGGAAGCAGTGGGCGCAATCGAGCCCTCCGCTAACTGCCCCTCGAATTGTGCAAACCCATCATCGGAAATGACTTACAACGCGGAGTGCCGGAATTTGTTAGTCCGCTGACGGCCTTTCGGCACGAAACCCTTAACTGCATTGCCTTTGGAGACCTGCTCAGCTAGACTGAAGGGGTTCCCGCACGCCCCTTGGTGAGGTTTCCCTCCATGAATGGCGACCGCGTTTTCCACATCGGCGATAGTGTTGTTTACCCTAATCACGGTGTCGGTATTATTGAGCAAATCAGCAGTCGGACGATCGGGCTCACGGTCGAGAAGTTCTATCTCCTGAAGATTAAGTCCAGCAGTCTCAAGGTGATGGTGCCATTCCACAATGTCACCAGCGTCGGGTTGCGCCCGGTGATCCGGAACGGCGAAGTCCAGAAAATCGTCGACTATCTGTCGTTGATCGAAGTGGCCAGCGCCTTGGACTGGAAAGACCGCTTCAAGGAAAACTCGGAGCGAATGCGCACCGGGTTCCTCTTGGACGTGGCAACAGTCCTGAAGAGCCTTCTGATGCTCGGCCAGACCAAGTCGCTTTCATTTCGGGAAAAGAAGATGCTGGAACGAGCCCGCTATTTGCTGGTCAGCGAACTGGCTATTTCGAAGGCCTGCGACGAGGTAGAGGTCGAACAGGTTCTCGCCAAGGCGCTCACGAAGTGTAACCTCCGCTTCCCGGAGCTGGCGGAGTTGGCTTCGTAGCATTTCACAACTACCACGACTTCATACACGCGCCCTATTCGGGGCGCGTTTCCTTTTTGAGCCCAGAATCTCAGGTGAATGGAGTCGCGGCCCGGGGGTTGGACACCCAAACTGGACATCCCCTCCCGGACGTTTAGAATAACCACCGAGAGGCGCGACTTTGCAGGTTACATCCATCGCCGGCAATCCGTTCGGAGTCCTGACGGCGGTGGTCGCTCCGGCGATCCTGACCAACGCTTCTTCCGTGCTAGCCCTGGGAACCAGCAACCGCCTGGCGCGAGTCGTCGATCGCACGCGCGTTGTGGCAGCAGAAATGTCCGCCCTCGAACCGGAAAGCCTTCGCTACAAGGACTGGGCGGATCAACTGGCGGCATTGCACACCCGCTCGCAACTGCTGCTTAAGGCGTTGCGCCTCTTTTACGCCGGGCTGGGTTTGTTCGCCGCATCGGCACTGGTTTCGGTGGGCGGCGCCATCGCCGCGTTCTACAGTCAGACTCCGCTCTTTGAGCTGGGAGCGGCCCTTGCGGTATTCACTGGTGCGTCAGCGGTGCTGGGCTTGGCTTGGGGATGCGTGCTGATGATTCGCGAGACGCAGATTGCTGTCTCCACCCTCGAAAAGGAAGCTCACCTCCGAACCCAATACAAAACTCCTGCGCGCTCCAAGTAGGTCCCGTCGACAAAACCCGTCCCCCTGGGAGCCGCTAATGTCATCAATCCGATACGGCAGAATCGGCCCGTTTCGCGGCTGAATCCGGTATCATGGAAGGACGATCCGGAGGGGTGAATGGCAGTTCCCGTATCCCAAATGTGGACGGTTGCGTCCTATGTCCTTCGCCAGAAAATGGCTGGGAACAAGCGCTATCCGCTCGTCCTGATGCTGGAACCTTTGTTCCGCTGCAATCTGGCCTGCGCGGGATGCGGCAAGATTCAGTATCCGGCCCACATTCTGAAGCGCGATCTCACTCCGGAAGAGTGCTTCAAAGCCGTGGACGAGTGCGGCGCGCCGATGGTCTCGATCCCTGGTGGCGAGCCTCTGATGCATCCGCAGATCGACAAGATTGTGGAAGGGTTGGTCGCCCGCAAGAAATACATTTACCTCTGCACCAACGCGCTGCTGCTCAAGGAAAAACTGCACCTGTTCAAGCCCAGCAAGTACCTGAGTTTCTCCGTCCACATGGACGGGCAGAAAGAGCATCACGACTTTTCCGTCTGCCGCGAAGGCGGATTCGAAATTGCGCTCGAGGGCATCCGCGAAGCGGTCAAAGCCGGCTTTCGCGTGACCACGAACACGACTTTGTTTGATGGCGCAGATCCCAACAGCGTGCGCAAATTTTTCGACGAGATGATGGAAGTCGGCGTCGAGAGCATGATGGTCTCGCCCGGTTACTCCTACGACAAGGCGCCCGACCAGAAACATTTCATGGGACGCGCCCGCACTAGACGCCTGTTCCGCACCATGCTCTCGAATCGCAAGAAGACCTGGCGCTTTAACCAGTCGCCGCTCTTCCTCGAATACCTGATGGGCAAGCGCAGCTACAACTGCACCCCGTGGGGCATGCCGACTTACAATTTGTTCGGATGGCAGAAGCCCTGCTACCTGCTCCAGGATGGCTACGCGGAGTCCTACAAAGAGTTGCTCGAAACCACTGACTGGGACGGCTACGGCACGCAGTCGGGCAATCCTCAGTGCGCGAATTGCATGGTGCATTGCGGTTACGAACCTTCGTCGGTCAACGACACATTCGGATCGCTGCGCGGATTCGCCGACACCGTGAAAGCCACGTTCTCGCTCTATCCAGATAAAAACGCGATGAAGGATCTCGACCAGGAAGTGCGCCCGGTCTACTCCTACAATCCGCTGGTGCAGATCGAAGCGTCGTCTGAAACCGTCGCCGAAGAAAGCCGCGCATGAGCGGGCGCGAACATGGCCACGACCCGGCACTACCGCACACAGCGCCGCCGCCCAGTCTGCCCGTTGTTGCGAAATCAGGCGACGAGTTAGAAGTAGTTCCCGGATTCGAGCGCGAAAACCTGCAAGGCTGGATTCCCGAACTAGCCACCGAAGCCGACATCCGCGCCGTGATCGAAAAAGCCTTTGACTACCGCGGCGACATAACCGTGTCGCGTAAAGACGGATCCCAGATCACCGGCTACCTCTTCGACCGCCGCGTCGGCCCAGCGCTCGACAACTCAGTAGTCCGCTTGATGCTTGCCGAGAGCAACCAGCGCCCGTCCATCCCCTACTCCGAAATCGCAGGCCTCTCCTTCACCGGCCGCGACACCGCCGCCGGTAAGAGCTACGAAGCCTGGGTCAAGAAATATTGGGAGAAACGCCAGAAGGGCGAGAAAAATATTTCGATTGAACCGGAAGCGCTGGAGTAGTTTCCGGCGGCTCCGCACACGCCGCGTGTAAGGCCCGTCTCGACGGGCGCTCGTCCCGCTACTTGATCTTCGCGTACTCGGCCTGGGCTTCTTTGAGGACGGTAAGATCGGAATCGGCGTCTTTCCAAACAGCGAAGAAATCCTGATAAGCGGATCGAGCCTTCGCGGAATCTCCAGTCAGGTTGTAAGCCCGTCCAAAGCCGAGTTTAGCCAGCGAGTGTTCGGGGGCCGTGATTGCGATCCCGCGATGGTCAACGATCTTCTGGAATTCTGCCGCCGCTTCCGGTCCGCGCTTTGCTTGCAGGTACGCCAGGCCTCGGATGTAAATCGGAAGCAGTCCCTGGGCAATACCCAATTCGTAAGGCGTCGCAGCTTGGAGTGCAGTGATTGCCTGGTCGGGATTCTTGCGATTCAATGCCACCAATGCCGTTACTTCCGGGATTGAGACATTGTGCAGAATCACGTCCGAGGGGAACCGACGTCCCAGATCCTCCATGATTGCCGGTGCGCGGGTCGTATCCCCGGTCATCGCCAGGACCAGCGCAACGGAGACCATGTTGGCCCGACCGTGCGCGGCGGCGGAACTTGCTGCCGCCAACTCTCTTGCCTTTGCGACCTGCCCGATTTCGGCGTGAACTACGGCCCAAGCTGCCTGCGTGTCCGCGGTCGTTTCTTTGAAACCGGCGCGATCCGTTACCTGCATCGAGCGCTGGATCAATCCGTCCGCTTTCTGCATTTGTCCATGAGCTGCGGCCACACCGGCGGACTCGTTCAGCAGCAGGTACTCGCTGGGCTTGCCTTCGGCCCACTTCATCTGGCGCTGCATGCCGTCGCTGTCACCGTCCAGAGAAGCCAATTGAAACAGCGACTGGTGAACAAAAAGGTTATCGGCCTTGGCATCCACCGCCCGTTGCAGCATGGCGCGTGATTCTTCCATCCGATTTTGCCCCACGTATGCATTGGAAGCGTGGACATAACCAAAGGGAGCAGTGGGTTCGAGGCGGACGAATTCGCTTGCCTGCGTCAGCGCCTTGTCGAATTGCCCGTAGGAAAGGTTGTAGATCAACGCCAGATTGGTGTAGGCACTGGCGTCGTTCGGATAGGTCCGAATGGCTGATTCCAGAGTTTCTTTGTCTTTTTCAACATCACCGTTGGCGGAATAGAAATGGTCATCAATGTAGAAGCGCTCGCGTTCGCTGACCCGGTCGCGCAGATCGAAGGCCTTTTTGGCGCTCGCTACCGCGTGATCTTCTTCGCCCAGATTGGAGTAAATCGCCGACAATCGCGCATGCGCCAGGGCAAAATTCGGGTCTAGTTCGACCGCATGCTGGAAAAGAGGAAGCGATTCAGCTTCACCCCCGCCATTGCGCATCACATCGGCAGCGGCGAATGCCTTCAGGGCTTCGAGCGACGACGTGGTGGCTTCGGTCACGGGGGTATCGAATTTCTGAATCGTGGTCAACGATTCGCCCAGCTTTCCACGCAAGCTCGAAGCCGCTTTACCCACCGCCGGTAGTACCGCTTCTTTCGAAGCCGCCGTCACCTGCTCGCGGGCGAGAGAATCACCGGTCGCGCAGTTGGTGGCGTCGATGGCGACGACGTACTGGCTGCCCAGTGCGGCAATCGAGCCGCTCAACATGGCCTTGATGTGCTCGCGTTCGCAGATCTCGCGCGCGACCGCACCGGTCACCCGTTCTTCGGCGGCCTTCCCCATGAATTGCAGAGCCTTGCGGACGGTTTGATCCGGGATAATGTTCAGATACGGCGATTGTTCGAGCTGCACTGCGAGGGCCTGCTTCAGAGTCCCGTCGAATACGGAATCCCCGGTGGTGTTCACGAAATCCGCCAGCAGGATGGAATCTTTCTCCGTCAGCATCGAATTTGCGCGAGAGCGCCAGTACCAGATTCCGGCCACCGCTGCGACCACGAGTAAACCGGCAACCACCCACGGCAACCTGGAGGATGCCGTCGGACTCGCGGAGGTCGGAGCCGATCCCGACGTCGAAAAAGCCGCAGCCGGCTGCGAAGCCGATACTCTCGCCTGAGCAGAGGAAGATTGCGGCGTGGCCGAAGCCGCTCCGCTGGCGCGCTGACTTGATCCCTGTGACCCGGATGACGCCGCCATTTCCGGAAGTGGTTCTTCGACGATAGCCTTCTTGCCCGATCCCGAATCGCGCTTCAGTCGTTGCAACTCCGCACGCATCTCGGACGCATGCTGGTAGCGCAGGTCGCGGTCTTTCTCCAGCGCGCGGTTGATGATGCGCTCCAGTTCCGCAGGAACCTCCGGGTTCAACCGAACCGGGGACGCGGGTGCGCGCTCCAGAATCGAATTGAAAATTACCGCCGACGTGTCTCCGCGGAACGGCAACGTGCCGGTGGCCATCTCGTACAGTACCGCTCCAAAAGAAAACAGGTCGCTACGCCCATCCAGTTCCTTGCCCCGGGCCTGCTCGGGAGACATGTAGGACACTGTGCCCAGAGCCGTCCCTGGGCTGGTGAGATGCTGGTCATCCACGGTGGCGAGGGTTACGTCTTTGTAGTCCCGGCCGGGTCCGGAAACTTTCGCCAGGCCGAAGTCGAGGACTTTCGCGTGTCCGCGCTTGGTCACAAAAATGTTTGCCGGCTTGATGTCGCGATGCACGATGCCCTCGGCGTGCGCGGCATCGAGGGCGTCGGCGATCTCAATCGCCAGCGCCAGCAATTGATCCGATTCGATCGGTCTCCCGTTGATGAAGTGCTTAAGGGTCATGCCATCCAGAAACTCCATGGCGATGAAGGCGAGTCCCTCGTGTTCCCCGATGTCATGGATCGTGCAGATGTTCGGATGATTCAACGCCGAGGCCGCTTGCGCTTCGCGTTGGAATCTCAATAACGACTGCGGGTCTCGGGAGACTTCTTCGGGGAGGAATTTCAGCGCAACGAAACGGCGCAGGCGAGTGTCTTCGGCTTTATAAACCACACCCATCCCGCCGCCACCTAGCCTCTCAACAATGCGGTAATGGGAAATGGTCTGGCCGATCACTGTCCGCGAATATTACGTGGTAGCGTGCGCCAAGTCAAAGAAAGCAGAGGATCCGAGCGCCCTGAACTTTTTCCGCAAGGGAGCATGCCTTCACGGCGTAACCGTGAACACCGCCTTGCTCGAAACCGTCCCGCCAGCCGTGGTCACTGCGACTTTCCCTGTCTTGGCTCCCGACGGAACAGTGGCTGTAATCGACGTCCCGGAATTTACGGTGTAGTTCGTCGCCTTCACAGCACCGAATTTCACTTGAGTGGCGCCGCCCAACCCTGAACCTGTGATGGTGACAATCGTCCCAACTGGGCCGCTCGCCGGAGCGATCGCGCTGATCACAGGAGTGACGAAGAACGTACGGTTGCTGGTGAGCGTGCCCGACGGCGTCGTCACGGTTACGAAGTCCGCGGTCCCGTCCGCGGGGATGACCGCGGTCATATAGGTATCCGAGACAACATTAAAGGTCGCCGAGCCCGACCCGAAGTGCACTGCCGTGGTTCCGGTCAATCCGTTGCCGAGAATTTCAACGGTTTGTCCGGCCGTGCCCCAGCGCGTCATGAGAGACACAAATGGGGCTAGGCCCATGTCCAGGCTGTACACAACGCCGTTGGTGACAAAAGGGCCGCCACTCTGCGTGACGGAGTAGATCGTGCCATTCGTGTGCTGCATGGGCGTGGCTTCGTCCTCTCCACCATGCGTTCCATCGAATGGCAGCAGCATCGTGTAGGCGCTGTTGCTGCCGATCTGAAACAGCGTACCAGCCGGTGTTTGCCCGAAGTTTTCTCCGCCGCTGGTAGCTCCGTAAAACTTCCCATCGTTCGCCGCCACTAATCCGGCGAACGGAGTTGCCCCATCGGTCTGGGAGGTAGCGTCAAACTCATGCATGACGAGAAACTTCTTGCCGGTGGTGGCGATTTTGAAGATCACGCCGCCCTGGCCAGAACCGCCGCCCGATGTCGTTCCATACAGCATGCCGTCGTTGCCCTGCACCACTGGCGAATAGAGATAGGCTCCGTCGACGTACTCAAAGTTGTGGAGAATCTTCACCCCTCCCGCCGGAGTCATGCGGAAGACCGTTCCCCGGTAGGTATCACCCCCAACCTGCGAGGTGCCATAAAAGCTCCCATCCGTACCGAGGACCAGTCCGCCGAACGGGCAGGGCGGAATTGACTTTGTCAGTAGTTTGAACTTGCCGGAAGTCGTGATCGAGTACGCGGTCCACGGGCCAAACTGCGAGCAGGTGGTGCCGTAAAACTGTCCGTTCTTCCCCTGGATCGGCGCTCCACGAGGGCTGCCGCCGTCCGGGCCGCTGAAGCTGTACAGCGTGGTGATCACCCCGGCAGGCGTCATCTTGAAAATGGTACCCAGGTTGGCCGCACCGCCGCTGCTCGTGGTGCCATAGAAGTTGCCATCCGTCCCCAGGGTCAGGCCGCCGACCGGATTGAAGCCGTCGGGACCGGTGGAGAAGTTGTAGAGCGTTGTGTACGTCCCCGACGGCGTGATCTTGAACGCAGTGCCGAGCCCGTTCGTGCCGCCAAGCTGTGTCGTCCCGTAGAGGTTGCCGTCCCGTCCTTGCGCCAGGATCGCAGGATAATCAGGCTGGCAACCCTCTGTCAGGCAGTTGAAGTCGTGCAGGTCGGTGTAGATCTGGGCCATGAGGGGCGCGGCGGACAGGCAGACGGCGATCCACACGGCGAAGACCAGCAATACCGTCAAGCGCGACGCCGCAAGAAAGGAACTACGCAGATTCCATTGAGAAGAGACAGCCGGACGACCTAAATACAGGCTGGATAGAGACATAGGGTTCTCCTGAGAGGGTTCTGCGCGGGGGGAAAGCGGCGACGGTGTTTTGCCCTCACCTACACATGTGAGAAACGGCCGGAAAACGGCTCAGTAAATCGGAGAATTTTTGGACGTCAGACGCCAGAAAACAGGAGAGCTAGAAGGGCACTTAACAGGCTCCCGCTTATTTCGACTTCGTTCCTCGCAGCGTACCGTTTTGCCCGAATGGCCCCGCCCAGTACCCGCTGAGTTCGTCCCCGTGCACGGTGATCCGAAATTCCAGCGGACCATAGCCCGAATTTGCCACCGCCCACAGGCGGTCTCCGCCAACGGTCAACGATTGAAGTGAGTTTGTGTCGCTCCCGCGAATGCTTTTCCCATGAAACGGACCTTTAGCATTTCCCTCGATGACAAGCTCCACCTTCTGAGCATCGTGGGACTGGTCGTTCACATACTCGATCTTGTAACTCCCCGGGGCGTTGAAGCGTGTAGGTTGCTGCGCCATGGCAATTTTCTCTACAAGATTCAGCGCGGCTGCGCTGTGCGGCTCGAGCGTGAGCGACTCCTTCACAGTTTTGGATGCCTCTGCGAAAGTGCCCGCTTGAAACAACTGGTCCGCGAGCAGATATCTCGCCGAGAACGATTCGGGATACCACTTGGCATCGAGACGAGCGATCCGAATCGCCGCCGGAAGATCTTTGCCCTGAAGTTTGCGCACTTTCGACATCAGCACCCATTCCGCGATGCACGGGGACTCAGCCTTACTGTTCTTTGCCCACTCCTCGGCTGGCCCCGTATCTCCTGAATCGAGTGCAGCGTCGATGCGCTCCGTTTCCCGCTTGACCGTCGCGAAGCGATTCTCGGTCGCGGTGCGCTGGCTTGAGATTTCATCCGCAGACAACCAGCGTCCGCGCAAAATCACTCCTGCGATGTCGCCTGTGTGCTTGATGTCGGTCAGCGGGTTCGAAGACAGCAACAGCAGATCGGCCTCTGCACCTTCAGTCACCGTGCCAATCCGAGGCGAGCCTGGGAGTGTATCCGCGATAAATGAGCCGGCGTCGAGCGTCGCGGTCCGCAGCGCCTGATACGGAGTGAAGCCCGCCTCCGCCAGTTCCTGCAATTCCTGATGAGCCGAGAGTCCCGGGAATCCGTAAGGCGCGGCATCTGTCCCCAAAACCAGACGTACGTTCTTTGCCTGCAGCAGCCGCACCATCTTGTACAGCATTTGCTGCGAGCCTTTCATCATTTCAATTTGTTGGGGCGTCTGGTCGTTGCGCTCGTTCCGGTTGTTGGCCGGCATCCACTGTGAGTAAGCCGCAGAAGAAAGAAGTTTTGCAGGCTGCGATTTAAGGACCGCATCCAGATTTTCCAATTGCGCAATGTTTGTGGGATTTACGTTCAGGTTGGGCGTCACCGTGATGCGAGATTGCGCAATCGCAGCCGCAAACTCCTCCAGTTCGGCATCACTCGGGAGATGATCAAAGCGAGCAAACAGCAAGTCCTCAAGGTGAGCCGCCAATGCCTGCGAGGACTTCAGTACCTCCAGCGCTCCCACCTGGCGATTGATGTGCCCAACGACCGGAATCTTCTCTTGCACGGCGGCATCGAGAATCGCGCGAAACACATCTGGGCGCAGCGTTCCGTAAAGCTTGATGACGTCGTAGCCCGCTCGCTTCTGCTCGCGCACGAGTGCACGGCCTTGCTCCGGAGTCTCCACGGTGAGAAACATTTCGTTCAGCGGAGGAAACCCGTCGATGGTGTGGCCGGCAGTGTAGATGGCCGGACCGAGAATCTTGCCGTCTCGAACTTGAGTACGCCAGCGAAGATGCTGCGGCCCGCCGTCCATATTCAAGACAGTGGTCACGCCATAGAAGACGTAGGCCGGGAGATCGTCACTCGAGAATAAATGCACATGCAGATCGGCCAGACCGGGCATCAGGAATTTGCCGCGCCCGTCGATAACTAGAGCGCCCTTCGGAGGCGGCTCTGAACCTTCCCCTGCCGCAATCTTCCATATCTTCCCGTCGCGGACGATTACAGTACGGTCCTCGAGCACGCGCTCCGTGTCCATCGGAATGACGTTCACGTGCGAAATCACAATGGTGTTCGATTGCGCAGGCGGTGGACTGGCGAATGTACTGACCGACAGGGCACAAAACAGGAATGCGTAGACGAAGTGACGGGCTATTCCAAGCATGAGGAATAGACGCCATTGCTCCCGAAACGTCACAAGAAGCCCGGAATAGCGGCGCCTTCTGCTCCGGCAACTCACCAATGACGGCTTCAGTCCGCTGAAGTAACCGTAAATACAAGTTTGGACTTCGCCGGAAGAATGACCTGCATGCCCGTGGAAGGCGTCGACGGCCCAACAGAAATGCTGGTTCCGGGAATCGTGTGCGTCGTATTCGTGTTGGCTCCCCCGAGCACGCCGCCCGCAGCCCGCGTTGCATCTTCGACGCGTGCGCCGCGATCGTCCTGCTTGCCAGTAGTTGGATTGATGGGCCGCGCTCTGCCCTGGAATGTCAGAATGCTGGTGGTCAGGCGTATTTCCCTTCCTCCCGATGTCACGGACGTAAGCTGCAGTGCAAGCTCGCCGGCACGGGAATAGTTGAGCGTGGATTCGGCGTCCTTGACGATCCCCTCCACGACTGCACCCTTTTGCAGAACGTCCTTTCCGCCCAGCTTGACCGAGCGGATCAGCGTCGCGGTGAAATTCTGCCCAGGCGCTGAAATGTCAGAGCCGAGATTCTGGTCCAAGCGAACTTCGAGGCGAGTGTTCTTGGCGAGAACGTCCCCGGCAAAACAGGTTGCGGGGATCGAGAGCAGGAGGAATAGAAAAAAACGCGACTTGAGCATCGGGACACCCCCAGCAAGGATCGGGCACCGTAACTTAAGTCTATACCCGCGCTTCTTCTTCTCTGGATCAGCTTTCTGAATGGGCTGATTCCTTAACCGCTGTAAATCCCCTTAGAATATCTTTCATGCTCGTGCTCGCCTCTGCCTCGCCCCGCCGCCAGGAACTTCTTCGCGCCGCCGGGATTCCATTCGAAGTGCAGCCCGCGGACATTGTCGAAGATCCACTTCGGGATGAATCTGCCAAAGCCTGCGCCGAGCGGCTGGCGAGCGAGAAAGCGCTGGCGGTCGCGCGTCAGTCTCCAAAGGACGCCGTGCTGGGCGCCGACACGATCGTCGTCATCGACAACAAGATTCTCGGCAAGCCGGCGAACGCGGCTGATGCCGCCCGCATGTTGCGCATGCTTTCGGGACGCGAACATCAGGTCATCACAGGAGTTTGTCTGATGGTCGGGGGCCAGGCCACGGTGGGCAGCGAGACGACCTCCGTCACGATGTCGGCAATCAGCGAAAAAGAAATCGCGGACTACGTCGCTACCGGCGAACCGATGGATAAGGCAGGGGCATACGCAATCCAGGGCATCGCCTCGCGCTGGATTCCGCGCATCGACGGCGACTACAGCAATGTCGTGGGACTGCCCGTGGCGCTGGTATGGAAGATGTTGCGAGAACAGGGAGTGGGTTAAAGGCGGACAGGAGTGTCCGCCCCGCACAAAATCGATTAGGACTTCTTGTCGGCGCTGTCTTCGCCGTCTTTGATCGAGGACTTGAAATTCTTGATGCCTTCGCCGAGGCCCTTGCCCAGATCAGCCAGCTTGCTCGGTCCAAAAATGAGCAATGCGACGGCCAGGATCAGCAACAGTTCCGGCAACCCAATTTTTCCACCAAACATGAACTACCTCCGTGGGGTCGCCCGGCGCCCGAGGCGGGCCATACATCTTTCGTCCCCATTTAGATTCTAGGTGAGTGGAGACCGCGAGTCAAAGAACCATCGTCCACTGCCACGCCGAGGGGCGCAATTCTGCAGTTTGAAGGGTTTCACGGGGCTTGCGTGAGTTCGCCGTAGAGACGGGGCTTGCCCCGTCTCAACCGTCATACCCGCTCAATCAACCCGGCCAACAGCGCCGCCCGCCTGGGCAATTCCTCGATCACGATATGCTCGTGCACGGCATGAGCGCCATCCCCGACGCCCCCCAGGCCATCGAGGGTTGGTATACCCAATCCCGCAGTGAAGTTTCCATCGGAACCGCCGCCAACCGCTGCTTCACCCAGCTTCCATCCCAATTCGCGTGCAATGCCGACCGCAACTTCATACAGTCCTGCCACCCCGGCAGTCCGTTCCATGGGAGGACGATTGATTCCGCCGGTGACCTCGACCTTGCATTTGCGATTGAACGGACGCAATCCACGCATCTTCTTGTCGATTCCCGCCGCATCCTTCAACCGCGCAATGCGGACATCCACCTGGGCAATCGCTTCGGGCGGCACTACATTGGTTCGGGAGCCGCCGCTTACGATTCCGACGTTCACCGTCAGTCCCTTCTTTAGATCGGTGAAGCCGGAGATCTTTTCAATTTGCCGAGCGAGTTCGACAATCGCGTTCACACCCTTCCGGAAATCCAGACCCGCGTGCGATGCCTTACCCGTCACTTTCACCTGATACTCGCCAACACCCTTGCGGGCGGTTTTCACTTTGCCGTCGAGTCCATACGAAGGCTCGAGTACGAGAACCGCCGCTGATTTTTTCGCCAGCGATTCAGTAATCTTCCGCGAAGAATCGCTACCCACTTCTTCGTCGGATACCAGCAGCACCGTAACCGGACGCGGCAATTCACCATGCCAGTCCTTGAGCGAGGCGAGCGCATGCAGCATCAGAGCAATGCCGGACTTCATGTCGAGGACACCCGGCCCCATCAGCTTTCCGTCTGCGACGCGGCAGGGCATCGTCGAAAGCGTGCCGAGCGAATAGACCGTGTCATAGTGACCGAGCAGCAGTACCGGCTTGACCGGCGATTTCCCAGGGAAATCCACCTGTAGATGATTACCGAACTCATTCGCCGGGTGAAATCTTGTCGCGCCTCCCAGATCCGCAAACTTCCGGGCGACGATCTGGCTCAGGCGATCCACCGATGCTTTGTGATCGCTGGGGGATTCGATCTCGACCAATTCGCGAATCGTGGCGACCATCGCGTCTCGCCGATCATGGAAATAGGACAGCCGGCTTCGCGCCTCACTTTGCATCAACGGCGGTTTTCTGACCTGACTCATGTTCTCCACTCAACTTCACTCCTGCAATGTGCGCTACAGTATAATCTTCGCCTCTGAACTTAATGCTGAATGAATGATGAACACCACTGTCATGACGACTGACCCGCAGACGCCGCCCAGGACTGTGATGGAGATCGGCGACATTCTCAAGCTCCTGCCGCATCGCTATCCATTTTTGCTGATCGACCGCATTGTGGAACTGGAGCGGACCAAGCGTATCGTCGCGGTGAAAAATGTCACCGTCAACGAACCGTTCTTTCAGGGACATTTTCCGGGAACGCCTATCATGCCCGGAGTGCTGATCGTGGAAGCCATTGCGCAGGCTGGGGGCGTGCTGCTGCTGACCGAAATCCCCAATCGCGACGAATTACTCGTTGTCTTTACCGGCATCGAGCGAGCGCGTTTTCGCCGACCCGTGGTTCCGGGAGATCAGTTGCGCATCGAGGCCGAGGTCCGGGCGTTCCGCGTGACCGCTGCCCGGCTCGCAGGCAAAGTGTATGTCGGCGACAAACTGGTCGCAGAAGCTACCGTCACCTGTCGACTCGTGCCGCGCGTGATGGGCGGAGGCAAGACGGAGGCTGAGTAGTGGGCATCCACTCCACTGCAGTCATCGACCCCAAAGCCAGGATTCATCCATCCTGCAAGATCGGGCCTTACTGCGTCATCGCGGCCGATGTCGAATTAGGAAAAGGCTGCCACCTTGTTTCTCACGTCGCGATCGACGGCCCCACGAAGATCGGCGCAGACAACGGGTTCTTTCCCTTCTCCTCAATCGGCATGGCGCCACAGGATCTTTCTTATGCCGGCGAGCCCACGCGGCTCGAGATCGGCGACCACAACGAGATTCGCGAATTCGTCACTATCAATCGCGGAACAGTCAAAGGCGGAGGCGTCACTCGAATCGGCGATCACAACCTGATCATGGCCTATACGCACATCGCGCATGATTGCCAGGTTGGCAACCACATCATCATGGCGAACGCCGCCACGCTCGGTGGACATGTCACCGTCGAGGACTGGGCCAACGTCGGTGCGCTTTGCCCGGTCCATCACTTCGTGCGCATCGGAATGCATGCCATCATCGGTGGCGGCAGTACGATCACGCGTGACGTCCTGCCGTTTTCGAAAACTTCCGCCGACCGCGGAACAAGCGCATACGGACTCAATGCCGTCGGCCTGGAACGACGCGGCTTCACGAAAGAGCGCATCAAGAAATTGCACCACGCTTACAAAGTGCTGCTCGCTTCAAAGCTGAACACGTCGCAAGCGCTGGCAAAACTGAAAGCCGAAGCGGATCGCGGCGAAGACGTCGATCGCCTGATTCAATTCATCGAAGCGTCCGAACGTGGAGTGATCAAATAAATCGCCCGATCAGCTGAGACTTGAGTCCCACAAGGGACGGCACCGCACCCGGAATCCAATAGATGAAACTCGGCCTCATCGCTGGCAACGGCACATTCCCCTTCCTGGTCCTGGACGCTGCGAAGTCGCAGGGCTACGAAGTGATCGTCGCCGCGATTAAAGAAGAGGCTTTCCCTGAAATCGAATCCAAAGGCGCCTCAGCCGTTCACTGGCTCTCTCTCGGAGAACTCTCCAAACTGATCGACACCTTCAAAGCCGAAGGCGTTACCCGCGCCGTCATGGCTGGACAAGTCAAGCACAAGCAGATTTTCTCCAGCATCAAGCCCGATTGGCGTCTCGCCAAACTCTTGCTCTCGGTGGCCACACGCAACACCGATTCTCTCCTCGGCGCGGTTGCCAAGGTTCTCGCCGACGAAGGCATCATGCTCGAGAACTCGACGGCACTGCTCGAACCGCTGCTCGCAAAATCGGGTGTGCTCACGAAACGCGCCCCGTCCGAGCAGGAACGCAAGAACATCGATTATGGACGCGCCGTCGCCCATCAACTCGCGCAATACGACATTGGACAGACCGTCGTGATCGCGGAAAACGCCTGTGTCGCGGTCGAAGCCATGGAGGGCACCGACGCCACCATCGCGCGCGCCGGCGAACTCATGGGCTCGCTTGAAGGCGGGGCGTCCACGCTCAGCCGCGCTCTTACGATCGTCAAGATCGCCAAACCAAATCAGGACATGCGCTTCGATGTGCCGGTCGTCGGCGTGAAGACGATCGAAGTCATGCGACAATCGGGTGCCAGTTGCCTGGCGGTCGACGCAGGACGGTGCCTGTTAATTGATGGCCCGGCCGTGTCACAGGCAGCAGATCTGGCGGACATCAGCATTGTTGCCAGCTGATATGACCAGAAAGTTTCAAGGAGCGCACCCATGTCCGAAACCACCCGCATCGCCGACCAGCTTCGCCGCGCTTTCCAGGGAGACGCCTGGCATGGCGATTCACTCCTTGAGATTCTCGACGGCGTAGCGGCGGCGCAGGCCGCGGCACGTCCCTTGAAACATGCGCATACCATCTGGGAACTGGTTCTCCACATCACCACCTGGGACAGCGCCGTCCGCCGTCGGCTTAACGGCGAAGCAGTGGAAGTTACCGCGGAACAGAACTTCCCGTCCGTGATGGATCCGAGCGAAGGAGCGTGGCGACGCGCGGTTGAAAATGCCAAGCGAGTTCACAATGAGCTCGTCGAGGCTGTTGCTGCCTTTCCCGACGCGCGTCTTTCCGAGAAAGTAGTCGGCAAACTCAGCGAACCGGACTGGTACAACGTCTACTACATGCTCCACGGCGCGGCGCAGCATGCGCTCTATCATGCGGGGCAAATCGCTTTACTGAAAAAGGCAGCTTGAAATCGGTATGCTAGCGGACGGGAACACTTTTTAACTTTCCCATCGGGCTGTGAAGCTGCGACAATACGACATTCATCTGCAAGGTTTGGAGTACGTTTCTGAGCAGCCAATCTCCGATCAATGTCGCGGTAGTGGGCGTAGGTGCTTTCGGACGCAATCATGCCCGCGTCTATCACGAACTGGAAAAATCAGGCAGCGTGCGGCTGGTTGGAGTAGTCGATCCCAACACGGCCGTTGCCGATGCAGTCGCCCACGAGTTTGACTGCAAAGCTTTCGGCTCGATCGAGCAGATGCTCACCACGCACAGCGAGGTGCAAGCCGCGTCCATCGCGGTTCCAACCGTACAGCACCTCGACGTTGCACGTGCTTTGATGGAATCCGGCGTCGACGTGCTCATCGAAAAACCGCTGGCGTCCACGCAGACGGAAGCCAACGAATTGCTGTTGCTGGCGAAGAATCACAAGCGCGTTGCCCAGGTCGGACATCTCGAGCGCTTCAATCCCGCCGTGCGCGCCACCTTGCCGCTCATCACGCAGCCCATGTTTTTCGAAATCCATCGCCTGAGTGTCTTCACGCCCCGCGCGCTGGATGTTGACGTCGTCCTCGACCTGATGATCCACGATCTCGATATCGTTCTCGCCTTCGTGCAATCTCCGGTGAAAGAAATTCGAGCAGTCGGGCTACCGATCCTTTCCGGCAAAGTGGATATTGCGAACGTGCGCGTGGAATTCGAGTCCGGATGCGTGGCGAACTTCACTGCCAGCCGCGTATCAACCGAGCGCGTACGAAAACTGCGCCTCTTCCAGCCCGGCCAATACATCTCGATCGACTACGGACGTCAGGATGTGCTCGTCTTTTCGGTTGGGGATGCCAAGGGAGTCGCCGCGCAGCCCAGTGTGAATCCGCAGATTCAAGTAGGCAAGCCCGCGATCACCGCGGAAGAGCCGCTGCTGGCGGAGATCAAATCCTTCCTGCAATGTGTGCACGACCGCAGCCGTCCCATAGTGTCTCTGGAAGATGGCGCACACGCCCTCGAACTGGCGCTCGCCATTCTCTCGGCGATCAATCGCCACGCCGGAAGAATAGGCGTTTAGAAGTTTTGAGTTCGTGATGGCTAGTGTCCAATCAGACGCAAAATCTGGACACCGCGGTCCCTCACTTCACGGCTGCACCCAGTTGGTGTTACAACCCATACAGGCCCGCGGACCGGTGGATTCGATTTCGACTCCACGTCATCCGCGGCGAATTCTTGTTCGCTTGAAGGTAGGCAAGCCTCATCATGAAAGCTCTAGTGAAAAGCCGGTCGGAGCGTGGTCTTTGGTTAGAGAACGTTCCGGAACCGGAAATGGGAATCAACGACGTTAAGATTCGCGTGCATCTAACCGGCATTTGTGGGACCGATCTCCACATCTACCAATGGGACGACTGGGCGAAGTCCGCAATACCGGTGCCGCTCGTCATCGGACACGAATTCGTTGGCGAGATTGTGGCGGTCGGATCGAACGTGAACGACTACCGGGTCGGAGAACTGGTCAGCGGTGAAGGGCACGTGACTTGCGGACGTTGCCGCAACTGCCTGGCCGGCCGCCGCCACCTGTGCGCGCACACCCAGGGAGTCGGAGTGGGCCGGCCCGGCTGCTTCGCCGAATACATCGTTCTCCCAATGACCAATATCTGGCGGCACAATCCGAAGATCAATCCCGAGATCGCGGCGATCTTCGATCCTTTTGGCAACGCGGTGCACACCGCGCTGTCATTCCCCGTGCTGGGGGAAGATGTGTTGATTACGGGAGCTGGGCCCATTGGACTGATGGCGGCGCCCGTTGTGCGGCACGCCGGGGCGCGCCACGTCGTGGTCAGCGATCCGAATCCGTATCGCCTGGCGCTGGCGGAAAAAATGGGCGTTACCATGGCTGTGGATCCGCGAAAGACGCCGCTTCAGGAAGTGCAGAAGCAACTGGGCATGCACGAGGGATTCGATGTCGGCCTTGAAATGTCCGGGTCGCCTGCTGCCTTTCGCGACATGCTCGCCAACATGAGCCACGGCGCGAAGATCGCCATGCTCGGGATTCCGGCCTCTGAAATGGCGATCAACTGGCACACCGTGATCTTCAACATGCTGACCATCAAAGGTATCTACGGACGCGAAATGTACGAGACCTGGTACAAGATGACTGTGATGCTGGAGTCCGGTCTCGATATTTCACCGGTGATCACGCACCGCTTCTCATGGCGGGACTATGAGCAGGGATTCGCCGCAATGGAAACCGGGAATGCGGCGAAGGTGATCCTCGACTGGAAAGACGCCGCCTGAAGGAAGGCCGGATGAATGGTCTGTGGCTTCGAGGTGTGGCAATGCGCTTTCGGATTCTCTTGTGTGTGATCGTTCTGCTTCGCGCTGGAGGTCTGGCACAGCCAGCACCGGGTGAGAGTTCTCACGCTTTGTTTCTGCGACGCCTGGTCATTGCTGCCAACGAGCGCACGAAACATACCGTTCGATACGACCCTGCGTATGTGCGAATCCCATATCCCGCAGGAGATGTTCCCGCCGATAAGGGCGTGTGCACTGACGAAGTGATCCGCGCTTATCGAGCGCTCGGAATCGATCTTCAGAAAGAAGTACACGAAGACATGGAGAAAAACTTTTCTGCCTACCCTCGCAAGTGGAGATGGGTTTCCGGGAAGCCCGACTCCAACATCGACCACCGCCGAGTACCGAATCTAATGGTCTTTTTTCAGCGCAAGGGCGAGACACTGCCGATCACAACTTCTGCGGCGGACTACAACCCCGGCGACCTTGTGACTTACGATCTCGGCGGCAACGTGCCGCACATTGGCATGGTCGTCGATCACAAAGGCCCCAGCGGACGATACATGATCGAACACAACATCGGACAAGGGCCCAGGATGGAAGACGTGCTCTTCAACTGGAAGATCACCGGACACTATCGCTACTACGGACCTCAAATGTGATCCCGCAGAGAGACAAATTCTACGGCGACACGGCTACTCTAGTTCTCAAATCCAACTGAATCCCGCCCACCCATCCAGCAACCAGGTTGTAGATCCACGCCATGAGCGCGCCGAGGAGAAAGCCCATCAGCGCGTACAAGAACGGGAACAGAATTGCCATAAACAGCATGGCCACGCCGGACGCAGCCGCTGCGTCTCTGCCCACCATCATGCTTGCAAATCCTCCCAGCAAGAAGAGCGGGACGAAAATCAGGCCCAGGCATCCGTAAATCGCGCCCATCATTTTGGCGCAGGACATCACTCCGATCGAGCGTAGCGAAACCATGACGTTCCCTTTCTGACGACGCTAACAAGCTACACGACTGTGGCATCACACGCGACCCTGAAGCCATAGTCCGCATATTGAAATTCTGGCGGAATGCTGGAACGCCCCGCACACCGGGAGATCTTGATGTGATGGCGCCACGAGCCTCCGCGAGACGCGCGCCTGCCGCCTGTTTCCGGGCCACGTGGGTTCTTCTCCGGCGAGACGGCATAGTACCCGGGATCAAACCAATCGCTGCACCATTCGTGAACGTTGTCGCACATGTTGAAGAGCCCGAATCCACTAGCTTCACTTTGGCCAACCGGCTCCGGGCCTGTCTTCCATCGCTCGGCATATCCTGCACGAGACTCCGGCGGCTCGTCTCCCCACGGGAATCGAGCGCTTTCGCGGCCTCCGCGAGCTGCATACTCCCATTCCGCTTCCGTGGGCAAACGAAAGGGCTGACCAGTGCAGCCACCGAGCCACTCGCAATAACGAACCGCTTCGAACCACGACACTCCTACCACCGGCTGTTTCGGATGGCTGAAGTTGGGATCGGTCCAGAAGGGCGTCGGCGCAGCGTGAGTATCGTCAAGAAATCGCGCGTACTCCTCGTTTGTAACCTGGCAAGCAGCCAGAAGAAATGCGTCAACCGAGACGCGGTGAACTGGCTTTTCGTTGTCTTGGCCAGTGTCGCTGCCCATGAGGAATGAGCCGGCGGGAATCGAGATTAGCCTGGTTGTTTCCATCGCATCCGATTGACGTTCCGTTGGAGCCGCGTGCATGACTTGGCGAATCACAGTGTGCCAGGAAGCAAGCCCCGGAGGGGTGACCGAACTTAGCCCAGCGCTTTAGCGCTGGGTCCAGGCAGTAAAGATTTTAAGTCCGGGAGGGACGTCCGACGTAACTACGATTACCGCAGCCTACGCACCACATCCTCTATCTTCTTCTCCTGAAACAGTCGGATGCCCGCGATCCCCGCCGCGCCAGCCTCGAGACAAGATGCCGCATTCTCCAGCGTGACACCTCCCAATGCAAGCACGGGAATTTTCACATTGCAGGCTGCGCGCAACGCCGCCAGACCCGTCGGCGCGCTACCCGCCTTTTCGAAGACAGGCGCGAACACGGCAAAGTCAGCTCCTTCGGACTCGGCGCGTTCGACATCTTCCAGAGAGTGGCAGGAGACCGCGATGATCGGGCTTCGAGCCTCGAGCTGCGAGCTTCGAACCGGCACTGCGGTCCAAACGGAACGTGCAGTCGATGCAGGTATGTCATCACTGCGCAGGTGGACACCCTCCGCTCCCACCGCGAGGGCAACGTCCGCACGTGAGTTGACTAGCAACCGGGTAGTGTCGGAGTTCTCGCGGACGGCCTCCACCGCATCACGAGCCAGATCTTCCAATTCCCGAGTACTCAGATCCTTTTCGCGAAGCTGGATGTAGTCGACGCCCGCACGCGCGGCCTCGGCGATCTTCGCGAGCACCGTTCGATGGCGAGCAGACTCGTCGCCCGGGAACTGGGAGCGGTCGGTGATGTAATACAAAAGCGGGCGCATGGCGTCCGCTTCAGTGTACCGAGATCCGGCTCGACCAAGTCACTGCTGGCCTATCTCAACGGGCTTTCACTTGGAAACGGCGGCTGGATTCTTGTCGTCACGAACCGGTGCCGGTTTTTCCTCGCGATTCACCGACGGCGCCGTGAAAAGTTGCAGGTTCTCCGCTTTCCATCTCATGGCGGCATTAATCCGGTTACGGCCACTGGGATGATCGTAGAAAAGCCACTCCTCGACCGGGCCGGGGCTCATCTTGCGATATTCGCCGAGGTGGATTGCCGCCTCCGCAAAACCATCCGGCTGGCGGCTGGCATTCAATCCGTACATGTCGGCCTCATATTCCTGCGTGCGAATAAAGGTGTTCAGGACCGGGGTCAGGACGAAGAAAAAAATCGATGCCAGCAAGATTACGAGCGGCACAACAGCCCTGTCCTCGATTCCCCGGATTTGCCACTTTTCTCCCCAGCGCTGCAGGGAGCAGTCGAGCGACCAGCGCAGATAGGCGAAGGCCGTTACCGCGATGATGAGGAAAAACATCATGCCCTTGTAGACATGATTCAGGACGTAGTGCCCCATCTCGTGTCCCATCACCGACTGGATTTCCGCGGGAGATCCACGCCGCAGCAGGTTGTCATTGAGCGTGATGCGCATCGTGCTGGCAAAACCGCTGACGTTCGCACTCATGCGAGTCGTTTGCTTGGACGCATCCATCTCGTAGACGTCGTGGACGGGAATTCCATTCGCCCGTGCCATGGACAAGATCGGCTGCGTGATCTTCGGATTGTCGAGCCGCTTGACTTTGTTGAAGATCGGAACCAGGTAGACGGGCGCGATCAGAGACACGAAACTCAGAAAAATTATGGTCGCCACCGATCCCCAGATCCACCACGTGCGCGGGAGTCGTCGCACAATGCCGAACAGCACCATGATGAGGATGGCGCCGAGTACGGCGTTCACCAGGAAATCTTTCAGGAAGTCACCGAACCACGGACCAAACGTCTGCGTGGCAAGCCCGTATTTGTGCTCGCGGGAGTAGTTCTCGTAGACCGTTATCGGAAAGAACAGAATGGTCGTGAGAATCAGGTACTGCAGCCAGTACACGATCGACTGCAGGGGCTTGAAGCGCGTGACTCGTTCCGCCAGGTTTCGCATCGAGGCGGACCATCGCAGATTCAGCAGCAGCAGCGCGACCACGACCCCGTAGAGGAAGTCCCACAAGATCATCCAGTAGCCGCCCTCGAAGTAAGCGTCGGAACGTGCCTTTGCATCGGCGGGAATCTCCGCCAGGTACGCATTCGTGGCAGCGGCAGCGTCGAAATTCGTCGTAGCCTGGGCTTCTGGTGGTGTCTTGATTTCGAAGGGATTTGCTGGCGGCTCGGCTAGCGCTAGCGGCGTAACGATGCAAAACACGGCCAGACAACAAAGCGCGGTCGTCAAAGTGGCTCGTAAGGTCATCTTGTGGTTCTCCCGAAACACAAGAGTCTATACGCAGACCGCGCGTTTTTGTTCAATGACGCATTTTACGGCCGGGTCTTGGCGATCTCCGGCGTGGCCGCTTCTCCCGTATGTTTGGGCTGGTGCGGGCCGAGGTGGTACTTGGTGAGATTTTCCTTCAGGAATTCAAAGCCTTCTTCCGGTGAGTCCACGATCTTAAACAGGTCGAGATCCTGTGCCGAGATCACCCCGGCATCGACCATGGCCTGGAAATTAATGACTTTGTTCCAGTACTCGCTGCCATAAATCACGACAAAGATCTTCTTCGCGAGCTTTTCCGTCTGTGCCAGGGTCATGATTTCGAAGAGTTCGTCCAGCGTTCCGAAGCCGCCGGGAAAAATCACCAGCGCTTTTGCAAGATAGGCGAACCAGAACTTACGCATGAAGAAGTAGTGAAACTCGAAGTTAAGCGACGGCGTAATGTGCGGGTTGGGATTCTGTTCAAACGGCAGATTGATATTCAGACCAATCGTCTTGCCACCCGCTTCTTCGGCTCCCAGATTCGCCGCTTCCATGATGCCGGGACCGCCACCGGTGGTGACAACAAAACGGCGGCGCTTGGCGGGAATCTGAATCGACCACTCGGTCAGCATGTAGGCAAGGCGGCGGGCGTCTTCGTAGTAGCGCGCCATGTCCACGGCGGATTGCGCGCGCTTCATATTCGACGCTTGTTCCTGCGCCGCCGCCTGCACTCCATTGCCTTCAACTTCCGAAAGTTTATGAAGCGCCTTCTGCTGGCTCTGAATGCGCGCGGACCCAAAAAATACAACCGTGTCCTGAATCTGTTCGCGGCGAAAACGGGCGAGCGGCTCGATGTACTCGGAGAGCACACGCAGCACGCGCCCGTCCGGACTGCCCAAAAATTGATCGTTCTCGTAAGCGAGTGGAGCAGACTGAAGTATTTTGTCGGTCATAGGCGTCGTTGGTCGCTCGCTATTCGTCGTTCGCCATTCGTGTTCGGCCTTGCGGACCAGCCAATGGCGAAGGACGAACGACGTGCATCAATCTTCTCGATACTGAATTGCCTCCCAGAACCCGATCCAGACGTTCAAAACGCCCAAGCCGGTGCAAACGCCGCGCGTAAACCCGCTCGCGAATATTGTGAGGAGCGTGGGATACCGCATCAGCAGATGATTCTCCGCCCACTCCGTACGCCAGGGCAGAATCATCATCATCACGCCGATCGTCGCGCACAGAAACACAAAGAACAGAACGCCCACACGCCGAAGCCAGATGTGGAGGGCGGATGGTTGCGGCCGGGAAGCGGAATCGCGAGCAGTCTCGGGCTCCGGCGCCTGTGGTTGAGGCTGGAGTTCCGGCAGACCGGTAGACGTGCGTGCCAGGGGCAACTTGGGGTCGGAAATCATCGCGTACGTATTTGTGATGTGGGTGAGAGACCCGAGGGCATCCCCAGAGCAAGAGTTCGCCCCACTGTTGCATTCTACGACTTCAGGGCCTGAATGCGCTCGGCGACGTCGCGATAATCGATGTTGCCACCATAAACGGCAGTGAAATGACGCAAGGCAGCGGCTTTGTCTTGCGCGTGTTCGCAAGCACTTCCGAGCTCGTAGTGAATCGCCAGCTTCGCTTCCTGGTCGAGTCCGGGAATGGTCAGCGCTTTTTCAAACCAGCGAATCGCCGCGTCCGGCACGCCCTTGTCGATGAAGCACTGCGCGAGCCAGGTATACGTCTGGACGATCTGCGAGAACTCGTGGCCACGATCGATGGCACTGCAAACTTTCTGCAATTCCGCGATCGCCTCATCAAGCAGGCCCATCTCGCGGAACGCGACGCCCAGGTTGTAATGCGTCTCGGGATCTCCATCATCGACGTTGGTCGAGCCTTCTTCCAGTTCGTGCTTCAGTTCGCCAAACATCTGCGACAGATCCACGCTGTCCTGCGGATGCATCGCCGTCGCACCCGCGCCTAGCGGACGGACGGGAGTCTGGCTGTAACTGAGCGGTGATCCCGCACCTGCGGCTGCGGCACTGGCAGCAGGAGCGGCGGTTTCTTGCGCCGCAACTTCGCGGGCAGCCGGAATTTCAGCGGCAACCTCCGGAGCGGGTTTCGGCGCCGGGATGCGTTGCACTGGAGGCGCCGATACTGCGGGCGGAACCGGCTTGGGCTGCGCAGGAGCAGTCTGTGGCCATGCGGCCATCGGTTGCTTCGTTGCCGGAGCAGCAGGCTTCTCTTCAACCGTCGGGAAGCCGTCACCCAGCGATTTTTCCAGGTCAGACACGAACGAGGACAAATCGTCCGACTCGACTGCTTCAACAACTTCGACTTCCTCCGCGACCGGTTCGGCCTCTGCTTCTGCCGCGACTTCCTGCATGGCAGGCATTGCGTGGTCGTAACCTACGAGCGGTTCCTGCGGAATCTCGAGTTCGGAAGAAGTGGCAGATTCCACTTCGATTTCAAAGTCGTTCGGTTCGTCGGCGTTGATTTCGGCAACTTCGGAAACTTCAGGCTCGGCCTCGGCCGCTCCCTTGCTTCCCGCCGCCTCGATCTGCAGGCGTACCGCATCCACGATGCTGCGATCGTCAGTCAGCGATTTCAGACGGGCGAAGGCTGCCTGCGCCTGGTCGCGCATGAAATGCTCAAGATAGAAGCGAATCTCTTCGACCACTTCCGCGATTTCAGATGCCCGCTCTTCCGGATCGACCGCCACCGGTCCATCCGCGGACGCAACCGCTTCTTCTGCAACGGGCGGCTGATCCTCGGTCGCTTCTTCCGCCGAAGTATCCGTGATCGCCCATTCGGACGACAGGTCCTCGGTCCCGTGTGCCACTTCCACCGAATCCGTCACCGAAAATTCGCCGGCGGGATCGATCGGAGCTTCCACGGTAAAGCCGTATTCCGAAGAAGATGGCTGTTCGACGGGCCAAGGAGGTGCAGCAGCGCTTCCTGCAGCAGCAGCCACCGATGCCGACGCGTTCGCAACAGCCGCCGACGCGGGCACCGCTTTCGCAGCCGTTGCTGTGGCCGCTCGCTCTTCGTAACGTGCAGCCAGTTCTCCGTAGCGGACCGCTTCATCGGGGAATCCAGCTTCGTGATAGGCGCTTTCGAGCGTCCGGCAACACACGGCCGCTTCCGTGAAACGCAAATAGCGAGTATGCAACGCCGCCAGCCGCTGGTTCAGGCGGACATCGTGCGGCGCCTGCGGCAACGCACCCAGCAGGGGCACAACCGCCTTGTCCGGCAGGTTGTAAGAAAGGAACAAATCGGCATCCGTAATCGCAGACCGCACCGCTATCGCGATGTCATCCGGATACACCTGGTCGATGACCGGCGCGGTTGCTTCCAGCTCTTCCACAATCACCGCACCCTCTTCGGCGGTGATCAACCGCGCCGGAGATTCGGCTTCAATGTGGGTGAGCACCTGCTGATAGTTCTGTAAGTGCACCGAGTTCTGCGGTTCGAGCGTCGCCAACATCTGATACAGATCGCGCGCACGGAGATAGTCGCCACCCTTCACCGCGGCATGCGCGAGAAGTTCCGTAACTTCGCCAACGTGCGTGCTCTCGCCCGCTTTATTGAGCAGGTTCAGGAGCTTGTCGAGTGCGCCGACGTCGTCCCGCACATGCGTAATCATGGTGTGCAGGCTGGAAAGAAGTTTGGTCGAATCGGTGGCCATCAACCGATCCGCGTGTTGCGTGTAGACGTCGAGCGCCTGGTGATACTGCCCGTTGTGCGCGCAACCTTCGGCGAGCAGGAACTGGCCCTCCGGATCGTTGTGCACGGTGAGCAACTTGTCCGCGAGCGGAACCGCCTGTGCCAGGCGTCCCGTTTGCAGGCAGGCTTTCAGCAGATCGCGCAAACCATCGGGATGGGAATCGAGGTCGGAAGCCTTTTCCAGGAACGAAATCGCTTTTTTCGGATCGTCCGCTTCGAGGGCAGCGCGTCCACGCAGCAACAGGACATAGCTGTTGCCGGGATCAAGCGCCAACATGCGTTGCAGAATTTCTTCGGAAGCCGCCAGCGAACCGCGCGAGCGGGCTGACTCTGCCGCTGCGCTGAAAATTTCCCAGGCTTCGGTCTTCTTCCCGAGTCGAACGTAAACTTCAGCGAGCTTGATCCGCATCGCGACGTTTTCCGGATCCATTTCCAGAACTTTCTGGAACAGCCGGACCGCCTGCTCGAAGTCTCCATTCTTCATGAAGTCTTCGGCAACCTGCAGATACTGTGCGCGCGCGTCGTTGAACAGGCCCTGCTGGGTATAGAGTTCCGCCAGCTTCAAAGATCCGTCCACGCTCGGATGGATCTTCGTGATCTTCTTGTACATCGCGATGCCTTTAACCGTGAACCCTTGCGCGGCGTAAGCATCGCCCACACTCTTGAAGCACTCGATGGCTTTTGCGGTGTCGCCCAGACGGGCATAGAGATCGCCAACCGTATTATTGACGGTGAGATCTTTAGGATCGTTCTTGAGGATCTTCTCGTATTCGGAAATGGCGTTCTGCAGCTTGCCCTGCTGGACAAACTTTTCCGCAGTACCGAGAAGCTTCTGTTTGTTGAAGCCGAAACCAAACGCCATAAAAGTGCGGACTCCAGCCTTGATTCCCGTTGAACGCCCGTGATTCCTGGGAGCGCTACCGAACGGGTCCTGATGTCACCGGACATTCCCGGCAAAACACCCGCAACCCTCCGAAACAGGGTCGCGACATGGCTCATTGTAAGGCTCCTCGGTAAGAACCGTATGGTTACTAAGGATTACCAAAGGGGAGTGTACGAGTGGGGACGGGCTGGGCTACATGGATCGGCTCGGACTAGTTGGAGAGTCTCTCTTGATCAGTTCAGATCCTGAGGTTGCTGTTCGTATCTAGATTTTGAGAATTGCCGCGGCCAACGAGCTCCATGCCTCTGTCAGCGCCAGTTTTGTAGACGCGATGAAGAGGATGACCCAGCAGGCATATCCTGCGGCGAACCAGCGATCGACGCCGCGCATCATGACGCTGCGAATGAGCAAGAGCACCGCACCGAGGCAGAAGACGGGGCCGAAAAGTCCGACCCAGCCCGTGGCGCCGAAAACCGGGTGCAGAAATGACATGCGGGCGGTGGCGCCGGCCAACAGGCACAGGCTGGCCAGGAGCATGGAAGCCCGGTGGATCCTCGGCTTCTTGCGGACGAAAATTGCAATCGTCACGAAGGCGGCATACAGGGCGATCTCGGTGAGCATCACCAGCAGGAACCGGGAATATTGCATGCCGAAGAAGTGGAAGTCTGGTGGGGTAATCTGCACTGAGCGGATGGCAACCCACGGACCGGTGACGGCGATCGCCAGGCCAATCGCGACTGCGCTCCAGCCCAGCTTGAAATGAAGCGCACGACTGCGCACGCTCATCAACAGGGACTGGACAAAGAACAGTACGTACCACGACGCAATGGCGAGGCCGTGGATAAGATCGAGGCGGAAAATGCCGGGGTCGATCACCCGGCCGCCATCGCCCATGCCGCGAGTGACAAACGCACGGAAGCCTACCAGCATGAGTACGAGAAAGGTAGCGCCGGCAGCGCTGTAGAACCAACGATCAGTTTTCAATTTGCACCTGCCGTGGCGTTAAATGTGCCGATGGACGACAGGGGCGAGGGTACCATACAGCGCGACTACGGGCTGACTAGATAACCCTGTCGGCTCCAAGGCCTCGTGTAACTTGGCCCTTCTATGGCGAGTGACCTGACCAAACCGCAACCCGCTAAGGCAGAACTCCTCTGCCATCTCCCTGACCGACCGAATGGGTTCTTTGGTAAGCGTCCAGTTTGACGACAAAATCAGCCCACAGCCGCTTCTCATCCACGGACGTAATCCAAGTGATCGTCTTGCCCGTCTGCAAATGCTCAAACTCCTCGTCGTCGCGTAGTGTGGGCCGAGGATAGATTTCCTGACTGGTCATCCCCAGGCTATACGCCATCGTAATGATGTCCCAGATGAACCAGGGCTTCGAGAAATCGTCTTTCCGCATCGGCTTGACGTGCCGGTAGTACCAAGCCAGATATTCATCCCACAGCCACTGGCCGACGGGCCCTTCTTTGCCGATCAAATCTCGAGCCTGATCAAGCGTCAGGCCAAGGTGTGCGCGACAAACATCGCCGGACCCAACCACCACCGGCACGTCCGACCGCAGAATCACCTGCCATGCGCTGACGTCATTCGACACGTTGAATTCTTCGCCACCCTTCGGCCAACTGTTGAACCCCATCGCCACTACCACAATGCGATCGACAATCGAGGGGTCTTTCAAGATGGCGGAAGCCACGTCCGTAGCCGCGCCGATGGTGAACACGGTGAGCCGACGCTCTTTCGAAAAGCTCTTCGACGCCTGCACCATGAAGTCCACGCCGGCATTCAGACGAGGCGTCTTCGCATCAACCAGCGGCAGGCTCGCCCCCTCAAACAGCGGCGGATGGCTCGTCATCTTCAGCCGGTTCTCGACCTCATCCAAAAGCGCCAGGTAAGTCGTATGCGCCGCGGGAGGAGAAACCGTCGGAGCCTGCGCCGAGACAATGCCCAGCACATCAAACTCCGGATTCACCAGCAGGTAAGCAATCGCCCACTGGTCATCGACTTCGTTGCCAACATCCGTGGAGAGAATCGCAGAAACCTTGGCCTCGCCCGGCAAACTCCCAGCCCACAACCCAACCGCCAACGCCGCGCAAATCTGCCACGTCCATCTTCGAGTAGTTCTGTTAGCGGACAAAAGCGCCTCCAACATCCAGACAGATTGTACGTGCGATTGGCGGGTTGCCCCATTTCTCACGCCCTTTGCGAGAAGTGGGCAGCACCGGCTCCGCCCTCCATACGCCCTAACCAGTTCGCATGCCTCTCTTTGGCGAGAATATAAGCACACCGTCGTACATACACCAGAGCCAGTACAAATGTTCCACGTGGAACATATCTCCGATTTGCTGAACGCCTACCGAGGCATTTGTCGTTTTGAACGTCCCCGCCCTATACTTCCCCGACGCTGCTACCATTTGGCTTTCGAGACCGTCCTCCAATCGATATGAGCCGCTCCGGCACCGAGTCCGATCCGCAACTTCGTCGAGGACTCACCCTCACACACACGATTTCTCTGGTCGTCGGAACTGTGATCGGCACCGGCGTCTTCCTGAAGGCGGCCGTCATGGCGCAAACGGTTGGATCGCCCAGCCTCGTGCTCTGGGCCTGGGTGGTTGCCGGATTGCTCTCCATGGCGGGAGCGCTCACCTACGCCGAGTTGGGCACACTCTTGCCGCGGGCGGGAGGAGAATACGCGTATTTGCTCGAAGCGTATGGCGAGGGTCCTGCTTTTCTTTACGGATGGATGCGATTCGTGATGGGCTCAGCCGGATCGATTGCCAGCCTGGCCGTGGGCTTCGCAACGTTTCTGGTGGCGATCCTCCCGATCAACCGGCTCTGGGCCGAGTACACCTACCACGCGTTCGGCCAGACCTTGGTCTGGCGATTCGGCACACAGCAGGTGCTGGCGCTCAGTGTGATCTTCTTGTTGTCGGCGTTGAATTGCGGCAGCGTCGTGCTGGGCGGACGAGTCCAACTCCTGATGACGGTCCTCAAAGTTACCGGCATTGCGGTGATCGTCGGCGGCATCTTCATTTTTTCGAAGGGAGGAAGTCTCAGTCATCTCGTGCGGCCGGAGGGCGTCCGGTCCTGGAGCGGCCTGGCTCCATTCGGCACGGCGATGCTGGCGGCGCTTTGGGCCTACGAAGGCTGGAATCAGATGCCCATGGTTTCCGGAGAGGTACAGAATCCGACCCGCAATGTTCCGCGCGGCCTCATCATCGGCATGGTGATTGTGGTCGTGATCTACTGCACGGCAAACTTCGCGTACTTCTACGCTCTTCCTTTTTCGAGTGTCCTGACTTCGAACTCCACAACCTATCGCGATGCGCTGCCAATTGCCGCCAAGGCCGCCCAGACTTTTCTGGCCCGCTACGGGGCGACGCTGGTTTCGCTGGTGTTCGTGATCTCGACGCTGGGAGCTCTGAACGGCACCATCCTTTCCTGCGCGAGAGTGCCCTATGCGATGGCGCGCGACCGCCTGTTCTTCGCTCCATTTGGCCGCGTCAGTGGAGCCACACACGTTCCGGTCTTCTCGATTGTCTTGCAGGGAATATGGGCGAGTTTGCTGGCCATCTCCGGAACTTACGATCAACTCACGGACTGCGTGGTGTTTGCGTCGTGGATCTTCTATGCGCTGGTCACCACTTCGGTGTTCACGCTCCGGCGCAAGATGCCGCACGCCGAGAGGGCCTATAAAACTGTGGCCTACCCGTTCATGCCGTTGGTGTTCGTACTGGTAGCCAGTTGGCTGGTGTGGAATACGATTCGTACTCGCCCGCTGGAATCTACCGTCGGCCTGGTCTTAATCGCAGCCGGACTTCCACTCTATTTCTACTTCCGCAAATCGCGCGCCGGGATCGCCCCGTCGGGCGGCCTAAAAGGCTGAAGCACTTTTCTTATTTCGCGCGGCTGCGCTTGCTCTTCTTTTTCTTCGCACGTGCACTGGGTTTCGGAGAGCGAGCCTTTCGTTGCGGAAGGTAGGCAATGCAATCGGTCTCAATCAACATGCCCGGCAACTGACGTAAATCACTCCCCACGGTCGTACGCACTGGATACGGCGGCGCAAAGCGGCGGGCGTAAACGGAGTTGTAACGCGCGAACAGCGCGGTGTCGCTCAGGTGGACGGTCACCTTCACGACATCCTTGAGGGAGGCGCGATCGGCTGCAAGTACAGTTTCCATGTTGCTGATGACCTGCTCGGTCTGTTCTTCAATCGTCTCGCCCGCCAGCTTGCCGGTTTGCGGATCGACCGGACCGGTTCCTGTTACGAAGATGAAATCCCCGGCGCGCCAGCCTTGCGAGTAAGCGCCTTGCGGTGGTTGTCCGCCCTTGGCTTGAATCACGTACTTGGCCATCAGCAATCCTCTCCCATACAAAATTCATTCTTGCGTCTACGTTCGAAGTCCACGTGCCCGGACGGGCCACACCACCTCCACCCGCTCGCCCCGGAAGCCGATGATTTCGTCGCTGAGGTTTGCGCACGTGCAGGCGTGGTAGGGAAAGAAACGAATCTTCTCACCCAGCGTCACCTTCTCCTCGGTACGCGCCATTCCATGCTCCTCGTTCAGGCGCTCGACGAAGATTTTTCGATCCACCGCCCGCGCAATCGCCGCGGGGGCAGTTCGTCCCGAGCCTACGCCGCCGGCGTCACCACTGAACGTCTTCGAGCCGCCGTCTATGGTCAGGCGATCGGCCTGATTGTGACTCGCGACGGTACACAGGACAGACAAACCCAACTGGCTTTCGTCCGCGATGCTGTTGCCTAGCTGCATCAGATCATTGAAGACATAGTTGCCGGCGCGCACTTCCGTGACACCTGCCACTTCCGCGACCCACTTTCCCGTCGGAGTACTGCCCGCAGTGACCTCGTGCACTTCGATTCCGGCGTTGCGAAGCTGCGTGGCAACTTCCACTAGCAATCGCCCTTCAGCGTGTCCGGCATCCCTGGGAGAAGGAGCCCCCGGAAAGCCGCTCGACCGGTAGGTCGTGATTCCTGAAAACTTCAGGCCCGGCAGCGATTCGATTACGCGGGCCAATTTCTCGATCGCAACGGGGTCGTCATTGGGAACACCTCCCCGATGCAATCCGCTGTCGATATCGATCTGCAGGTAGATCGTGACACCGGCCTTGGCGGCCGCCTTTGACAAGCCGCGAGCAGCTTCTTCGCAGTCGCAGTTCACTGTGACTCGCTTTGTATTACGTGCCAACTCGGCGATGCGCTGCCACTTCACCTCGCCGAAGACCGGATACGCAATGCAGATGTCTTCGACGCCTGCAGCCGCAAATGGTTCGGCTTCGCTTACCTTGGCGCAGACGATCCCAACTGCACCAGCGGCAACCTGCATCCGGGCAATCTCAGGAATCTTGTGCGTCTTGATGTGCGGCCGGAACTTGACTCCGTGCCCGTCCATGCTTGCCTGCCACTCGCGGATGTTTCTTTCCAGGCGATCGAGATCGATGAGCGTGGCGGGTGTGTCCAGATCGTAGATGGATAATCCTTGCTTGGAATGCGAAGCCGCCACCGTGGGTTCTCCCCTGTCGAGTTGAAGCACGCCTAGAATATCGCCTTAACTATTTCAGGGGGAATTCTTCTTGTTGCACTGCTCAGACCCTCACTACGGAAGGGGACGACTTCGGACGGATAGCAACGATGGATTCTCCCTGCCTGCCGCGTGCGCGCCGAGGCGGCCAGCCCACCCCGAGTAATCCGATTTACGGCGTCCCCGGAACCCTGATAGCATGTATTTCGTCCAGAAGATAAACGATTTTCTAAGTTGAGGCGGGGCCTCCTACTCTCATGAAAATTTCGCATGTTGTGCGTACTCTGCTACTCATCCTGGGCCTGATCCCGGCTGCGGTCGGACAGACCTCCGTGTTCGTTCCTAAGACTGCATTGCCTCCAGCCGATGCCGCACAGCCGCGGCCGTGGATGGATTCGAGCCTCTCGCCGGATGTCCGCGCCGAGATGGTTCTGAAACAGATGACTTTGGACGAAAAAATTAATCTGCTCCACGGCAACGGGATGGCGCATGCCGACATATGGCAGATGCCGCTCACCCACCTTACGAACGGCGGGGCGGGATACGTGCAAGGTGTCGAGCGTCTCGGTATTCCCGGCCTGGTAATTTCTGACGCGGCTTACGGCGTGCGCAGCAGCGGAGAGAATGGCCGGTACTCGACGGCATTGCCTTCCACGCTTGGCCTCGCTGCCAGCTGGAATCCGGCAGCCGCGCATGAATACGGAGCCTTGATCGGGCGCGAACTGCGCGCACAGGGCTTCAACATGTCTCTCGGCGGCGGCGTGTGTCTGACGCGCGAGCCGCGCAACGGACGCAATTTCGAATACATGGGTGAAGATCCCATCCTGGCTGGAACCATGGTCGGAAATCTTGCCAAGGGCACTCAGTCAGCGCACGTAGTCGGAGACATGAAGCACTATGCGCTCAACGATCAGGAAACCGGGCGCAACATCGTCAACGTGATCATCTCCAAGCGCGCCATGCAGGAAACAGATCTGCTGGCATTCAAAATTGGATTGCAGATCTCGGAAGCGGCCGCGGTGATGTGCTCCTACAACCGCGTGAACGGCGACTATGCCTGCGAGAACCATTACCTGCTCACCGACGTCCTGAAAAAAGACTGGGGCTTCAAAGGCTTCGTGCTTTCCGACTGGAGCGGTACGCACAGCACCGAGAAGGCTTCGGCAGCGGGACTGGATCAGGAACAGCCGATGGGAGATTTCCTCGGCCCCAAGTTGAAAGAGGCAGTCGAAGCGGGACGCGTGCCGATGTCGGAGATCGACGATCATGCGCGACGCGTGCTGCGTTCGGAGTTCGCTTCGGGGATCATCGACGATCCAGTACAGAAGAGTGTCGTCGACGTTGAAGGCGGGCTGGCGATTGCGCAGAACCTGGAAGAACAAAGCATCGTGCTGTTGAAGAATGACGGTGTGCTGCCTTTGAACGCAGCCAAGATGAAGTCCGTCGCAGTGATTGGGCCGCATTCAGATGTGGGGATGATTTCCGGAGGAGGCTCGGCGCAAGTCGATCCCCCGGGAGGCAACGCGATCATGCCTCCGGGCAAAGGCGCCACGCAGTGGCTGGTGCCGACCTGGTTCCCGACTTCTCCGCTGAAAGCGGTGCGGTCGCGGTTGCCGAATGCGAAAGTGGAATTCAACTCCGGACAGGATCCGGCGGCAGCAGCTGCGCTGGCGAAGAACTCTGATGTCGCAATCGTCTTTGTTCACCAGTGGACGTCGGAAGGTATGGACCTTCCCACGCTCTCACTTCCCGACAATCAGGATGCGCTGATCGCGCAAGTCGCGGCGGCGAACAAGCACACCATCGTTGTGCTGGAAACGGGCGGCCCGGTCACGGCACCGTGGTCCGACAAAGTCGCCGGCATCCTGGAAGCGTGGTATGCGGGCAGCCGTGGACACATTGCGGTCGCGAATGTGTTATTCGGCGATGTCAATCCGTCTGGGAAATTGCCAGTGACGTTCCCGAAGAGTGATCGAGACCTGCCGCGTCCGGTGATCGAACCACTTCCTGCCGAGGACCAGGGCCAAGGCAACGGAGTTGATAATGGCCCAGCTCACATGCAGTCCAAGTACTCGGTTCACTACGACGAAGGCTTGAAGGTCGGCTACAAGTGGTACGACGCGGAAAACAAAGCCGTCGAGTTTCCCTTTGGCCATGGACTGTCCTACACGAGCTATCGCTATACGGGACTGAAAGTGAATCCGGGAGCGAAGACCTCGGTAACGTTCACACTCGCCAACACTGGCAAGCGCGACGGGCTTGAAATCGCCCAGGTGTATGCCACGCTCCCAGACGCCGCACAGGAACCACCGAAGCGCCTGGTGGGCTGGGCACGCGTGCAGTTGAAAGCGGGAGAAAGCCGCGAGGTGAAGGTCGACATCGATCCGCAATATCTGCAGGTCTTCGATGAAGCGGCCAACGGCTGGAAGCAAGTTTCGGGACAATACACGTTCGCGGTCGGCGGTTCGTCGAAGGACTTGGGCCTGAAGCAACAAGTTGCGCTGCAATAAATTTCGTCATCAACGGTTGCCGGATGGTGCTCGTTCCTTCGCGAATGGGCACCGTCCGGTGATCCGACCCCCGCGCCAATCACTCTCCTTATTCGTATCGTCGCTTTCCAGTAGTCGAACGGTATAATGCTCGGCCAGCGAAAGATCACTATGCCGCGATGCCACTGGTTTGTGCCATTCACGCTTCTGTGTGCCGTTGCCGGATGCCAGGAGCGCGACATCCCCACCACCGACTCCAGCACCATCGATGAAAAAGGTACAGCGCACGTGACGCGCGTCGTGCCGGTGCCCAGAACGATCAGTCCAGAAGCGCAGAAGTGGCTGAGCCAGCCGAGATCCGACGCTCCTGACAACACGTCTGTCGCCGACAATCGCGCCCACGCGGAAAAGTGGCAGGAAACGCTCGCCAAGGATATGCAGGCGATGTATCCAACCACGCTCACCAGGGAAGCAATTGCGGGCGTGCCTGTCCGCATCATCACGCCGCCCGGTATTCCTGCGGAGAAGCAGGATCGCGTTTTGATCAACGTGCACGGAGGTGGCTTGCAAGGCGGATTGGGGATCAGTCGCCGAGACCGTTCCGATTGCGAGCCTGACGAAAACAAAAGTGGTGGCGGTGTTGTACCGCTTGTCGCCGGACGCCGTATTTCCTGCTGCCGTCGACGACACCGTGGCCGTATACAAGGAACTGCTCAAGACTTATAAGCCGCGGAACATCGCGCTGTATGGCACGTCGGCAGGCGCGGTCCTGACCGGCGAGGTCGCGGCCCGGCTCAAGCAGTTAGGCATACCGCTGCCGGCTGCATTAGGCATTTTTTCGGGCAGCGGAGATTTGAGCCAGTGGGGAGATTCGGCAGCCATCTTCGGGCTCTGGGGGTTGTCGGGGCCACTCAGCGTACCGAACAAGAGGGATCCAAGCGATCCCTATCTCGGTTCGACGAATCCTCGTGATCCGATTCTGTCTCCAATCTATGGCGATCTGAAGGGGATGCCGCCGACTTTTTTTCTCACCAGCGAGCGCGATCTTCTCCTGAGCGAGACGGTCAACTTTCATCGTGCCTTTCTGCACGCCGGCGTGGAGTCGCAACTGGTCGTATTCGACGCGCTCCCCCATGCATTCTGGAATCAGTTCAAGCTTCCGGAGTCGATTGAAGCGGATCACATGATTGCTGATTTTTTCGATAAGCATCTCGGAAAGTAGAAACCAGACCCGGCTAGCCGCGTCTATAGCTAGGAAGTCAAGAATCTAAATGCAGGTGTTAGGTCCTAGGTGTTGGGTCTCAGGACATCGAGCCTTTTACTTCCAAGACCTGGGACCCGTGACCTCAAAGGGGAGAGTATTCTCATGCGAATCGTTCTCGCGCTGATGATCAGCGTGTTCATGGCTGCAACGGGCATTGCACAACAGGATCAGCCGTCGCCAGACAAGGCTGCTGACAAAGCCAAGCCTGCCGCAAAAGAAAAGAAGGATAAGAAAGAGCAAGCATCGCCTTCGACGCCAGCGCCGGACAAAACTGCCGAGAGCGCCAAACCTGCCGAGTCGCCGAAATCAGATGGCGAAGCAATCGACAAGGACGAACACTTCGACGTCAGCGAAATTTCGCCTATCGTCACGCATCACCAGATCACGGTAAACGGAAAAGCACTCAACTACACGGCGACCACCGGGCGTCTGCCCATCAAGCGCGGCGACGGCAAGGTCGAAGCCGAAATGTTTTTCGTCGCCTACACGGTCGATGGCCAGGACGCGGGCAAGCGCCCTTTGACGTTCGCGTTCAATGGCGGACCGGGCTCGGCGTCGATCTGGCTGCACATGGGCGCTCTTGGCCCGAAGCGGGTCGTGCTCGAATCCAATGGATTCATGCCGGCCGCACCGTATCGCATGGAAGATAATCCTGCCACCTTGCTCGACCGGAGCGATCTCGTGATGATCGACGCGATGGCTACCGGCTATTCGCGAGCTGCGACCGCCGAACTCACGAAGAAATTTCTCGGTGTACGCGGCGATGTGCAGGCCTTCGGAGAATTTATCCGGCTCTACCTCTCGCGCTACGACCGCTGGAATTCCCCACTGTTTCTGCTCGGCGAAAGCTACGGAACCACGCGCGCCGCGGGCATTGCGGGCTATCTCGCCGATCGCGGGGTCTCCTTCAACGGCGTAACCCTGCTTTCGCTGGCGGTCGATTTTCAGACGCTCGAATGGAACAAATCCAACGACCTGCCTTACGTATTGTTGCTGCCTACGTTCAGCACGATCGCCGGCTACCATCACAAGCTTGCCGCCGATCTCACCCAGGACATGACGAAGACACGGCAGGAAGTTGTCCACTGGGCGATGAACGATTATCTGGTCGCGCTTGGCAAGAGCGACGCGATGTCAGCAGAAGAACGCAAGAAAGTCGTGGACCAACTGGCACGCTACACCGGACTGCGTCCTGAAATAGTCGAAAATAATAATCTGCGCATCGATGTTCCCACGTTCATGAAAGAATTGCTGATCGACCAGAAACTGATCGTGGGACGCCTCGATGGACGATTCACGAGTGGCGATCCGGAAGAGCGCGGTTACTACGATCCTTCCGGGTCGGCCGTGATGCCGCCTTACACCTCGGTATTCAATCACTATGTCCGCAGCGAACTGGGCTACAAGACTGACATGCCGTATCGCGTGTTCCCGACCGATGAAACCGCGTTCCAGCGGTGGGAATGGGGCAGCGCGTCGGAAGGATTCCCCAGCACCGCTGGTGGATTGCGCTCGGCGATGATCAAGAATCCGTACATGAAGATCCTTGTCATGGAAGGCCACTACGATCTGGCTACTCCATTCGCAGCCGCCGACTGGACCATGGACCACCTCAACCTGGGCGCCAAGTATCGCCAGAGCGTGTCCTACGCAACGTATGAAGCCGGACACATGGTCTACATCGATCGCGCGGAACATACGAAGATGAAGAAAGACCTGGTCGACTTTATGGAGAAGTGTCTGGCGAAATAGGTGGGGATTGGAACAGGTGTCTGGTGTCAGGTCTTAGGACTCTGGTTTCTGGTTTCTGGTTTCTGGTTTCTGGCCGATTTTATAGAGTCTGTCATCCCGAGCGAAGCGAGGGATCTGCATTGTGGTGGCGAACTGCAGATCCCTCGCTCCGCTCGGGATGACAGTTTTACAAAGAGGGTGACGCGACTCTAGAACGTCGCGACTTACCTCGCAACTTTACAAGAGGGTGACGCAACACCCTTATCGGTCGCGGACAGAGTATTGATCAGTTCCGTGACCTGCCCAGTACCTGTGACCTCTTTATGCGCGCTGCGGTTATTTTCGGGCTGGGCACATCCTCGGCGAATCTGCGATCGTTTCGTGATGATTCTTCTACGGAATGGATCGAGGGCGTTCCTGCATCTTCGAACAACGCGGATGCCATCCTCATTTTTGGTGGAGACGGCACGATTCATCGACACCTCCCCGCTCTGGTGCGACTGCAACTTCCGGTGCTGGTAGTCCCAGCGGGAAGTGGAAATGATTTCGCTCGTGCACTCCATCTGAACAGCGTGCGTGACGCGCTGCGAGCGTGGCGTAATTTCGAGTCGGGAGCGGGGAACGTCCGCTCGATTGATCTTGGAACGATTACCGAAAGGGGCAACCGAGAGGCGAAACACTATTTTTGCTGCGTCGCCGGATGCGGGATTGATACCGCCGTCGCCCGCAAGGCGAACCGCATGCCGCGCTGGCTACGCCGCCATGGCGGCTACGTTCTCGGACTCGTCCCCACGATATTTCAGTTTTCGCCGATCCACCTTCGCATCACTGCGAACGGCGGCATCCCCGCGGAGACTCCGAGACCTTTGCTGCTGGCCGCTTTCGCCAATGCACCCTACTTCGGAGACGGAATGCACGTCGCTCCCCGCGCGCTGATGGACGACGGCAAGCTCGACCTCTGCATGGTGAATCCCCTGAATCGATTGAAACTGCTCAGCCTGTTTCCGTCGGTGTATTTCGGGCGGCATCTGGAACTGGAAGAAGTCGAATACTCGCAGTCCGAACGTGTCTTCGTCGATTCACCGGCGCCGGTAGAAATTTACGCGGACGGCGAATATGTATGCGAGACGCCAGTGGAGATTAGGGTCGAGCGCGGAGCTCTGCGCGTGATCGCCGAAACTTGAGATGAATTCGGCGGGGAAAATGGAGATCACATCCGAGTGGCACATGCATCACTGACACCCGTTTCTGCCATCGGCTAGACTGCGACGTATGCATACCGACTGGACGATTCCCTACCAGGCCGCGATGCGCGAGCAGGAAGGACCGGAACTGGAAAGCCTGGTCGAGACCGCTCGCCGTGTAATCCACAGCAGGGTTTTGGAATTAGGATCGGATGCCGCTGATGTCCGGGAGCAACACGCACTCGACGAAGCCCTCCGTCAGCTCACCCTCCACAGATACAGGGTCACCTTGCCGGTTTAAAACAGCCGTGGCCGCAACGTTCCGGGCGCGGCTGTCAGATATTTCTGCTTCCAAAAACTTCAAATTCTTGAGAGGCACCATGACGAACCGATCCTTCTTATTTGTTCTAATTATGTGTTTTTGCTTCGAGGCTCTGTGGGCAGGCGTGGACAGCCAAAAGACGATGTACGTCGGAGGTACGCTCAGCTCCATCAAAGAGCAAACCGAAGGAGTTTCATCCACCAGCGACGAAAAAGTCTTCTTGTTTGACTCCGGCAACAACAAACTACAGATTCCCTATGATCGAATCGAGAGCCTGGAGTATGGGCAGAAAGTTGGCAGACGTGGCGGAGTTGTCAGCCGATGGGTTATCACGAAGAAACGCAAGCATTACCTGACGATCGGTTACAAAGACGAAAACGGAAAGCAACAATCCGCGGTTCTGGAGCTCGGTAAGGACATTCTTCGCGTTACGCTTGCCGCCCTGGAAGCGCGCAGCGGACGGAAGATTGAGTACCAGGACGAAGAAGCGCGGAAGAGTGGCAGCGCAAACTAGGCGGGTGCCCCTCGATAAGAATCGTATGGCTAAAGTCGTGATGATCATCGCCCCAGAGCGCTTTCGGGACGAAGAACTGTTCATTACCAAAGAGGAACTGGAAGGTGCCGGCCATAAAACCGTAATTGCAAGCAGCAGGAAGGGGAAATGCCCTGGTTCCCGGGGTGGCTTCGCCACTGCGACACTCTCCCTGGATGCAGTGCGCGCGGCAGACTTCGACGCTGTTGTATTTGTCGGCGGAGGCGGATCGAAGATCTACTTCGCAAACCCCGATGCGCTTCGTATCGCAAGAGAATTCCAGACACAAGGTAAAGTCCTTGCCGCCATTTGCCTCGCTCCCGTAATCCTGGCAAATGCCGGCGTCCTCAACGGCAAGAAGGCCACGGTTGCCGGAACGGAAGCCAAGACCATCGAGAACCAGGGAGCGGAATACACCGGGCCGGGAGTCACGGTTGATGGCAACATTGTCACCGGAAATGCTCCCAAGAGTTCGCGGATGTTCGGGCAGAAAATCAATGAACTTCTGAAGACATCCAAATAGAGAGGCCTACCGGGGGCGACATCAGAGGGATCGTCCCGTCTGTCCCCGTATTGCTCACACATTGCAAAGTACGCGATGTGTGGGGCACCCGGCACTCATTGACCACGTCTTCTGAATAAAAGAATAAACGCGCCAAAGACTGACGCAACAAGGACAAATGGTGCCAACCTGTTTAGGTATTGACCTCGTCCATCGCCCCAAACCATGGCCGCGATGAACAACAACCAGAATCCCAATACTATTGTCACGCCAATTTTTTGAATGAGTGGAAGTTGCTGCCAACGTCCATCGTAAATTTCGCGCAGAGGGTCCTTTGCGTCAACATTTAGAGGATTCGGTGGAGGGTCACTGGGCGGGACGAACGTCCGACCGTGCTTTTCATCGGTCATCGGCTTGCCGTCGGTCAACTAGACTTTACCAAGCCGGATTGTTGACGTAAACAGGTAGATCCCTAACGCGAATAGATATATCGATAATCATGATCTTGACGCATTCCGATGGCGCAACCCACACATTGCAAAGTACGCGATGTGTGGGGCCCGGTTAGGTTGTTTGATAACGCCAGAGCAACACAATCAGTGATGCTCCGGCCTCGTTTCCGTTCCGCTATGTGACCGTGAATGTTGTCTTGCTGCTGGCATTGCCGCCTGAGGTTTTGATCGCGATCTTGCCGGTCTTGGCTCCCACGGGTACCGTTGCCGTAATCGAGGCGCCCGACGGATCCACCGTGTAGCTGGTTGCTTTTACTCCGCCAAACTTAACTTGTGTTGTGCCGATGAACCCCGAGCCGGTAATCGTAACGAGGGAGCCCACCGGCCCGCTGGGCGGAGAAAAACCGGTGATCACGGGCGCGATTTTGTATGCCTTGTTGCTGGTGAGCGTGCCGGCAGGCGTGACCACGGTTACGTTGCCGGATGTTCCGTTGGCGGGAACAGTGGCAGTCATGTAGCTGTCGGAGACAACATTGAAGGTGGCGGACCCGGAACCAAACTTTACGCTGGTAGTTCCCGTAAGTCCGGTGCCCAGGATCTGCACGGTTTGGCCGGCCGTACCGCTCGTCGTCATCAACGCGACGAAGCGAGGCAGAGAATTGCTCAAGCTGTACGCGACGCCTTTACCGTTCGCACCGCCCGCATTGGCCAGGCCATAAATCGTCCCATTCGTATGCTGCATCGGGTTTGCGTACGGAGTGGCGCCGTGGGTGTTGTCGAAGTTATACAGAGTGGCAAAAGCGCCGGTCTTGGTGATCTGATACAACGTGCCGGCGACGGCTCCGCCCCCTGAAGAAGCGCTGTAGAACTTGCCATCGCTGCCGGAAACGAAGCCGGCGACTTGCCCCGCACCTTCCGGGGGATACTGGAAATCGTGGAGCACGGAGATACTGCCCTTGAGGGTCATTTTGAAGGCGACACCGAAAGCGTGCGCGCCGCCACCCTGCGTTGCTCCATACAGAAGGCCATCCGCGCCTTGTGCGAGTTGTCCCCGGGGAGTGTTGCCGTGCGTGCCGTCAAAGTGATACAGGATTTTTACCGCTCCGCTCGCAGACATTCGGAAGACAGTCCCCTTGTCGTTAACCGAACCGACGGTCACGCCGTAGAAATTTCCATCATTGGCGAGCAAGAGAGGCACCTCTACATTGGGCACCGCATAGATGAAAGGATTGAGGACCTTGTACTTGCCGGCCGAAGTAATGGAGTAAGCCGCTCCCACGGACGTTACCCCGTAGAATGCTCCACTCTTGCCCTGTACGGGCGGTGCGATGGGAGAGGAGTCGTTTTGGGTTCCATCAAATTCATGAAGAACTGTGAGGACTCCTGCCGGTGTGATCTTGAACAACGTGCCGAGGCTATGGGCACCTCCCAGATACGTTGATCCGTAGAAATTGCCGTCCGTACCGAGCGTGAGACCGCTCCAAGGATCGCATCCGAATTTCCCATTTCCGTCAAAATTGTAGATAGGCGTCAGAGTGCCTGACGGAGTCATCTTGAAGACCATTCCGCAGGCTCCCGTTCCCCCGTAATTCACCGTTCCGTAGAGGTTTCCATCCCGCCCCTGCGCCAACACGCCTGGCTGCTGCGGATTGAACCCTTCCGCAATACTGAAATCATGCAGATCGGTGTAGGTTTGCGCGTGCGCGGTGGCGCATCCGGCGCTGAGTCCGGCGACCGTGAGGAGTGTGGCACCAGCGACTGCTAAGAAACGCTTCCAGATTCCGCTTTCAAATTTCCCCAAGCTGGCAAGAAGTGGCATCGAAGCTCCTAGAGTTTGTTTCAACGTCAAAATGTTACGAATTGGAACTGAGTACGCAGGAGGGGAGGGGCCCTGATCGCCAGAGATTCTATCGCAAAGTACCCTGCTCCCGTCAAAGGACCCTCGCAGATTGTCAGGTCAGTAGACGCTGTCACGGCGGGTGGCCCATACATTCGAGGGTGCCCCACTCATCGCGATCACCTGGCCCACCCGCAAGCTACTCGGGAGGAACCAGGCAACCAATGCAATGCGCCTTACCTGCGAGTTTCTTGCAGTCGTGAAACCACACCACATTGCGGACACGATACGCCGAATCCGAGTTCTCCCTACGCAAATGCCGCGGAGTGCGAACCGATAGGTTCACCTCGGAATATGCGGGAAGCAAAAACACACCTAGGTCAGCGATGTCCACGTCGTTGTAGCTGGTGTCGAAGGTTGCGGACTTGATCTGGAACGATCTTGGCAGACCGGTCAGTCGCACGACGGTTCGTAGCGGGCGTCCGCTATTCCGGTCGACGTACAACTCGCCTTCATACGAAGGATGCAAGGTAGTCTTGTTGTCTCCAATGGTCCAGAACTGGTTCTTCGCCGCCGGAATATGAAATCGATACACCGAGGCAGGGACCGAGTTGAGCATCTCGTCGTTGTGGACCTTGAAGTCAACGGCGAACGGTGGCTGGAACAGATCGATCAGTTCGGCGCCGAAATTGCGGTTCGTGACCAGGCTCATCAAATCGACGGCATCGACCTTCTCGCCGTAACCGGACGGACCATCGACCACAACATGAGTGTATTGATTGCGTCCATCCTCGTAGGAAACCCGTGCATGGATAACCACCGTTGGGTATTCTGGCCCGCCGCTCTCGGCAGTCTGTTCGCAGACAAAATCAGGAAGAGAACGCCGAAGGGACGCCACGTATTCGCAGGTTCGCAGGAGCGGCGAAAGGTTTCCTGTCGCCCAGGGCGCGCATTCCGGTGCTGCGTTCGGAGGTTCCAGTGTGATCGACGTTGCCTGTGCCCCGGCAACAACGGCCACCAACATGATCTCTGCAGCGAGCAGCGAAAACTCACAAATCCAACGGCTTCGAGTGATGCTCCACCTGCAGATGAACTGCGCCTTGCGCTGCCCTTTGTTCATTGACTCCCAGACAAGCACTGCTCACTTAAACAGGCCGCTCTGAGGACCAGTCGATCGCGACACAAATCGCATCATTTCGGTAAGCGGAGGGCCAAACCTAAATCCATACGGGCAATAATAGTAGTCGGGGTCTCCCCGGGGATGGCGCACCTTCTCAATGGGATGTGCCAGTTTGTAAAGGTACACACAAGTAAACCCGACATGCGGCGCTCCGCTGGGAGAAGAGGGTTCACCTCGGTGCTCGCGGCTATAGCTTTCTTCTGGCGGACCACCCTGCGGATCGTATGCGCCCCGATCCCGCCATTCTTGCACTTCGATGAGCTTCGGAGCTGCCGGCTTCGAAGCTACTAGCCCTTCGAGAGAAAAGACGATTCGGGCAATCTCCAGAATGTAAGTCGCTTTTGCCTGGTCCGAGCAAATGCCGGGAAACTCATGAGCATGCTTGGCGACGTATTTTTCCGCTCGCTTCGCATCATCGTCGGAAACAGGCACAAACTCGAATTGTGGCCGTCTTAGCCAATAAAGTCGCCGCGTCCAGAGTTTTTTTTCTTGGGCACTTAGACCTTGCCAATGGCTCTTATAATTGTCGCGCCAGGCAGCCAGATAGCTGTTGTATTGGCCGCGGCCCAGCCGATCTCGCCAAGGCGTTATTTTTGCAGGGAAATCCAGCGCCTCCAGCTTCCGATAATCTGACTGCATAATTTCAGCGTCCGGGATCACGACCGGAGTGGCGTAAGTGTGACATCCACTGCTGTGGGTCCGCCTCCTGCACGAAAGCGTAGGCCCGGCAGGCTGGCTGAGATGGAGTTGCTGGCTGACTGGCTGAAGACTGTGCGCTCGCTGAGGAGGAAACGATCAACCAGAGCGCCAGAGAACCCGATATGGGTGCGAAGCGCATACAGCACCTCCCGACCAATTTCGCACCTTGCCCACGATTTTGTCCAGTGGGCCACATGCGGCATCGTAGACAGCGGTGGGTGCCTCATTTCTCGCGTCTTTGGCGGGGCACCCATCCTTGCGGGTTCTGAGCAAAGAGGTGAAATTACGCAAGGCCCCCACTGTGGCATTTCGTCAGCCTGCAAAAACAGATTTCCCGCCGGAGGGAGTTTCGCTGGTGGGCCCACTAGGATTTGAACCTAGAACCAACAGATTATGAGTCTGCTGCTCTAACCGTTGAGCTATGGGCCCGAACGCATATATTGTCGCACGAACTTCGAGGACGCTTCCGTGTGAGGGGCGAGGACCCCGATCCTCCGCCTCGCTCTGATCAGACTTGCCGGGGGGCTCCTAGTGCTACTCCAGTTACTTTGGTGACAGGCACCTGGTTGCGCTTCGGGCTACCATTACGCAACATAGGTGTCCGCAATGAAGAAGGCGCGATTTCTGCTGTCGCTGACCAACGACGATAACGACTACCAGGTCGAACAGGCGTCGGCGGCCAAGCAGACGGCAATCAAGCGTGGGATCGAACTCGAGATCATCCACGCGAGAAATGACGGGATCGTGCAGAGCCAGCAGTTGCTGAACCGGATTCAATCTTCTACCAATCCTCGCCCCGACGCGATCCTGTTTGAACCTGCGGGTTCCACCACGCTTCCACAGGTTGCGCGCGCCGCGGTGGCGGCGGGCATCGGCTGGGTCGTGTTGAACCGCGACGCGGATTACATTGCCGATCTGCGGCGCCAGTTTCAGGTCCCCGTGTTTGCGCTCACCTCCGATCACGAAGAAGTGGGACGCATCCAGGGGCGGCAGCTCTCGGCGCTGGCTCCGGGAGGCGGAATGGTGCTCTACGTCCAGGGACCGAGTGAAAGCTCGGCTGCCAAGCAACGGCTGTTCGGCACGCTGGAAACGAAACTTGAGACCGTGCAATTGCGCGTCCTGAAAGCGCACTGGACTGAAGCGAGCGCCTATAAGGCCGTCAGTTCGTGGCTGCGGCTTTCTACGTCGCGCGACAATCAGATGGTCGCCGTGTGCGCGCAGGATGATTCCATGGCGGTGGGAGCGCGCAAGGCTTTTGAAGAATGCTTCGCCAAGCAGCCCGAGCTTTGGCAGAAGATACCCTTCCTCGGTTGTGACGGGCTTCCGAAAACCGGTCAGGAGTGGGTGCGCCGCGGCACACTGGCGGCGACGGTATTTATCCCGCCGAATGCCGGGGATGCGATGGAGTTGATGATGAAATCCATTGAATCGGGCACACAGCCTCCGGACCGGACGTTTACTCCATCCAAATCGATTCCGGAAATTGATGCCTTGCAGCAACAGGCGCTTCGGGCACGCGCGAGCGGCCGCTAGTACTTGTCGAAATATTTTGGTCGGGGACGATGACCTCAGCGGCTGAAGCCGCAGCATAAAAGATGTCTGCGATCGCAGCGGTAAACCGCTGCGCCACCCAAAAACAAATCTGCGGCGACCGCAGCACCGAAGTGGCCTGGGAAATCTCGGGTAGAGACGAGGCTTGCCTCGTCTCTCTTTTCTTCTCTCTCTTCTTTCTCTCTTGGCATTTGGCAATGCCGCTGCCGGCGGAGACGCGGCAAGCCGCGTCTCTACATTCAAAGATGCTTCAAAATTGTGTGGCTAGAAGCGGAGTTGCACGGCTTCGGAAAGGAACTTCAGTAGAGGCGTCATCTTTTTCGCGGCGCGCAGAAAATCTTCCAGAAATTTTCCGCTACACACCTGCGCTTGCGAGAAGTCAATGCTGGCGACGAAATCCTTGCGCTTGAGATCTTCTATGAGTGCGTGGTCGGCGGAATAGCCGCGGGGCGGGCGAGTGAACGTGTCGCCACCTAACTTGAGTCCACGCTTGGCAGCGCGCCACTCATCAGGCCGCCACGCAATGGCATCGCGGATTCGCGCCAGCGAACGCGGGTCCGGTTGCCAGATACCGCCCGCGAGAAAACACCCTTTCGGTTCAAGATGCAGATACAGGCCGGGCCCATGCACGGCCTCAGTCGCGGATGCATGCCAGAAATTCATGCCGACATGAGTCTTGTAGGGCTTCTTATCCTTGGAGAAGCGGACATCGCGATACACACGAAACAGGGATCCACCGTTGGGCTTGGGATCGGCGACAAGCCAGGTGCTGACGGTGCGCAACCGGAGTTGCAGGTCGGTGATGAAGCGGAGGCTCGGCTGGCGTCCGAGTTCTTCGAATTCCGGTTTGTGTTTCAGGAACCAAGTACGCCGGTTGTTGCGGCGCAGCTGTTCCAGAAACTGAAAGAGCTTGGGATTGAAATACGCCTGCCGCATCGTACTGACGGTCCGATCTACTGGGTTGGAGGCGTAACGACCGGCGCCGGATTTGCGGCAGCGGCGGCGAGCGCACTGTGATTGACCAGGTCCTTTAATTCTTTGCTCGGCTTGAAGAAAGGAATCTTCTTCGCCGGAACTTCCACGCGATCGCCGGTCTTGGGATTGCGTCCCACGCGAGGCTTACGCTGGCGGGTACGAAAACTGCCGAATCCGCGAATTTCGATCTTGTCGCCTACGCGCAGTGATCGGACGATGCTGTCAAAGATCGTCTCTACAATCACTTCGCTGTCTTTGCGCGTCAGTTCGGCGAGCCGGGACACTTCTTCGATGAGGTCCGCTTTTGTCATAGTCTCTTTACTCCCTTGGGGGTAGGGTCACCCTGCCGAACTTCTCTTCCCCCCGGTCTATCGAGGGCGGCATCGTCTATAACTCTCTCAAATTTCAGGGGTTCTGCGCAAGTGGACAGGGAAATACCCTATTTCCACAGATAATAGAAGCCCATTTGCTGCTCCATCAGCTTTTCGCGGGTCGGCAAGTAGTCGGAAACGTCGCCAAACATGAGGTCGAGGCCCGATCGCCGGTTCCTTGGAGGCCAGACAAGTGACGGCTCTCCCTTGATTCCAACGGACTTGGCGGTATCTTTCACGGCATCCTCGAAATCAGCGATCTGATCGACCAGTTTCATCGGGAACGCCTGTTCTCCGGTCCATACTTTGCCGTTTGCAATCAAGCGGATATCCGCCTCTTTCATCTTCCGGCCGTCGGCGACTGCCTGGATAAACTGGGTATGCATGTTGTCGATCAGGGTCTGCATGTATTCCTGCTCGGCGGGGGTCATGTCGCGGGTGGGATTGCCGGTGTCCTTAAACTCTCCGGCTTTCAGCGTGATGTTCTTGAGCTTGGCCCAGCGGAGCAGTTCGCCATAATTCACCCACTGCGCAATCACTCCGATGGAACCGACAATGCTTCCCTTGTCGGCATAAATCTTGTCGGTCGCGGAGGATACGTAGTACGCGCCACTCGCGCCGACCGTTTCGATGGAGGCCACGATGCGCTTTTTCTTGGAGTCGTGAATGCGCTTCACTTCGCGATAGATCTCTTCGGACGCCGCCACTCCTCCGCCCGGAGAGTTGACATGAAGAATGATCGCTTTGATGGAATCATCGTCGGCAAACTTCTTGAGCTGGGACACCACCAGCTTCGGCGAAAGGATCACACCATCCAGATCGACGACGCCAATCTTGTCTCCAAAACCGCCGAATGATGATTCTTCATCGTGGCCATTGAAGCTCAGGTACACCAGCGTAAACACCGCTGCCACGAAAAGAAAGAAAGCTCCGCCGCCGAAGAGCAGCCAAAGCCAGACACGCGAACGACGCTCGGTCATAGTGAGAAAAGTGTAGCACCGGGAGGGCCGTGAAACTCAGTCTTGCCAAGCCGAGTCTTACTAACTCGAAGGAAATCGCTTGTTCACGAACCTCCCTCCTTCTTCACTTCACGTCAAAGTTACGGGCGTCCACAGTGACGTTACTGGCTATATCGAGGCCCTTTAGATCCCAATCCGACAACGTGGAACTTCCGGTCTGGAGTTCCTGCGTGAACTGAATGTCGTAGTGGGTCGGCAACGTAACGCCATCCACGGTCGTAAATTCGCTAAATTTTTCTTTCAGGAGATAGCGGTTCTGCTGCTGACGCGCCTGGTTGGTTTCCGTGGACGAGGGAATGCCAGCCGTTCCGCCGGCCGGAAAGTTGCCTCCAGCAGCGGACCCTGCGTTCGGTAAGCCCGTACCCGAAGCCACCGGCGTATCGCCAGCAAGTCCCTGCGTCACGCTCAGGCTGTAGACCGTTGCCACGTGACGATAGGTTTGAGGGTCGAAGTAAAGGTGGATTTCCAAATCGCTGTTCTTTTTGGGACGATAGCGAAGATCGTAGAGTTCCTGTCCGTCGAGTTTCTTCAGGCCGCCAAAGCTCAGCTTCGGCTTGCGTTCGTCTATTTTCAACAGCGGCCAGCTGGTGGTCAGCGCTCCCCCTAACAGACCCTCCTGAAGAACGGCATTCTGTACGAAGACGAAGTTGCCCAAATTGGAGCGCGACTTTTGCGCGGTGGAGAGCGCCACCTTGTCCTTGTCGCCGTCGTAGACAAACTGTTCGCCGCGATAGTCGTTGTTCTGCAGCTTCATCATGACTTGGAATTTCTTGCCGTCCGATACGATTGCTGCCTTGCCCTCGAGAGAGCCGGATGCGCCGTTCAGGATCGAGAAGCGTACTGGTCCCTGCACTACACGAGTTTTGAGTCCGGCACGAACCGTCCCGCTCGCTATCGAATCAAGGTGTTGGGCAATAAGTTCTTCGGCATTGGCCGGCGGATTCGCGGCGGAAGCTTGGCCGAATAACACAAAAGTTGAGAGGATCAGAGTCGCGAGAGCGGCATTCTTCCTTATGTTCATGTTCATACTCCGTTACGTCCTTTGCATTCAGCGTTTGGACACGGTCGCCTGCCATCAGGATTTGCCCCGCCGTCAGGCTCCTTGTGCGAGTTTACACCGATTTCCGAGAAGACAAAACGACTCCTCGTTGTGACCCAACTCAGTTTCAGGGTTGGCGTAAACTCATCCCTGTCATGCGCGACCCTATCGAACTCGAAGTCTTCAAGAATCTCTACCATTCGATTGCGGAAGAGATGGGCGCGGCGCTGCGCCGCACTTCGTTCTCTCCCAACATCAAGGAGCGGCGCGACTATTCCTGCGCGGTCTTCGACTGTGAGGGTCGAGTGATTGCAATGGGCGACCATATGCCGGTGCATCTTGGGTCGATGCCCATGTCGGTGGCGGCGGCAGTCGAGCATTCGACGCTTGAGCCAGGCGACGTCGTGATGCTGAACGACCCGTTTCGGGGCGGCACTCATTTGCCGGACATCACGCTGGTTATGCCGGTGTATGTAGGCACGGTCAACAGCACACGCGGCAAAGGCACATTCAAAATCAAAGGCAGCGGGCGGGGGCGCCCGCTCCACACTGTCACGCCTGATTTCTATGTTGCTTCCCGGGCTCACCATGCAGATGTCGGCGGCACCTATCCCGGATCGATGGGGCCTTGCCGCGAGATTTATCAGGAGGGACTTCGCATCCCTCCGGTAAAGATTCTGCGTGGAGGAAAGGTCGTTCCCGATGTGCTGGCGCTGCTGCTGAATAATGTCCGCACACCCGAGGAACGCGAAGGCGATCTCGGAGCACAGATCGCAGCGTGCCAGACTGGCGCTGCGCGGCTTGGCGAAATCTGCAGCCGCTACGGACTGGCTCGTACGCAACTCGCGGCTCGGTCGCTGCTTGACTACTCCGAGGCGATGATGCGCAGTTTTCTGGGAAGCATCCCTCCCGGCACGTATTCCGCAGAAGATTTTCTCGATGATGATGGTGTCAACGACAAGCCGGTGCGGATTGCTGTGACTCTGCGAGTCCATGCACGCGGCCAGAAGCAATCCGGCGGCAAGAATGCCCTTAAGAAAGCGATCACCATCGACTTCACCGGATCTGATCCGCAAGTGGAGGGAGCGATCAATGCGGTGGAAGCCATCACCGTTTCCGCCTGCTTTTATGTGTTTCGCTGCCTGCTGCAGGAAGACGTACCTGCCACGGCCGGACTTTTGCGTCCCATTGAGGTCATCGCGCCCATTGGCACTGTCGTCAATGCGAAGCTGCCGGCAGCCGTGGCCGGAGGCAATGTCGAAACTTCGCAGCGCATTGTCGATGTACTGCTAAAAGCACTGGCGCAAGCGATTCCGGACCGCATTCCTGCCGCTGCCTCGGGCACGATGAACAACCTCACCATCGGCGGGATCGATCCACGCTCCGGCGAGTCATTTGCCTATTACGAAACCATCGCCGGAGGCATGGGCGCGCGCCCCACTAAGGACGGCGTGTCTGGGGTTCACACCCACATGACGAATTCGCTGAACACTCCGGCTGAGGCGCTCGAATATGCCTACCCGGTCCGACTACGGCGCTATTCGTTTCGTACGGAGAGCGGCGGCGCAGGTCTACATCGGGGTGGTGACGGGATTGTCCGTGAAATCGAAGTGCTCTCCGACGCGCAAGTCACTCTGCTGGCCGACCGCCGCAACCGCGGTCCCTACGGACTTTCTGGAGGCAGCGACGGCGCGCCAGGACGAACAACGGTGATCCGCCAGGATGGCACCGAAGAAAAACTAGCCGGCAAGACCAGCGTCCGCCTGCGTTCCGGAGAGAGGGTCCGCGTTGAGTCTCCGGGTGGTGGTGGCTGGGGTAAAACACATCGCAGCCCAAGCAACTAGTCTCCCGAGACGCGGCCAGCCTCGGCTCTACACTGTGGCCTCGATTTTCGCTAGAATTCTTCTATACCGCTTGTTCGGGAGTTACCAATCATGAAAGCCGGCCGTCCACTTCTTCTTGCTGTGTTGATCGCGGGTGCGTTCTTCTACTTCACTACTTATCGTCATAACCGGTTGCATCCTGCCGATTGGATCAGTCATCCCACGAGCGTTGAGATTACCGAGGCCGCTGGCGGCGGCGATCCGCTCGATGCGGAAGAGCAGAACAACATCAGCGTCTATCGCAAAAACATCGCATCGGTGGTCAACATCACCTCGCGAGCGATGACCTTCGACTTTTTCTATGGCTTGGTTCCGCAAGAAGGTCAGGGAACCGGTTTCATCATTGATAAAGAGGGCCACATCATCACCAACTACCACGTGATTGCCGAAGCGCGCCAGGTAGAAGTGACGCTGAGCAACCGAAAGAAATATAGGGCGACAATTGTCGGCACCGACCGCGCGCATGATCTGGCCATCGTCCAGATAAAGGCGCCCGGCCTGACGCCGATGACGTTAGGGGATTCCACGAATCTGCAGGTGGGCCAGAAGGTTTATGCGATCGGCAATCCCTTTGGCCTCGCGGGGACACTCACACGCGGGATTGTCAGTTCGATCCGCCAGGTGCAGGAACCCGACGGCATGGTGATCGAGGAAGCGATTCAGACCGACGCCGCGATCAATCCTGGCAACTCCGGCGGACCGCTCCTCAACTGGCATGGCGAGGTGATCGGCATCAATACCATGATCGCGTCGAGCGTCGGACAAAGTGCAGGTATCGGCTTCGCGATTCCGATCAACACCGCGAAAGCAGTTTTGAATGACCTGGTCACGATCGGACGAGTGCGGCGTCCCGCGCTCGGCGTGCGCACAATTCCGATTTCGAGTGAACTCGCCACTGAAATGAGCCTGGCCGCCGACTACGGATTGCTCATCGTGCAAGCCGTTCCCGGCGGCGCCGCCGATCGCGCCGGCCTGCGCGGAGGCACCGAACGCGCCTTCCTCGGCAACATGCAGATCATGATTGGCGGGGACCTGATCGTCTCCGTCGATGGGAAAAAGGTGGAGACCCAGCAAGACCTCGCGCAGGTCATGAATAGCCATCGCGCCGGAGACACCGTGAACGTCACCATCTATCGGGGAAAGAAGAAGATGGAGGTCAGCGTGGTGCTGGGCGAAGCGCGGGAACAGGTGTAAGAAAGCTGCTGGCTTCTGGCTACTAGCCTCTAGCCGGCCATTTAGAGCATTCGAACGCTTAGCCTCTTGCTCAGGCCTCTTGCGAATAGGCTCTTGGGCGGCGCAGCGGTTTACCGCTGCGATAGGTTGGTGCTTTGATCGGCTTTAGCCGCTGAGGTTAGGACTGACTCCTCCGTCTCCTAACAAAACGCTGAATACTGTGAGACGTGGTGTCGCTGGCCTAGAACGATAACCTCGCGCTCAACTGAATCTCCCGCCCCGGCGTCATCGCCATCGTGATCGTGCCGAACTGCGGCGTGTTCACGAACCGGTTCGGCGTCCCCAGGTTGACCTTATTCAGAGCGTTGAAGGCCTCTGCACGGAATTGGAAGTTTGCCTTTTCCGTGATGCGGAATGTCCGCGCCAAGGACAGGTCAAGAGTCTGGAGCGGCGGGCCGTACACGGAATTTCGTCCGACGTCGCCAAATGTGAACGCCGGTGGCGCAGCAAAGGCCGCAGGGTTAAACCATTTGTCTGCGGTGCGCGTGCCCGGACCGAAGACTGGCTCCCCGGTAACGTTCGCGCGAATGGGATTTTCTCCCAACACCGTGCCCGAGTTCGCGGTGTCACCGAATACTGAGATCGTCAGCGGCATGCCCGATTGCACCTGGTAGATGGTCGTGAAATGCCAATTCTCCGTGAGGAGCCGCGCCCAGGTCGCCGCGCCGTAGGTTGGAATATCAAACACGCTGCTCAGCGCAAAGCGATGACGCACATCGCATCCCGGGCCTTTTTCAGCGCCCAGGTCGCTGTTGTTTTGCGGGATGGCCGACTCGTCCATCGCAGAACGGAAGTCGGGCGCGTTGGTCAGTGTCTTGGCGTAGGTGTAGTTCGCCAAAACGCTGAGGCCGTGCGAGTACTTTCGGCGGATGTTCACGTAGCCCGCGTCGTACCAGCTCTGCGCGGAGTCTTCCAGGCGGTTGATGGTGCTGACCGGAAACGTCTGGCTTTGAATAATGGCTTCCGGATCACTGCTCGGCGTCAACACGGTGCCGTCGACGAACGTCAGTGTCTTATACGGACGCCGCGGCCCGATCGGCCCCGGCCCCGGAGGCGCGTTGTTGATCAGGTGCGCACGCTGTAGATGAAATCCGCGCGCGCCCAGGTATCCCACGGCAAGCGTCGTGTTGCCGTGAAAACTCTTCTCGATCTGCCCGTTCCATTGCTGCACATACTGAGCGGGCGCATTCGGATCAAATGCCGTAAAGCTTACGGTCGTAGGTTTCAAGTCTCCGTTTCCGAGGACGGGCGTGCCGAAATTCAAGCCGCTCGTAAACAGACCCACGGGTGGCGTGAAGTTGTCGGCCTGTTGCGTTTCCGGGAAAACATACGGGACATTGTGGCGCTGATTGCACCAGGTGTTCATATCCACTGGCGTAAAGAAGATCCCGTAGGCCGCGCGAACTACCAACCCCATCCGGGGAACATTCTGGGCAATTCCAAAACGGGGCGCGATGTTGTGCTTGTTCGAATACATCAGCCCACGCGGATATCCCTGCTCGCCGCCGATGAAAACTTCGGGGAGTCCGTCTTTGAAGATGATGTTGGAATTGGTGTTCCGCAAATCATAGAGCGGGCTGGTGTATTCATAACGCAGTCCGATGTTCAACGTCGTCGTTGAAGTGATCTGCCAACTGTCTTCGGCGAACGTATCCCATCCCCAGTTCCGCAATTGCATCTGCGGGACTCCGGCCTGGCGCTGCTTCACGGCGGGGAGGCTCAGCAACAGGCTGGCAAATCCTGACCCGCTCCCGTCATTGAATCCGAATTCGGTGGTGTAGCCGTTGGTGTACTGGTAGTAGCCGCGGTTCTGAAAGAATCCCCACATCGGCCAGATATATTTGCGAACATCGCCACCGAACTTTAAGGCGTGACGTCCGCGCTGCCAGGCAAAGGTGTCTCGCAATTCCGCAGTCGTGTCCCAGGCATGCATGGGGGTTGCGGCAAACGTATCTCCAACTCCGGTGTAGCCCTGCGCCGCAAACCAGGGTGCGCCCCAGGCATTCTTTCCGCCGAATCCAACTCCCTGGATACCGAGTTGACCCACGATATCGTTGACGCCATTGTTTTGCGACGTGTGATTCATCGCCAGGCGAGAAAACGTAAGCGCGATGGTATTCAGTTTCGTGCTGGAAAACACGTGGTTCCACGACACTACGGACTGCTGGGAAAGATTATCGAAATTCGCGCCAAATCCGGGCAGGTTTTCCGTGGTTGCCGTGGAGCCGTTGCTGGGAGAAAACCCGCGCTCGGCACTCACGCTATACCGCGCGAGGAGTGTGTCGTTGTTCCCGAATACGTGATCAACGCGAACTGTGCCCTGATCCTGATAGTGGTTTTCGTTGCGGATATCCAGATAGTTATTCGAATCGACTCCTGTATTGTCCATCATCATGTTCGGCATCGGGACGTACTGCATCAGAAATGCCGCGAGTTGCGGATTGATCCGGTCCATCGGAATCATGTTGTCGGGAAACTGGCTGCGTGTGTACGGGAAGTTGTCCGGCCCAGTCGGCTGCGTCGGATCATAGTTCGGATTCGGAACCGCGGTGGTGGGATCGTAGATCTTGGCCTTAGCCATACTGAAATCGCCCTGGATTTCCTCCGGGGTAGGGACTGTGAGCGTCTCGGCATCCGCCTGCGCCAGCCGCAAGCCCTCATAGTTGAAGAAGAAGAAAGTCTTCTTGCTCTTGCCCAGGAGCGGCCCGCCGAATGACGCGCCGAAATTGTTCTGCACCAGGTGATTGTTGCCCATGGAGCCAAACGTCGTCGCATCCATGGCGCCGTTGCGCAAGAATTCGTAGGCCGTTCCGTGGAACTGGTTGGTTCCTCCGCGAGTGACGATGTTGATCTGCCCGCCGCCCGCTCCTCCCATATCCGCGGTGTAACTGCTCGTCTCAACCTGGAATTCCATGACCGCGTCCGGAGACGGGCTCAGATTCTGCGTGTTGAAGGTGGGATCGGTATTGGTGGCGCCGTCCAGCAGGAAGAAGTTGGCGTTCGGGCGATTGCCTCCAATCGTGATCGCGGAGCGCTGCCCGGGCCGCCAATAAAGAGGATTCGTTTCCCCCGTCTGCGCTCCAAAGCCGACGTGCGCTCCCGGCACCGTCAACACCAGGTCAATTAACATCCGGCCATTCAAGGGAAGGTCCTGCACCAATTTCCGCTCGACGACTTCACCGACACTCGCTTCGGTCGTCCGCAGTACATCGGCGGCCGCGCTGACCTGCACGCCTTCTTTGACGGTTCCGACTTTAAGTCCGATATCGATTGCCAACTTCTCTCCGACCTCGAGCCGCAGAGACTGCTTTGAGGTGGCAAAGCCCGCGGCTTCGGTGGTCAGCTCATAGTCGTCGGGCCAAAGTCCGGCGGCGGAGAACAGTCCTCCCTCATTGGAAACGACCACTCGGATCGCACCTGTGCTGATTGCTCGGATGTGAATCGTAGCCTTGGCAACCGGCAAAGACTGCGCATCCCGAACCGTTCCGGACACTGTCGCGTAGTTACTTTGCCCGTACCCGGGCAGCACTAAGCCGAGCACACAGAACGCACACAAAACGATGGCGGTGATTCGCATACACAAATTTCCTTGAGGTAGGATTCGCGTCCAGAACGGCACTTCAGAACGTGCAGAGTCCGGCCGCAACCGGGAAACATCGAAACAATGTGACCCTGAGTACCCGACACTCTAGAAAGGATGTAGGGAACCAGCAATACTAGAAATCAACTAGGATTAGACCGGTTTACGGGTTCCGTGCGCGATTGCCAGATGAGTTCCAGCTGAAAGTGTCGTATCCTAGTTTCCTTCTTATGATCGCCGCCCGCTAACTCGGCCTCTGTTGTTCTGGCGAGGCCCCGCATGTAGTGTGCGCAGTTTCGCCCTGGCTCACCGAATCAACAACAGAAAGGATCATTCCCCATGCAATTCGTGGATCGGGCATTGGCCCGCCGCCTGGAGTCTGCGGAAGAAATGCCGCAGGTGTATCACGCAGAATGGTGTCTGAAGAATCAGCCGAACCCGGTGGCCGCAGTGGAAGAAATCGCGGGCGGGCACATGATCTTTGCCGGACTCGGATCTCCCATCGGACGCGCCGTCGGCATGGGATTCGCAGCGCCTGTCACGGCCGCCGACATGGACCGCCTTGAAGAATTTTACTTTTCCCGCAAGGCACCGTCGAAGACTGACTACTGTCCACTCAGCGACCCGAGCCTGCTCGATCTGACCCGCGAACGCGGTTACGGGATCGAAGAACTCAACAATGTCCTGGCTCGAAAACTGGATCCGGACGAGAAATTTCCCGCTCACTCCGGATTCACGATTCGCGCGGGACAGCCGGCGGATTTGCCTACGATCGGCAGCATCGTCCGGCGAGCGTTCTTTCCGGATGGCGGTGAGCCCGAGGGCTTCGATCAGATGCTCTCGCCCATGTTCGCCTTCCCCGGCAGCCGGACGTTCGTGGCCGAGATTGACGGACACATTGTCGCGACCGGCGCGGGCCTCATCATCCCGGAGCACAAGATCGTCGGGCTCTACGGTGCAGGAACACTCAAGGATTACCGCGGACGCGGCTTACAAACCGCCATCCTCGAACGGCGCATGCAAGTCGCCGCTCAGGCCGGATGCGAGTACGCCGTAATCATCACCTTGGGTGGAACAACGTCCATGCGCAACGCGGAGCGGCTCGGATTCCGCGTGGCGTACAGCAAAGCGACTCTGGTCAAGCAACCGCCAGCATCTTGATCGCAGACATTGGAGACGCGGCCAGCCGCGTCTCCACGGCATGCTCCGTTTGACTCTGATCAATATCGTGGACTAGCCTCTTAAGTTCAACTCCATCCCATGCGTATTCAATACAAACTGGTCATTGTGTGCGGGTTTCTCGCAATGGTTGCGGGGAATCTGACCGCTGCGCCGCTGAGTCCAGTCCATGCCCAGCATGCGATGGTGGCGAGCGTGCACGAACTGGCATCGCGCGCCGGTGTCGAGACGATGCACGCGGGTGGGAATGCTGTGGACGCGGCGGTGGCTACCGGGTTTGCGCTCGCCGTGGTGTATCCACAGGCTGGAAACATCGGTGGAGGCGGGTTCCTGCTATTGCGGAAAGCAAGCGGGGAAGTACACTTCATCGATTTTCGAGAGAAGGCGCCCGCCGCTGCTACCGAGAACATGTATCTCGACGCGCAAGGCAACGTGATCGAGAACGCGAGCCTGGTCGGATACAAGGCGGTCGGAGTTCCGGGATCGGTCGCAGGCCTGGTGTATGCGGAAAAAAAATACGGCAAGCTGACGCTCGAAAAAGTGATGGCCCCGGCCATTCGCCTGGCACGCGAGGGGTTTGCTCTGGCATGGGAAGATTCTGAAGACCTGAAAGACAACGATCTTGCGAAGTTCCCGGCATCGAAACGCATCTTCCAGCGGGGCGGCAAGTATTATCAGCCGGGAGAAATCCTGAAGCAGCCGGAACTGGCGCGCACGCTCGAGAGAATCGCCAAAAATCCGGGCGACTTCTATCACGGCGCCCTCGCCCGCGAACTTGCGGCAGCCGTGCAAAAAGGTGGCGGCCTCATCACGGCCAAAGACCTGGCGGACTACGAAGTCAAAGAGCGCGAGCCGATTCACGGCACGTATCGGGGATACGACGTCATCAGCGCTCCGCCGCCATCGTCGGGCGGAACGGCTCTGGTCGAAATTCTTAACATTCTCGAAGGCTTCGATCTCGCCAAACTCGGCAACCGTTCGGCGCAAACCGTCCATTTGACGGTCGAAGCGTTTCGCCGTGCCTTCTACGATCGTGCGGAATTCATGGGCGATCCCGACTTCGCAAGGATCCCCGTACCGCAGTTGCTCGACAAGCGTTATGCCGAAGCATGGCGTGAATCCATCAGTCCCAGCCATGCCAGCGCCAGCGCAGATCTAAAACGCCCCAAGGTCTTCAATGAACTGGAACGGGTCGCCGAATTCCAGCCGATGGCGATTCGCGAACCACAAAATACAACCCACTTTTCGGTTGTCGATCCGCAGGGCAACGCAGTCGCGGTGACGACTACGCTGAATGACTCGTTTGGGTCCCGGGTTACCGCCGAGGGCTTGGGCTTCCTGCTCAACGACGAAATGGACGACTTCGCAGCCAAGCAGGGCGTCCCCAATGCCTACGGACTGATTCAGGGCCCCGCCAACGCGATCGGCCCCGGCAAGCGTCCGCTTTCCGCGATGACGCCGACGATCGTCCTTAAAGACGGCAAGCTCTTCCTGGTGCTGGGCTCGCCCGGCGGTCCAACCATCATTACGACGGTCGCGAATGTCCTCATGGGAGTGGTCGATTTTGGCCTGGACATCCAGGAAGCCGTCAATGCGCCGAGGTTGCATCATCAGTGGCTCCCTGACGTAATTGAGGTGGAAGACCGCCTGTCTCCCGATACAATGAACCTATTGCGGTCCAAGGGACATACCTTGAGAGTCGAGCACCTGTGGGGTGACGGAGAGTGCATCATGATTGACCCCAAAACAGGCGAACGCCTGGGTGCGAGTGACGGCCGCAATAACGGGAAGGCGGTAGGGTACTGATGCAGAGAGCCGTCTCAACATACATCTATGTGAAGGAACGGCTTCATCCGGGATTGCTGGATGAGCTCGTGAAAGCCGGCGCGCAGGCGATCGAAATTTTCGCCGCCCGGCAACACTTCGACTACGCGAACCGAAAGCAGCACATTCGCGAAATTGCCGACTGGTTCAACTCCACGGGCATCCCTCTGAACTCCGTACACGCGCCTCTCTATTCGGACTACGAGTGGGGACGAACCGGCTCGCCTCCAGTGAACATCGCGTCGGTCGACCGCGGCCAGCGTATCGAAGCCATGGACGAAATCAAGCGCGCGCTTGAAATTGCCGAGCAGATTCCATTCCGCTTCCTGGTGCAGCACATCGGAAATCAGAACGAAGAGTTTGACGAGAAGAAATTCGAATCGGCCATGACCTCGATCGAGCACCTGCGCGCTTTCGCCAAGCCGCTGGGAGTACGGATTCTGGTCGAGAATATTCCGAACGAATTGTCCACACCCGAGCGCCTGGTAGAGTTCATCCGGACGTCACACATGGACGACGTCGGCGTCTGCTTCGATTGCGGCCACGCTCACATGATGGGTGGCGTGCCCCAGGCATTCGAGACGCTCAAGAAATACATCTGCTCGACCCACGTGCATGACAATCATGCCGACAAAGACACGCACCTGTGGCCGGGCCAGGGCACCATCAACTGGAAAGAGACCATGGAACTACTGCGCACCGCTCCTCAGACGCCGCCCCTGCTGCTGGAGATCGATGGCGAAGAAAAGAAAAGCCCAAGTCCGGAAGTGATCGCCACGTTCCGCACGCTCGAAGATTCCTAGGAGGTCAAAGGTTAGAGGTCAGATTGAAGAGGTGAAAATATGGAGGCCTTGGGTTTTAACCTCTGCAATCTGACCTCTCACCTTTGACCTCGTTTGATTTTATGTCCGCACCCATAAGTACGATTGCAGAAATCGGCAAATACGAAGGCCAGGCGGTCACCATCCGCGGCTGGCTCTATAACCTGCGCGAGAGCGGCAAGCTTTTGTTCCCGCAATTTCGCGACGGCTCCGGCGTGATTCAAGGCGTGGTGCCGAAGAACGCAGTCCCGCCAGAAGTATTCGACGCCATCAAAGGCCTGACGCAGGAATCGAGCGTTATCGTCGAAGGCAAGGTCCGCGCCGACAAGCGCGCTCCGGGCGGCTATGAAATGGACGTGTTGAATGTGCAGGTCGTGCAGCGCGTCTCGGAGTCCGATCCGTATCCGATCACCCCGAAGGAGCATGGCACCGAGTTCCTGATGGAGCACCGCCATCTCTGGCTGCGCTCGTTGCGGCAGGCAGCGATTTTGCGGGTGCGTGCCGAGATCATTCGCGCCGCGCGCGATTTCTTTGACGGCAACGGCTTCACGCTGACCGATCCACCGATTCTCACGCCTGCCGCCTGCGAGGGAACGAGCACATTGTTTCCCGTGGACTACTTCGAAGAGCAGGCGTTCCTCACGCAGTCCGGCCAGCTTTACATCGAAGCCACCGCGATGGCACTCGGCAAGGTGTATTCGTTCGGCCCGACGTTCCGTGCGGAGAAATCGAAAACGCGGCGCCATCTCACCGAGTTCTGGATGGTCGAACCCGAAGTCGCCTACGGCACGCTCGACGACATGATGGAACTCGCCGAAGGCTTGCTGAGCTTCCTCGTGAAGCGGTGCCTCGAACGCCGCCGCACGGACCTGCAAACGATCGGACGCGATCTCACGAAACTCGAAAAGATCGAAGCACCCTTTCCGCGCATCAGCTACGACGAAGCCGTCCAGAAACTCCAGGAAGGCCACTCGCAAGGCGCGCTGGAAAACAAATTCGAATACGGTGGAGACCTTGGATCACCGGACGAGACTTACCTGTCGTCGCAATATGACAAGCCGGTCATGGTGCATCGCTATCCCGCGGGCGTGAAGGCGTTTTATATGGAACCCGATCCGCAGCGTCCCGAACTGGCGCTCTGCGTCGATGTGCTGGCTCCCGAAGGTTACGGTGAAATCATCGGCGGATCGCAGCGCATGGCGTCCCATGAACTGCTGCTGAAGCGCATCCACGAGCACAATCTGCCGGAAGAAGCTTTCAAATGGTATCTTGACCTGCGCAAGTACGGCAGCGTGCCGCACAGCGGCTTCGGCATGGGCATCGAGCGAGCCGTAGCGTGGATCTGCGGGCTCGAACACGTGCGGGAAACGATTCCGTTCCCGAGAATGTTGCATCGGCTGTATCCATAAGTTCTCAGCTCCCGGTTTCCAGTTCTCAGTAACTGCGAACGGGATGTTTCACTGAGAACCGGGAACTGAGAACTGGCTTCTATGGTTCATACAACACGAGCATCGTTTAGCAGTGTCACTCCCCGAAAGATTCGGGTGATTGGCGTTCCTCTTGACCTGGGGCAGTCTCGCCGTGGCGTGGATATGGGTCCGTCGGCGGTGCGTGTGGCCGGACTGGAAGCTCGCCTGGAAGCAATCGGCCACCGAGTAGAAGACGCCGGCAACATCGTGGTCGCGATTCCTGAGCAAAAGAAGGAAGGCGCCGCCAACGCCAAGTACCTGAAAGAAATCACGGCTACGTGTACCAAGGGCGCAGACCTGGTTCTGAAAACTCTCGAGGCCGGGCAAGTTCCCGTGGTGCTGGGCGGCGATCACTCGATTGCGGCAGGAACGGTTTCCGGGGTCGCGGAATTTTATCGCCGGCAGAATCAGAAAATCGGTTTGATCTGGATTGATGCCCACACCGACATGAACAGCCCTGAATCTTCCCCGAGCGGGAACGTCCATGGGATGCCGCTCGCAGCGATCATGGGACTGCCTCCGTATGAACTCGGCAAGATCTACGACTTCACTCCCAAGGTGCAACCCGAGAATTGTGTGCTCGTGGGAATCCGCGACGTCGACAATTTTGAAAAGGAAAACATCCGCAAAGCCGGCGTCGAAGTTTTCACCATGCGCGACATCGACGAACGAGGAATGCGCTCGGTGATGGAAGAGGCGCTTCGCATGGCCGGACGCGGCACCGCCGGCTATCACGTGTCGCTCGACATGGACTGGATCGATCCCGAAGATGCTCCAGGCGTGGGCACGCCGGTGTGGGGCGGAGCCACCTATCGCGAAGCTCATCTGGCGATGGAAATCATCTCCGACCACGGCCGCATGCTGAGTTTTGAAATTGTGGAAGTCAATCCCGTCATCGACGAACGGAACCAGACGGCCGACTTGGCGGTCGAGCTTGCGTTGTCAGCCTTCGGCAAGAAAATCCTGTAAGAAAATTTACCGATTGTCCCAAAGAGAAAACGGCGAAGCCTAAGCTCCGCCGTTCCCTTCTCAACCAGGCTGAAGACTATTGAAGCTTAGTCTTCACCGCGTCCCCAGTTTTGAAGCCTGTTCCAGAAACCACCGAGCACACGGACGAAACATCGTCGACATCGGTGACCTTAACCATGCCGATCGACGTGCTCATCCGCCGCAATACTTTTCCCGTGGCCGGATCTTTAATTTCCTTGCTGACTCGCTCGACGCTAAGCTGGTCGCCAACCTTCACGCCCGCTTTGGAGCCAACATTGAGGACTACCTGTCCGCCATCGACCGCTGCGACCAGGCCCTCGACCACGATCGTGCGCGTGACCAGCTTGTCTTTGCCGGCGATGACTCCCGTGCTCATCTGCTCGACCGCGGATTTCACGGCTTCGCCGATGATAGTGTTCTGAAAGTCACTGCTGCCAAAATCGACGGCGCCAGCCCCGAATCCGTGCCAGTTACCGCCGCCGCCCAGCAACGAAGTGCTGGAGCGTTGCGATTCGCCTTTGCCTTCGGCAACTGCCAGAATTTCACCCGTATCGATGTCCACGATGCGGGCATCGAGTCCAACGATTGCCTTGGTATTGGAATGTTTGAATCCACCCAGGCCGAAACCGCCCAGGCCGCCGCCGGCTCCGCCCACGCCCGTCTTCTTCGTGTCATTGCCGAACTGCGTGATGCTGCCCACGATGATTGCATCCACACCCAGTAGTTTGCCCAGCTTGGCGGCCGAATTCGGATTGGCGCGATCGCTGTTCGAGAAATTCTGCTCGGCCAGGATCTTGTCCATGGCCTTGCGCTCGATCACCGAATAGCTGCCGTCCTTGACCAGGTACTTTACGAGCAGATCCGAGATGCCCTTGCCGATGTCAACGTCCTGCCCGAAGATCGCCGCTACGCCGCTGTGCACCGTGGCATAGTCAAAATCGAAAATGGCGACGCGCTTTTTGCGCGCGGGCGCACCTTCCGCCTGCGCCACTGCTGAGCCGACCCAGGTCGTGGTCAGGAGTGCCAATATCGCTGCCGCGAATAGAGCTTTTTTCATGTCGGATGCCTTTTCTGGGGGATTCAGGAAGATGACCCTTTCACAGGCGAGCCTTTTCCCTTGATCAGCGAGGCTAAACGGCCCTCTGACGGTTGTCAACACAATCAGCAACCTGTTGGCAGGTGTTCTTTTTGCGCGGACAGAGGGTCCAACCCTTTCGGGTACCAATCCTGCGATTGACGCGGACCGCGCCTCCCGCCAAACTGAAATGGCATGGCAAAACTCAGAGTCGGCATCCTTTTTGGTGGACGAAGCGGCGAGCACGAAGTGTCACTCCTCTCAGCGGCATCGGTCCTAAAAGCAATAGATAAGACGAAATATAACGTTGTCCCGATTGGAATCACCAAGGACGGTCGATGGCTGACGTCGGAAAATGCCGAGCGACTTTTGCAGGGAAAGCCGCTTGAGGAAAGTCGTCCCCTCCGCGCGGGCGATCCCGATGCGACACCCGGAGCCGCGCTTCTTGCCCAAGGCGAGGCAGTGATCGTGCCGCCCGAACCGGTCCATCGCGGCGGTGGCATGGAGCCCTTCCGCATCGAAGCCTCCGCCCTTCGACGCACGACCGACCGCGCCATCAATGTTGACGTGATCTTCCCCGTGCTCCACGGAACGTTCGGCGAAGACGGGACGATCCAGGGCTTGCTCGAACTCGCCGACCTGGCCTATGTCGGCGCGGGCGTTCTCGGCTCGTCCGCCGGCATGGATAAAGACGTCATGAAGTCCCTGTTCCGCGCGGCGGGCCTGCCGATCGTGAAGCACGTCACCGTCCTGCGCAGCCAGTGGGAGAGCGAGCCGAAGAAAGTTCAGAAGCTGGTGGAGAGCAAGTTGAAGTATCCCGTGTTTGTTAAACCCGCAAACCTGGGATCATCCGTCGGCATCTCGAAGGCGCATGACCGGAAAGAACTGGGCCCTGCCATCGAAGAAGCCGCAAAGTTCGACCGCAAGATTGTGATCGAAGAAGGCGTTGGCGGGAAAAATCGCAAAGCTCGCGAAATTGAATGCTCGGTGCTCGGCAACGACGATCCCAAAGCGTCCATCGCCGGTGAGATCGTCCCCTGCAAAGAATTCTACGATTACAACGCCAAGTACCTTGACGAAGGATCCGAGTTAGTCATTCCCGCTGAGCTAACCAAATCGGAGATGAAAAACTTGCAGTCGCTGGCTGTCGCGTCATTTCAGGCTGTCGATTGTTCCGGCCTGGCCCGCGTGGATTTTCTCATGGACCCGAAGTCCCGCAAGATTTTCGTCAACGAGATCAATACCATGCCTGGCTTCACTTCAATCAGCATGTATCCCAAACTCTGGGCGGCGTCGGGACTCTCGTATCCTGACCTGATCTCCCGGCTGATTCAGTTAGGGATCGAGCGCCACGAGGATAAGAAGAGGAACCAGTACAGCCGGTAAGCCTTTATTCATTCGGCTTCCACGCCCTTCCTACTGCGTGTTCCAGGCAATTTCGCTTGACTCGATTCCGAGGCGGGCATAAATTTGCAATCTACTAACCGTAATAAAACGAAACTAAATAACCATTATTAGAAAGAACTGCCAGAGGAGATAGCACCATAACTAAAGAGGCAACCGCCATGCGATCGAAAATTCAAAGATCACTCTCCTGCATCTGCTTCAGTTTGCTCTGCAGCGGGTTCGGATTCGGCGCTACGTATTACGTTGCAACCTCCGGCAACAACGCCAACGATGGCCTTTCCCGGCGCACCGCATGGCGGAACGTGCAATATGCCGCCAATCATGTCCAGGCGGGCGACACCGTTAACGTACTGGGCGGCGTTTACAACGAGACCGTGAATATTCCAGCATCAGGATCCGCGGCAGCCGGGTACATCACGCTCCAGAACTATTCCAAACAGGCCGCGATTCTCGACGGCACCGGACTCACCATCCCCGGCGGCCAATACGGCATGATCAACATCGCGAGCCAAAGCTACATCATCGTGAAGGGATTGGAAGTCCGAAACTACAAATCATCCAGCAGAAGCAATGTCCCGGTTGGAATCTACATCACTGGAGCGGGCAGCCATCTCCAACTGCTCAATAACCACGTTCACGATATCGTGACGACCGCGACCGGATGCGGCGCGAATGCGCTCGGCGTTGCGATCTACGGAAGCGAGGCACCGGCCGCGCTGAACCATCTCACGATCAGCGGCAACGAACTCGATCATCTCAAGACTGGATGCAGCGAATCGATGTCCCTCAACGGCAATGTGGACACGTTCACCGTCACCAACAACCTGATCCACGACAACAACAACATCGGCATCGACGTGATCGGCTTTGAGGGCACCTCGCCGAATCCAGCCTATGATCAGGCGCGCAACGGCACGGTGAGCCAGAACACGGTCTACAACATTTCTTCCGACGGAAATCCGTCGTATCCAAAGAATTGCTGGTGCTCCGACGGCATCTATGTGGACGGCGGCACGAACGTCATCGTCGAACGCAACCTCATCCACAACGTCGACCTGGGAATTGAAATCGCCAGCGAGCACAAGAACAAGACATCCAGTTTTGTAACCGCCCGCAATAACCTCATCTACTTTGGAAACTCAGCGGGAGTCTCAATCGGCGGATACGCGGCAGGCGTCGGTGGCACCGATCACGTAACCATCGTGAACAACACGCTCTACAAGAACGATGGCCAGAACACGGGTTCAGGAGAATTCCAGATTCAGTTTCACGCCACCAACAATGTCTTCAAGAACAACATTGTGTATGCGGGCGCACAGGGCTACATGGTCAATAACTACACAAAGTCGACTCCCAACCCCGCCGACGTCGACTACAACCTTTATTACTCGAGCGCGAACGCCAGCGGCACGACCTGGCTGTGGGTAGGAAAAACCTACAGCGGCTTTACGGCCTATCAATCGGGATCAGGTGAGGATTCCCATTCGAACTATGCGGATCCTCTCTTTGTGAACCCGACCACGCCGGATCTCCACGTTCAAGCGGCCTCGCGAGCGGTGAATGCGGGGATCAATCTCGGAACCGGGGTTGTCGGCGCCACCGACTATGCGGGTAACCCACGGGTGCAAGGGTCGAACATTGATATTGGCGGATATGAGCAGTGAGGCTGCGAGAGGTTGGACAGCACGGAACCCGACTTACTCGGAAGCAAACAGACCCTACTGGAAGTTGTCGACAAGCATGATGTCTTCGTTATAGTCCTCCTTTTGAACATAGAGGACCCATCGGCCGTCCGGGGAGACCGCTAAACCGCCGTCGACAGCTCTTCCTACATCCAAAATTGGGCGGACCTGCTTGGTACTGAAGTCGAAATAACGGATCGACTTGTTCGCATCAAAATCCACAAAGTACATGCCTCCCGGCGCGATTGCCCAGACGTTGTAATCAACCGTGGGCAGTCCTTCTACTGCGGTAATCTTGACGGGCCGTTGAGTCGAAACCATATCCAGTTCCCACCGATAACCTCCTACCGCCCTCGAAAAATAGAGCGTTTCTCCATCGAATGACTCCGCCAATGGCCCGAGCAACGAACTTTGTGGTGGCAGCGTCAACAGCAGAACCGCATCTCCTCCGCTCGCTGGACAGCGGTAAATTCCCCTGCTGGTTGGTTCGCCCGAAACGAAATAAATCCACTTTCCATCGTGCGACCAGGTGGGAAGAAAAATGTCCGTGATGTTTGTGATCAACTTCCGCGGTAACCGTTCAGAAATATCGGCGACGTACAATTCCGCAAGTTCGGAATGCCGGGTATCGAAGACGATCTTCTGGCTATCCGGGGACCAATGTGGCGAGCCGGTACGTGGGTCCTTGAAATTCGAAACCTGCACCAGCTGAGTCCCGTCGGCATCGCTCATCCAAACTTCTCGAATTCCTCCTCGAGTGGACTCAAACGCAATATGTTTTCCGTCCGGGGAGAACTGTTGGCTTCGCTGTTGATAGGTAGAGGCCATCAACCTGACTCCGGAGGATCCCGGATTGAGCAGGTCGCTTCGCCAGATCTGGCCATGATCGCCGGAAATGGGTTTGACGTAGGCGAGTTTGTCCCCTTTTGCAGAAATTGCCGGACCAAAGGCGCCTCCCTCGGTGGGTAGTTTCCGAATTGATCCATCCGCGAGCGTCACGTCATATAGGTCGGAGCTTTCTCCAAAATGAGTGTTTGAAAAAACCAACTTCTGGTCGCCGGCTGCCCAAGCGGGTGGCCGTGGAGGCCACCCGCAGACAATTGTGGTCACCAGTTTTGGCGTGCCCCCCGAGGTTGAGACGGTGTACAAGCCGCGGGTCAAATTTTGAGTGTTTTGCGTACAGAAGTATGCCAATTCTCGCCCGCTATGAGAGAAAGCGGGCATCCCTTCCGAAAGACACTCAGGAGTGTGGGGAATCTGTCTGCTTTCCAAGGTTTCGGTGGAGAGAAGGAAGAGTCGCTGATTATCCACGTGGGCAATCCATTTGCCGTCTGGAGACCAACTGATGTACGTATGGTTTTCACTCGTGATGTTTGTGGAGCGCAGCTTTCTCTGCGGCCCACCCAATGCAGGAACCACGTACAATCCCGTGTCTGCACCAGACAGGCGGTGGAAGGCAATCTGCGAACCGTCCGGGGACCAGGCTGGACAAATCGCTGCCGATGGATGATGCGTCAAGCGCAGCAGGTCCTCACTGCCCAGGACCTTGACGTAGAGATCGAAACCCTGCGGACCCAATTCAGGATCACCATTCCACGCGAAAACAATCTGCGATCCATCCGGGGAAAACGCCAGGCATAACTCCTCCCCCGGGTAGGCTGTGACTGGCACAGCTGCAAGTGTTGTTATTTTTGGAAGGGAGAATCCAGGAGCAACTCGAGGCACAAACCACACTGCGAGTGCGCACGCCGCAACTACGACAAGAATGCCCGCTCCAACTCGTAGCCAACGCAAGCGATCGCGCCTATCGTCCCCTGCTTCAGCCGGTGCAGTTGACTCCTCTGGCTGCGCAATCGTCCCAATGAACCGATATCCCCGCCGAGGCAAGGTCTCGATCAGCCGGGGATTGTCCGCGGAATCTCCCAGGGCATCTCGCAACCGGTTCACGGCCGCGTTCACTCCGTGGCCGTAGTCGACGAATGTTTCATTAGGCCAGAGCGCCTCTTGCAGTTCTTCGCGAGTGACCAGCTCCCCTGGCCGCTCCAGTAACATCTTCAGAATTTGAAAGGACTGGCCCGGTAGGTGTAGCCGGATACCTTGTTTCTTCACTTCCTGCGTCTGCAGATCTGCTTCAAACGGACCAAAAGAAATAATCGGCCTTGGAGTGTGGATTCCCGACATAGGGAAACTCCTGACCCGGGGCGTACCCCCAAATTATCCTCCATTTCAAGAAGACTGTCTTGACCAAAACATTCGGCACAACTCTTTTCCCATCAGCCGATTAACGTGCGACAAATATTTGTTGGCCGTGCGACAGCGCGCTCATTGAGGTAGCCGGGTAGATCCGCGACTTATGGAGCACCACGAGGAGGTGCTCCATGAAACGCACCGCGTTGTTTTGGATCCTGACGCTGCTGCTTCTCCCAGAAGCCACTTTGCGCGCCGCTTCACAAAGTGCCCTCCAACTCCCATCGGATGTAGCAACACAAATCACCGTTCGCGTTCGTAACTATGCCCAGATTGAATCCAACGTTCTATCCAAAGCCGAAACGACAGCCCGTAAGATCCTCCACGAGGCTGGCGTCAATACGCTTTGGCTCGTATGTTTCGATGGCACGACATGGTCGGGAGAAGTTGCCTGCACCCGGCTGCCGGGACCAATGGATCTCGTTGTAAATGTGCTTCCACTCTCCATGTCGCGATCCCTCTATGACCGGGGAGACGCGTTTGGCTATGCAACCGAAGGTGGGCTTGAGGAGTCGTTCGGCTCGATTGCATGGATCTTCTACGACTCGATCCACCGTCTCGCTGCCGAAAGACAGCTTTGCTTGGGACAACTTCTAGGGTACGCATTCGCGCACGAGTTGGGCCATCTGTTGCTCGGTCCGAAGTCCCACTCTGGGGTCGGACTGATGCGGTCGCCATGGTCAAGCAGAGAGTTGCTCGCCGCAGATCAAGGGGCGCTTTTCTTCTCGGCCTCCGAGAGCAGGCGCCTTCAAGAAGCGACGGTCGCTCGCTGGCAGGAGGGATCGCGGGCGGTCCGAAGCACCGCAGAGCAGCAAGTAACCAGGATTCGAACAGATCCTGATTCGAAGTGAGGTGTTCCCCGTAACCCCTCTTGACAGACCGCTCGGTCGGTTTTACTATCTTTAACAAGTCAGCTCTTCGGAGCGGACCTGAATTTCATGCAGAGTGGCTGAGGGACGAGCCCATAGACGCCACGGCAACCGAATCGGGATCATCTATCCCGTATTGCAGGTGCCAACTCTCGCCCGGTAACGGGGACCATGAGATTTGGGGTGCAGCGCATTTTTCAAGGTAGCGCTATTTGCACTTCGAGCCTCTTTTCCCATTCGGAAAAGGGGTTTTGTCGTATCTGGGGTATTTTTTTACCCGGCTCGTCCCGCAGTCACAGAAGGCAGTTGCGGAAATGTCGACGAGCACCTATGAACTTGCCTGCCGCGAATGCGGCAAGACTTTTGGCAATCAACCGCGCAGCATCTGCGACGATTGCTTCTCGCCTCTCGAAATCACCTACGACTACGACGCGATCCGGAAGCTGGTCTCGCGCCAGCTGTTCGCTTCGCGCGCTCCGAATCTATGGCGCTATCGCGAATTGCTGCCCTTGCCCGCCGCGTTCCGGCCTTCACTGCCCACGGGATTCACCCCGCTGCTGCAGGCGCCGCAACTCGGAGAGCGGATCGGCATCCGCAATCTCTATCTGAAGAATGACGCCGTTTGCCTGCCCACCTTGAGTTTCAAGGACCGCGTGGTCGCGGTTGCGCTCGCCAACGCGCGTGCTTTTGGATTCGATACCGTAGCGTGCTCCTCTACCGGCAACCTGGCGAATTCGGTCGCAGCGCAAGCAGCGCGCGAGGGATTCAAGGCCTGGATCTTCATCCCATCCGATCTCGAACCGGCGAAGGTTCTCGGAACGCAGGTGTTCGGCGCGAACGTGGTGCGAATCAGCGGCAATTACGATCAGGTGAACCGGCTCTGTTCGCAGATTGCCGACGAGCATCGCTGGGGATTCGTCAACGTCAACCTGCGTCCGTACTATGCCGAAGGTTCGAAGACAGTCGGCTTCGAAATTGCCGAACAACTGGGCTGGCGATTGCCGGACAACGTCGTTGTCCCGATGGCGGGTGGATCGCTGATCACGAAAATCAAGAAGGCGTTTGATGAACTGATCCAGCTCGGATTGGTCGAACCGAAAGACGTGAAGTTCTTTGGCGCGCAGGCAACGGGATGTTCGCCGATTTCGACGGCCGTCAAACAGTACAGCAAAGACATTGAGCCGCAGAGGCCGTCGACCATCGCGCGCTCGCTCGCCATCGGCAATCCCGCCGATGGACACTACGCCATCAAGGCGATCACAGCCAGTGGCGGATGGTCGGAAGATGTTTCTGATGCCGAGGTGATCGCCAACATCCAACTGCTCGCCGAGAGCGAAGGCGTCTTCACAGAGACCGCAGGCGGCGTCACGGTGGGCACCGCACGCAAGCTGGTCCGGCAGGATCGCATTCTTTCCGATGAAACGACCGTGCTCTGCATTACTGGCAACGGCCTGAAGACAACCGATGTGCTGGCCGGGCAATACGAAACTGAAACGCCCATCGCTCCCAAGTTGCGCGAATTCGAAGTCCTGCTGCAAAGCAAGTTGAATACGATTGCAAGTTTTGCCGACGCTACGCCGTCGATTCCTGTGGAGGCTTAAATGAGTGTCACTGTCCAAATTCCGACTGCCTTGCGCCGGCTGACATCGGGCACGCCGCAAATCACCTGTGCTGCCGCCAATCTCTCGGAACTTTTTTCCGTGCTCGATACCCAGTTCCCGGACCTGAAGCCGCATCTGCGCGATGAAGCCGGAGAAACCCGGCGCTTTCTGAATGTGTATGTGAACGAAGAGGACATCCGCTTTCTCGGCGGCAATACCTACGCGTTCCAGGATGGCGACGAAGTGCTTTTGGTGCCATCGATCGCAGGCGGACTGTAAGGCATCTGCCGTTCAGGCCGGGCGGACGCTCTGTATCCACACGTCCGGCCTCGCACCTGCTCCGTCCAAGGAAAGGTCCGCTTGACGCTGCCGGAGGCATGGGCTACTATCTAACTAACTGGTTAATTAGCCCATGAAACGTTCGCCTGCACCCCGTCTCGGTTCCCGCGGAAAGCCCGAACAGAGCCGGGCCGCCATCTTGAACGCGGCCATCGACGAATTCGCAGAGCATGGCATCGCCGGCGCCCGCACGGATGCGATTGCACGCACCGCCGGTGTTAATAAAGCTCTTCTCTATTACTACTTCAAAGACAAAGATTCGATTTATGAGGCCGTGCTCGACCATGTCTTCAGCGGCCTGCGCGATACGGTTGTCCCCATGCTCGAGGGCAACCTCGCACCACGCCAGAAGGTACTGAATTACCTCGGCGCCTATTTCGATTACATTGCGGCGAATCCACGCTTCCCGCGCGTCGTTCAGGGAGAATGGATACGCAGCGGCACCGACCGCATCGGCCAGATGAAGCGCGTGGCGCGGGCCTATTTCCAGCCTATCTATCAAAAACTAGGCGAAGTATTGCGCGAGGGGATCGCCGCCGGTGAATTTCGTCCCATTGATCCCATGCACTTTGTTCCGTCCATGGTTGCAGTAATTGTTTTCTATTTCAGCGCGGCGCCGGTGATCAAATCCGTGATGAAGTTTGACCCACTGACGGACGAGCACATCGCGGAACGGCGCGCATTCGTACTCGACTTCATCTCCGCGGCGCTGTTTACGCGACCGCTATCGGCGTCACGGCAAGGAGTTCGTGCATGAGTGTTCGTAACAAATTCCTGATCCTGCTTGGCATCCTTCTGTTGATCGCATCGGCCTATTACGTTCTCTCGACGCCCGCGGGAAATGACCTGGTCCTGGTCGGCACAGTGGATTCGAACCAGATCGTGGTCAGCCCGCAGGTCGGTGGCCGCATCGCGAAGCTGCTGGTCGAAGAGGGCGCTTCCGTTAAGCAGGGAGACCTGATCGCGACGCTCGATCCAGCGGAACTCGAGGCGCAGGAGCGGGCGGCAGCAGCAACCATTTCCAGTCTTCGCTCGAAAGTCAGCGAGAGCCAGTTCACGCAGCGATCGACCAAGGGCTCGACCTCCGGCGATGTCGCCAACGCACAGGCAAGATTGCAATCCGCGCGCGCACAGCTTGCGCAATCCGAAGCCACTCTGACTCGCGTAGAAAGCGACAGCCGCCGCATCGTTGGACTTGCACAGGCCGGCGTAGCCTCCGAAATGGAGAAAGTACAAGCGGAGCAAAATTTGAAAGCGCAGCAGGCCAGCGTGCAGGCATTGAAGGATCAGGTACGCGCGGGGCAAGCCGACCTTGATTCCGCGAGTGCTCGCACCAACCAGGCCGGCGCCGCGGAAAGCACGGTCGCCTCCATGCAGGCGCAACTCGCCAACGCACAGGCGCAACTAAAGGAAGCCGAAGTTCGTCTCGGCTACACAAAGATCTATGCCCCGGTAACGGGGACGGTGCTGGTGCGGGCGGCGCGTGAAGGAGAAGTAATCACTGCCGGGCAGGCGATCGTCACGGTGGTCGATCTCAGCGACACGTGGGTACGCGCGGCGATTCCAGAGACGGACGCCGATCACATCGGGCTCGGCGACACGCTTCGGGTTCGCCTGCCGGGCGGCACGGTTACTCCTGGCAAAGTGTTCTACAAGGCCGCGGAAGCGGACTTCGCCACCCAGCGCGATGTCGGCCGCCGCAAGCGCGATATTCGCACGCTCGTCCTGAAGGTTCGCCTCGACAATCCTAAGGGCGCGTATGTGCCCGGCATGACCGCCGAAGTGCTGGTGTCCCCTGAGCAACTGAAGGGCACAGTGCCGAAGAATTCCGAAGCTGCAGGGAAGCCATGAGCGACGTACCCACGAATCATGGCACCGGCAATGACGCTCCGCTTCCGGTTTCTGAATTCAACGGAAAGAGCGAAATTCCAGCGGACGCGCCCAACGCCATCGAAGTCTCGCGCATCGTGAAAAAGTATGGCGACTTCACCGCGGTCGACGATGTTTCTTTTCAGGTGAAGGAAGGCGAGATCTTCGGACTGCTCGGCCCCAACGGCGCAGGCAAGTCGACGCTGATCCGGATGATGACCACTCTCATTCCAATCACCTCAGGATTCGCCCGCGTGGCGGGGCACGATGTGAGCAAAGAACCGAACGAAGCACGACGAGCGATCGGCGTCATTCCGCAGGCCATGACCAGCGACATTGATCTCACCGTGCAGGAGAATCTGAGCATCTACGCCAAGCTTTACGATGTTCCCGCGCAACGCCGCAAGCAAGCGATCGACGAGTTGCTGGAAACTGTTGACCTCACAAAGTGGCGGGACGCGCAAACGAAAACGTTGTCCGGCGGCATGCGCCGGCGTCTCGAAATCGCGCGCGGACTGGTGCATAGTCCCAAGATTTTCTTTCTCGATGAGCCGACCACAGGTCTCGATCCTGTCTCTCGCGTGGCGGTTTGGGAGATGCTCACCAACATCAAGTCGAAGCGCAAACTCACCGTGCTCATCACCACGCACTACATGGACGAAGCCGATCGACTCTGCAACCGCATTGCGATTGTGGATCACGGCAAGCTTGTCGCGCTCGATAGTCCCGAGGCATTGAAGGCTAGCGTGCCCGGATCGAATGTGATCGAAGCGCAATTTGATAATCCACCGTCTGACTGGGAGCAGCGTTTGCGTGCCCTGCCGGAAGTGACTTCTGTCCAGCACGAGGGCGCGGGCATGTACCGCGTGCTAACCGCCAACGGTTCCCGCACCACTACCATGCTGGTCGAAATGGCAGTCGAGGCGCGCGTTCCGGTGCGCACACTCTCGGTGCAGAACACCACGCTCGACGATGTATTCGTCCACTACACCGGGCGCCAGTTACGCGACGAACTGGTCAAGGCGCATGCGTTCACGATGCCGCAGCGTCCGGGGATGCAACCATGAACCGCATGATGGCAATTATCGAGCGCGAGATGCGCAAGTTCTTCCGCTCGCCCGCGCTGATGATGGTGTCCATGATCTTCCCGCTGGTGCAACTGATCGTGCTCGGGAACGCGTTTGGCGGAAAGATTCGCGATGCCAAGCTCGGCATCGTAGACGAGGACCACGGCACACAGGCGATTCGCATTAAGGAAGCGTTCGATTCTGTCCGCGCCAATGCGCGCACCTTCGTGCCGGTTGACTACGACAACGAAGTACAGGCGCGCGAAGATGTGCGCAACGGAAAGATCCAGGGCGCAGTCATCATTCCACCGCAATATTCGGCGCGCGTTTATCAGCAGAACCGTCCGCGCATCGCGCTCATCGTGGACAACAGCGACAACTTCATGAGTTCCACCATGCAGGAGAAGTTGGCCGGAATCACCGAAGCTCTTAACCAGCCGGCGATTGAGCCTCGCCTTCTGCGGCAAACCGCTCTCGATGTGGTGGAACTCTATCCTTACATCGAATACATGAAGTACCTGCTGCCCGGATCGATCGCGCTGGCGATGTTCGTCTCCGTGATGATCGGCGGCGGAATGCTTTATATCGACGACAAGGCGCGAGGCGTGCACGAAGGATATCTCGTGACTCCGATCACCAAAGCAGAACTGGTCTTCGGACTGAACGGAGCGGGTGCCATCAAGGCCGTACTCACCGGGGTCGTGATCAGCCTGATTGGCTCGCTCATGTCCGGAGTCGGCACCATCTTCAATCCGGGGACCGTGCTTGGACTGCTCTTGATGATCGTCACCGTCTCTCTGGCCTTCAACGGTATGATGTTCCTGATGATGGTCCGGGTTGAGGATCCGCTCGTGCCCCGCGCTGTTTTTGGAATTCTGAATACACTGCTGTTCTTCCCCAGCGGCTCGATTTATCCGATCCAGGCATTTCCAGCATGGCTGCGCGCCATCGCGATTGTGGATCCGTTCACTTACGCCGTTCACGGATTCAAGGCGCTGTTGTTGAAAGAGAGCGGCCTGATCGCAATTCTTCCCGACGTCATGTACCTCGCAATTTTTGCGCTGGTTACGCTGGGCCTGGCCGTGCCGCTGTTCAAGCGCACGCTGTAATCCCAAATACTCCATCTGAGTTCAGGGTGGTAGAATCCTGTCCTCTTCCCGAAGCGCATGAGGCGTACCGTGAAATTCCGCAGACCATTGCATGCTTGCATCGGTGTCGCTCTATTATTCGGCGCGCCGATGATCGCCCATGCTGTCGCCAGTAAGAGCGATTTGCAGGCGGCATATGGCAACAAGATTCTGACACTCCGGCAGGCCTACCCCGGAGCGTCCCTGCATTTCGGCGCTGATGGGAAGCTCTCTCCGCCAGCCGCTCCCGGTCCGTGGACGGTCGACGGACAAGTGAGAGTGCAGGACATTTCATTGCAAGCGGGAGTCCTGCACATCAAGGCGCAACGGTTGTTCCTGTTCTTGGACCCTGGTAGCAATCAATTTCGTGATCTCGGTTCCATAACGAAGGAGGATCCCTCGAGGAAGATTTTCAGAATCAAGAAAATCGACGAGTGGGCCTCGAAACATGGCGGGATTGAGATTGAACTGGAGTGTGGCACGGCGCAGCCGGAGATTCCAGACGTAGCGAAGGTGATGGAAGTGGTGTTTCTCGCGGCGGACGAGCCACTCAAGAACGCGCTTCCCGATGTTTGGAAGGCGTGGTTCGCATCGAAGGATAAGCAAGATAAGGACAATGTACCGGTAGCGCAAGACCACTCAGCACCCGTCGTTCCCGTGGGCGGTGGTGTCTCTCCGCCCCAATTGAAGTACGATCCGGAACCAGAATATTCGGAATTTGCTCGGCAGGCAGGGTACGCGGCGCAATCCATATTGTCGGTGGTTGTAGGAACGGACGGACTAGCGCACGATATCCGAATCATGAAGCCCGCGGGCCTCGGGCTGGACGAACAGGCGATCAAGGCTGTGGAAACGTGGCGGTTCGATCCGGCTACTAGGGATGGCCACCCTGTGCTGGTGCTGATCAGCGTCCAAGTAAACTTCAAGCTCTATTGATTCTTCCTCATCCGATCAAAGCAATCTCACTGGCGTCGGTCGAAGAATACCCCAACCCGACTGCCGATTTTGCAGCGCGAACTCTACTCTCCAACCGGAATACCACGTCCGTATGAGCATTGCGGACCCGCACGCGAAGCCAGATAAAGTCACCAACTCGGCCCAAGGTGGCGTCCTCGGCGCCCAGCTTCAACATGTAGCTGACACTGACTCGTCCAATTTCGGCGAAGTCTCGCATGGGACCAAATGCCAGTTCGCGGGGCCGGGGCTGTTGTCGCATACGGACCAGTTCGTCGGCAACATGCCTGCGCCCGGCGACACAGGGCTGAGTGCGGCAGCCGAGAATTTTTTCGATCGCATAGAGCGCGGCATGATCCACCCGTTGCCCGAACGCGATGTAAACCGTGTTCGTCGCTCGGACGAAATGCACGGGAATCATCTGGAAAGCTTCCAGAATCCCGAGCGGAATCCGGTCGAATGGCTGGATCGCTGCCGAATCCAACGAGGAGGTCACCGGACATCCCCATTGCAAAGCAAGCGCTGAAGTGACCTGTTGTTCGGTGGCGAATCCGAGTCGCTCGAACCAGTCCCCGATCTGTCCAGTGCGGGCCTTCTCTTGCGCAGCCAGAGCCTTCACTACCTGTTCATGAGTGAGCCAGCCGCGCGCCACCATGAGCAGTCCCAGAGGAATGCGGTTGGAAGGAGGCGGCGCCGGATTCAGCGCGTGCAGACGCGCCAGCTGTGCCGTCAATGCAATTTCCAGGCATTCCCGCTGGCAATAGAACTCGCCTTGCAGAAGAGCTCCACTTCGTTTCTTCCATAATCGTGCCCACGGCGACTTCGGCCCTGCACACAGGATGAGGCCGCAGCCCGACTTGGAGTGCTCGAATTCCCTTGTCCGGTGCTCCAGCCACTTCAAGATCTGCCCAACTTCGCGCATAGTGTTTTCCTTACGACGGTGGTGCGGAATCGAGTACCGCAGTCACGCGTAGTCCATATTTACCGTCGACCACCACCACATCGCCCTGCGCAGCAACCCTGCCGTCGAGCAGCAGATCGACAGGAGAATTCACATTGCTGTCGAGTTCCACCACCACGCCTGCGCTGAGCGCCAGCACATCGCGGAGTACCATGCGACGGCTTCCAAAACGCAACTTGACCTCGAGAATCACGTCGCGCAATCGTTCGTAGCGAGCGGTCCCCGGAGAGGGTGAAATCTCTGTAAGCACCGGCGTAGAAGATTTGGGTGCGGGTGGTTCGTGACTGGCCTGCAATGCGCCTGCCAGTGCAGCGCTGATCTGAAGCTCAATGGAAATGGACGCTCCCGCTTCGTCGCGGGTATGCAGATTCCTGTTGCTCGATGCTGACCACGAAGGCGCTCCCGAACCAGCCAGGTGAAATTGCACTTCTCCGCCTGCCGTGGATGCCAGCGCAGTGGCGGCTTGCCCTGCGATCTGACGAAACAGTTCTTCGAGCGCCTCTTTGTGGTCTGCGGTGGGTGAGTCCGGCGCTGGTTCCGTTTCCTGAAGAAATTTTTGCGCCAGGCGGATGCCGGTAGCAGCCGGCAAACGTAACGACATCTCGCCGCGCACGGCCCCTCCGACGACTACGGTGAACCACAAGTCGGATTCCGCATTCGGCAGTGTCTCTGCCGATGCCTCAAAAACGACGCTCTGGCCGGTCGTCTGCGAAAGCACAGACTGGATACATTTCTCCCAGCCTTCGAGCCATGCAGGCAACTCGTCGAGGAGCGGTGTGTTTGCGGACTCGGTCATACTTCACCAGGCCTTGCCGGATTGGCTTCCATGGCGAGCACGCGGGCCGCGCGTTGCGCGTCTACTCGCACCGCCGCGGCCGAACACAACTGCATTTCATCCACCATCAATGTCGCCGGTTGTTCGATGCTTTCCGGAAACAACAGCACCGAGCCCGGTACCAACTTGGCCAAAGCGTTGAGGGAGACAGTGAGCGTCGGAGCGAAAAGGTCCACTTGGAATGCGGCGCCGAGCAAACGCCTTTCGATTCTGCGACGCGCCTCCACCGGGCTGCGCGGGCGCTGGAAACTCAGGTCAGCAGAGATCTTCCGCAGGAGAGCGTTCGAAACCACGGCCGGAATCGCCATGTTCAATGTGCCGCGAGTCTCCGCCATCTTCGCTTCGAAGCTGAGACACAAATTCTTTTCTTCGGGAACCATCAGGCGCTGTGCCTGTGCGATTGGCTGTCGTTGCCCAAACCGGAATTCCAGTGCGATGGCCTGCCAGGCAGCCTGCATCTCACGGCACACGATCCGCATGACACTCTCCAAGATCTGCTCTTCGATGGCAGTGATCTCCCGGCCCAGATCGCCTCCCTTACCCTCTCCTCCGAGTAACAAGTCAATGACGGGGAAGGCCACCGCGAGATCTAACTGCAGCACTGCTTGCGCCGCCGCTGGCACCAGATCGCAGGACGCGAGATAGGCAATTTCCGGAAGACGTTGCAGAAATTCGCGATAGGTCAGATGCTCCGCTGAAACCAGCCGGCAATCGAACACAATACTCAAGTACGAAACATAGCCTTGCTTGTCCGCGTCCGGGTGCCCGGGCTCGAAACGCTGCACCGGTGGACGCGTATCTGAAACGACCGCGGCCACGCGTACGGCCGAAGAGGTTTCTCGTTGGGCTCCGGCGAGTGTCAGCGAAAAGCGCGGCGTTCGCTGCGCCTGGAAGATCACCAGCTGACGCCGATACGGGCCGCCCGCCTGAGTGTGAGTCGTTTGTGCGTTCGCCATATTGCTGGCCACCACTTCGGCGCGTTGCCGTTCTGCGCCCAGTGCCGATCCGCTCATTTCCAGCATGCCAAACAGGTTCATGAGTTTGCTCCTTCATGGATCGCCAGCGACAGCCGCCGGAATTCCGCGCGCAGAAACTGCACCGCCAGTTGAAAATGCAACTGATTCTCGGCGAGCAGCAACGACTCCCGGTCGACGTTCACATTGTTGCCATCCGGCCGCTCCATCAACCCGCGCAGTTCGTGTGACATCGGAGAAAACATCGGCTCTTCGCCCGACATCGCCTGCTGCAGTTCGCCTGCGAAGGGACGAATGTCGCGGGTCCGGTATCCGGGCGTATCCACGTTCGCGAGGTTAGAGGTAATTAACTGGTGCCGGAAAGCGCCTGTGTCCAGCGCTCGTTCCAGGCTTCGCATCATGGGCGTATCAATCATTGACATGGATGTAGTTACTCCTCGGGGGCAGCCCGTATTCGCGGATCTTGTTGCGAACCGTGCGCAGGCTCACTCCCAGCAGTTCCGCGGTCCGCGAACGATTTCCGCCCGTCGATTCCAAAGTCATCGCCAGGAGTTGCCGTTCCATTTCTCCCAGCGACAGGCCCGCTTTCCACTCCGGAACGGCACCGCGCGCCGATGGTTTACCGTGGTCGAATGCCTCCAGCCCAATCTCGCCGCCGCGGGACAGGGCAACCGCCCGCCGCACGAAGTTGCCCAACTCGCGCACATTGCCCGGCCACACCTGCTCCTGTAAGCGGGCCACCAGCGCGCTGCTTAGGGGTGGCACCGCGCCCGACGCGGCATAGATGCGTGCGAAATGTTCTGCCAGTTCCGCGATGTCTCCTGAGCGCTCCCGCAACGGAGGCAGCGTAAGCGGAATCACATTCAGCCGGTAATACAGATCCGCGCGAAAGCGGCCTTCCTTGACCGCGGCTTCCAGGGGACGATTGGTGGTCGCAATCACGCGGATATCGACATGCACGGTTTGATTCGATCCCAGGCGATCAAACTCGCGCTCTTGCAACGCGCGCAGTAACTTGGGTTGCAAGGGAAGCGGCATCTCGCCGACTTCATCCAGCAAGAGCGTGCCGCCGTTGGCACTCTCGAACTTTCCGGGACGCGCCGCCACCGCGCCCGTGAACGCACCTTTCGCATGGCCGAACAACTCGCTTTCCAGCAGCGATTCCGGAAATGCAGTGCAATTCAACGCGACAAACGGCCCTCGCTTACGATCGCTCAAGCGATGAATCAGCCGCGCCACTAATTCCTTCCCCGTGCCGCTTTCCGCTTCGATCAGGACGTCGGCATCTGTAGACGCCGCTTGCCGCGCCCGCTCCAGCGCCAGTTCCCATGCTGGCGAGTGTCCTATCAGTGATTCGGTGTCCTTGTTCTCTTCTTGCGCCCGCCGCAAAACCTGGTCAACGGCCAATTCCAGTTTTTCGAAACACACGGGCTTGACGAGGTAGTCACATGCCCCGCTCTGGATCGCCTGCACCGCATCGGGAACGCAACCATACGCAGTCAGGAGAATGACTGCGGTTCGTGGTGACGTTGCCTGCACCTCACGCATCAACTCGAAACCGTCGCGTCCCGGCATGCGCACGTCGGTGATGACCAGGGCATGCCGGCTTTCACGGAACTTGCCGAGCGCCTCGGATCCGTTCACGGCCAGATCAACCTGCCAGCCGCGCTGCAGAAAACGTGTTTCGAGCGCCGCTCGCATCCCGGCATCATCATCCGCAATCAATACGCGCTTCATTGCGCCACTCCCGTGCGCGGCAGGTTCAGTCGGAACGTGGTGCCCTCGCCCGCGCGGCTTTCTGCCGCGATCGTGCCGCCATGCTGTTCCAGAATCTGATGACACACTGCCAGCCCAAGCCCGCAACTGCCGGGACGAGTACTGAACCCAGCCTGGAATATCCGCTGCAAATCGCTTTCAGGTATGCCGGGCCCCGTATCTCGAACCTCAATCTCGGCTCCCTTCGCACCCAGATCAGCACCCCGAAAACCGAGCCATCCTCCACCGGGCATAAAGCGAAACGCATTCAAGGCGAGATTAAGAAGCACCTGTTCGAGACGATGCCGGTCGGCGCGCACGGTGACGCCGCGCAAGCCATTGGTGAGATGCAATTCAACTTTTGCCTGCTTGGCCAGCGGACGCAGGAAGTCGTGCGCCTAGTCGAGCAATTGCCCGAGATCCATTTCCGCGGCTTCCGGCTGAGGAGTGTTGTAGAGATGCAGCACGTTGTTCACGGTCGCGGAAAGCGTGCGTAGTCCAGCTTGGACATGTTCGACCCACTGCTGACTCTCTTTCTCGAGACGCGCTTCGGCCAGAAGGCCGGCGAACAATTCCAGGCTGCCCAGCGGATTACGAATCTCATGAGCCAGCAATGCCGACATCTCCACCAACGCCTGCTGCCTTCCCAACCGCCCGCGCTGTAATTCCAGTTCTTTCGCGGCACTCACATCGCGCAGGATGAACACCGAGGTCGAGCGCTCGGCGTCGCGCTCCAGCCATGCGTGCCGAATCGACAGCCACGTTGGCTTTTCGCCATCAGTTCCGTCGATCGATAGTTCCTCTTCGTTGCCAGTGTCCCGCGCGCGCTCGAGTGCAGCGAGGATCGCAGCCGGTAGAACATTCACCTCCGATGCTCTGACACCCGTTAGCCGCTCCGCTTCAGGATTGAGAACGGAAACAGTGTCCCCTTCTAGTACCAGCACCCCGCACGGCAGCCCTTCCAGAATCCGCCGCTGTCGCTCGCGGATTCGCCGATTTTCCTCCAGGCTTTGCGCCAGTTCGCGATTGGTGACGTTCAGGTCTTCGCGCAGATGAACCACTTGGGTTTGCAACTGAGCGTAGGACCGTTCGAGAGAAACCGCCGCCTCTGTGAAAGATGCGAACGCCCGTGCCAGTGGATGGTCGGCGTCACTCGTCGGAGTTTGTGGTATCGGAAAAGAGAATGACATCACAACTGCTCTTGCAAGAGCGATGCCAGCTATCTCCCCGATCCCCTTAGAAGACTCTTATCGTGAACAGCCGCACTGGGAAAATGTTACCGATGTAGATGGCCTGTTTCTAACCATGTGCACGATCTTCGGGCATCAGCATGTGTTCCGGACGAATCATCATTTCGTCTTCGGCGAGGATAAGCGAGCGCTCAATCACGTTCTGCAATTCCCTCACATTGCCTGCCCAGGGATGCGAGCGCAATAACTGCGCGCCTTCCGGCGACAATTCCGGCGCTGGCGGTCGCAACGAAAACTTGTCCAGAAAATGCTGGGCAAGTTCCAGAATGTCATCCGGACGCTCCCGCAAGGGCGGGATCTCGATCGGAAAAGCGCACAAACGGTAATACAGATCTTCGCGAAACTTTCCCTGCTGCACCAGCGACAACAACCGAGCATTGGTTGCGGCGATCACGCGAGCGTCCACCCGCAGAACTTCGCAACTCCCCAACCTTTGGACTTCTTTCTGCTCCAGAAATCGCAGCAACTTCGGTTGCAAGCTCAGAGGCATGTCGCCGATCTCATCCAGGAAGAGCGTGCCTCCCTGTGCCATCTGAATTCTGCCGCTATACGATTGCATCGCCCCTGTAAATGCGCCTCGCGTATGCCCGAAGAGTTCGGATTCGAGAAGAGCCTCAGGGATAGCAGCGCAGTTGATCACCACAAACGCGCGCGCGGACCGCGCACTTAAATCGTGAATAGCGCGCGCCACCAACTCTTTTCCCGATCCCGTTGGACCTGTGATTAGAACAGTCGTATCCCGCCGCGCCATCAGCCGGGATCCTCGATACACGGGCTGCATTTTTCGCGAACCGCCAATCATTCCCGGCAACGGCGCCTGCAGGATTGCGTTCACCACTACCGCCCGCGCTGGCATCAGCTTTTCTACATTGGGAGGTTTACGTGGCGGGAGCGTTACGCGTTCTTCTGGCAGGGCAGCAACATCGGAATCGGCTTCCGAGTCGAGCAAGACAATCTCCACCATGGGAAATCTTTGCCGGATGGTGTGGCTCAATTCTTCCGCATTCAAGTCGGGCAATGATCGGTCGAGAAAGAGAACTTGCCAGGCGCCGCTCTCCAGGTAACCTAACGCTTCTGCTCCACCGCTCGCCTGTTCGACGCATCGCACGGGAGAACGCAGACTTTCGAGAACTCGTTGGCGCACGACGCTGCTGGGACTCGCCACAAGTACGTGTTCGGCATGATGGGGCAAAAACGGCTGGCTGGTCATATGGACTGATTGAAGCCTGCCCGGATAAGAATGGGATTAGATAGAGATTAGAAAATCACGAAGAGTGAAACCGTAGTGTGGGAATCGCCGCAACTTCTGCTTTACAAGAGGCGGCGTTTCTGCGTGCAGTCGTGATCGTCCTGTACACAACTCTCAACACAGATAGTCAGGACCGCTCAATCCGACGCCTTGATCTGCATGCTCTCGTCGATCCAAAGCTGCGCCGGAGCGCCCGCGCGGTCGCGCGTTGCAGTTACATGAAATCCTCCGGAGGTGGTCTGAACATCATACGTATAGGGAGGCCGTTGTCTCTCGATCGTGATGTAGTTGCCCACGACCAACTCGTCCAGCGACGCATATTTCTGTTGCGTCGCAAAGTAGCCGCGCTCCGCGTTCGCAATGCTGATCAGATCATTCTTGACGCCCACGAGGTTGGCCGTTTCCGCAGTGCTGTCGCCGCCGCCGGGCGTGGCCGTGCCCTTCAACTGGATCGAATAGATATACATCCCGACCGCCGCCACGATCAGCGTCCCCAGAAATCCGAATGCACGACCCATCGTTCCCTCCGTGTGTCCCAATTTCGTTGCAACCTGCATCAACGAAAGAATGGATGCAGTGTCGAGCCATCCTATTTCTCTACAAACACCAACTCACCGTTCTCGACTTTCAGATCCTTGACGTTATTCGGCAACTTCAACTGATCGCGTTGCTCCGCCAATTTCTTCTGCAGCGCATCATTCACCAGTGACACGGGAACGCTCAGGTCGCCCACTTTTACTTCCGTCGCATCGAACGTCGCGTAGCCGTCCTTGGACCCGAGGTGTCCAGCGAGCGTCAGGTACACATCTTTACCAGCGATGTTGGTGAGGAACTGTCCGCGCACGACGTCGCCATCCATCGACACCTGGTAATCCTTGATGTTCGGTACCGCACCCGGAAACTCGGTCGGACTAGCAGAAGTGTTCGAAGGACTCGCAGCCGGAGAACTGGAAGAAGAACTCGTGGAAGAAGCCGTGGATGCAGGCGTTGCCGCCGCCGTCGGCATCATTCCGGTGGCTTGCGCGAGCGCGGCCGACAATTCGCCGGAAGTCAGACGAACCTCGCCGCCACCCACGCCCGTCGACCCGGCCTGCTCAAGGCGGTCCACCTTTTCCTGAAACGATTGCGCATTGGCTGCGGTCGCTGCCGGGGAAACAGGTACGGCAACCGGCGCCGGTTTCCGCACAACTAAGACCAGCGTGAACAACGAAATTGCCAGTGTTACCAGACTAATGATGCGCTGCCATTTCAAGACACACCTCCCCCAACTGAATCATCGTATCCGTAACGAATGAAGAGGTTTAGATCACGGAGGTGCTGTATCTGGAGAACTCTCTAGAAGGGCCGTACGGCCAACCGCCGGGTGCAGATTGCTCTGGTGGTTCCACTCGAATTCGCGGCAGGTAGCTGAAACGCAAGGTCTTGAGCAGCCCCAAGGCCGGTGCGAGCGTCATTCCACAATCGCCAGCACGTCCCCTGCATTCACGCTTGCGCCCGGTACGGCCAGAATCTTCTGCACCACACCCTTCTTCGGCGACTTGATCTCGTTCTGCATCTTCATGGCTTCGACCACCACGATTCCCTGGCCAGCTTCGACTTCCGACTGCTCCGTCACCAGCACGCGCACAATCTTCCCCGGCATCGGACAGACCAGCTTTTTCGGACCGGCGGCATCCCCTGTTCCGTCCCGCCGCGAGCGCAGGGAGCGCGGATCGCGCAACTCGACTGCAAAGCGCGAGCTCCCGACCCACAGATGGAGATCGTTTGCGGTCTGCTCACGCTTAATCTCGTACGAATGGCCTTCAATCAGGAGCGAGAGCACGTCTGGTCGCGCCAACACCGCGTCCACCACCATCTCCCGCCCATCAAGACGGCATTTCCACACACTCTCGGCCCGTTCAAGTTCGAGCCGATGCGGTTTGCCGTCTATGGTGACTTCGTAAACCATACGTGAATTTCAGACGCCCTTACATTTTGAAGGGCGCATGCCAAACGCTCGCATCTTTTTTGAAACTGTTCACCGCCGCCCTTCCACGCGCCCCGTTTCTTTCCATTTGGAAGCTGTCGCAACCACGCCCCCATTTTGCCGGTCTCCCGCCTTCGGAGCGATGATTTCAAACAGCCCTGCCGCGATCGCCGCAATTTCCGGCTCCGGCGCGGACTCCGCGGCCACAGATTTCTTCGCTAGCAGTCGATCCAGATACCCGGTATCAAGTTTGCCCGCCTGAAAATCTTCATCGCGCAAGATTCGCTGGAACAAAGAAATATTCGTCTTGATGCCAGCCACAAAATATTCATGCAGCGCGCGCCGCAACCGCATGATCGCCTGCTGCCGGTCCGTACCATAGCCGATCAATTTCGCGAGTAGAGGATCGTAATCGAGCGGGACCGTCCACCCTTCGTACATGCCGCTATCCCGGCGGATTCCCGGACCGGACGGGGCAACCAGCAAAGTAATCTTGCCCGGACTCGGAAAATAATTGTTGTCTGGATCCTCCGCATAGATGCGGCATTCGATCGCGTGTCCACGAATCTGGATATCGTTCTGCGTGAAGGGGAGCTTCTCGCCGTGTGCGATGCGAATCTGTAAATGCACAAGGTCGAGGCCGGTGATCAGTTCGGTCACGGGATGTTCCACCTGCAACCGGGTGTTCATTTCGAGGAAATAGAAATTCTTTTGTTGATCTACCAGGAATTCGACGGTTCCGGCATTGGTGTACCCTGCAGCTGTTGCGACGCGAACAGCCACTTCGCCCATACGGCGGCGCATACCGACATCGACGATCGGCGACGGCGCTTCCTCCAGCACTTTCTGATGGCGGCGCTGAATCGAACATTCGCGCTCGCCCAGCCAGACTGTGTTTCCATGTTCATCCGCCAGCACCTGCATCTCGATGTGCCGAGGATTCACGATCGCTTTCTCAATGTAGACTTCGCTGTCGCCAAATGAGCGCTGCGCTTCGCTTTGCGCGGCTTCCAGCGCAGAGCGTAACTCTGCGCGCGAATGCACCAGCCGCATGCCCTTACCGCCGCCGCCCGACGCCGCTTTCAACATCACTGGATAACCGATTCGCTCTGCGACTTCTTCGCCTTCTCCTGGAGATTGCAGTCCGCGGGATGTGCCGGGCACAAGCGGCACTCCCGCTTTTTCCATTTCCTGGCGGGCGCGCGTCTTCGATCCCATCATTTCCATGGACGCCGGTGTGGGGCCGATGAACTTCACGCCCGCGTCTGCGCAGGCTTGCGCAAACTTTGCATTCTCCGAAAGGAAACCGTATCCGGGATGAATTGCTTCTGCGCCCGAACGCCTGGCCACATCGAGAATCTTGTCGATCCGAAGATAGGACTCCACCGCCGGCGCTGGGCCAATGTGGTAGGCCTCGTCCGCTTTGCGAACGTGCAGGGCGGCGCGATCCACGTCGGAAAAGACAGCCACCGTGGGAATACCCATTTCGCGGCACGCACGGATCACCCGCACCGCAATCTCTCCCCGGTTGGCAATCAGGATCTTCTTGAACATGGCGCGTTTCCGAATCGATTGTAGTCCCCAGCGTGACCCGCACCCCATGAAAAGTCCCGCAAGGGACGACTGAAAATAGTCCGGCGTTTCAACGCCGGGATCGCGAACATCTTGAGCCAAAAGTCCCGGAGGGACGACTGATGCACCGCCTCACGATCGCCGGACCAGTCGTGCCTCCGGCACTTGCCCGCATCCGCGTTCATTTCCCCGCCAGTAAACTGGCGGGCTATTATCGGCGGGTCCCTTCGGGACCGAAATCGAATACAACACTTACCGCCACCGCGCCCACAAACTAAAAAAGGCCCCATCGCATCCGCGAGGGGCCTTCTTTTGAAAACAAAAACCCTACTTGTTCTCGTCCATTACGATGCCGCCCGCGGGCTGCTTCTCGGCCTTTTCCTTCTTGACGGCCATGGTCTTGTCGACCCATTCATCCGCAGTCTTCAGATCGGCGGCGCGGGCTGAAGGATCGTCGCATTGCACGTCCGCACGCTCACGGTACATCAGGTTCAGATAGGCCATCGCGTCATCGTAGTCCGGGCGCAACTGGATCGCCTTGGTCAGGTTGTCGATGCCTTCCTGAATGTTGGCGGTATTCTTTTCCCGGATCGTCGCACAGAGCTTCTTATCTTTTGCAGCCAGCGACTCTTCCGACTTCATGCCCAGTTTCTGCCGCTCTTCCATGCGCGGCTGATAGGTCTGCGTCCAGTCAATCACGGCGATCGAGTAATACGGCTCGGCATCGTTGGGATCGAGTTCGGAGGCCTTTTTGTAAAACTCTTTTGCCAGAGGAAAGTTCTTTTGCTGCAGGTAGAGGTAGGCGATTCCCTTCACGCTATTAATATTCTTGGGGTCGGCCTGCAGCACCTGCTTGTATTGATCGATCGCCTGCTCCGCCATACGAATGTTTTCCGGAGTATCCACGCCCCCCACATATCCCTGCGCGTAGGCAGTGGCCAGATAAAGCCGCGCGTTGAGGAGAGACGGATCCAGCGTCACAGCTTGTTGAAAGTGATCGATTGCCTGTTCGAATTTATTGTTCTTGAAGGCCTGCACGCCCTTGTTGAGCTGGTCGCGCGCCTTCAACTTGGTGCAGCCGGTGCCCAGAAGCAGCAGCAGACTGGCTGCCAGTACCACCAGCATTTTTATTTTTGCGGTGTTTTTCATTCGCGTTATGAATCTCCCTTGCCACGGAGTAGAAACCCGGAAAGGTCAGAGGTGAGAGGTAAGATTGCGGAGGTTAAGTCACCCTGGCAATCTGCCCTCTGAACTTTGACCTAGTATCTTAATTGCCCGCTTCGATTTTGGCTGTGATCAGGCCCACTTTATCTACACCCGCTGAATGGGCGATATCGATCACGCTCGCCACGTTCGCGAAGGGAATATTGTCGTCCCCTTTTACGAACATGACTTTTTCCGCGCGCGCCTTGAAGATGTCCGACAGGCGCAGCTGCAAACTTTCCCAAGTCACTTCGTCCTGATTGATCTTCAGCCCCGGATCCTGCCCCGGGCCGTGATCGATCAACTGCACCACGATCGTACGATCCGGTGTGGGAGGCGGTTGTTTCTGATTGGGTGGAGGCGGCTGCGGAACCAGTGCATCCAGACCCTTTGGAGTCAACGGCGTGATCACCATGAAGATGATCAGCAACACCAACAACACGTCAATGAGCGGCGTGACGTTGATATTCGCACTCTGCCCTCCGCCCGAACCCATTGCCATTGCCATAAATTAATCTCCTCGACTGCTAGCCCGCGGTTACTGCCCGCCCGTCGTCGCCTTGGGCGGCGTCGTCAAAGCACCCGGGGTCTTTTTCTGATCCGTCAGCAATCCCAATTGATCCACGCCTGCGGCGCGGACGTTATCCACGACCTCGACCACCCATCCGAACTTTGCCCGCGCGTCCGCTTTAATAAAAACGCGCTTGTCCGTCTTGTTGGCCAGTTTGTCTTTGATTTTCTGCGTCAGATCTTCCGGCTTGATGGGATCGGTCCCGAAGAAAACTTTGTTCTCGCGGGTGACCGCAACCAGAAGCGCATCTTCCTTGTCCGCGTCCGGCATCGGCGCCGGGTTGTTGACCTGCGCCATGTCCACGGGCTGCCCGTGCTGCAACATGGGCGTGACCACCATGAAGATGATCAGCAACACCAGCATCACGTCCACCATGGGCGTCACGTTGATGTCGGAGTTTACTTTGGCGCCTTCGTTTCGCTTTGCTAATGCCATCGAAATTCCTTTCCTGTCCCGCTGCTTCGATCCACCAGTCGCGTTCTGCTCGTTGAGGTGGAGGAGCGGGCGCCCCGCACTGGGACGCCCGTCCGGCAACTCACGATTGGCGACTGCCGTTTTCGGCGGCTTAGGACCGGCGCATGCTCCGGCGCTTCAGGAAGTAGTCCACCAGTTCGCTCGAGGAGTTATCCATCTCCACGTCGAACGCTTCCACGCGACCGGTCAGGTAGTTGAACATCATAACGGCCGGAATCGCCACGAACAATCCAACTGCCGTGGTGACGAGCGCTTCCGAAATGCCGCCCGCGACTGCTGCCAGTCCGGTGGCTTTTTCTTTCGCGATGCCGTTAAAGGCGTTCAGAATGCCGACCACCGTGCCGAACAGTCCCACGAAGGGAGCAGTCGAGCCGATTGTCGCCAGTCCACCGAGTCCGCGCTTCAGTTCCGCGTGGACGATCGCTTCCGTGCGCTCCAGAGCGCGCTTCGAAGCTTCGATGGTTTCGCCAGGGATTTCGCCCGGGCTGTCCTGGTGAGCTTTAAATTCCATCAGGCCAGCGGTGACAACCTTGGCCAGGTGGCTCTTCTTGTTACGCTCGGCAACTTTGATGGCTTCGTCAATCTTGCCTTCGCGCAGAGCGCCTGCCACCGCAGGAGCGAACGCACGCGACTGGTTGCGGGCGGCATTAAAAGCCATCCAGCGATCGATCATGACGCCGATCGACCAGCCCGACATGATGAACAGAATGATAACCACGGCTTTCGCAAGAAGCCCCATCTGCTTCCATAGCGAAATCGGGTCCCAACCAACCGAGCTCTCACCTTGTAAGAGCATGGTGGCGAATATGTGCATGTTGCAGAGTGCGACTGCTGCCAGATTTACTAACATGAGTTGCCTTTCCTCCTCGGACCTCGTCTGAACTTGCCGATCACGTTGCCCCGCTTTTCACGGGAACAACTGCTCTGACGCAGCGCTCCGCTTTCTTAGCCGGAATGCTCGCCCGAGCCAAACCTTACCTTCGTGCTGCCATGAAAATCCGTGGGCAGAACCGCCCTCCGGGTGGGAGAAAACCACCCTGGCTTCCCGTCGATGGGACTTGCGTCGGACGGGGAGGGCCGACTGCCACCACAACTCCGCCGGGGTCTAACCTCCGGACAGAGTGAAGTTCACAACCACTTGTGTATCCACCGCGACCGGCTCACCGTTGAGCAGATACGGCTTGTACCGCCATTGCTTCACGGCTTCAATCGCAGCCGGAGCCAGCATCGGGTGTCCGCTGATCAACTGCAGGTTTTGAATGGTGCCGTCCTTGCTGATTTCAGCCTGCAACACGACCGATCCTTGGATGCGAGCCTGCCGCGCCAGGGGCGGATAATTGGGCTGTACTTTCTTGATCAGAAGACCGGTGGCGACGCCCGTCGATACACGCACGCGCTGCGGGGTCGCGACCTTCGGGATGGCAGCAGTGGAATTGATCATGCCACCGATGACGCCTCCCATCGAGCCGCCCGGTACTCCACCCGGTACTCCGCCCATCACGCCCATGCCCATTGCTGGCGGCGCTTCCTCTTCCTTAATCATCTGAACTTTCTCAGGAATCTTGGTCGGAGCGCGCAGCTGGCCGTTGACGAGGTCGCTCTGGATCTTGACGACCTTCACTACGGCTGCGGCTGGAGGTGGAGGAGGTGGGGGTGGCGGGGGTGGCGCGACCAGGAATGTCATCAACTGGGTTTTGGGCAACGCTTCGGTGTAAATCAGTGGGATCAGGATCAAGACTCCCAGCAGCAAGAATTGACCAAAGAACGAAATGATCGAGGTTGCGAGCCGCTTGGTCTTGAGCTTGTTTCCCGATTCAATAAGGCTATCTTCAAACATGGGCTTCTCCCCTGCACCAGACCCTACGTAATCTTAGACACCACCTGCATCCCCTTTGCTCCCGATCTTCTTGCTCTGTCTGCCAGGCTTGTCTCTCCGGACAAGTCCATGATTGTACGCCACATAAGCCGTTCTATGCCTTCACTTTTTCCTTCGGCCTGTCATCCTGCCGAGCGCCCGGCCGGGCGGGCATGGCAACCGGCCTCTTGCCTCGCTCCGTACGCCAGTCTTGATAGGCCACCAGAACCGGCGCGGCAATGGCGATCGACGAATAAGTGCCGATCAGAATTCCGATCACCAGGGCGAAACTAAAACCGCGAAGCACTTCGCCGCCAAACAAGAACAGAGCAAGCACGGTAAGGAAAGTCAGGCCTGCTGTCAAGATGGTTCGACTTAAAGTTTGATTAATGCTCCTGTTGACGATCTCCGACAGCGGCTCCCGCCGCAACAACTTGATGTTTTCCCGAATCCTGTCGAACACCACGATGGTGTCATTGTTGGAGTACCCGATCAGGGTGAGAATAGCCGCGATCACCGTCAAGGAGATTTCCCAGTTGAGAAGGGAAAACGCTCCCACCGTAATCAGCGTGTCATGGAACACCGTCAGCACCGCCGCCACGCCATAAATCCATTCAAAGCGGAATCCCAGGTAAACCAGCATTCCTGCTAAGGAATAGACAGTGGCGAGGAGCGCCTGGTTCCGCAGCTGGCCGCCGACTTGCGGGCCAACGATCTCGACGTTGCGAACTCCAAAGTCCGAAAGGGAGAAACCTTCCTGCAAGGACGCAACCACCGCCGGATCCGTGGCGGCCTTCAGTTCATCGATCGAATTCAGCACGCCGCCCTTTTGCTTGTCGCGGTAGTTCACGATGGCCTGAGCCACAGCGGTATAGCGCTGATTGGCATCGCTCGCGGCATGCAACGGGTCCTTCTCCAACAGGTAGTTCAGAATTGTCAAAGAACTGGCGTTGTTCAGGTCCGGTTTCCCCGCCGGCGCGTTGCTTTGCAGCGCCTGAATGATCTGAATTTTTCCTCTGTCGAGGGACTGCTCGCTGGTTTCCTGGATGTCGAGCGCTACCAGAACCTCATTGTTGGCGGCTGGCCCGTAAGACTGGACGCGGGCATTCTTCAAACCGGCGCGCGCCAGTTCCGCATGGATTTCGGATGGAACCGGCGTATGCGAGTACTTTACGTACACCAGCGTGCCGCCGCGGAAGTCCACGCCCAGCGGAATCCCATGCCAGAACGCCATGGAGAATAGTCCGGCCAGACTGAATACCAGAGAAAAAGCGAGGAAGTACCACTTCTTCCCGAGAAAATCTATGTTTGTGTTTTTAAAGAATTCCACGCTGCACTCGATCCTTTGAACTCGTCGTTCGCTTTTCGTCGTTCGCTACTTTCGCGCTAAGCGCCAGGTGATGCCCCTTGGCGAAAGACGAACAGCGAACGACGGCTCTTAAATACTCAATGCTTCGCCGCGCTGGTGACGGCTCAAGTTCCAGTCGAAAATCACTCGCGATACGAAAACCGCGGTAAATAGATTCGCCGCCAGACCAAACACCAGTGTGGTCGCGAATCCACGCACCGGACCGGTTCCAAAAATAAACAGGATGGCCGCCGACACAATGGTAGTGACGTGCGTGTCAACGATCGTGATCCAGGCATGGCTGAAGCCTTGTTCCACGGCCGAGGGCGGAGTCTTGCCATTGCGCAACTCTTCCCGGATGCGTTCGAAGATCAGAACGTTGGAGTCCACGCCCATGCCGACCGTCAGGATCACACCCGCAATTCCCGGCAACGTCAGCACCGCGCCGAAGTAGCCCATGAATCCGAGCAGGATGATCAGGTTGAAAATGAGTGCGATATCGGCGTTAATGCCCGCGCCGCGATAGTAGATCAGCATGAAGAGGAGAACCGCAATCATGCCCACCATCGCTGCCTGTACGCCGGAGCGAATCGAATCCGCGCCGAGAGAAGGTCCGACGGTGCGCTCTTCGAGATACTTCAGGCTGGCCGGCAACGCACCCGAGCGCAGAACCATCGACAAATCACGCGTCTGTTGCTCGGTGAACCGGCCGTTGATCACGCCCGTATCGCGGATGGCCTCTTTGATGACTGCGACTTCCTGCACCTGATTGTCGAGCACTACGGCGAGATTGTCGCCCACATGAGCGGAAGTGAAGGAATAAAACTTACGGCCGCCCTCGCCCGTGAGCACGAAGCGTACGGCGGGCTGACCATTCTCGTCGCGACTGGATTCAGCCGTCCGGAGATCGCTGCCCGTCACTGCCGAAGCCCGCGAAATCAGATACCAGGTCTCGCCCGTGTCATCGGTCCGCCCGATGCTGCGCCCACGCATTAAGACCGTGCCTTCCGGAAGCACTCCGCCGCGGTCCTGCAAAGCCTGCTGCTGGCTGCCGTACGGCCCGCCCATCGACTGCTTAATCTCGAGCATCGCGGTGGACTGCACAATCGCCTTCACGCGCGCCGGGTCGTCAACGCCGGGCAACTGCACCAGAATCTGATATTGCCCCAACCCGTGTTCCTGAATCACCGGCTCGCTCACGCCCAGCGCATCAATGCGGTTGCGGATAGTCTCGATCGCCTGCGTTACGGCGCGGTTCTTGAGGTCCGCCAGGCTTTGCGCCTTCATGGCAACGGTGTAGGAATTTTCCGCGCCGGAATTGAGGTTGTACTCCGGCAGCCGGTCGGCAACGATGGATTGCAGATCCGATCTTTGCCCCGGATCGACACCCTTGATCACGACCGCGTCCGGATGGTTCACGGGATCCGGCTTGGTGACCTCGACATAGTTGATCTTGCGCGTGCGCATATCTTCCTTCAAGCGCGCCATCGCGTTGTCGGAATCCACATTGACCGCGTCGTTCACCTGCACCTGGAGAATGAGGTGCGTGCCACCCTTGAGGTCAAGTCCGAGGTGAATGCGGTCGGTCACTAGTGCCAACACGCCACCGTGTCCCGCCCACTCCCACGGAAGACCGAAAATCCCCACCACGAAGATCACAAGGATGGCGAGGATGAGAAGCAATTTCCCGGTAAGGTTCTTAGTCATAAAAAATCAAAGGCGCTGCGCGCTTCGAGACGCGAGCTAAGATCACTTTCGCAAGATTCAAGCTCGAAGCTCGTTAGCCCGAAGCTTCTTTCTACTTTCCTTCTTCCGCCGTCGTCACCGACACTACCGAGCCCCGGCTGACTTCGAGTTTCAAGTTGTCCGGCGGCACGCGCAGGATGACCGCGTCGTCTTTCAGGCTCATGATCGTCCCGCGCAGACCGCCGCTGGTGGTGACCTTGTCGCCTGTCTTCAATTCGCCCAACATCGCCTGCCACTTCTTCTGCCGCCGCTGCTGCGGCATGATCAGCAGGAAGTAAAAAATGGCAAAAATGAACAGCAGGGGTGCGATGGTCAACAGACTCGATCCACTGGGAGCCTGCAACCACACCGCCAATCCGCTGCCATAACCCATGAAAAGTGCGCTACCTTCCAAGTTGATCCCCTAGAACGAACTTACTGCGAAAAATCATATCCAGCCGTGGCAGTCTGAAGCACCCTCATCGGGGCAACCGAGGAAAACTCGGCACAATTTTGCTTCTAGCGCTGCTGACCTGCGGGATTTCTTTTCTCTTTATATTTCTTAGGCCGGATACCCTTCGACATCAGGCTTGAGCTTTGAACCGTCGAGCTTGAACCTATTTCAAGGAACACGGCTACGGTTTCGGCCGAGACTGCTCAGAAAGAAAAGGGGCTTTTTCCCCAAGTTGAATAGCATGCCGGACGCCCCGCATGGTGTCAAGGTAGTAGCTCACATTGTGGACGGTATTCAGCACTTGGGCCAGCAATTCGTTCGATGCATAAAGGTGCCTTAAATAGGCCCGCGAGTACCTCTGGCACACTCGGCAACGGCAATTCGGGTCCAGCGGGCCCGCATCCTGGGCATAGCGCGCCTGCTTGATGGAAACTTTGCCTTCGGACGTAAACAGCAGCCCATGCCGCGCCGCCCGCGTCGGCAGCACGCAATCCATCATGTCGACGCCCATCTGCGAATATTCCGCAATCTCTTCCGGCGTGCCGACCCCCATCACATAGCGGGGCTTGTCCGCGGGCAGATGCTCCAACGTCGATTGGATGATCTCGCGCGTAAGCTCCCGCGGCTCCCCGACACTCAGCCCGCCGATCGCATAACCGGGAAAGCCGATTTCGACGGTCCGTAGAGCTGACTCGCGGCGAAGCTCGCGGTCCATGCCACCTTGCACGATGCCGAATAAAGCTTGTTCCGAGCTCCGAGCTCCGAGCTGCGAGCGATCAGAACCAGTTTGCTCGAAGCTCGAAGCTCCGGGCTCGGAGCCGCGATCGTCAGTCACTCTCCACGGTACTTCGTGCTTGTGCTGCTCAAAATATTTCTTGCTTCGCTCCGCCCAGCGCAGCGTCAACTCCATGGAAGCCCGCGCCCGAACCGCATCCGCCGGATACTCCGTGCACTCATCAAACGCCATGATGATGTCCGCGCCCAACCCGATCTGCGCGGCCATCGCACTCTCCGGTGAAAAGAAATGCGAGGAGCCGTCGAGATGCGAGCGGAACGTCACTCCCTCTTCACTTACCTTGCGCAACTCGGTCAGACTGAAAACCTGGAACCCGCCCGAATCAGTAAGGATCGCCCGCTTCCACGACATGAAGCCATGCAGGCCACCCATCTTGCGGACGGTCTCAACTCCCGGACGCAGATAGAGGTGATAGGTATTGCCGAGCAGAATCTGGACGCCGAGTTCTTCGAGAATGTCCTGCGGAACACCCTTGACCGAGGCCAGTGTCCCGACCGGCATGAAGACCGGCGTTTCAATCTCGCCATGAGGTGTGGTGAGTCGGCCCAGCCGAGCGCTCCCCGACGTCGTTTCAATTTGCAATTGGATCGACACTGTCGAGAATTCTAAAGGAATTGCTCAAGGCGAGAAGCCCCATCGGGTTTCACCAACCTGTTTTGTTTTCGTGAATCGACCGCCGGCCTCACGGATTTGTTCCCCGCTTGTCGCTTTTTCCCGCCGCGCTTCGATACCACCAGTAGCGCCTCATAGCCCGGTTCTACTTGTGCGACCCGAAGATCAGGCTGCATGACGCGCCAATCCAATCCCAATCATCAGGAGATTCTTTCGTGAAAAAATCTGTTCTTGTACTTGCGCTGCTAACGCTTACTGCTCTCGGTTTCGCCGCCGAACCGGATGCGAAGAATGAAACCCGCAACAACCCGCTGCCGAGCATCAATTGTCAGTTCACGTTCACCGCGGGAGCTCAGAATACTTTCCTCCGGTACTGCGTGACCGATGGTGGCAATATCCTTGGCATCGAGAGCCCCCAGGGTCACTTCATGATCCCCGACGACCGCGAAGGCTACGGCGTCTGTGACCAGAGCACCGGCGTTGCCTACTTCGACTACGGTTCTTTCGGCGCCAGTGCCAACTGGGGACCAGTCTCCGTCGTGTCGCACTCTGCAAAGGTCGTCAAGATGGCTCGCACCACCAGTGACGGCATCTGGACCCTCACCCAGACTTTCACGCTGGTCGCAGGCAATTCGCCGATGGTCAAGGACACCATGACCCTCAAGAACAACACCGCTGCCGCCCGGGGCGCCTTCCTCTTGCGTTACGCGGATACGGACATTGACTCCGATACCTCGAACAACCTGGACGCGACCATTGAGGCGGCTTCCGCATGGAATTCGGTGACCACTCCGAACGAGAACGCCACGGCCCGTGGACTCATGCTGCAAAACGTGGGCGTCGCCCGCGTTACCCATCAGTCGCTCGCGCAGAACTCTCCCTCCGGCCCCGACGCGTGCCACCCTTTCACCAATTTCCCCGCAGGCCCGTTGGTTCAATTTGACGGATCTCTCGCCCTCATTTACCAGGCTTTCGTGGGCGGCGGAGCGGCGGCTACCGCCACCGTGGGCTATCGCGCTTTCTAAAAAAGCAATCCGCTCGTCGGATTCACCGGCCTCGCAAGAGGCCGGCTTTTTTCTGCTCCAGCCTCGGTACCTGTAATGGCCCCATCGCGATGCCCTCGCGATTGCGTGAGAACCAAGATTTCTCCTGCTGGTGAACAACGACCTGTCCAAGGGCACGAAGCGGACGTAACAAAGCACAGCCGCGAAGCGGCGTAAGAATAAAGCCCACGGCGCAAGCCGTGGGTTACGAGCGTGAAATGTTCGAGCCCCGAAGGGGCGAAAGAGGAGTGCCGCAGCCAGTTCCTGCGCTACCCATTTTCCGCGCGACCAGTCTATGTTGGAAGCATGGCAATCGAGATCGCTCCAGCAATCCGCATCCGATTTTCGCCGGCGATGATTTTTGGCTGGATCGTTCTGCTCGCCGGGATCTGTCAGGCGCAAGTATCCGCTCATCCCGCGCCTGTGCCCCCGCCCCCGAAGGCCACCAGACCCGCTCCCGGTCCGATGGTTCGCATTCATGGCGCGACCTTTTCGATGGGGATCGACGCAGATCAAGTTTCCAGCTTCCAGAAAATTTTCAGCATCGACGCACCCCAGCTGTTTCAAGACGAAGTTCCGAAACATGAGGTCACGATCGACAACTATTTCATCGACCAGTTTCCCGTGACGAACGCACAGTTCAAGAGATTCACGGACGTGAATCCCGAGTGGCAGCCGAGCCAAATCAGCCGGGACTTGGACAATGGAAACTACCTCAAGCACTGGAGCGATCCGGCAACTTTCTCGAAGAAGGCTGACCATCCGGTCGTCAACGTGAACTGGTTCTCCGCCGTTGCGTACTGCCACTGGGTCGGCAAGCGATTGCCCACCGAAGCCGAGTGGGAATACGCGGCGCGGGGCGGCCGCAACACGCTCTTCCCGTGGGGCGATCAGCCTGCGGACCCGACTCATTTGAACTACTCAGGCAGCAATCTGCACACCACGACTCGCGCTGGGATTTATCCAGCCAACGGTTTCGGACTCCTCGACATGGCCGGCAACGTCTGGCAATTTCTCGCCGACGAATGGAAGCCCTACTCGCCCGGTCCGCAGAAAAATCCGATTGCTGGCGGAAATAAATTCCTCGATGCGAAGACTTTTCTTCAAGTGAAGACGAGACGCGTACTTCGCGGCGGAAGCTTTGATGGAGGCCCGGTGAATTTCTGGGTTGAGTACCGCGACAGCCATCCTCCGAACGGTTCGCAGGAGTTTGTCGGCTTCCGCTGCGCGCGATAGCACCTCTGCAATCTGACCTGAAACCCCTGACCTTACTTCGCGTATGCGTTCTTCACCACCTCGCCGCCCTTCATCACAAATTTCACTTTCTCCAGCGTAGTTACATCGGCGAGCGGATCGCCATCCACCGCAATGATGTCCGCCCATTTGCCGGGTTCGATCGTCCCGACTTTGTCGGACCATCCCAGCAGATCGGCGTCGTTGATGGTCGCAGACTGGATCGCCTGCAGTGGCGTCAGGCCCAGCTTCACCATGACGGCGAACTCGTGCGCGTTCTGTCCATGCGGATACACCGCCGCGTCCGTTCCGAAACCAACTTTCACTCCTGCTGCGAACGCGCGCGCGACATTCTTTCGCGCCGCCGGCATCACTTCTTTTCCCTTCGCAACGAGTTCCGCCGGCGTGCCGATCTTTTCTGCGTTGTCGAAGAACCAGTCCATCAGATAGAGAGTCGGCACCAGGTACGTGCCGTTCTTCTTCATCTCAGCGATGCCTGCGTCGTCGACGTAGGAGCCGTGCTCAATCGAATCCACGCCGGCCATCGACGCCCAGCGAATCCCTTCGGCGCCATGCGCGTGCGCTGCTACTTTCCGCCCCAACCGGTGCGCGTCCGCCACGATGGCCTTCATCTCTTCCAGCGTGTACTGCGACGCCTGCGGATTATCTCCACGCGACAGAACGCCGCCCGTCGCGCAGACTTTGATCACGTCCGCGCCATACTTGATGACCTCGCGCACTTTGTGCTGCACCGCTTCCACGCCATCGGCCACTCCCGGCTCGATGGCATGGTATTCGTAGGGCAGCAGGTTGTTGTCGCAATGTCCGCCCGTGATACCCAGCGCCGGACCGCTCACCAGCATCCGCGGCCCAGGCACGTCGCCGGCATTAACCGCGTCGCGTAGGGCAACATCGGAGAAGCCATTCGCGCCCACGTTGCGGATGGTTGTGAACCCGGCTTCCAGCGTGACTTTGGCGTTGCGCGCTCCAGTGAGCGCTTCGCGCGGAATAGAAATCCCCAGAGTCGAGTAGCCAAAATTGGGGGCGAACGTAATATGCGTGTGCGCGTCGATCAGTCCGGGAAGAACGGTGGCGTTAGGGAGATCGATGACGGTCGCACCGGCAGGAAGCAGTTGGTCGGTTAACGATCCGACGTTGGTGATCTTTCCTCCCTGAATGATGATGGTCTGGCCGGTCAGCGTCTTGCCAGTTTTCACGTCGAGCATGCGTCCGGCGCGGATGACCACCGTCTTAACAGCTGCCACCTGCCCTGCGGCCAGGCTCACCGCAAGCGCAAACACTGCGAACACCATTACCCAACGACAAAGTCTCATTCCATCCCCCCAGAGTTTCAGCGGGGAATTCTAAACGCAGGCACAGTGTCGATGCACGCGAAGATCATAACCACGGAGGTCACAGAGGACACAGAGAAAGAAAATCGGTCGAATTCCTCCGTGTCCTCCGTGACCTCCGTGGTTAAGCTTTTGGTTTTGACTTCCCGCGCGCCCAGATCGGGTACATTACGTATCGAGGTGCACGCCTGAACCCACCCCCTACTGGCATCCGCGCCATCGCAACGCTGTTCGGGCTCTGCGGGACATACCTGGCGATCCTTGCGGCCGTATTGCTGCTAAGCCCCGGAACCGTCTCCATGACAGCCGCTGCTCCGTTGCTCTTCGGCTTGGAATTAGCCGGACCTTACATGTTCCTTCTGGTCGCCGTCGCGGCGGGCGCCATCGCCTGGGGCCTGCTCCGCCTCAACAACATCATGCGCCACGCCGCCATCCTCGCCGCCTGTGCCGGAATCGTCATGCTGATCCCTTCGGTGTCAGGAGCAGTGGTCGCCGTACGTCTGAAGGGACTGATCTTCGGCGGAGTTGGCATCATCGTCCGAGTAATCGTCGCGTGGTATCTGTCGCAGGGGCACATCTCGGAGCAGTTCAAGAGGCAACCCACTTCACCGTAGCGCCGGCGCCTCGCCGGCAGTCGTGGGGGCGCCCCGCCCCCACATGCGAGGGCAGCGTGCCCTCGCCACAGCCCGGCAGGGTGCCGGCGCTACTTTTTACTTCTTCGCCTTCGCCGGCACGTTTTCGCCAACGCGCTCGCTCACTCGAAACGTCAACTTGCCCTTGGCGCCGTCGACGATCACGTGGTCCCCGTGCAGCACTTCGCCGTCGAGAATCTTCAGCGCCAGCGGATCCTGCACCAGTTTCTGAATCGCTCTCTTCAGCGGACGCGCTCCAAAGTTCGGATCGTATCCTTCTGTGAACAGCAACTCTTTCGCCGAGTCCGTCAGTTCCAGCGAGATCTTGCGGTCGGCCAACAGGCGCCGCAGATCTTCCAGGCGCAGATCGACGATCTTGACCAACTGCTCTTTGCCGAGCGGATGGAAGATGACAATATCGTCAACTCGATTCAGGAACTCCGGCTTGAAATGCGCATGCAGAGCGTCCATCACCAGCTTGCTGGCGCGCTCGAACGCTTCGGCACTCAAACCGCTCTCCGCTTGCAGATACGCCGACCCCAGGTTCGAGGTCATGATGATCACGGTGTTCTTGAAATCGACCGTGCGGCCTCTGCCATCGGTGAGCCGGCCGTCGTCCATGATCTGCAGCAGGACGTTGAAAACATCCGGATGCGCCTTTTCAATTTCATCGAACAGCACGACCGCGTAAGGGCGGCGCCGCACCTGTTCTGTCAGCTGCCCGCCTTCGTCATATCCGACATATCCCGGAGGCGCGCCGATCAGGCGAGAGACGGCATGCTTCTCCATGTATTCCGACATGTCGATGCGCAACAGCGCCTTCTCATCGTCGAACAGGAATTCCGCCAGCGCGCGCGCCAGTTCTGTCTTTCCAACGCCGGTCGGCCCGAGGAAAATAAATGATCCGATTGGACGCTTGGGATCGCTCAGTCCCGCCCGCGATCGCCGGATCGCATTGGCCACACGTTCGAGCGCCGCATCCTGCCCGATCACGCGCTGCCGCAGGCGATCTTCCATCGTGATCAGCTTCTTGACTTCGCCTTCCAGCATCTTCGAGACCGGGATGCCCGTCCACTTGGAAACAATCCGCGCGATGTCCTCTTCGTCCACTTCTTCTTTCAACATGCGGCTGGACTTGCTTTCCATTTCCTTCGAAAGCTTTTGCAACTCTTCTTCTGTCTGCCGGATCAACCCATAGCGAATCTGCGCCACGCGCTCCAAATTGCCCTTGCGCTCTTCAGCAGCCTCTTCGGTCTTGAGCTGCTCGAGTTTCTCTTTCAGTGCTCGAATGCGTGCGATCCCCTCTTTTTCCTGTTTCCACTTCGCCTTCAGCGCGTTCGACTGCTCACGAATTCCGGCGAGTTCTTTCTCCACCACGGCCAACCGCTCGCGCGAGTTCACGTCTTCCTCGCGTTTCAATGCCTGCTTCTCGATTTCCAGCTGCATCGCCCGGCGCTCCAACTGATCGATGACGGTCGGCATGGAGTCAATCTCGATGCGCAACGACGCCGCAGCTTCATCGACCAGGTCGATGGCTTTGTCCGGGAGAAAGCGATCGGAGATGTAACGATGCGACAAAGTTGCCGCGGCCACAATCGCGGAGTCCTTGATGCGGACGCCGTGATGAACTTCGTATTTTTCTTTTAGTCCACGCAGGATCGCGATTGTGTCTTCGACCGTCGGCTCGCCCACAAACACCTGCTGGAAGCGGCGTTCCAGGGCAGCGTCTTTTTCGATGTACTTGCGATATTCGTTGAGTGTGGTTGCGCCAATCGCCCGCAGTTCTCCGCGCGCCAGCGCCGGCTTCAACATGTTCGACGCATCCATCGATCCTTCGGACGCGCCTGCTCCGACCAGGGTGTGCAATTCGTCGATGAACAGAATGATCTGTCCATTCGAGTCTTCGATTTCCTTGAGCACCGCTTTCAGGCGATCTTCAAATTCGCCGCGATACTTCGCGCCCGCAACCATTGCGCCGAGATCGAGTCCGACCACACGCTTGTTCTTCAGCGCTTCGGGCACGTCGCCGGAAATGATTCTTTGCGCGAGTCCCTCGACGATGGCGGTCTTACCTACGCCGGGCTCGCCAATCAGCACGGGATTGTTTTTCGTACGTCTTGATAACACCTGCACGACGCGACGGATTTCTTCGTTCCGGCCGATGACGGGATCGAGCTTCCCCCGCCGCGCAAGTTCTGTAAGGTCCTTGGCGTACCGTTCCAGCGCCTGGAACTTCGCTTCCGGATTCTGATCGGTAACTTTCTGTGATCCGCGAACCGTTTGCAGCGCTTTAAGAATCGCTTCGTGGGTCGCGCCATGCCGCGCCAGCAACTCCTGCGCTGGATCAACGTGATTTCGATCTCGCTTCAGCGCTGTGGCCGCCAGGAGCAGATGTTCAGTCGAGACATACTCGTCCTTGAAGGTGTCCGCTTCTTTGAAGGCGCGGTCGAGCAACTGGTTCACCTGCGAGGACATCGACGCCTGCGCAGACGCGCCCGAAACTTTCGGCAACTTTTCAATTTCCTGGTAGATCTCGCTCAGCACCGCCTGCGGACCGATGCCGATCTTCTCTAGGACCGGCGTGACGATGCCTTCGTGGTCTTCGATCAGCGCGGCCAGCAGATGGACCGGCAACAATTCCGGATTGCCGTGCTCGGACGCGAGTTCATTCGCGCGCTGCACCGCTTCCTGCGCCTTGACTGTAAATTTGTCCCAGCGGATTGCCATGATTTGACTCCTGGCCAGACTTCGAGCCTAGACCGATTTTGTAATTTTGTAATCGAGTAATTTTGTAATTCGAAAAACTCACTCCTGATCGTTTTCAGATTGCAAAATTACCCGATTACAAACTTACAAAATGAAACGGGAGGCGCAAACCCGCCGCCTCCCGCGAAAACTAACCACTATCCACCAATCACTATCCACTGTCTTACGCCGCCTTGCCTGGTCCTTTGCCTTCGATCGTCTTTTCGCTGCCGACATTGACCTTGATCTGCTTCGCCTTCGCTTCCGACTTCTTCGCAAGCTGGACTTTCAACACGCCCTTGTCATAGTTGGCTACGACTTTTTCGGAGTCAACCGTGGTGGGCAAGGTGAAGGTGCGAGTGAAGCTGCCGTAACGGCTTTCCACGCGGCGGAAGTTCTCTTCTTTTTCTTCTTTTTCGAACTTGCGCTCGCCCTGGACGGTCAAAGTGTTGTTCTCGATCCGGACATCGATGTCCTTCTCGTCAATTCCCGGGACTTCAATCTTCAGCGTGATGTTGTGTTCGTCTTCGTAAACGTCGACGGACGGCGCAAACGTGCTGGTGGTCAACGACTCCTCACGACCCTCCCCACTCTGCGCGTCATGGAACAAGCGGTTCACGCGGTTCTGCAACGAAACGTACTCACGAAACGGATCCCAACGGGTAACGAATGTCATGGCAAAAGCCTCCTGCTCGGAATGTGATTTTGAACGATCAGCACTCCGTTAGATGTGTTCTCACTACAAACGAAGCATAAAATATGAGTGTCTTATTGTCAATGTATGAATATGCCTCTATTTACATCAGTTTACGGTGGCTATCACGCATTTCAGGTAGCTCGTTTCCGGCATGCTAAGTAGTATCGGATGGTCCTTTGCCTGGCTGCGGCTTTCGAGGACCCGCGTTGGACGATGAGCGTCTCGCGCCGCTTCGGCCACGATTTCCGTGAAGTCCGGAGCGCTCACATGGAAGGAGCAGGAGCAGGTCACCAGCACGCCACCGGGCCGGAGCATCTTCAGCGCCCGGAGATTGAGTTCCTTGTATCCCCGCATGGCCTTATCGAGGTCATGCTTAGTCTTGGCGAAGGCGGGCGGATCGAGCACGATCATGTCATAGCGGCGCTTTGCCGAGTCGTAGTCTTTCAGCAGATCGAAGGCATTCGCCTCGATCCACTCCACCTCGCGCTGGTTCAAGGCCGCATTCTTGTCCGCCATCTCCAGCGCCGGACGCGAACTGTCCACGCCGGTCACGGTCGAACATTTCGCCCCCAGGTGCAGCGCAAATCCACCCTGATAGCAGAAGACGTCGAGCGCTTCACCGTGTGCGTATTGGGCAGCGGCAGCGTAGTTCTCGCGCTGGTCGAGAAACGAACCGGTTTTCTGACCTTCCATGCCGTCATACTGAAACCGGACTTCCGGTTCGTTCATGGTGACTACGGTCGCGGCCTTCTCTCCCCACAACAGCCCCGACTTGCGCGGAGGCAACTGCTCGAGATCGCGGATGCGTGCGTCGACACGCTCGACAATCCCCGCGGGGTGGAATTCCTCAATGAGTGTCGCGATCAGAGCGGCCCGCACGGGCTCCGCATCCATGGCCTGGGTCAGAATTTGCACGGAAACGACATCGTGGTAGCGATCGACAATCAGCCCAGGGAGAAAATCCGCTTCGCTGAACACCACGCGATACGCATTGGTGGTCGCGACGACCCGTTCGCGATAGCGGATAGCCGCACGAATGCGATCAGCGAGCAGAGCAGGGAAGTCGGCCACCGGGTCGCGAGCGATCATGCGGATGGCGATCTGCGACGAGCTGCTGTAGAGGGCGGTTCCTAAATATTTTCCGCGCGAATCGGCCACCCCGAGTACGGCTCCGGGCGGCACATCTTCGGAAGGAGTGACGTCCGAGCGGTAGACCCAGACGTGTCCCGCTTTCAGTCGGGCAACGCCTCTCGCTGAGATCTGGACAGACAAGGGCGCACCGGGCTTAACCGAAGCCAGCTTCTTAGACATGCCTCCGATGGTACCCGAACGCGCCCATCCCCATGTGGCGCGGGCGCCCCGCCCGCTGCAGTTGGGTTTGAAGTTGGTGTTAGTGTTGGTGTTGGTGTTGGGTTTGAAGTTGCTGTTGTTGCTCTTGCAATCTTCCAGCGTCACTGCCCTGGATTAACAGGCACCTGGAAATCCACGCCGCGCGCGTCGTTCGCTTTGCGAGTCGCGGCCAGATCGATGTCCGACAACTGAATCTTGTGAGCGCGGTTGTCCGCCAAGTCAAAGATGGTATCGCCGACGATCGCGTAATTCTGCAACTCGGCTTGATGGCCATCCCTGAAAATGAGCAGGGTACTCGGCTGGGCGACAACTGGGGCCGGCGGTTCGGCCGCAACCAAAGTTTGCGGGGTCGGCGCTGGTGGCGCTTCCACGGCAACCGCGCGGGCTCGACCGGAACGTGATACGCGACGCTCCACCACAATAGGTTCGCCCGAAGAATCTTCCTCATCATCCGCAACCGCGTCCGGCTGCACGACGATCACTTGTGTGTAAGGAGCGCCAACGCCGTAAACGGGCACTCCACCTGTGAAGAGATCGCGGCGGAAGTGCCGTCCGCGAAAGCCTGGGGAGTGTGTTCCACGCTGGAAGGATCCGTTTTGGAAGAAAGGATTGACACAGCAGTTACCGAATCGAGCGTGGTTTCCGCCGAATCCGTTCGGACCAAGCGAGGTCACGCTGGCGGCTACGCCTGGCGTAAAGGAATTGCTTCCACCGAATCCCATGGACGAGACCGAGGCCGGAACGCCGTGAATCTGGCCGTACAGCTGAGGCGTTCCAGATGCCAGAAATACCATGCCAACGATCAAGAAGAGGGGGCGGATCCGGACGAGCATACGAACCTCACTTCGGCTATTAGAGCCCCGGGGACCAATTTTTTCAACTGCGCCTGCTCTGGAGGCGGCGAGCACCGCCGGTTCCAAGGTTGTTGGATACGTCCTGGATGAAGCTACGCAGAACGCCGGGAAGTCAGCCGGTCCAGTTCCACCAGGCGATGCTGGACGTAGCCGTCTTCAGTCAAATGCGCCGCCGCTGTACTTTTGCGGGTGAGCCCAACCATCTGGTCCAGAGGATGTCGGTGGCCAAACTTCGGATCGAGCTGCTGGCAGAACTCGCAGAGACGGCTGGAGCGAACTTCAAGCCGTTTCTTTCTGAATACTTGATCAACGTGTTCCATGTGTACTGGACTCCGTCCGGTATTGAAATGGAGATTCTCCGCAGTGTTCCGAATGGAAGAAGACGCGGACACCACAATATTTGGGTGGCGCTGTTTTACTACAGCGCCCTTCGTTCCACAAGCCGAAGATTGTTGGAATTTTCCACATCATGGTTGACGGCGAGCGGCGTTAGTCTCCCCGCGAAAATGGAATTTCTGGCAAGATGCAAGAGAACCGACGATTCCCTCGTGGAGACTCCCGTGAATACTGGAACGAATGATCGCAGCCTTGGCACGGTGTTCCTGTTTGATGTCGACAATACTCTGATCGACAACGACCGGGTGGCCGCCGACCTCAAGCGCCATCTCCTGGCAACCGTCGGGGAAGCCTCCGAACAACGTTATTGGGACATCTTCGAAAAATTGCGCTCTGAACTTGGCTACGCCGACTATCTGGGCGCGCTGCAGCGCTATCGGGTCGAAATGCCGCGCGAGGCAAAGTTGCTGGAAGTTTCCTACTTCATGATCAACTATCCGTTCGCGAACCGGCTGTATCCGGAATCCCTCGACGCCGTCGAGCACGTGAAACAGTCCGGCAAAGCTGTGATCCTGAGCGACGGCGATGTCGTTTTCCAGCCTCGCAAGGTCGACCGCTCCGGCCTATATGAAACGTTCGAAAGCCAGGTCCTGATCTACGTTCACAAGGAGCACGAACTTGCCGATGTCGAAGCGAAGTATCCGGCGCAGCACTACGTGATGGTTGATGACAAGGTCCGCCTGCTGACGGCAATCAAGCAGTACTGGGGGAAGCGCGTCACCACGGTATTTCCCCGCCAGGGCCACTACGCGCTGGATGAAGAACTGGTCGCGCAATTTCCGAAACCCGACATCACGCTGGGAAGAATCGGAGAGTTGAAAAACTATTCTGCGGAACAAATACTGTCGGCCGCCGGGTGACGGTTGCTGTAGAGACGCGGCTTGCCGCGTCTTCTGCGGGCAGCGTTGGCGTTCGCGGGAGAGACGAGGCAAGCCTCGTCTCTACGGAAATGTGTGGTGAAAGTGTGAGTTGAAGATTTGCGGCGGAATCTATTCTTCGTCTTCTTCTGGCGCGCCGGCGCGCACCATGGCTTCCAATTCTTTCGTCAAGCTGGAGCGCTCTTTGTCGTCCAAGCCCACAAAGCGGATTGGCTGAAAGCAGCCCTTTGTGGCCCACATCGGAAACAGCATCTCAGCGCGTGTGCGGATGCTAGTGGTCCCAACGTGAAACAACGCAGTGACCTTGATGCCCTCATCCAAGGGACGGTCCAGCGAGAGCAGCCCGCCATTCGCGGACAGCTGGTTCATGCGAGCGCGAATCTGGCGGCCGTTTTCCAGCAACACCAGAGCGAGCACAGACCCACCGAGCTTAACTCGCGAACTCCTCTGACCTTTGCTTATCTGGGACATATCCTCTGAAAATATCGCACGCCGGGCGGGTGGAGGGCAGATTACCAAAGGCATTCGCCCAGTAGCGCGGGTGCGCCTGACCCGTTGCGCGGGCGCCTCGCGCCCTCCGGCTGGGGGCACCTCCCCTCAGCACTCGCCCTTGGTCTTAATCCATTTCCCATGCGACAATGCTGCGCCGTGAAGAAGAGAGGAATCAAATGATCAAGAAAATATCGCTATTGATGTTGATCGCCTGCCTGGCGATGGCCGGCTTCGCCCAGAAGGCAGCCAAAGCAAGCTCTGGTGGTGGGGTAGACCGGGCCTACTTGCAGAAAATTTGGGACGGCTGGGGCGCGATGGATGCCGCTCACCAGAAGCAGTTCTACGCGCAAGGTCCACACGTATTTTTCGACATCGCCCCGCTCAAATATGGCGGCTGGGACGAGTATCAAGCGGGCGTCGGACAGGCGCTTGCCGACTTCAAGGCTGCGAAATTTATCGTCAACGACGACCTTCAGATCCACAAGTCCGGAGATGCCTACTGGATCACTTCCACGGTCGCTTTCGACATGACGCACAAATCCGGCAAGCGCGACATGGGACAGTTCCGCTGGACCGCTGTCCTCGAAAAACATGATGGCCAGTGGTTGGTCGTGCACGAGCACGTCTCGGCGCCGATGGGATAAATTCAAGCTCCCGACCGGCCCCAAGCATGGCCGCAAAATTTACGGCGTGACCGTGAATTTTGCCGTGCTACTCGCTTTGCCTCCGGGTGTCGTGATCGAGATCTTGTTGGTCACGGCGCCGGATGGCACGGTGGCCGTCACTTGCGTGTCGGAGTTCACCGTGAACGTTGCGCTCTTGCTGCCGAAGGCAACTTTCGTGGCCTGAATCAGACCTTTGCCGCTGATCACGACATGCGTCCCGACCGGACCGCTGGTGGGAGTGAAGCTGGTGATCAACGGAGTTACAAAAAACTTGCGGCTGCTGGTTAACGTTCCCGCAGGCGTTGCGACTGTGACAACGCCAGACGATCCTGCCGGTACCGTCGCAGTCAGATAAGTATCGGAGACAACGTTGAAGCTGGCGGCCGTCCCGCCCAGCTTGACGCTGGTAGTCCCCGTGAATCCCTGCCCGAGCACTTCAATCGTGGACCCAACCTTGCCCCACACAGAAACCAGATTTACAAACGGCCCCAGTCCCATATCGAGGCTGAAGAACTCGCCGCCATTTACTGTTTCACCACCCGATTCGGTGGCCCCATAGAACTTGCCGTTGGTGTGTTGCACCATTCCTGTTTGCGGGAAGAAGCCATCCTTGCAGCCCGACGCAGGACAGAAACTGTAGACCGTGGAATACGCTCCTGCCGGAGTCACGCGGAACAGCGCTCCATCATTCTGCTTGCCCCCACCGCCCGTGGTTCCATAGACGTTGCCGTCAGTGCCCAGCGCCAGCCCTCCGAGCGGCTGGATTCCGTCGTTGATGTCCACGGTCCGGTCAAAATTGTGCAGAACCACATAGTCTTTTCCGGTGGGAGAGATCTTGAACACGGTGCCCCAGTTCTTGGTGCCACCGCCATAGGTGGTACCGTAGATGACGCCATCGTTGGCCTGAACGATGCCTCCAATCGGGAGCGATCCATCATTGTTGGCCGTGCCCCCGAAAGCGTGCAGGACGGTGATCTTACCGGCTTTGGTCATCTTGATGATCGAGCCCAAATTGAGTTGGTTGGAGTCGCCGAGCCTGGTCACGCCATAGAAGTTGCCGTCGAGGCCCAGGATCAGCCCATAGGGAACTGCGCCATCGGTGAACTTGAACGGATGAAGAGTCGTCAGCTTGCCCTTGGAACTGATCTTAAACGCAGTCCCATACTGTCCTGAGTACACACCGTCACTCGTCCCGTACATGCTTCCGTCAGCGCCCAGCACCAGGGGAGCTTCGGGGACACCCTGATCGGTGTTTCCCGTGAAGTCCCACAGATTAGTGTACACACCGGTATCGCTGAGCTTGAATGCGGTTCCGGAGATGTGTGCACCACCACCGGTGGTGGTTCCATAGAAGAATCCGTCGGTGCCGAGAGTCAAGCCACTCCAGGGCGCGGTGGCCGCGGGATACGCCCCGAAACTGTTGATGACCGTCAGGCTGCCGCTGGTCGTGATGGCATAGGCGGCTCCGCCGGAATGCGCTCCACCGAAAGCGGTCGTGCTGTAGATACGGCCGTCGCGACCCTGCGTCATCTGGCTGAAAGGCGTCGGGTTGAGCGGATCGCCGGTGTTGGTGCCGTAGTTATAGAGCGGCGTATAGACCTGCGCCTGCGCGACGATCGCCGCACCAACGAAGAGCAATACCAGTCCCTTCGCGAACCCGGAATGCAACCAGCCAGACGGTGACTTCATGGAATCCTCCTCGGCCTGAGAGCCTTGTTACATACCATTGCGAAAATCCGGTGGAAAAACCGTCATGCAAACGAGAAGGCGGGCACAAAACAGGAAATGGGGCGGCTGCGACCCTGGTGGTAAAGATGTTCGATGGCCGATGTGGGCCGGGAGGGCCCTAGAGGTATGCCTTCCAGAAGAAGTACACCGTCATCCCTGTTCCCACGGCGATGACGAAAGCGCGGATCCACGGTTGCGGAAGTTTCTGTGCGTAGTGGGCGCCGAAGTATCCACCGACAATCGCGCCCGCGATCATGATCACTCCCGGCTTCCAGGCGACGGCCTTCGCCACCGTGAATGTCACTACGGCCATGGCATTGATGATGCCGCCCAGTACAACCTTCAACGCGTTCATGGCGTGGATGTCAGTCATCCCGAGCGCGGCCAGCATGGCCAGGTTCATGATCCCCACGCCACCGCCGAAGTAGCCTCCGTATACCGCAACCACCAACTCAAAGATTGCGGCGACGGCAATCGCTGTGACCGTGGCATCGTGCGCCAGTCCATTTTTTGATCCGCGCGCCAGGCGCCCGCCGAACAAGAACAGCAAGGTTGCTCCCAACATGAGCCAGGGCAGCACGTGCAAAAAAGTATTGGCCGGAGTTCGGAGCAGAAGAAACGCGCCGCCGATTCCTCCGATGACGCTGGTGACGGCGAGCGGCACCATCACCCGCCGCGAGATATCGAAATGCTTCCGGTAAGCGCCCGAACTGGCGGTGACGCCAACCCACAGAGCGACCGTGTTCGTGGCGTTCGCGGGAATCGGAGGAACGCCGGCGAACATCAGCGCCGGAAACGCAATGAAACTGCCGCCCCCGGCAACCGCATTGAGCGCTCCGCCCAGTACTCCGGCAACGAAGAGGAAGATGTATGTGTGAAGGTCCAAGTAGAAAGATGTATCACAGCGCAGGTTTGGATTCGAAGTCTTGCGCGCGGAAATTCCCCAAGTAGCCACTGAATCAGTAGTTTACACAAATGTACGACGACCGTGACTTAGATCACATCCTAATGTTCGTGAAGGCTCTACCCTCAATGAGTCAGGGGTGGTGGCGTGATGGCGACTCAATCTCAATCCGAAATTACTGTCGCACCGCCGCAAGGCATCATCTCCGCGACCAGCCAAGAGACTCCGCGCTCACTCCCAAAGCCGAAAAAGAAACTGATCCGCAGAACCGACCGCGACCATTCCCAGATCACGCGCCGCAGTTTTCAAGTTGCATTTCTGCTGCTGAACCTCTGGATGGGTACACAGTTTTATTTCTGGGTTCGGCAGTATGAGCCTGGTGGCGCGGCAACTTCTGTTGCCCGTCCGGCGGGAGTGGAGGGCTGGCTCCCGATCGCGGCACTGATGAACATGAAATACCTGCTGCTCACCGGACACGTACCGTCCCTGCATCCGGCGGGCTTATTCCTTCTGATCTCGTTTCTCGCGATGTCGTTCCTGTTTCGTAAGGCCTTCTGCAGCTGGCTGTGTCCGGTAGGAACGCTGTCGGAATACTTGTGGCAGCTGGGACGAAAAATCTTCCGCCGGAATTTTCATCTGCCGCGCTGGCTTGACGCCTTCTTCCGCGGACTGAAGTATCTGCTCCTCGGCTTTTTCGTTTGGGCCGTGAGTTCCATGGCAGTCGACGAACTCGCCGCCTTCATGAACAGCCCGTACGGCGTCATTGCCGACGTAAAGATGCTCAACTTCTTCCGCCACATGGGAGAGACCGGCGCGATCGTACTCGGCGTGCTGGTCGTAGCGTCGTTGTTCATCCAGAATTTCTGGTGCCGCTACCTGTGTCCCTACGGCGCGTTACTGGGGATCACATCCCTGTTCAGTCCGGCACGCATCCGCCGCAATCCGGAAACCTGCATTGATTGCGCGAAGTGCGCGAAAGCTTGTCCCTCGGCACTGCCAGTCGATCAGCTAGTCACGATCAAATCAGCCGAATGTACCGGATGCCTGGAGTGTGTAGCCGTCTGCCCGGCCAGAGACACACTCAATTTATCGTTTCCGGCAATTCCGAAACTGGTTCCCGCCGCGCCACGAATTTCGACATGGGCTATGGCCGCGGGGATTGCCGTGCTGTTCTTCGGCATCGTTGGCTTCGCGAAAACTTCGGGCTATTGGGACTCGCACGTATCGAGCGCCACCTACCAGCAACTCGTTCCGCACGCCGATGAAGCCCGGCATCCCATGCCGGGTGAGAAGTAAGCAGCCCCAAAACAAGAAAGCCGCAAGCACTTCGGCTGCAAAGCGTAACGTGGCAGAGGTCCGTCGATTCTGGGTCGATGAGTGTAATCGCGATTCTTCGCCAACTATGAGTACACCCTTAGCGATATCCTTTCAGTGTGCCTAACCTTGCAATGGAAATTCACGACTCAGCCGTTGACCACATAACCATGGAAAACGGAGGCGCGCTCATACACTTTCCGTCCGTCTACATCCATCAGTCCGAGGGTACACCGGCGCAAGACGACGGGACGTTTTGGGCTCAGGAAGCGACATTGCGTATCGGGGATGCGCAAATTGAGGGGGCGTTTTCTGTGGCAAAGCAAGTCTGGGGCGGAGATATCGTCTACCTGTATGACGGATCACTGAGGCTGGATGATGTGGTCTCAGAAAGCTTGATATCGATTCCACTGAATATGGCCGCAGATGTAGAACTGGCGATGGAATCTTGCGGCGAAACGGTCCGCGTCCGCGGCACAAGCGCCCATCTGGAGCTAATCGGTGATCCAAGGTTCGTCGAAGAGTACAAGGCTAAAGGATAGCTGTCGTAATCAGGCGATTTCACCAACTACTGCCCCCAACCTCCTGCCGGACCAGAGTTGTTGGTGTAATCGCGAATGTTACGCCAATTGAGCGAACTGACGGACGGCTGAAACTGTAATAAAGTAACGCGCATGAGCGAAACACTCTGGCAATCAAGGTTTCAATTATTGCGCCAGCTTGGAATCGCAGCGCTAGTAGGTCTCTTCATTGCACTCCCGTGCATATTCGTGACCAACCAAGCGGTTTTTGCGGGACTCTTGGTGGCGGCCATGTTGCTCGTTCTGCCCGGCATGGTCTACCTTGTGCTTGTGACGATGTGGCATTGGAAGCAGCGTTATCGGGGCAGCCACAGCGATCTGTGGGGCGGACTCATCTTGTTAGAGACCTCGGGCTGGTTCAAGCTTGTCTACCTGTTCCGGCACATCATCCCGGATGCCCGTGGCATTGGTCGCTACTCACAAACCAATCGTGGCATCGAAAATAGACAATGACAGCGGTATTCGTTAAACCTTTAATCGTGCCAGTTGACGTTAACAGGCGATTTCTCCAACTACTGATACGAATCCCCACCAACGCCCCCCCCGAAAAAACTGCGACGCCTCCCGCTCGCCGCTAATCTTCCACTCATGCCAACGAAAGTGAATCGCCAGACCGTCGACCTCTCCGGATTTCCCAACCTGGTCGTGATCTACCTGGGCATGCGCGTCAACCGGCTGACCGGATTGAAAACCTTGCTGGGCTTTGGCCCCGGGATTTCTTCCTCCGCCGCCGCCCAACCCGATGGCTTGCTGCTGCACGAACCGGTCCTCTATTCCTTGTTTCCTCCGCATGTCGGGATGCGGCAATACTGGCGCGATCTGGAATCACTAATGGCCTGGACTCGCTCCGATCCCCACCGGCAGTGGTGGAAGACTTTTCTGAAGAATTCCAGCGGAACCGGCTTCTGGCACGAAACCTACTTCCGCGCCGGCGGCATGGAAGCCGTCTACGATGACATGCCCGAAGCCATTGGCTTCATGCGCTTTGCGCCCGTAGTTCCCGCGCGGGGAGCCATGTTTGGAGCATCCAGCCGAGCAGGCCAGAAACCCGCGGCAGCACCCGTCCTCTCGGAACAGGACTTATATGATGGCTCTTCGGCCTAAACGACCTTCCGGCGGCGTGCTAGAATCAATGGCAGATGCCACTCGGGACCGATGCTTCCTGACATAGAAAAACTCTTGCAGCTCCAGGTCGCGGACAAAGAAATCCGCAAACTGCAGGACGAAATCGCCACGCTCCCCAAACGCGTCGCTTTGATCGAAGCCAAACTTGCCGGCACCAAGGCGCAACTGGACAAAGCCCGCGCCGCCGCCAAAGCCGACGAATCCAACAAAAAGAAATTCGAAGCCGCCATCACGGATCTGCAAGGCAAAATCTCCAAGTATCGCGACCAGTCGCTGGCGGTAAAAACCAACGACCAGTACAAAGCGCTGCTCCAGGAAATTCAGTTTGCCGAGCAGGAAATCCGCTTCAACGAAGACCGCATTCTCGAAGTGATGGTGAACGTGGAAGCCCGCGAGCGCGAAGTCAAGGCCGCGGAAGCGGAACTGAAAGCGGAAACCGCGGAAATCGAAAAAGAAAAAGAAGAAGCGCGCAAAATCACCGCCGCTGATCAGGCGAAGCTCTCCGAGTGGAATGAAAAGCGTGATGGACTCCGCAAAGGCGTGTCCGACGACCTGCTGCGCCACTACGAGCGCGTGATGAAATTCCGCGGCAGCGGGCTCGCCGAAGTCCGGGACCACAAATGCATGGGCTGCCAGGTCATGTTGCGCCCACAGACGTACAACGAAATACGCAACGGCGAAAAACTGATCACCTGTGAATCCTGCCAGCGAATTCTTTATTTCGATCCTGCGAACGAGCTGAAATCAGAACCAGTCGGATCGCAAGTTCACGCCAAAAAACGCACGCGGCCAAAATCCGACGCACCGCAAGCCTGGTTTTATCGTCCCGACTACGGCGAAGAAGGCGAAGTGCTGGTCGTGTTCAGCAACAACGGCGGCAACTCGACGCGGCGCGTATACGAGATGCACTCCGGCCGCCAGGTGGGCGACATCCTCAGCCGCGAAGGCAGCTACCGCCTTGCGTTCCCGGAAGACATGACCGATTCCACCATCCGTTTAAATGGCCATTGGCCAGAGGATGAGATGGAAGAATGGGGAACCGAGCTACCGACTGCCGCACTTGATGCTCTGCACGCCGATCTGCGCGTTGCCCAGCGAGAACACCGCAGCACCCCCAAAGAACGGTCCCATTCACCGGAACATTCCGCAGCCAGCTAATCCCTACACGTATTGATGGGTCGTCCGTAGAGACGCGGCTTGTTGCGCCTTCAACGGACGCGCCGTCGCCGTTTGCGAGAGAGACGAGGCAAGCCTCGTCTCTACAGCTGGATTTTCTGATTGCGTTACTCGATCTGAACGAGCCCGCTCGGAGCCACTGGGGCTGGATGTTGTGGCGCTCGCCACCCATCGACCACTGAAACCTGATGCACGCACGACACTGTGCAGTGCGGTGCACAGGATTTCTCCGCATAAAACTCGCGCCTGATGTCGGCAACGGTATATTTTTCCAGCGGAATCCCCGGATAGCCACGCTGCTGCGAACAATAATGGACGAGGCCGTCCTCGCAGATGTACAGATAGCGCGCACCGGCCCGGCAGCGCCACTGATTCGGACGCCCCTGCGCGATGTTGTCCTGAAACGCATTGATGCGCGTGAAGCTGCGCCGCTCGAGATTCTGCATCTCGTGATACACCGCTTTTTCGTCGTCCTTCAGCGGCTGCAGCTGTCCCTGGCCATCGTGAATGATCCCGACCGTCGAACTGAAGCCCAGTGCCAGCGCGCGCTTGCCGATCTGGAGCGCGTCCTGCGGATTGCTCACGCCCCCACCCACCACGGAATTAATGTTCACGTGAAAGTCGGCATGTTCGGCCAGCAGTTGTAACTTCTTGTCGAGAACCTTCAGGCTCTTCTTCGAAACCTCGTCCGGATTCACGTTGTCGATCGAAATCTGCAGCCATTCCAGTCCCGCGCGATTGAGGCGCTGAATGCGATCCGCAGTCAGCAGGTAGCCGTTGGTGATCAGCCCGGAAACGATGCGCCGTTTCACCATTTGCCGGATGATGTCGTCAAGATCGGGATGCAGCAGAGGCTCTCCACCGCTGATCGTGACCACGGATGTTCCCAAGGCGCCTAAAAGATCCACGCGCCGAAGCATCTCTTCGGTCGGAACCGGTTTCGAGAAGTCGTCGTACTCATTGCAATAGGTGCACGACAAATTACAGCGCCGGATCGGAATCAGATGCGCGAGCAGGGGATGATCCGTCGAGGCGAGCGCCTTGATGATCTGCCACAGCCCGTGAACGTTCCGGGTCGCCGCTTTGTAATTCCGCCGAATTTGGACTGCTGTTGATGCCATGGATTGACCTATCTATTTAATCAGACAGCGATGCGGTCGTAAAATTTTCCACAGTATTCAGCGTAAAACCGGGGTCGAACGGCGTTCGCGGCCTGATTTCGACCTACTTCTTCGGATGCCCGATCGCCGCCAGGCTTCCGCGAGTCGCCCGCAGGTAGTCGGCGGGCGCAACCAGAATCTGCAATCCGCGCATGCCCGCCGAAATGGAAACCACGTCAAACAATTCGATGGTCTCATCGACGTATACAGGGTAGTCCCGCTTGCCCGCCAGAGCGGTCACGCCACCTCGAATGTACCCGGTCAGTCCCTGCAGCTCTTTCATCGGGACGAGTTGAATCTTCCGCTCACCTGCAGCACTCGCCAGTGATTTCAAATCCAGTTCCTGATCTCCGGGGATGACTGCGAGGCAAACTCCGTTGCGATCCCCGCGCGCGACCAGGGTCTTGAACACTTGCTCGGCGGGCAGCCCGATCTTGGCCGCCACCGTCTCGGCCGCCAGATCTTCGGGATCAACCTCGTACTCGCGCAATTCGTATCGGATTTCCAACTGGTCAAGCAAACGCGCGGCATTCGTCTTCGCAGGCACAGATAAATTGTAACGGCTTGCCGCGTCTCCGATGGCAACTCCATCGCCGTTCGCCCGGGAGACGAGGCAAGCCTCGTCTCTACAGAAACGCTTTACGTAGGCCGGTGTATAGTTTCAGAATTCCTGGATAAGGAGGCCGTCTCATGCGCCTGTTGCTGAACTGGGTTTTAAGCGCTCTGGCCGTGTGGATCGTGTCGCAAGTCGTGCCCGGCATTCACGTGAACAGCGCGATGACCGCTCTCATTGCCGCGTTGGTGATCGGTCTGGTCAACGCGACGATCGGATTTCTTATCAAAGTCCTCACCTTCCCTTTGACGCTGATCACGCTCGGCCTGTTCTGGTTCGTGATCAACGCGCTGATGCTGGAACTCGCGTCCGTCCTCGTGAGGGGATTCGAAGTACAGGGCTTCCTCGCCGCTTTCATTGGCGCGATCGTACTCTCGATCGTCAGTTCGATCCTGCACTGGCTGGTGATGCCGAAGAAGACAAACTGAGAGGCGTAGGGTGCGCGGCTATTGGCTTTCACCCACCACGGTGAACGTCGACTCTGTGCGGAATTTCTTATAGTCGCGGAAGGTCTGTTCGACGTCCACATCGTAGTTCTTCACCAAGGCTAACCGGATGTCGGCGTGAAATTGGACGTGTTTCGGCAGCCAGACTTCGTCATTGACGCGTGTCGTTTCGACGACAATGCGTGTGCCCTTGTGGATACGTGCGAGGAACAAGCCGAATGAAATCGTATCGGTCGTAACGATATCGAACTTCACCCACTGCATTTCGGCTTTGTCGATCCAGATTCTCCCTTTGAGTTTCGGAAGGAATTTGGACTCTTTGCTGGTCGGTTTGTAGTCGGAGCGCGGGTCGGCGTCGAGCATCCATGTATCGTGGCCGTCCAACGTCTCCGAACCTAGCAGATGGAAGTTATAAGCGTCGGCGACTTCCTTGACGAACTTGCGGCCATCTTCGCGCTCTTTCTCCTCTTTCTCAAGGCGCTTGCGGCGATCGCCTTCGGATTCATTCTTGCGCTTATCGACGATCTTCTGGATTCTCTCTTCTTCTTTTCTTGCGTCGTCAGCGGATAACGGCTTGTCGTCTTTCGCGATGCGCCTCTCGACGTGTTCGCCGTAGACGACCAGCACCTCCGACGTGGTGGACTCAACTTTCTTGACGTCGCCGTGCCCGTCGAGGCTGTGCTCTTCTTCCCGCTCGATGTAGGTGTAGTCCCGTAATCGCTTCTCGTTTTCCAGATCTTTTTCCGCGACGCGCCGCAACAATTCGCGGATCTGCTCCTGGGGCACGGTGCCCGAAGCATCCGGCTTCAACTCAATCGGAGGGGCCTTTGGTGCTTCGGCGGGGGTTGCATTGGGAATCGCAGGAGCTGAGGCTTGCACGGCGGGAGGCGAAGCCTCAGGTGTACGCGACGCCGTCTCCTGCGCCAATACAGGAGCGATCGAGGCCAAGGAAATCAGCAGGAGGCGGGCGCACTTTTGCATGGTCCTATATACGATGCCTCACGAGCGGAAGTTCATCCAGCTAAATCCTGGGCGGATTTGCTTACCCAAAACGCTCACCAACGGCCAGTGCTAACATCTAACAACAAATAGCTATCAAGGCAGTCTCATGAAGAAAACACTGGTTCTCTACGCCGCTCTGGTCCTTGCGTTGGCCCCGTTAGCCTTCGCCGCCGATACCCCCGCCGCTCCCGACTGGCAGCGCGATCTGCTCACCTGGAGAGAGAAGCGGGCAGCCGCACTGCAGACGCCGGAAGGCTGGCTTTCCCTCATCGGGCTGGAATGGCTGAAGGACGGCGACAACACCGTTGGATCCGCGGCTGACAACAAGATTCAGATTGCCAAGGCTCCGGCCCATCTCGCGGTTGTGCGTTTGGAAAAAGGCGGTGCGCTGCGACTGCTCCCGCCGTCGGGCGGGTTTCCGAAAGACATGGCGGTCGACGGTCATCCCGCGCAAGAGCAAGCCTTGCTCTCGGACGACAGTCCCAATCGCTCCAAGCTTTCGCTCGGCGGCCTGACGATCATCATCATTCACCGCGACGAGCGCTACGGGTTGCGAATCAAGGACGCGCAAGCCGCCACCCGCACCGGCTTTCACGGACTGCACTGGTATGCACCCAACGCCGCGTATCGGGTTCACGCCAAGTGGATTCCGTACAATCCGCCGAAGATGCTGGATATTCCCACGATCCTCGGCACGGTCAGCAAGATGCCTGCCCCAGGAGCTGCGGAGTTCACGATCGATGGCCAAGTTTATCGACTCGAGCCCGTACTTGAGGACCCGGAAGATACGACTTTGTTTTTTATCCTTCGCGACGCGACCAGCAAGACGACCACCTACGGCGCGGGAAGATTCCTGTACACCGATCTGCCTGACCACGGATTGACGCAGCCCGGCGAACTCTGGCTCGATTTCAATCGTGCGGAGAATCCGCCGTGCTCGTTCACACCGTATGCGACGTGTCCTTTGCCGCCCGTGCAGAATCGTTTGACCGTTGCCATTCCGGCGGGAGAGCAGCGCTATCATGACTAGCCGATGAAGAGAACTTCGCTTTCAGTTGATTTCGAAAAATTCCCTGGAGCACGTTCATGAAATGGATCCTGGTAATCCTGTGTGTGGTGGGAATCACGGCCTCGTCACTGGCCCTGCGCGAACACTACCGCGAAGGCGATTCCCCGTGCAGCATCAACGAACGCTGGGACTGCGGGATCGTTAACAAGAGTCCCTTCGCAGTAATCATGGGCATTCCAGTGGCCGCCATTGGAATTGTGGGGTATCTCCTGCTGGCTGCGCTCGCTTACAAACGAGCCTACCGCCTGATGTTGCTCGCGATCTTGCCCGCCCTCGGATTCTCGCTCCGCCTCGCCCACATCGAAGCCAGTGTGCTGGGAGTCTGGTGTATCTACTGCGCGATTTCGCTGGGAGTGATTTCGTTGCTCACGCTACTGGATCTGGGAATAGTTCTAGCGCAGTGGATGCGCCGGCCGGGTGGCGCGATCCAAACCTAGTCTCGTCTCAGCCAACGCCACAGATGCCGGCTTACTTGCCTATGCCCACGTAGACGCCGGTCAAAGCGTTCACGATCCCTGTGCCTGCGGCTGACTCCTTATCCTTGCCGTACATCACGTACCAGTGGAGAGCCTGCTGTTTCTGGTTCCAGAGCACGAAGTAGGTCACCACTTGATCTGGGTTCTTCTTGATCAGGTTGGCGCCACCATGCTCTTGCGCCACTGCGAATGCCTTGTCGGAGTCGGTCTTAAGAAACAACGACTGGAATCCGAGCGCAGGCACATCGGAACCGTATGGTTCCTCGCTCCCAGCGGACGGTCCGTAGGGCGGCGATTCTTTTAGCCGACTGCCCGAGCAATAGAAGTATTTGAGCTTTCGCCGGCTTGGAGAAATGAATCCCGCTTTCCAGACGGTGGACTTGCCGCCCTGACCATTGGCCTCGCTGTTCGGTTGTGATTCCAGGCGCACGGGAATCACGTCGGGGGACCATTTCTGTGCCAGGCCACTGATGCAGCTGAAGGCCTGCAATCCCGTGTAAGGTTGCGGTGGCTTAACCGGGGCTGCGGGCGCAGTCGTGCTTGCACCCTCTCCGGCTTTCGGTGTGGAATCGCAACTCGTCAACAGGTAGATGGAAACGATGGCTACGGCCAGTAACGAAACACTGAGCGGTTTCATGGGGACCTCCTGAACCGGCACAGATCGTTTTACGGAAGGGGAAACAAGACAATTGTAGAACTCCACTGTGGGGAGCACAACTGATGTCATCAAAGCGCCTTAGGCACGGCTGAATTCTCACAGGCGCATCCCCGAGATCAGTCGTCCCTCCCGGGACTTTTCGTCCTTACGCGGAACCGACCCGGCGTTGAAACGCCGGGCTATTGTCATTTGTCCCTACGGGACTCTATGCGCTGGGTTGCAGGGGACTTTGTGCGTTGGGTTGGATGGGACTCATGCGTTGGGCTGAATGTAGGAGTACCGCCGGATGCATGGGATTGGATTCGGTTTCAAACTGACCCACTACTCGGAGGGGAACTACTGGTTTCGTGCGGCCGCCTCGCGCAGGGTGGCGAATACGCGCCGGACCTGCTCTTCGGTCGCATCGAGAGATCCGGAATTGTCGATCACGAAATCTGCGGCTTTTACTTTCTCTTCTTCGGAAAATTGGGCGGCCATGCGGCGGGTCACTTCGGCGCGGGCCGACTCCACCGAAATTCCAAGCCGGCGGGCGAAGCGTTCCACTCTTTGCTCCGGGCTGCACGTGACCACCAGCAACCGGTCAAACCGGTCTGCCACGCCTGCTTCCAGGATAAGCGCCGCCTCGACGATTGCAATCGCTCGCGGATCGTTGCGGCCCACTTCGTCCATCCATTCATTCTCATATCTGACCACGGCGGGATGGACAATGGCGTTCAGTTCCTCGACGCGCGCCGCCCCGCTCGCGGTTCCAAACGCCATCGCGGCCAAGCGAGGCCGATTGATGCGCCCATCAGGATCAAGGATTTCACGCCCAAAGCGCCGCACCACTTCGTTGTAAACAGCTTGTCCCGGCTGCATCAGTTGATGCGCAACGTCGTCGGCGCGGATCAAGTGGGCGCCCAGCTTGACGAACATTTCGCCCACGACCGATTTGCCGCTCGCAATCCCGCCGGTAAGGCCTACTTTAAGCAATGGAATTTCTCGATTGATTGCAAAGGTCAGAGGTCAGATTGCAGAGGTAAATACTAGATCTACCCTCTTACTTCTGACCTCTTCGCAGCTTCGCCGCCTTCACGGTATTGGCCATCAACATCGCAATCGTGAGCGGACCCACGCCTCCGGGTACCGGAGTCAGTGCACCCGCCACGTCCGCCACTTCCGGATGAACGTCTCCCACCAGCGTCGATCCTTTGGTGAGAAACGTCTCTTCGCGTTTTTTGTTCCCAGCAAACAGACGATCGAATTCCGAGCGCTCGCTGACTTTGTTCATGCCCACATCAATCACGGTCGCACCAGGCTTCACGAAATTGCGCGTGATCATGCCCGCCTGTCCGATTGCCGCCACCAGGATGTCTGCCTTCCGGCAGACGCCCGGCAGATCGCGCGTCTTGGAGTGGCATACGGTCACGGTCGCATTCGCATTCAGGAGCAGCATGGCAACCGGCTTGCCCACGATGTCACTGCGTCCCACCACAACCGCTTCTTGTCCCGCAACGGGAATGCCGGTTCGTTTCAGGATTTCCATCACGCCCGCCGGAGTGCAGGGTACCAGCCCCGGTCGCTGAGTCGAAAGATATCCGACATTCATGGGGTGGAAACCGTCCACATCTTTTGCAGGATCAACCGCCAGCAGAATCTTCTTGGCGTCTACCTGCGAAGGCAAAGGCAACTGCACGAGGATGCCGTCGATTTCATCTCGACGATTCAAGTCCGCGACCAGGTCGAGCAGGTCCTTTGTGGACGCCGTGTCCGGCGGGGTATGCTTCTCGCTGTAGATGCCCACTTCTTCGCAGCTCTTCACCTTGCCGCGCACATAGACTTCCGACGCAGGATTGTGCCCGACCAAAACTACCGCCAGCCCGGGACGCAGGCCCCCTGCCGCCATGGTCTTCACTTCCGCGGCCACTTCCGCGCGGATTTCCGCCGCCATTTTGGTGCCATCCAGGATTTTCGCTGCCATTGCTCCCCAGTTCTGTTTCGTGAGTGTGAAGGGCGATTCTATCAAGGATGCCGTGTGGCGATGGTCGTTGGTCGTTGGTCGTTCGTCCTTCGTCGTTCGTCCTTAGCAACCCAGCTTCTCGACGACCGGGCAACACATCCACTCCAGCGTGCGAATAGCGAAGGACGAGCGACGAACGACGAGCCCCCATCGACCAACGACGATTTCACGGTTAGAATGGCTGATCATGATTCCGCAGGATCTGCTCGACATTCTGGTTTGTCCCGCTTGCAAGAAAGCGCTCGCCCTGCGAGAGAACCCGCCCAGCCTGAAATGCAGCGAATGCCGTCGCGTGTATCCCATCCAGGATGGGATTCCGATTTTGCTGATGGATGCCGCTACCGTAGACGCGGCCTGATCCGATCGCCAAGTCCAGTCGTGGGCCCCCGCAGAATGACACAGAGTGTCAGTTTGAACATTGTTGGCAACCTGGCTGGCGAGTGCTGATTCCACCCATTTCTTCCCCTAAATCACTGTATCCAGCACGTTTGGAGGGAACGTTACTACCCGGAAAACCGTATCCATCGAGGTGGGGAATCTCCGGCAGTTTAATTGCATGCAACAAAGTAGGTTGCCGATGAGTCTAATAGATCACAGCAGTAGGGGGTCGGAGGTGATGACGGCCATGAGAGAAAGATTTTCTTCGATAGAACTGGCGGCTCTGCGCAACGATTTGTTGCAGGGCGGCATGATTGATTCCCGGGATGCTGCTGAATTGTTGCAAGTGTTTCTGATGGGCCGCGGTTATGGAGTGTCGCCACAAGCGGCTCTGGACGCCGCCGGCCGGGTCGAAATCTCCGGGTGCTCTCTGCCCGTACTGCAACGCGAACTGGAAAGCCTCGCCCTGGTGATGTGAGGTTTTTCACGAACTTAGTAATTCGAATTTAGGTCGACAAGGTTGATGGGAATACTGATCCAGCGATGGACGCTTCCCATATGAAACGCCGGGCGAACCAGCCCGGCTTTCCTTTTTTGGGCGCAACCTGGCTGCCCAACCGGCGCTGGCCCTCTCTGGCTGCTGTGCTACATTGCTTGCGGGATCCCGATCCCCAAACTTTCCAGAGAGGCCAATCTCCCATGAAAAAGAAACTCGTTGCCATTCTTAGTGCTGCCGCCCTCATCGGCGCGATCAGCATGCCGGCCGCTGCGCAGCAACCAGCCACCCCGAAACTGAAGCGGGTACAAATGAAGAAAGAAAAGGAAGAGCATCCCGCGATCGCGATGGCAATGACGCACCTGAAAGAAGCCAAGAAGAGTCTCGAGAATGCCGCCCATGATTTCGGAGGCCATCGTGTCGCCGCCCTCAAGCACGTCAACGAAGCCCTCGAAGAATGCCGCCTGGCCCTCGAGGCCGACAAAAAGTAGATTCTGATCCAATAGCGCCCGCGGTCGCGGGGGCAGCTTGCCCCCGCGTCTTCACCACTGCTAAAGCCAGTTCATTTCCCGTTACTTTGGTTGCCGCACCTTTCACCTCTACCTTGTCCGGGTGTTCCCACTGACAATGAATGCAAAGTGGAGCGCACCAGCAAACTCGGCACCGTATTTCTCTGCCTGTTCGCGCTGCCCTTTGCCGCCTTCGGACTCTTCGCCCTCTTCACCGGGATGCGTCAGACGCTCGATGGCAGCGGCAGCTCGCACAGCTGGCTTTTTCTGCCCTTTGGTTTGGTGTTCTGCGGTATTGGATTCGGGTTGATCTACGCCGTGATCTTTGGCGGAAGGCTGCTCAAGAAGCAGCAGCGCGCACAAGCCGAGCATCCGTCCGAGCCGTGGCTGTGGCGCGAGGACTGGGTTCAAGGACGAATCCAGGGCAGCATGCGTTCCGGCATGATCGGCGCATGGATTTTTGCTGGCCTGTGGAACACGATTTCCTTGCCGATGCTGATCTTCATTCCCCAGCAAGCGGCTCGGAAACCGATCGCGTATGTTGGACTTCTCTTTCCATTGATCGGCGTGCTGTTACTAGTACGGGCGATTCGCTGGACGATCGCCTACCGCACTTTTGGCCGAACCTATTTTGAAATCACTCCTGTGCCTGGCGTCATCGGCGGCGAGTTGAAGGGCATGATCCAGGCGAGGATTCCGCAAGCGCCCGACCATGGCATACAACTGCGGCTCTCGTGCATCAACCGTGTGACCAGCGGGTCGGGCGACAACCGATCGACATGGGAACACATTCGCTGGCGCGCGGAAGCGAGCGTGGCGCCCGGCCAGATGTACCCCGGACCAACCGGTACATCCATCCCCGTGAATTTTCGGATTCCCTGGAATGCTCAGCCCACTGAAACCCGCAGCCCCGGCGATGTCATCGTCTGGCAACTCGAGGCCCGGGCCGATGTTCCGGGTGTCGACTACCGCGACGTTTTCGAAGTGCCAGTCTTCCGCACCGCGCAGACGCCTACGGCCCCCGATCCCGACAACAGCATTGATGCAACTCCGCAGACCAGTCGACCCAGCGCTCTCACGGTGGTGATCACGGAGACCGCGGAGGGCATCGAGTTCTATTTCCCCGCAGGACGCAACAAGGGGTTCGCAAGCGGGACATCGGTTTTCCTGCTGATTTTCGGCGCGGCCACTTACTTCCTTGCGGGTTCGCGCGCCCCCGTTTTCTTTCCGATCGTTTTTGGATTCTTCACTTTCCTTCTCCTCTATATTTGCGCGCAGATGTGGCTGGGCACAACCCGTGTCGGAATCGGCAAAGGGGAGTTGCTCTTGCAGGCAGGCTTTCTCGGAGTCGGCAGGCTTCGCCGATTCGCGTTTGCGGAAATCGCTTCCATCAGCAGCGCAATCAGGAGCCAGCAGGGCGGTTCGACGGGCACACCCTACTACGACATCGAACTCACCCTGAGCAACGGGAAGAAAATAACTCTCGGACGAACCATCCCCAACCATCAGGAAGTAGCCTGGCTCGTCGAAAAAATGAAGCGGCTGATCGGACTGGGATCCAAAGCGATGGTGGCCGGCAAGTAGCACAGTCGCCGACGCTCCATCGCCCTGATGGGTGGAGCTATAAGGCAGCCGCACTCACGTGCATGCTGTCCATGTACTTTGCGCCGTTGAGAGTGAGCAGGTTCAGAAACTCAGTCATGTACGCAACCTCAGGCCGGTTGCGCAAAGTCACCGCATACCAGCATCGGTGAAAGCCAAGGTCACCGAGCGTCCGGCCGACAATCTTCTTGCTTTCCAGATGCGGCGCCACTGACCATTCCGCCAAGAATGCGACCCCGGCGCCGGCCGCAACCATCTCCACAATCGCTTCCGTAAGTGGAATCTCCATGATGCGGCCGGGAGTGACGCCGGCCGGTTGCAGCACTTTCAAAAGCAAAGTGCTCTCGTCCCGCGGCGGATAGCAGAGCAGCGTCTCTCCTTCAAGATCCTGGGGCTGTATGCGCCGTCGCGCCGCCAGCCGGTGTTTCGGCGACATCACGACCAGCAATTCATCGTCGCACAGCGGCGCTACCTGCAGATTCTTGTGCTCGGGCGGACAATACATCACCGCAACATCCAGATTGCCCGCCAGCAACTCTTCCGCCGGACGATTCGTCGCTGCCATGTCGATGGAAATTTCTACGTTGGGATACAGGGCATGAAAGCTCGACAGTACCGGCGGTAGCCAGTGATAGCAGGTGTAGCACTCGGTGCTCAGCCGGATTACACCATGACTCTCTCCGTTGAGCGCGAGCACCTGCGACTCCGCGTCTTTGAGGTCTTTCAGGATGCGGTGTGCGGCTTCCACCAGCATGGTTCCCGCTGCGGTCAGAGCCATGCGCTTACCGAGGCGCAGAAAAAGTGCGGTCCCAAGCCGCTCTTCCGCATCCCGCAACTGGTGACTGAGCGCGGACTGTGTCAGGTGCAATCTCTTGCCTGCGGCTGTGACGCTGCCTTCTTCCGCGACGGCAGCCAGCAGCTTCAAATGCCGGATTTCCAGATTCACATCCACCTATGACCAACCTTCATCGGCGCGATGAAAACAAACCACGGTTCGCCACGCCCCTGGACGTCGTCCAATTTCTAACTTGCCCCAAGCTATTTGACGGCAAGAAACGGAGTGCGATGCGAAAACTTTCGCGTCACTCTGCCAACTGCAAGTTACCCAGCAGGACCGACTTAGGAGGCTCTATGAAGCAGGCAATGAAGCGGACATTGACATCACTTTTGCTGTTTGTTGTGTACTCAGCCGGAAACGTGCTCGCGCAATCAACAGCCGTGATCAAAGTAAACATCCCATTTGAATTCAGCCTGGGAGACCGAACCTTCCAGCCGGGCGACTACTCTCTAACCCAGCCGATGCAGCATTTCCTGGTCTTGCGGGACGCGCGCGGGCAAACTGTCGCGTCCACATTCACCAATGAGATTGAGTCGTCTTCAGCCCCAGCCACCAGCAAGCTGAGGTTCTATTCGGTTGGTGGACGGCACGAACTCATTGAGGTCTGGCAACAAAATGCCTCCGAGGGCCATCACATTTATCCAGCGAACGCCAATCATCGTCTTTTCGTTGCCCGCCATCGCTCGTCGGAATCGCGTGAGGCTGCCGAAGGAACGAAACCGTAACCGTAACTTCATCCGTAAAGGGGGAATTTATGAGCACCGCTACCAACGTCCCGCAGCCCATGCCTCTGCGCCACGAACATGTTCAGGAGGTAATCGCCGCGGCGGAAATAGAACTTCGCCAGTTGCTGCTCCAGCGTGCCGACATCATGAAACGGATCGGCACGGTTCGACAGACGATGGTGTGTCTGGCAAAAGTGTTTGGCGAAGACGCACTCACGGCTGAAGTAACCCGGCTACTCGGACGCGCCAGTTCCCGCAAGCAAACTGGATTCACGCGTGCCTGTCGCGTCGTCCTGATGGAGTCAAGCGTGCCACTGGAAGCACGCCAAGGCCACCGCGAACTGCTACGGCGTTTCCCCGAACTGGTCGAGCACCACAAGGATCCGATCGCATCGGTGACTACCGTATTCAACCGCCTGGTCGGCTACGCCGAGGTGCGGACTTTTCCCAATGGAAAAGGACGGCGCGTTTGGGAGTGGATTGCCGAAGCGGGCAACGCTGCGAATGCGGATCTGCTGCCTTCGATCGCACCGAGACTTGCACCGCAGGCGTCTTCGACAACAAAGCAGTAGCTTGCTGGTCTATACAAGCTACATGGCACTACTCAAGTCAGAAAGGGACGGCTTCCCCCGCCGTCCCTTCTTTGTCATAAGTCGCTAACTTTCCTTCCGGACTTGCCCATGCGCCTACTTTGGGAGCACAATCTCGGAACGCTTCAGATTGCTTTCTCCCGGGGCTGAATGGCACACCGATTCTTATTTTGCGCGGCTGCGCTGTTAGCGTTGGGCGCTGCCTCCTGTGAGTTGCCACCAACCAACGCTCCCGCTTCCACTCCAGCGAAGCGAACAGAAGCCCGCGCCGAGTTCTGGCAGGGCTCTCCTCGCGACTTGAGCCAGGACGAAACCGCCGGCGGCCATGTGCTTCGCAAACATGTAGGGCGCACCGACGAGCAACTCCGCGAGCGCCTGCAACACGAACGCAATATTTCAGGAGCGTCTACTTACACCGACCGGCCCACCGCCGAACATGCGATCGGCGCAGCCCTTGCCGTCTCCCAGGACCGCATTCAGCGCTGGCTCGATCGTTCGGGCGGACGTCCGAACCTGGTTCTCGACTATGACAGCCAGCAGCCCATTGGACGGACCATTAACCGCGGAGAGAGCGAGTCTCGCTCCTGCTCGCATGCCGTCGTCGTCTTGAAATATGCTGCACCCAGCTTTTACGTCCTGACGTCCTACCCGGAGTGTCGCTCATGAATCCCGACTCCAACCCAAAACCAGAAATTACTGCCGCCAACTTTCCTGCGCTCCGCTCTTTCCTGCGCGGATACTTCCACGAAGACGTTGCCGATGAATACGGTACTCCGGTCGATGCCGCCGATCAGTTCTGCGAAGATGCGGACACCGGTGAACGCACCGCCGTCGCCCAGGAATGGACGCAATTGATGAGCTTGCTCCACGGACATCCCCTCCCCGACATTAACCAGGCACTCACCAAGAAGCTCGGCGGGTCTGTCCGGCTGAGCGAGGAGCAAGTGCAGCAGGTATCGCAAATCTTTTCCCGTTGCCTCGCCGTCAAACCTCACCGCAAAGTCGCCAACGACTGACCTGAGGAGCTTAGAAAGGTTTGCCGGTAGCGAGTTCTCACCGCTGACTGTTCGCCAAACTGCCCGTTGACAGCCCAATTCCACCCCAGTACTATCTCGCATAGTATTGGCAGAGCGGCCCCCCGCTAGTTTTCAGCCTGCCCGGCAACGATCCCAGACCCTAACCGTCCGAGGTTTTTCGTAATGCGTGCAAATTGCAATCAGTCCGCCCACAAATGTTCGTGGTTCGCCATCGTGTTAGCTTCTCTCGCACTGGCGTCGATGGCTTCCGCCCAAGTCAGCCTCACCCAACTTAGCGAAGATACGTTCACGAACAACACCAGCCAGCACGCGACGGAAGTCGAACCGGGCGCGTTCACCTTCGGCAGCACCACCGTCGCCGCGTTCCAGGTCGCCCGCATTTTCAGCGGTGGGGGCGCCGACATCGGCTTTGCCACGACGACGGACGGCGGCGCACATTGGACCAACGGCTTTCTACCCGGGATCACAATTTTTCAGGGCAATGGACAATACCAGGCCGCCAGCGATGCCGCCGTTGCCTATGACGCCCTGCATGCTGTGTGGCTTATCTCGACGCTGCCCATCGGCAACGCGAATGCCGTCGCCGTCAGCCGCTCGACCGACGGCACCCACTGGAGCAACCCCAGTTTTGTCACCAAGACGGGCAACCCTGACAAGAACTGGATCGTCTGCGACAACACTGCCGCCAGCAAATTCTACGGACACTGCTATTCCGAATGGGATAGTACGGACGCCGGCGACTTTATCCAGATGAGCACTTCGACCGATGGTGGGCTGACCTGGAGTCCTGCGGTTGGCACGCAGGGCAACGATTTCGGAATCGGTGGCCTTCCCCTGGTAAAGCCAAATGGAAAAGTGATTGTCCCTATCTTGGGATTTGGCGGCTTTGTTATGGCGTTCACTTCGACCAATGGCGGCGCCACCTGGACCCGAGCGGTCAATGTCGGAGAATTCATCAGCCACGGTGAAGCAGGAGGACTCCGCAGCGCGGGATTACCTTCCGCAGCCATCGATGCGAAAGGCAAGGTCTATGTGGCGTGGCCGGATTGCCGGTTCCGCACGAACTGTGCCTCGAACGATATCGTGTTCAGCAAATCCGGCAGTGGCACAGTCTGGACCGCAGTCAAACGAATACCAATCGATGCGGTCACCAGCACGGTCGACCATTTCATTACCGGGATGGCAATCCAGCCGGGCACTGCGGGCGCGACCGCGCACATCGGGTTGGCCTATTACTACTATCCAGTTTCGAATTGCGGAAACAGCTGCTCGCTGTTTGCCGGTTTCATTCAATCCTCGACCGGGGGGGCAAAGTGGAGCGCTCCACAAGTCTTGGGCGGACCGATGAATCTCAGCTGGCTTCCGGATACGTTCTCCGGCCGGATGGTGGCTGATTACATTGCTGTTGGATTTGGCGGCGGCAAAGCGTTCCCGATTTTTGCCCTCGCCACGGCTCCAACCGGTTCCTTGTTTCACCAGGCGATCTACACAACCGCAGTCGGCCTCGCAGGGGATGCGCCGGAACTCGAGGAACTCAGTTCTGCTGGAGACTTCCCCGTGCCCAATGCAAAGTCCGATCACGTGATCAAACCATTCCGGGACAACGAGTCCATCCCGAGCGGAGATCAACCACAAACCAAGTAACTCTCGTCAGGAGTGCAGGCCGCCGGCGAAAGCTGGCGGCCTTTTTTATTGCGAAGCATGTTGGATGGCGGCAATTTCTTACCGACCCGAGTCGTACCCGTTAGAAGACCTTCGAGGAATCCAGCAGAATCGTAACCGGCCCTTCGTTCACTAGTTCCACCTTCATCATTTCCTGGAAACGTCCTGTTTCGCATCGCAAACCGGTAGCGCGGACCTTCTCTACAACATATTCGTACAATTCCCGCGCCAGTTGGGGAGGCGCCGCCGCATCGAACGAAGGGCGTTTCCCGCGGCGGACATCTCCGTAAAGCGTGAATTGCGAAACCACCAGCAGCGCTCCAGCGACGTCCGCAACTCCAAGATTCATTTTGCCGTCTGCATCCTCAAAGATCCGCAGACCAATGATTTTCTCAGCCAGGTAGTCAGCTTCGACGCGCGTGTCTTCTTTGCCGACGCCGAGCAGCACCAGCAGTCCAAGGCCGATTTCGCCAGTCGTTTCGCCATTTACCGTGACCTTGGCGCGACTGACACGCTGGACAACGGCGCGCATTACCGGGCGGCCTGGCTGATCAGCGACTCGTGGCCGATCAGCGCTTGCCACCGGCCGTCCCGATACGTGAACACATCCGTGAAACGGACGCGGGCGACGACTTTGCCGGAAGCATCCACCAGTTCGGCAAGGCCACGCGTGAATCCCATGTTGCCTTCAATGTGCGCGCGCATTTCAGAGAGATGGTTCGTGCCGGGTTTACGATTGGGAATCTTCGCCAGGTTTTCCGCGCGTGTATGAAGCGATCCATCCACGTCCGCCTCCTCAAATTCGGTGGCGAGCATGCAGGCAACGGTATCGGCATCCTTGCGGCTGAGCGCATCGGCCCAATTGTTTTCGAGGCTGATCAAGGCGGCCTCGGTTTTCGGCTGTTGCTTCGGACAATCCGCGGCCCATACAGAAACAGTCAACAAGAGTGTAAGAACAATAGTGATTTTCACGTTCTGATCGTCACATGAATTCTTGCCGCCGACAAGACCTGCGCTTTCGCGTTGACCCATTCCGTTCTGCCTCCTACAATCCCAATTCGCTGCTGACATCGCTTTCGCATCCGGAGTTCATCGCATGAAGTTCGCCCAAAGATTCGCTATTTGTATCGCCTTGTTCGTGGCGCTCGCCACATCGACGGCGTTTAGCCAGACCTCCGCTCCTCCTCATGATGTGGTCATCAAGAATGCCGTCGTGATGACGGTGACGCACGGCAACATCAAGAATGGCTCCATCTATGTGAAAGATGGCAAGATCGCCGCTGTTGGCGAGAACGTCAATGCACCGGCCGGAGTTCCGGTGATCGACGCCGGCGGCAAGTACGTGACACCCGGCATCGTGGATTCGCATTCGCACATCGCGCTCGACGACGATGTGAACGAAGCCACCAGCCCAATCACGCCGCACATGATGATGAAAGACGCCTTCGACTATCAAGACAAGGCGATCTACCGCGCACTGGCCGGCGGCGTCACGACTTCGCTACTGCTGCACGGCTCCGCGAACATGATTGGCGGACAGGCCATCGTCATCAAACACAAATACGGGCTCACACGGGATGAACTGCTCTTCCCGAACGCGCCGCGATCCATCAAGTTTGCCAGTGGAGAGAATCCCAAACGCGTCTACGGCAGCCGGGATCAACTGCCCTCCACGCGCATGGGAAATTTTGCCGTGCAACGCGAAGCGCTCGTCCAGGCGCAGGACTACATGCGCGAATGGGATGCCTACAACGAAAAAGTGAAGCGCGGCGACAAGGACGCCTCTCCTCCGAAGCACGACTTGAAACTCGAAGCACTCGCCGACGTGCTGCGCGGTAAGTTGATGGTGCAGATCCATTGTTATCGCGCCGATGAATTTCTCACCGAGATCGCGATGGCGCATGAGTTCGGCTACAAGATTCGCGCCTTCCATCACGCGCTCGAGGCCTACAAGGTACCGGAAAAACTCGCCGCCGAAAATATTGGCATCGCGACTTTCGCTGACTGGTGGGGCTACAAGCAGGAAGCCTGGGACGCAATCCCGTGGAATGCCGTCCTCTCGATGCGCAAAGGCGTGCGCGTCGCGATCAAGAGCGATTCCGAAGACTACACGCGCCGGCTGAATCAGGAAGCAGCCAAGACGATGCGCTACGGAGGCGCCACCGAAGAAGAAGCTCTGAAGATGATTACCCTCAACCCCGCGTGGATCGTGGGCGTTGATGACCACGTGGGCTCGATCGATGTCGGCAAAGATGCTGACCTCGTGATCTGGGACGGTTATCCGCTCTCCACGAATGGAGTTCCGGAAAAAGTTTTGATTGATGGCGACGTATTCTTCGACCGCTCATTGCCCGGACTCGGGATGACGCACTATCGGGAGGGACAATGAAAAGCCAGTTCTCAATTTCCAGTTCTCAGTTCTCAGTTCCCAGTTCTCAGTTCTCAGAAATGTTCCGAGAAGGGCACGACTTCAGTCGTGCCGCCGATGCCAAATTGAAACCGGCTTCAGCCGCTGAGGCTGGTGCGCTTCCGACGATCAGTGCCATCTGTGCGCTGGTTCTGGCAGCGTTCGCGTTGCTGTGCATTCCCGCGGCGGCCCAGGACAAACCCATCGCCCTCAAGGGCGGCAAGCTCCTGACCATCACTCATGGGACGATTGAGAACGGCACTGTCGTTCTGCAAGGCGGAAAGATTACCGCTGTCGGCTCTGCGGCTTCGGTGAACGTTCCGGCCGGAGCGCAGGTGATCGATGTAACCGGCATGACCGTCTATCCCGGCCTGATTGATTCAGAGACCAGTCTCGGACTCACGGAAATCTCCGCCGAAGAGATGACCAACGACCTGGTCGAAATCAGCGACGAGATCATGCCGCACATGCACACCGCCGAAGCCTTTCACGCCGAGACGACTCTCATCCCCGTGGCGCGTATGAATGGCATTACCAACGCGGTCATCGCTCCATCGAGTGGTGACACGCTTCCCGGCCAGGATTCGTTCATTCAACTGGACGGCGCGTCCGCGAACGAAATGCTGCTGATCCGCGATCTTGCCATGCCGCTTAATTTCACGGGAAATGAACGCCGTAATCGAGGTGGCTTCGATAAGCGCAAATTCCCATCCACCCGCATGGGACTCGCAGCTCAATTGCGACAGGCGTTTCTGGATGCGCAGGATTACAAATCAAAGTGGACCGATTACGATCGCAAGAAGGCCGATGCCGCACGCGACAAGAAGCCCGAGCCGTCCGCTCCGAAACGCGATCTGAAACTTGAGTCGCTGCTGCCTTACCTCGAAGGCAAGAAAACCATTGTGCTGGCAGCAGAAGGCCCTAGTGAACTGCAAACCGCGGTCCGGTTGGCCAACGAATTCAAGCTGAAGTTCGTGCTCAACCACATCAGCCACTCCCAACCTGTATTGGACTACGTCGCCAGCCTGAAAGTGCCCGTGATCGTAGGCCCGATTTACGAAGCGCCCAAAGACGATGAGCGCTACGACGCCGTGTACAGCTTGCCTGCAGAACTTCACAAGCGCGGCGTGAAAGTCATATTCGCTTCCTACTCGGCCCACAACGTTCGCAATCTGCCGGACGAAGCGGGCTATGCGGTGGCATTCGGGTTGCCGTATGACGAAGCGCTCAAGGCGATTACATTGAACGCTGCCGAGGTCTGGGGTGTGGCGGACAAACTCGGATCACTCGACGTCGGCAAGACGGCCAACGTCGTCGTTGCCAATGGCGATCCGCTGGATGTAAAGACAGCCGTCAAGCAGGTGTACATTGAAGGACGCGCAATGCCGATGACCAATCGGCAAGTCTGGCTGCGCGATCAATATTCCAAGTAGAAATCTCGAGCGAACCTCGAATGGAGGCAATATGAGCTTATCCAAAAGAGCCGTAGCAGAGTTTCTCGGAACGTTCTGGTTAGTCTTCGGTGGCTGCGGCAGCGCCGTGCTGGCAGCCGCATTTCCGCAACTCGGCATCGGATTCGCCGGTGTCGCACTCGCCTTCGGACTCACCGTCCTCACCATGGCCTACGCCATCGGGCACATTTCCGGATGCCATCTCAATCCCGCCGTGTCGGTTGGACTGGTCGCGGGCAAACGCTTTCCCGCGTCGGAATTGCTGCCCTACGTGATCGCGCAAGTTCTCGGCGGAATCGCCGGTGCGGGCGTCCTGTTCGTGATCGCCAGCGGAAAGCCAGGTTTCAGCCTGGGCGGTTTCGCTTCCAATGGCTACGGCGAGCACTCGCCGGGAGAATACTCGATGATCGCTTGCCTGGTCGCCGAAGTCGTTCTCACATTTTTCTTCTTGATGATCATCATGGGCTCCACCGACAAGCGCGCTCCGTCGGGTTTTGCCCCGATCGCGATCGGACTGGGACTCACGTTGATTCACCTGATCGGAATTCCCGTGACGAACCTCTCTGTCAATCCCGCACGCAGCACGGGGCCGGCAATCTTCGTTGGCGGATGGGCGATCTCGCAACTCTGGCTTTTCTGGCTCGCGCCGATCGTGGGCGGAGCGTTAGCGGGAGGGATCTACAACGCGGTGTTTGGAGAAAACAAGTAAGAACAACCCTCGTCTAGAGACGAGGCTTGCCTCGTCTCTTTTCGGCTTGGGAGACGCGGGCGAGCCGCGTCTCTACTTCAAAGCGTCGAATGCGAAGGTCAAATATCGACCGGTCGGTCGTCTGCCGCATGGCTACTCCATTGAATCCGTTCGATTTGCTCTTCACCGCTTTGCATACTTTCTCAATCCCTTTTAGACTATTGCATTGACTCCATTCAGTATTGTGAGCAGCAGGCGGCACTGATTCAGTGAGCCGCCGGTTTAGGTTACGCAGGCGTACAATCCCCAGACTTGGAAACGAGGAGAACAAATGGCAGCTGTTGACGAAAAAGTGAAGCAAATCATTGTGGAACAATTGGGTGTAGACGAGGGCGAAGTCACACCGAGCGCCTCGTTCGTGGACGACCTGGGAGCTGATTCGCTCGACACCGTGGAACTGGTCATGGCCTTCGAAGAAGCCTTCGACATCGAGATTCCGGACGAAGACGCCGAGAAGATCCGCACCGTCAACGATGCCATCGACTACATCGGCAAGCACGCAAAGGCAGGCAAGTAACTTGGCGCGGCGGGTCGTTATCACAGGCTTGGGATTGATCTGCTCGTTGGGTAACACCACGGCAGACGTGTGGCCCGCGATATTGGCGGGCAAGAGTGGCGTCGACCGCATCACCGGGTTCGACGCTGCCGCCTTTGCCTGTCAGATTGCGGCCGAGGTCAAGACCTTTGACCCGCTGAACTTCATCGAGAAAAAAGAAATCAAGAAGATGGGGCGCTTCATTCACTTCGCGATCGCCGCGTCCGAAGAAGCGCTCAAGATGTCGAAGCTGGAAATCACGCCGGAGAATGCCGAGCGGGTGGGCGTGCACATCGGATCGGGTATCGGCGGGTTCGATGTCATCGAACGCGAGCACACTGCGTTAATGCAGGGTGGCCCGCGCAAGATCTCTCCATTTTTTATTCCCGCATCCATCATCAACCTCGCCGCTGGACACGTCTCCATGCGCTCCGGCGCGAAGGGGCCGAACGAAGCGACGGCCACGGCCTGCACGACCAGCGCGCACTCAGTCGGCGACTCGTTCCGCATCATTCAACACAATGACGCGGACGTAATGATTGCCGGTGGCGCTGAGGCCGCGATTACTCCCATGGGGGTCGGCGGATTCGCTGCCATGCGCGCACTCTCAACGCGCAACGACGATCCCACACGCGCCAGCCGTCCCTGGGACAAGGATCGCGATGGCTTTGTCATCGGAGAAGGCGCGGGCATTCTGATTCTCGAAGAACTGGAACATGCGCGGCGGCGCGGCGCTCCCATCCTGGCCGAGATTGTCGGCTACGGCATGAGTTCTGACGCGTTCCACATGACGCAGCCCGCTCCAGAACACGAAGGCGGTTTTCGCGTGATGCGCAACGCCCTGCGCGACGCCGGGCTGGAATCCACGGTCGTCGGCTATGTGAATGCCCACGGCACCTCGACTCCCATCGGCGATACGCTCGAGGCACACGCCATCCGCAATCTTTTTGGCAAGAGTGTGCCTGTCAGTTCGACGAAATCCATGACCGGGCACTTGCTGGGCGGGGCGGGCGGTTTAGAGGCGGGCGTGACCGTGCTCGCGCTGCGCGATCAGATTCTTCCCCCGACCGTCAACCTCGACAATCAGGATCCCGATACTGAAGGAATGGATTTCGTTCCCCACCACGCACGCAAGGCTCAGTTCGAATACGCCATGTCCAATTCCTTTGGCTTCGGTGGAACCAACGGAGCTCTGCTATTCAAGCGCTGGACCGAGTAGCACAGAGCATCCCCCTAAATTAGGTCTGGCGTTGAAGCACGGCGAAGACGGTCGTTTACCGCTTCCCAAGCGCTGGATGCGGGCGGCGAGTCAACGGCGATCCACTCGTGTTCACCGGCGTCGGCTTGATGGAGTCGCTCGTAGAGCACAGTCGCATATTCGGGGGCATGCAACGGCATCTGCATAATCTCGATGTCTTTGCGCGACGGTGGATGCTCATGCCGCAGGTAAATTCCGCTCCCCTGCTCAGGCACTTTTCCATCTCTTACTAAAAACAAGCGAGTCCGCGGACTGTAGTGGCGCGCGTGCATTCCGGGCGACGGATGTGCGCCGATGACGACTTCAGGCCCCGTCATCACCGGGCCAATGACTGCTTCAATTTCTGAGCGGGATATCCCACCCGGACGCAGTAACACAGGCTGCGAGCCAACGAGCGACAGCACGGTTGATTCGATTCCGACCTCGCAGGGGCCGCCGTCCAGGATGAGATCGACATCGTCACCCAGGCTCTGGCGCACATGGTCCGCAGTGGTCGGAGAAAGTTCTGTAAAACGATTCGCGCTCGGCGCGGCTAACGGTAGTCCGGCAGCGCGAAGCAACGCTTGCGCGATAGGATGTGCGGGCATGCGCAGGCCGACGGTGGAAAGTCCGGCGGTGACAATCGCCGGAATCGCAGACTTCTTCTCGAGGACGAGCGTCAACGGGCCGGGCCAGAACTTGCGCGCCAGGCGGTCGGCGATTTCGGGCCAACCTGCAACCAGAGACTGCGCCATCTCGATCGAGGCTACGTGGACGATGAGAGGACTGGTCGCGGGGCGGCCTTTGGCCGCGTAAATGCGTGCGACAGCGTCTGGATCGAGGGCGTTTGCACCTAAGCCATAGACGGTTTCCGTGGGAAAGACGACAAGACGGCCAGCACGCAAGAGCGCAGCAGCGCGTTCGATGTCTGGGTGGACGGTCATCCTCGCTGGCGTCTCAAGCTCAAAATTTTAAACCGCAGCGGACGCAAAGAGAAGCCGCAATGGGCGCGGAGAAAAGCTGGTTCGGATCGGGCAGGGATTGCAGGGCGGACAGGAGTGTCCGCCCTATATCAGCGGTCGTTATTTCTTCTTGTCATCTTTCTTGTCGTCCTCTTCCACCCGAAGGTTGTTCGCGACGGAGAACACGCCGGAAACGCCATTCGCCTGGACACCGGCAATCTGCTTTTCCATCTGCCGGGCAACCACGCCTTCGAGAGCGACGTGTCCTTTGTTCACGATGATGTGGATCGGCGGTACCGCACGCAGTTGATATTGACTGAGAACCGAGTTTCCAAAGATCGCGCGGTAAACGGCGCGGCGGATACGGTCATCGCCGATTGAAGTCGGCAGGACTTCGATGTTGTTGACGACTTTCTCCACACCTTCAATGCGCTTCACGGCATTTTCCGCATCCGACTTGAGCGTCGGACGAGCGGCTTGGCCGAGCAGCGTCACCGTGCCGTCGGGATCGACTTTGTAAGACAGATTGTCGAACACGCCGTAGTACGGCAGCATGACGAGTTCGTGTCGCACCTCTTTCGTGATGCGATCAATACCTTTTTGGCTGAGAGCATCTCGATTTTCCTGTGCCGGCACGGCGGTAGAAAGAGCGGAGGCAATAACGGCAAGCAATAAGAACTTCTTCATAGTGGACCTCGCACAACCTGGATTTTGTAGCGGGAGCCCGAATGTTTCCCAAGCGTAAAGATGAAATTAAGGCTCGAACGGTTGCTTAAACTACGGTTGGCTACCAGATAATGTGCCGGGAAGGACGAAAGGTCAAGTTCCTAGCCACGGTGACTGGGCTCCCCGAGGAAAGCGATTTCCATGGGCCGCTTCCTCAGAGAACCGAAAGAAAGCAGGTCCTTCCCCCTCGAATTCGCTCGGGGTCAGGATGACAATTCACTGATGATGACTCTTTTCGTCATGACACAGGCTTATGCTGCTTTGGTCTTGCGGCGCTCGCGGAAGCCTTCAATCAGCAAATAGAGCACGGGAATGAAGAACAGGTTCAGGATCGTGCTCATGATCATGCCGCCGAAAACGGTGGTGCCGACGGAGTGGCGCCCATTTTCGCCGGCGCCGCTGGCGGTGACCAGAGGTACGACGCCGAGAATGAATGCAAAGGACGTCATGAGAATCGGGCGCAGTCGAATTTTTGCGGCTTCAACAGCGGAGTCCAGAATCGTCATACCGCGCTTGCGCAATTGCTCGGCAAATTCCACGATCAAGATGGCGTTTTTCGAAGACAGTCCGACGAGCATGACGAGTCCGACCTGGCAGTACACGTCATTTTCCTGGCCGCGTAGCCATTGCGCAGAAAGGGCGCCCAGCAACGCCATCGGCACCGCCAGCAAGATGATGAATGGAAGCACGAAGCTTTCGTATTGCGCGGAAAGCGTGAGATACACGACCACGACACCAAGGCCGAACAGGATCAGCGTCGTGCTTCCCGATTGCAGTTCTTCCAACGAGATTCCGGACCATTCGTAGTTGAAGCCCTGGGGCATGACCTTGGCCGCGTTCTGCTGCATGGCGTCGATGGCCTGGCCGGAACTGAAGCCGGGGGCGGCAACGCCCGTAATTTCCGTTGCCCGGAAAAGGTTGTAGTGGCTGATGACCTGGGGCGCCGCGGTCGAGGTCACAGCCAACAGGTTCTCCAGCGGAATCATCGAGCCGCCGTCCGACCGGACATAGTACTGGTTGATGTCTTGCGGACGGGCGCGGAACTGCTTGTCGGCTTGTACGTACACGCGGTAGGAGCGGTTATTGAAATCGAAGTCGTTGATATACGCCGATCCCATATAGACGCTTAGCGTTTCCGTGATCTGGTTGAGGGGAACGTGCAGGCTCTTTGCTTTTTCGCGATCGATAGTCACGACGAACTGCGGGTCGCCGGCCGTGTAGGTAGAAAAGAGACTGACGAGATCTTTCTCTTTGCGCGCTCCGCCCTCGCGGATCAGGTCGTGCGTCACTTTATCCAGTTCCTGCAAGGTGTGGCTGCCTTGATCCTGCAATTCGAACTGGAAGCCACCGAATGCCCCCAGCCCCTGCACGGCGGGCGGTTCGACGGCGATCACTAAAGCTCCGGAAATACCGAACATCGGACCGCGAATCTTATTCAGCACCGCAGAGGCAGTGTGTTCTTTCCCCTCGCGTTTACTGTAGGGCGTGAGTGGCAGGAAGACGAGGCCACGGTTTGCGGCGGCACCGCCAAAACTGAAGCCCGCAATTGCGAAGGTGCCCTGAATCTCAGGAACTTTCTTGGTGATCGCTGAAATCTGCTCGCCAATTTTTCTCGTGTATTCCAGCGAAGCGCCCGCTGGGGATTGCACGATGACGATCAGATATCCCTGATCTTCGTTGGGGACAAAACCTCTGGGGACCTGTTGAAAGACAAAGTAAGCGAGTCCGAGGCCGCCGGCGAATAAGAGGAGGGCGACCGGTTCATAGCGCAGGAAGGTGCGCAGCGCATGTACGTATCCGCTGGTGATGGCTTCGATGACGCGATCGACGAAGCGGAAGACGATGTTCTTTTGGCCGTGCTTGCGGCCCAGTAGGAGCGCGGAGAGCGCGGGCGTCAGGGTAAGAGCGTTAAACGCCGAGATGGCGATCGAGAACGCGATGGTGAGCGCGAACTGGCGGAACAATATTCCAGTGGTGCCAGGAAAAAACGCTACCGGAATAAACACAGCGACCAGCACCAGTGAGGTCGCAATGACTGCGCCTGTTACTTCGTGCATGGCGTCCGAAGACGCCTTGGTTGGATCGGACTCGCCTTCCTGCAGGTGGCGTTCGATATTTTCGATGACGACGATGGCATCGTCGACGACCAGTCCAGTTGCGAGCGTGATGCCGAATAGAGTGAGCGTGTTAATGGAAAAGCCGAGCAGCTTGATAAACGCAAACGTGCCAATCAGCGAGACCGGAATCGTGACGGCGGGGATGATGGTCGAGCGCCAGTCTTGCAGGAAAATAAAAATAACGAGAATGACGAGAAAGATGGATCCGCCGAGTGTATACACGACGTCACGAATCGATTCGCTGACGGCGTCCGTGGTGTCGAATGCCACTTCCGCTTTCATGCCGGGCGGGAATCGCTTGGAGAGACGATCGAGTTCTGCCAGGCACTTCTTTCGAACGTCGAGCGCGTTGGCGGTGGAAAGCTGGGTAATGCCGATGCCGACCGCGTCCTGGCCGTTGTAGAGCAGGTCGGAACCGTAGTCTTCTGCGCCGAGTTCGGCGCGGCCGACGTCCTTCAGGCGAACCAGCGTGCCATCGTTATTACTCTTGAGGATGATGTTGTCGAACTGCGCCGCTTCCGAAAGGCGGCCGACGGCGCGAACGCTGATCTGGTATTGCTGGCCGGGCATAGCGGGTTGCGATCCGACCTGCCCGGCGGCGACTTCCACGTTCTGCTCGCTCAGTGCCGATACGACATCGGGCGCGGTGAGGCTGCGGCTGGCCATCCGCACAGGATCGAGCCATAAGCGCATGGAATACTTGCGCTCTCCGAAGATGAGCACGTCGGCTACGCCGGGCACGCGCTTGAGACTGTCGCGCACGTATACGTCGAGGTAGTTGCTCATGAAGAGCGGCGTATAGCGCTGGTCGGGCGAGAAGACGGCGGCGCCGAACACGAAATTCTGCGAACTCTTCTGTACTGTGATGCCAACCTGCTTGACCGCATTGGGGAGGCGTCCCTGAGCCGTGTTGACGCGGTTCTGAATGTCGACCGAGGCAAGGTCAGGATTGCGCGTCAAATCAAAGGTCGCGGTGATCTGACTCACCCCGTCGTTGGTCGACGAGGATGTAATGTACTTCATGCCCTCCGCACCGTTGATCTGCTGCTCGAGCGGTGTAGTGACAGCCGACTCCACCGTCTGGGCGCTCGCGCCCACATACACGCTGGTTACGCTGACTTGCGGCGGCGCGAGTTGAGGGAATTGGGAGATAGGGAGAGTGGGGATGACGGAAGCGCCCGCGAGAATGATGAGCAAGGCGCACACGGTCGAAAAAACGGGACGATGAATAAAAAAATCAACCATAAGAGGGCAGTCAGTAAGGCTGGTTTCCAGTTTCCAGTTGCTGGTTACAAGTCCTAATTCGTTTCCTGGTGGCCGGTTCCTGGTGACGTCCCAATCGCGAGCGGACAACTGGGAACTAGAAACCAACAACTAGAAACTAGCTACTCGATTCCTGTGGAATGACTGGGATGCCGTCGATCAGAAACTGCGTCCCTGTGACGACGACTTTGTCGCCGGTCTTGATTCCGTCGAGCACGACATAGTCGTTGCCTACGATTTGTCCGACCTGCAGGGTCTTTTGACGGACTACGTATCCGCCTTTGGAGTCGGCCTCAGCGACGAAGGCGAAATACAGCCCTCCGATACGAGACACCGCTATGATTGGCACCACCGAACGCTGGGTGGTGCTCCAGACTACGCGAGCACGGATAAACTGCGCGTTGCGCAAAGAGTCGTTGTTGTTCGGAACCTGCGCTTTCACCAGGACGGTCTGGGTCGCGTTATCCACCTGCGGCGAGACAAAGGTGATCCGGCTGGCGGCGAGTACCTTGCCGCTGGCGTCCACGAGCTGCACGGGCAGATTCATCTTGAGCTGCGCGCTTTTCTCGACCGGAACATAGACATAGGCTTCGAGCGTGCCGGGACGGTCGACGGTCGTAAGCATCGTCGAAGTTTGAACCCGGTCACCGACTCGGACCGGGACGTCTCCAACGATTCCAGCCCGCGAGGCTACGACCTGGTAATAGTGGAGCTGCACCTGCTGCTCACGCACTTGCGCCGACAGGCTCTGCAACTGGGCTTGGGCTGCATCGACGTTCGCTTTGGCCTGGTCAAGCTCCTGCTTGCTGACGACGCCGGCATTGGCCAGGCCGCTGATCCGCTCGTAGTTTTGCTGCGCCCATTTGACCTGGGCTTCCTGGGCGGTGTGGGCGTCTTCCTGACTCTTGACGGTTGCCTGTTGCTTGGCAGGATCGATCTGCATCAAGGGCGCTCCGGCCGCGACGCTCTGTCCGGAATGGACGAAGATCTGGGTGATGATGCCCTCCACTTGGGGCATGATCACTGCCGTCTCCCGCGATTTCAAGGTGGCCACATAGTCCGTGGTGTCATCGACCTTGGCAGGCTGGGCCGTTTTCACCTGCACGGGCATAGCTTGCGGGCCCCCGGCCTGCGCGGGTTTGTTGCCCGAGCATCCACTGGTGGAGAACAGCAGAAATCCAAGAAAAAGGACGGGTGCAAAAAATTCAAAGGATCGAACTGAAATTCCGCGCATGTAATCCATCTTTCTAAAACGAGCCAACTGGCCCAGGCTGACCGCTCGATCGGCCTCGAAACACTTATTGTAGAGCCAATAGATTCGAAATAGATGCCTAAAGCTCCTAAGAATTTGCAGGTCTGCTAGGCTGTTTTGGTCATGAAACCGAGCCGCAGTTTTGCCAGCGACAACAATGCCATGGTGCACGCCGAGGTGATCGAGGCCATTGGGCGCGCGAACCAGGGACACGTCGTCGGATATGGCGACGACCCCTATACGGAATCCGCCGTTCGCAAATTTCGCGAGCAGTTCGGCGAGGATGTCGAGGTGTTCTTCGTCTTCAACGGAACAGCTGCCAATGTTTTGAGCCTGGACGCGTTGACGCGCCCGTATCACGCGGTGTTGTGCTCCGAGATGTCCCACATTTACACCGATGAATGTGGCGCTCCGGAGAAGCTCACGGGATGCAAGCTGATTCCGCTGGCTGCGGCTATGGGCAAATTGACCGTGGAAACCGTGGAGCACGCGTACCACGGGATCGGGGATCAGCACCATGTGCAACCCAAGGTGATCTCGATCACGCAGTCGACTGAAATGGGGACGGTGTATCAGCGCGCAGAGGTGGAAGCCCTGGCGAGGTTTGCCCACGAGCGCGACATGTTCCTGCATATGGACGGAGCAAGAATTTCGAACGCCGTCGTTGCGCAAGGCCTGACCCTGCGGCAGGCAACACGAGATCTCGGAGTCGACGTGCTCTCGTTCGGGGGGACGAAAAACGGGTTGATGGGAGTAGAAGCCGTCGTTTTCTTTCGGCCAGCACTGGCGCGGGAGTTTCTGTTCATGCGCAAGCAGGGGATGCAACTGGCGTCGAAGATGCGTTTTCTGGCCGTCCAAATGGAAGCATTGCTCACCAACGATCTGTGGCGTCGCAACGCCGAGCATTCCAACCGCATGGCCAAGCTGCTCGAGAGCGAGGTGAAGAAGATTCCCCAGGTCAAGGTCGTGTATCCAGTGGATGCGAACGGAGTATTCGTCCAGATACCGCGTCCCGCGATCAAGAAAATCCAGGAACGATATTTTTTCTATCCGTGGATCGAAGAGGAATCGGTTGTACGTTGGATGTGCTCGTTGGATACGACCGAAGACGACATCAAGCAGTTCGTAACGTTCGTGGCCGAGGTCGTCGGCGGAGTCTGAGCAACCCATGGAACGCGAGCGATTCGTAACGCTGGTCGAAGGAGTTCTGGACGCTCTGCCCAGGCAGTTCCAGGAGCGCATTCACAATCTCGCCGTGCTGGTCGAAGACCGCCCTCCTCGGGAAGTCGCACGCAGCCGGGACGGACTCGTTCTGGGTATCTATCAAGGCCGGCCAGCGACTGAAAAAAGTGTTTTTGACCTTTCCCAAGGCCCTGACCGCATCGTCATTTACCAGAAAAACATCGAGGCGGTGTGCTCGACCGAGGCTGAGATTCGACACCAGGTGCGGCAAACCGTGCTGCATGAGCTTGGGCACTACTTCGGATTGGACGAAGACGCTTTAAAAGACGTGTAGGCAGGGCGCAGGTGAAAGGTCGGATTGCGGGTGCGCTTCGAGCCGCAAGGTTCGAAAAACCGTTCTCGACAACCTGCCTTTCCCCCTTCAATTTTTCCCTTCAATCCCTGGTTACCGTAGTAACCGTGCGGACTCTGCCATACGCAACGATAATGAAGTCCCCCCCCGATTTTGTGGTTCCACCATCTTCCGGTGCACAGAACTGCGTTCCTGCGCATCGGACTGAGAGTCCCGTATGTCAACAGCAGCCCGCATGTCGGACGGCGATCCCCACAAGATCGCGGAGGCGTTGTCTCTGCTCGACAAGGCCGTGCTGGAGATGATCCGGGCACAACAGCCTTTGACGCGAATACTGGAATCCCTGTGTCTAAAAATTGAAGAAAGATCGCCGGGCCTGCTTTGTTCGGTTCTGTTGCTGAACGCCGACGGAGCCACGATGAGCGAAGGAGCGTCGCCGAGCCTGCCACGAAGTTATCGCGACGCACTACAAGGACTCTCCATTGGCCCCCGGGCAGGATCCTGCGGCACGGCAGCATATCGCCAGCAGCCAGTCGTAGTTACGGATATTGCGAACGATCCTTTGTGGGCCGACTACCGGCACCTGGCGTTACCTCACGGACTGCGCGCTTGCTGGTCGATGCCGATTGCCTCGCATGACGGCACGGTGCAGGGAACATTTGCCTGCTATTACCGGGAGCCACTCGGGCCCCAGCCTCATCATCTCTTATTGATTGACCGGGCCACGCATCTGGCGGGAATTGCAATTGAGCACTATCGCGCGAAGACGGAATTGCGGGCGGCGGAAACGCGCTACCGGACCTTGGTTGAACGCCTGCCCGCGATTACTTATGTTGCAGAAGTCGGCATCGAAGGCCGGTGGCAATTCGTGAGTCCCCAGATCGAATCGATGTTGGGATTCACCGCCGAGGAGTGGATGGCGGATCCAGGCCTCTGGATGAGCCGCATTCATCACGAAGATCGCGAAATCGCGATTGCGGCCGAGAACCGAATCAAGGAAACGCATCAACTGTACAAAGCGGAATACCGCATGTTGGCGCGCGATGGCCGGATTCTCTGGTTTCGCGACGAAGCGAATCTGCTCGACGCTGTTCCCGGTGACATGCAGTTGATGCAGGGCGTTCTCTACGACATTACGGAAAACCGGCGCATGGAAGATCGGCTCCGCCAGGCTCAGAAGATGGAAGCAGTCGGCCAACTCGCCGGAGGCGTCGCTCACGATTTCAACAATCTGCTGATGGTGATGGGCGCGCATATCGATCGCATTCGGGATCGCCTGCTTCCCGACGATCCCCTCGGCGCGGATGCAGCCGAGGTTCACAATGCGGTCCAACGAGCGGCCGCCTTAACCAGCCAGTTGCTCGCGTTCAGCCGGAAACAATTCCTGCAGCCCCGCGTCATCGATGTTCCCTCAGTGCTGACTGGAGTGGCCAGAATGCTCGCTCGCGTTCTGCCGGAAACCATCGCGCTGAAGATCGAGAGCGAAGACAATCTGGCACGAGTGAAGGTTGATCAGGGACAGCTCGAACAAGCTCTCTTGAATCTCGCCTTGAATGCACGCGACGCGATGCCCGACGGCGGCACCCTGACGATTCAAGCAGCCAGCGTCCGTTTCGACGAGCCCCAGAATTGGCGGCACTCCTTCGTGCAAGCGGGATCCTACGTTATGATCGCGGTCACCGATACCGGCACGGGCATGGATGCGGCCACCCAGGCACGTATCTTCGAGCCGTTCTTCACGACGAAAGCTCCGGGCAAGGGTACTGGACTAGGCTTGCCCATGGTGTATGGCGTGATCCAGCAGAGTGGCGGAGCGATCTCCGTTTACAGCGAGCCCGAACAAGGCACGACCTTCAAAATCTTTTTCCCGGATTGCGAAGCGGCAGTGTCGCCCGAACCGAAGCCAACCAAGACTGCTACGACCGGCACGGAAACAATCCTGCTGGTGGAGGATCAGGTTGCCATTCGCGAAGTGGCGAGCGTGTACCTGATGGGCCTCGGCTACAACGTGCTGGCCGCACCCGACGGCGAAGCGGCGCTCCGCATCGCCGAAACGCAGCAGAAACAAATCGATCTCGTCGTCACCGACATCGTCATGCCGAACATGGGTGGACAGGAATTGGGCAATCACATCATGCGGCTGTATCCGCAGGCCAAGATTCTTTATATGTCCGGCTATCCTGATTTCGCCGTTCGCAACTCCGAAGACCTCACCGAACACGCCGAAGTGCTGCAGAAACCGTTCTCACTGAAGAGTCTGGCCAGCAAAGCGCGGTCGCTGCTGGACGACTGCCCGATGACTGAGAACTAGCCGGTCGCGGCTCAACCTTCAAACTGACAAACCGCCGTCCCCGCGGGACGATTGAGGGCAGCCCGCCAGTTTACTGGCGGGTGTGGGGCAATTTCTGGCGCCCAGTGCGGGAGGCACGACTGGGTTCACGCCCGGACCGTATCCGTCAGATCAGTCGTCCCGCTGGCTCTTTGTTACGCGGACCCTACCCGGCGTTAAAACGCCGGGCTATTGTCGGTTGTCCGTCCGGTACTCATTGCGTTGGTGTGAATATCAGCACTGCCGGGCAGTATGGGAATGGATTCGGGTTCAAACTGAGCTACCACCAACCTACCTCCTTCCTGCCTCCTTGTGTTGACAGGGGCGCAACCGGGGCGCAGACTGGCGAGTTCCGCAAACATTTGTTCCCAGGGAAATCGACAGAGCAGAATTGACCGAGACTCACGCCAAGCCCCGCATCTCGCTGCAAGACGCCGCCAGTTTTGCCGGACGAATCCAGTCGACACTCATTTCCAATCGCCTGACCGACGCGCAGTGGCAACAGCACATTGAAGAATGCAAGAAGTACAGATTTCACGCGGCCATGATTCCTCCGGCGTGGACAAGCAAGACCACGGCGGCGCTCGCAGGCACCGGAATCAAGGTGGCATCGTTTATCGATCTCCCCTTCGGCACGATGACGAGCGCAGGCAAGGCGTACGAGGCGGGCCGCCTCGTCCAGGAAGGTGCACAGGAAATCGACTTGATGCCGAACGTCGGCTTTCTGCTTTCAGGTCGAGAGAAGGACTATTTCGAAGACATCCGGGGAGTGGTAGAAGGGGCGCAGGGAATTCCGGTAAAGATCATGCTGGAACTTCCTCTCCTGAATCTGGCGCAGCGGGAACGCGCAGTTGCACTCAGTATCGATGCCGGAGTCTCTTACCTGAAGAACGCGAGCAGTGGCAGCGTGGGAATCGCCACGGCAGAAGACATCCGTTTTCTCCGTGGGCTCGCGCCAAAGCATATCCACATCAAGGCATCGGGCGGAATCAAAACTGCTGAACACGTGCGCGAACTGGTGGAAGCGGGCGCTGACCTGGTGGGGACGAGTGCCGCGGTCGCGATCATGGCGGAGTTGCAGGGCGAGACTCCGGGATCGCAGCAGAGCGGTTCCGACTACTAACACAGTCCTCGTCGCGGAAGTTTTTGGGAGGATTTTGGTGGCGGCGGTAGGACTCGAACCTACGACCTACGGATTATGAGACCGTCGCTCTAACCACCTGAGCTACACCGCCACGGTGTGTTTACTGCAAGTTACGAGGATGTGACCTTTGTGCTGTAGAACATTGTAGAACAATTCGGTACTCTTGTGCTGAAACAGAGGGGAGCACAATGGCGTACCAATCAGGTTCGATCTACAAGCACAACGGCTCATGGTTCCTTAAGTATCGCACAACAGAATTGAAGGATGGAACTGCGCAGCGCGTTCACAAAACGGAGCGATTGTGCTCAGTGAACGGTGAGCAGCATCACCGATTCTGCGAGAAGAGAGCCGAGCATCGTACGAAGAAATCTGTCGCTGATGTGCGCGACAAAATCATGCAGACCGTCAACGCTGCTCAGTCGAACGGTCAGCCTCAGCAAGACATGTCCATCTCTGATTTCTGGGAGCAGCGATACCTTCCCTACTGCGAAGAGATTGTGCAGTTGACTAGCAAAGCCAGAAAGAAGCCTTCGACCGTGCGAGGGTACAAGCAGATTTGGAACCAACATCTCAAGGCTCACTTCGCGAAGCGCACGCTGCAACAGTACGAGCCGTTCATGGGGACGCAGTTCCTTCAATCGCTGACCAGCACTCAGGGCAAGAACACGCTGAAGCACATCAAGGCTCTCGGCAGTTCGCTCTTCAAGCGTGCGGTCATTGAGCAGCGAATCAAGGTCAACCCGTGGCACGATGTCTCGATGCCGGATGACGCCATTGAATCCGAGCGCACGAAGCACTACACACTTGAGGAAGCGGAGAACATCATTTCAGCCCTGGTTGACCATGTTGACTGCCAACTCGTGATGGCACTGTCCTGCTTCCTTGGCTTGCGTCCTGGTGAGATTGCGGCTCTGCGTTGGGAAGATTTCGACAAAGAGAGCGTCCATATTCGTCGCTCCGTTGTACGCGGTATAGTCGATGTCCCAAAGACGGCTGAGTCCATTGCGCCCCTGCCCCTGATAGACCAAGTCAGAGTTCCGCTCGTACTCTGGCGCAAGAAGAGCGGCAACCGCAAAGAAGGGTACGTGTTCGAAAGTCGTAACGGGACGCCCGTTGACCTTCACAATCTGATTGCCCGAGTCATCAAGCCGCACGTCGAAGGCAAGAAAGAATGTGAGATTTGCGACAAAGTCCCAAAGAAATCAGGCGTGCAATGGAAGACCCTCTACGCTGGCCGACGCGGAGCCTGCACTGCTGCAATCGAAGCGACCAACGGCAACTATGCTGTCGCCCAGGCGCTCTTGCGGCATAAGTCCATGACGACGACGCTGAACGTGTACAAGAAGGCCATCACACCGGAGGCATTTAAGAGCGGCATGAAGCTCCTGGAAGCGGCTGCTGCGAATGGCAAGGGGAAGTGACAAGGAGGAACCGTGAAAAAGGTCATTGACGGTGTGTTCAGTCTGGGGCTTCTGCTGGTGCTCTGCTTTGAATTCGGAATCGTGGGATGGGCAGTCTTCTATTTGTTGTCCATAATGATAGGGTGAGTCGGAGTCGCATCCATGTCACAGAACATTCTTGAGATGATTGACGCAATCTGCAAAGACAAGATGTTTACGCCCGCGCAGAACTTCATGCGGATCAGCCGTATTGCGAAGGGCTATGCTCCGATGTTCGGTCAGATTCTTGAGGATTACATCCGGCAGAACGAGCCTGAGCCTACGTACCGCAAGGCACGACTGAAGGCAGCGAAGCGAATGCTAGGGGTCTGAGTCAGTACCTACGCTTGTGGCGGTGCTCCCCGGTTTACTTCCCCGACTGCGTACTCGCAGCGGTGACCTGCCGCACATTCGAGTATCCCCAGTCTGTCCATAAATTCCAGTACCGTGAAGGTGACTATCAAAGGGCACTCGCTACACCTCACCCAACACTCCTGACTTGCCATGCTTCCTCCGTAGCTTTCATCTCTTGCCCGCCCTGATCTTCGCCCAGCGTGCGCGTTGAGCGGCTGCAATTCGTTTGCGACCAGCCGCGCTCATTGTCCTTCCGCGTCTTCCGTTTCCGACTGCCCCGCCCAACCCGGCCAACGCCTTCCGTGCTTTCTGAAGCTCTGAAATTTGTCTGTCAAGGTCACGAACAATCTCTCTGAAGTTCATTTTGTAATTGCCCCCTCAGGCCAGGAAAGTATAGCCGGGATACTCGATACAAAGGAGAGAGACTTGAGAAAATAGGCTCAGTTCTAAGGGCACATCGTCAGACCGATACCCACTAAGCACCAGCGGGTGCTCCTGCACCTAGTAAAATAAATACCGTGAGTGCACCCGTTCCAGAGGTCTTCAAGATTTTCAGCCTGCACCGCTACTTCATGTGGAGCATTGAGATGCGGGAGCACTATCTGCAAGCGGGCAAGCAGTTCTCACCGACCCCGAGCTTCTTTGACAATGAGGACGCAGGTCGTGCGTTCATGTATCTCAGCTATTGGTATGCAGGGCTGTATGTAGTCTGCGAAGGTTGGCAAGATTTGAAGTTGTCTGACCCTGAGATCGACCCTCTTCTGGCATCGCCACATCTAGCGTTACTGAAGCGGTTCCGAAACGGCGTCTATCATTTCCAACCAGACTACTTCGATGAGCGTTTGATGAATCCATTTGTGCTCGGAAAAGACTTCGACGTGTGGATAGAGTCCCTCACTCATGCGTTCCACAGATATTTGGTCGCGTGGAGCGAGAACCAGACTGCCGCTCTAGACCAAACTCAACCTTGATGACGCTCGACCTCTCCAACACGAATGAATGACGCCTCTTCCTGGAAATGACAAAAACTGTCACATGCTCAGAATGTTCTACAGGTGTTCTACGTCCTTTGTAAGTCTCTGATTGCAAGGACGTGATTTTGTGACGCAGGTTCTACGAACCGTCGCTCAACAGCCTCCTGCTGCCCTGATTGCGGCTCCCTCGCAACCCTGATGCGAATTAGGGGTATGGGGTAGGACAGTCGAAGGGCAGAAAAATAGGGTGGTTACCTCCCCAGACGACCGACCGTCCGGCAGAGCGCCCCGTGGTAGTTCTCCAACGTGATCGGTTCGGCCAGGTCACACAACGCTCCCTTTCATTGGGGTCCCGTCTATTGGGTCCCCTTTCCGGAATTTCTATCCGGTACATTTTTTCGGGCGGGTCCCCTTTGTGGGTCCCCTTTGCGTAGCTTTCTGCCTGGTACATTTTCGGAGTAGGTACCATCGGGCGTCAGAATGATTCTCACGTACTGATATATATTTTTGATATTTTTGTATCAGTCAATGAATATCTTGCAGCATTGTGCTAGCGAGTTAGATTGACTTTGGGCATACCACAGTGTAATATTGTAATAGTAGGTCATCGCACTGATCGGTAACAAGTGCTGATGACTTTCGAGCCATTGCTAATCCCTCTCAGCTTGCTATTCTTGAGAGGTAGAAATGTACCAAGAGCGGGCAGTTCTCGCGACTGTCTCACCAACCGATCCGAAAGGCCACGGTGGTCGCCCGACTAGGGCAGGTACGGCGCGGGTGAGCGCAAAACGCAATCACCACATTTGATCGCAGACCCCAAGCGGGGCATGGTCGGAAACCTTTGCGGGTAGATTTTTGACAGGCGTTCCGCAAAGCGCCTCGACCAACGCCCTGATGGACTCACGTCTGTCAGGCGTTTTTTCTATTGGGGAGCGAGGAGTCAAACGTGGAACTGATGACTGTGACAGACCTTGCTGTGTTCTTGAAGTGCAGCAAGCGCAGCGTCTATGAGTTGACCAGGCGCAGAGGGCAGACCTCCCACGAAATCCCACTACCAGTTCTACGCCTGCCGTGCGGGATGCGATTCCTGCGCAGCGATGTCGAACAGTGGATTCGTCGCTCTGCTGACGCAGGCAAGGTGCAGTAAAGGAAAGACAGAGGGGACTCACGATGGAAACGAAAAACGAATTGCGGGCTGACTTGCGAGAACTCGTCAACAAGGTCAGAGCACTCCGTGAACTCACGAAGACGACGAGCTTTCAAACATCACGCTCAATCGGGGCGCTACTCGGACGATTGACACCGGATGACTTGGCACTCGTGAGCCTGGAATTGCAGAAATAGGAAGTAGACAGAAGGAAAGGGACAGAATGACTGACAAAACGATACACATACCAAAGCGCGACCGCAACAAATCCACAAAAACATTGACGCTACAAGAGCGTGGACTGCTCCACTACATCGAGCAGAATCTTGACGCTGCTGGTCTGTTTGGACAAAGGATGGCTATCACTGCCAGGGCGTGCCTGACATCCAGACCCGTAATCCATCGAACGACCCACAGCCTGATTGTGAAGTGCCATTTGATAGTTGTTCGTGAATCAGTCCGGGGTAAAGACGGCTACCTCTCACCGCTGTTTGTGAAGCCTACTCAAACCCCTAAGCACGAACCAAGTCCATTAGCGGACTTGGCTACCGCAGCCAGCGGGGTGTCGGCATCCTCCCCGCAAACTGTTGAGAACATGCCCAAGTCCATTAGCGGACATCTATCTGTTAACAGTTATATAGAAGGTAGTAGGTCTGTAGGTCAGAAGGGTTTTATAGAAGGATATGTGGATAGTTGTCCGCCTGTGGACTTGGTTCCTAGTCCATTAGCGGACTTGGCTCCATTTAGCGCATCCGACTCACCGCGAATTCCAATCTGCAACTTTGATAACGACTGCACAAACTCCCCGATTGAGGGCAGCACGTTCTGTTATCGGCATGCCACACGTTCAGAGAGCGTCATCGGGGGTGCCCTGTGAACGGCATCCTACTCCAGACCGTCAATGACCGCGTTGCCCAACTCTGCCCACTGACGAGGCGGGAGGACGTGCTGTCCCAGATTTCGCATGAAGTCCCAGACCTGACCAAGGATTGTTTTTCCGACGAGGTCATTGACCGCGTTCTCATCCGCCTAGAAGCTCTGTGCCGTGACGCACGCGAAGAGTTTCAAAGGGAGGATTTGACTGCTGTCGAGAAGACACGGCGTTCCGATGACCCTATCGACATCTCCCGCCGTGCGTTGCTCAAGCGTCTCCGGGCGCAACTCCGTACTACGGTTGCCGAAAATGCTTTTGAGTTCGGGAGATTTAATGCACAGAGAATTGGTGACGATGTCCATCTCGATTTGACTTCCCTTGGGGGCGGTAATTGTCTCATCTCACCAGAGTTCCTACCGTTCTTCCGGTGTGTCGTTCACATCTTGAAAGTCAAAAACGGCAGACTAGTCACAGCTACTCCTACACGTTCATTTCTCGGCACACCAGGAACACGGTTTGCACCGTTGACGGAACTGGTTGCAAGCGTCAAGCACGGCACGCTTCCTGAGGATGTCCTTCGGCGGGCGAGGCTCGTTGACCGGAAGCGACCGTTTGACCTCAGGTTCTCTAACGTCTCAATTCCCAGGTTCGCCAAGGACAATCTAGTCGGAAATAAAAATTGTGTTCGCATGGGAGGCGATCCGGATTCAGTCTACCGGGCAAAAGGAAAAGGGAACGGTCCCGACGCGGACGAGTACGACCATTATCAGACTCACACAGGCGAGAGCGGAGAGTCGTATGACGGTGCAGTGCTGTCGAAGGAATACCGTCGTCTTCAAATCACTGAAAATCGTCTAGCAGCAGGGGAACACATTCCTACAAAACGGGCATGGGAATTCTTGATGACAAAAGTTCTCGATGGCTCAGAACGGTGTGACCCGCAATGGCTGACCTATGAAGGATTCGCTAGGGACATGGGGCGCAAGCCGGACAAGTCGTCACTCGCGAGACATGAGGACTCTATCGAATACAAGAAGGAAAATTGCTATTGGAAAGTCCGACAGGAAAATCGTCAGACGCAGAAAATTCTTTTTCCTCCTGAATCATAGCTTTACATCCGCCCCCACAGTTTTTCGTTACTTGGCAGGACAAGAACTTAGGGGGATGACTTTCGGGAGAGCCGATTATGTACGCTTGCCAGCGTACACGGCGATGACCTCGAAACAGGGGTACGACGTGCCGCTATCCGGAGTCCGGGCGTACCCCACTTTCTTTTTAGGAGAAAATATGTTGATTGTAATTTTGATTTTGATGTTGGCAACGTTTGCCGTGTCGTTCTTGACGTTATCGGCGGTCGGTCATCTGCACCTGAAAGCTCAGGCTTTGCAGGCACAGGTCACAGCCGTGTTCCGTGAAACGCAGTTTCAATCGCGGATCACGAGAAAAGCTCTTCTCGACACGCTAAACGAAAAAGTTCTTCCGGCAGTTGGCTACAAAGAGCCTGAGCCGACTGAACTGGAAACGGCTATGGGTGCATTGTCACGCGGTGAGGAACCTGTCCTCGATTGGAGTCGGTTCAAGTTGCAGGGAAAACCGTGAGTACCGTTGCACTCTTTGAAACACAGACCGATCCGTTTGCGAGATTCCGAGGACTTGCACCAGAGCCTAAGAAGTCGATGTCTGAATCAGCAGCGGCAAAGCTGCGAGCGGTTAACGAGCAGCAGCGGGCAGACAGTCTAGCTGAAAAGAAGTTTGCGGAACAATTCGTCAGGATTGCGAAAGACACCTGGACGATTATGCAGGTCCTGAAGCGGCTCTATCCCTGGACTCGATGGCCTTGGTCGTTCGCTGAAGCTCGACCTGGAACTGAAAGACAGAGATTCTTAAAGGGAAATCGTCCCTCATCAGAAACTATGGAAATGCCATCAGCCTCTAGCCTGACACAGGGCTGCAAAGAGAACAGATTGTTGACAGCGCATGGAAGAGCCGAAGAGCATCTGCCTGTCGCCAAGAAGACGGAATATCTCGTCCATGCAGAATCCAGTGACGATTCAGCTTGAGAGGCCGCCCTTGGTCGAAATGACGATCCTGATAGAGGGCTTTTACGAATTCATTCATCGAATTCCACATTGCGTGCTTAATCGAGAGGGGCTGAGAAGCATCGAGTTTTGAATTGAAGTACTTGATGCGCTCCTTCGATCCTATAAAAGTAGCTCCTTCAGGGAGCGCCAGACCGCCTTCCAACACCGAAAGGAGAGCGGGAATGCAGATCAAATATTTTCCGCTTTCGTAATTGTCGAAGCACTGCTCAAGAAGCTGCTCCCACTCCTTGAATCGGGGAGACGCCAAAATCGCCCGCTTCAAAAAGGAAATCTGACCCGCATCGTGGTAGAACTCGATGAATGCCCTGTCAATCGCATCATCGTTCGGCTCGTTAAGGAGTTCTAGCATTTCGCGCGGCGTCATGTGCGCGGGAAGAGTCCACCCTGACTTAGCCAGCCGTGCGGCTCCGTCCCTGCACTCCCGCCAGACTTCTGCGGCATGCTCAAAGAGTGGCCGCATTTCCTCCGCTGTTTGTGACCATTGAACGGTTTGGGAACGCATCTCTTCCGCTAGAGCTTTCAATTGAGCTGAGGGAAGAAATTCTGTCTTTTCGAATATTCCTTGTAGCTGCTTCGTTGGAAGTGCGCACTCCTTCGCCAAAAGACTCAACTGGTCTGACGCAGGCACAACAGTCCTTAACGCTGTCTCCCGCAAGTCCTTGATTGCTTTCTCCATTTCCGCCGTGAACTTCGGCAACGGGTCAGGAGTATCGGGATCAGTGATCTTCATGTAAAGATTTTAAGCTTTCGGCAATCCCATGAACTTCAGAAAATCGTTGCCGAGTGGACTAAGGCGGAAAGACCGCGTCACTGTAGGATGCTCCATGTTCTTGGTAACCTTCTTCAGTGCACCGATCATTTGATTCTCACTAGTGAATCTGGCCGGGATGCGAGGTTGCACAATTGACGAGTTAATGTGTTCTTCAACAAGACCGTAAGCATGCAGCATCTGAAGCACAAGGAGATCGTCCGCACGCGGATTCACCGTTGGTCTGGAACCCCATTTCAATTTCCGTTCTGTTTCCTCATTCAGAGGCTCCACCGTGCCGGACGCCCGCATCGGGAGATAGTTCGGGACGAGTTGGAGAAGGACTTTCACATGTTGCCGGGTGAGGTCTCTCACAAAGCGAATGAAAAGGTCTTTGCGTTCTTCTTCCTTGAAGCCGGGTGCGCCACTGTTGCCGAGCGCAGTACCAAGCATCTCGATCTTCTCGCGGTCATGTGTGACATTGAGTTGGCTGAATGCCTCGTACAGCAACGTCTGAAACTCTTCGCTGCGAAACCACTCCCGATCAACCTTCTCTTCTCCGACCTCGTGCACTCTGGCTGTGAAGTGCTCGAACATTTCTTTTACGCGATTGTTGGTTCTTTGTATTGCGAGTTCTGTCATCAACTCGCTGACCGCTGCGCCGACGCCCGGAACGAGTGACAGCAGTCCTGCTATACCGGAAGACACGAGTTTTTCTTGAAGCATGTGTTTTGCTTCGTTGGCGATTTCGAGTTCAACGTTGGGTCTTTCTTGGTCTATCGGCACAGCGCGGTCACCTTCTAGATAGATGCCACGGGGCGCTGTGGGTTTCCAAAACACCCTACGACCTTGAGCATCTTTTCTGTTTTTGTTCGCAGCGAACAGGCGACGAAAAAACCGTAAACTTACCGTCGCTCAAAATCCGGCAATTTCGTAGAACATTTGTAGAACAATTCGACCCAAACGTGCCCAAAATGCCCCAAAACGGCTCTCTTCAACGTCCGTAACGCATTGAAAAGACTATAAACCAATTGTTTTCAATAGATTATGAGACCGTCGCTCTAACCACCTGAGCTACACCGCCAACTCGTACAACTTGCGGAAACGAACTGTTTCGGGGAGCCCGGGACCGGGCACAGAATTCCGCCGACGCGGGTGGACGCGTTCCGATAATGATTCTATCAGTCCTCAGAAAAAGGCGGAATAGGGTGCCAAACCACCGGGCCGCGTGCGAAACTACGGCGCATGAAAGTTGTGGCCGTTATTCCGGCGCGGCTCGCTTCGACACGGCTGCCGCGTAAAATGCTGCGCGAGATTGCGGGTGATCCCTTGCTGGCCTGGGTCTATCAGGGCGTGCGGCGCTGCGCGACGCTCGACGAGGTCGTCATCGCGACCGACTCCGAGGAGATTCTGGCGTTTTGCCGGGGACGCGGGTTCGAGGCGCGCATGACTTCGTCCGAGCATCGATCGGGTACGGAGCGTGTGCATGAGATCTCTAACTCGGTTGCCGCAGACGTGTATTTGAATGTTCAGGGAGACGAACCGCTCACGAAGCCGGAGCATATCGACAGCTTGATCGCCGTGATGCGACGTCCGGGCGTCGAGGTGGGGACGCTGAAGACACCCGCAGAGGAAGTGGACGTCAACAACCCGAGCGCGGTGAAAGTCGTGACCGATTCGAACGGCCGCGCGCTCTACTTTTCGCGGGCGACAATTCCTTTTGATCGCGACCAGACGCATCCACGGTATTTCAAGCACCTCGGCTTTTACGGCTATCGCAAGGACGCGCTGGACCGGTTTGTCCGCTGGCCGGAGTCTGGATTGGAACGCAGCGAACGGTTGGAACAGCTGCGCTTTCTCGAAAACGGAATCCCCATCTATGTGGCCGAAACGCCGTTTGATTCCGTCGGCGTGGATACGGAAGAGGATGTGAAGCGAGTGGAAGTGATCCTGCGAGGTCAGAGGTGAAAGGTCAGATTGCAGAGGTAAAAATCAGATTTTAACCTCTGCAATCTGACCTCTTACCTTCTACCTTATGTTCAGTGTGCTTTCGCCCAGGCTTGCGCAGCGGCTACACGCTTCGCGATTGCGGGATGGGAATGGAATAGCCATTCGACCCACCGGGACGGAGTTTTCTCAGCTAGATTCTGTTCCGCTAATTTGTTCATCGACGTAATAAATGGCTCGACACTAGCTACGGACTGGAAACAATACCGGTCCGCCTGCCGCTCATTGAAGCGGGAATAGGCATTCAGGGCAGGCATCAAGAGAAATGAGAGCAAGGTTGCGACCAGCACCAGCAGCGGCAGGTTGGCGAAGTCGGACATCCTCTCATACATATTGGCGCGCTCGACCGCATAGCGCAGCACTTCATTCGCCAGATAAAAGCCGGCCAGCGTGATCCCCGCCTGCACGAGAATACTTTTCAAAATATGCCGGTGAACGTGGTGGCCGAGTTCATGGGCGAGAACAGCTTCGATCTCATCGTTGGAGTATTGATCGAGCAGTGTGTCGGCAAGGATGATACGCCGTGTTGCGCCCAAGCCGGTCAGGGCAGCGTTCGCTTTCTTGCTCTTCTCCGAAAGATTCCATTTGTAGACGCCGCGCACCCGCGTGCCTGCTCGTTCGCTGAGGACAACCAGGCGCTTTCTCAATTCTTCATTGTCGAGCGGCTCAAATTTGTAGAAGATCGGGAAGAGCACGACTGGCGCCAGTTGCGCGAGCAGCACGAACAATCCTAGGAAAAGCGCCCACGCTACCAGCCACCAATGTTGCACGTAGCGAATCAGCAGATAGAGCAACTCCACGACAATCGTGGCGAACACCAGTCCGACGATGAGACCCTTGAATTCGTCCCACAACCAGGACCGGGTTCGCTGGTTGGAAAGGTGGTAGCGATGCTCAAGCCGGAAGCTGTAGTAATCGAGCGGGAATCCTAAGGCACGGCTGATCGCCGTCAGCATGAGTACGTAAAGAAACACAGCCAACGAATAGTTGGTCGATGCACCTTTGAGGGCGAGATCGCGGAGGGCACCGCTCCAGCCGGTGGCGAGCAGCAGGACGAGCAGCAGAAGTCCCATCCCGAAGTCAGCGACGCCCAGCCACCGCTTGACGCGGTTATAGCGCTGCGACTCGAGCGAATCCGCTCCCGAGACTGTAGTTTCCGTTTCGATGATCGACCCCAGATTACAGCCATTATCCTATCGTGTTCGGAGGCATGGCGAGTCGCGAAAGTGTCGCGACCAGAGGGTTTTGTCGGCCCCAGTATTCGGGACAAAACTGCAGATCCCTCGCTTCGTGCGGGATCATAGAAGCGGCGCAACCTCTCGGCGACTCTACGCCTGATGCACGAAGCGTTCCGCCGCCTGCAGGATCTCTTCCACCAGTTCAGGCGAGGACGCTTCCGTATACACCCGCAGCAACAATTCCGTTCCCGAGGCACGGAACAGCAGCCAGGCGTCGGCACCATTGCCGTTCGTGGGCGCGTCGAGAAAAAACTTCACGCCGTCCAGATTCTCTTTGCGCAGGATCTTGTAAGGTCCGACCTTCGTCGTACCCGGGTCGGCGGCGCGGCGGACTGCACCATTCTTCAGTTCTTCCGAAATATGAAGATCGCGACGGCCATAGTAGTGCGGTCCGTATTCGCGCTGCAGATCGGCGACCAGTTGGCCCATCGGCTTGCCTTCTTCCGCCATCACGTTAGCGAGCAGCAGAGCGTTCAGCACGCCGTCGCGCTCGGGAATAAAGCAGCCAAACCCGATGCCGCCGGACTCTTCTCCTGCGATCAGAATTTCGCGCGTCATCATGAGGTCGGCGGCGTACTTGAAGCCGATGGAAACTTCGTGCATCTTCCGGCCATGCTTGGCGGCGATGCGATCGATCATCTTGGTGGTATTGAAGGCGCGTACCAGGTCGCCCGGCCACTTCCGGCGTTCGAGCAGCCAGTTCGCGAGGATCGCGAAACATTTGTGAGCGTCGACGAAACTTCCGTCTTCGGCGACAGCTCCAATGCGATCGGCGTCGCCGTCAGTCGCGAGGCCGGCATGGCATTTCTCTTTCTTCACCGTTTCCTGCAACAGGGAAACGTGCGGCAAAATCGGTTCCGGATTAATTCCCGGAAACAATGGATTCGCATCCTGACGAATCGCAACGTACTGGATGCCATTCTTGTCGAAGATTCCGGGCAGGACGCCGCGTCCCGAGCCGTACATGGAGTCGATAGCGAATTTGAAATTCGCGCGGCGAATGATATCGAGGTCGGCAAACTCGCACACCGCTTCGACATAGGCGGGCTTGAAGTCTACTTCTTCAATCTTCGCCGTAGGCTTCGAGGGCATCGCGCCCGCGCGCAATTCGGCTTCAATCAACTTCAAAATGTCGGGAGTCGCCGAGCCGCCAAACTTAGCTTTGAACTTTACGCCGTTCCAGTTGAAGGGATTGTGGCTGGAGGTGATCATCACCCCGCCGGCGGCCCCGAGTTTCTTGACGTTGTAAGACACGGCCGGAGTCGGAGTGTAGTCGTTGGCGAGTAGGACGGGGATGCCTGCTCCGGCGAGCACTTGGGCAACGAGTCGGGCGGCTCGGTCAGACGCGTAGCGCGTGTCATATCCAACGAGGACACCGCGCGCGAACTCCTCATGCTTGAGAACGTAGGACGCGATTGCTCCCGCGACCTTGCGTACGTTATCGAAAGTGAAGTCGTCGGCGATGAAGCCGCGCCAGCCGTCGGTACCGAATTTGATTGTCATCGTCGTTCGCTGTTCGTCGTTCGAAGGCGGCTGCGAGCTTCGGGCCGCGAGCTTTGAGCTAAGTCAACTTCTTCAACTTCTTCTCGTCGAGGTGTTTGACTACTTTACCTACGTCCTGGGACTGGTCGAGCGTTGTGATCAGCAGGGCATCTTCTGTTTCCACGATCACCAGGTTACTGACTCCAACCGCCGCTACAAATTTGCCGGGAGCGTGGATGTAATTGTTCTTGGCGTTCAGTGTGAATTTGGCCGCGGCACTGATGAGATTATTTTCGGCCGGCTGGGTTCGGCGGGCATGATGCTCGTGCAGCGATGTCCAGGAGCCGAGGTCGTTCCAGCCGAAATCGGAAGGCAGGCAAAAAATATTCGACCGGCCTTCGCCTTTCGCCGAGCGAGGTTCGAGTACGGCGTAATCGATACTGATGTTTTCGCACTTTGGATACAGGCGCCGAAAGGTTGCTGCAAACTTGTTTGTCCCGAACGCGGCCGCGATCTTCTCAAGAATCGGCGCCGTCTTCGGGAGATGCTCGCGGAGCGCGTTCGCCAGCGTCGAAGCGCGCCACAGAAACATGCCGCTGTTCCAGAAATAATTCCCAGCCGCGACAAACTGGGTGGCTTTCGCTAAGTCAGGTTTTTCTGTGAAACGGCGGACTTGCAGCGCTCCGTTCGCATCTGGATTGCCGACTTCAATGTATCCGTAACCAGTTTCGGCGCGCGTCGGACGTATCCCGAGGACAACGATATTTTCTCCGGCAGCGGCAATTTCTATTCCGCGGCGGATCGTCTCCCGATACTGCTTGGGTTCGGCGATAACATGGTCGGAAGGGAAGAGTCCGAGCACGGCGTCGGGATCGTGGCGAAGCAGGAAGAATGCCGCGAGTCCAATCGCAGGTGCCGTGTTGCGACCGACAGGCTCTGCGAGGATCTGCTTGGGCGCCAGTTTCGGCAATTGCCGCAGGATCGCGGAGCGAAGATCGTCGTTAGTGATAATCCATTGCCGCTTGGCGGACGTGATCGGTAGTAGGCGAGCCACGGTCTGCTGGATCATGGTCTGCTTGCCGTCGAGTGCCAGGAGTTGTTTTGCTCGGCGCTTGCGGCTGAGCGGCCAGAAGCGTGTGCCTCGCCCGCCCGCCAGAATTACGGGATAGAAGTTCGTCGTCACTAAGTTAAAAGCCTATCATCTTGGTGCAGGTCACGAGAAACCCCTCAGGCGGGAAGAGGCTTCATAGCCGGACGGCAGGCTCGGCGGCGGGAACGCCCGGGACAAATGCTTTCAGAAATTCGAGCGTCCACTGTGGCCGCACGCTGAATTCTCCCAGTGCTGCGGGAACTACGACCGCATCGCCTTTTGCCAGGGTAACGGGCTCACGTCCCGGAGATTCGACGACTCCAAAACCGTTGGTTGCAACCAGGATTTGCACCGAGTCTTTCCCGGATTGGTCGCGAGTCGAAAAGATGTGCGGCGCTTTCAATTCGAACATGTCGACCGTGAAATAGGGCGCGGCGACCATGGTTGAGAGGCGGTTCTGTCCGCCGTCAATCGTGACCGGAGCGGGACGAATCACCTTTCCGGATTTTGCTTCCACTTTGATCGACGCGAGGCCGCGTTCCAGGTGCAATTCGCGCGGGCGGCCGTAGTCGTAAAGACGATAGGTCGTGTCGGATTGCTGTTGCGTTTCGACGAGCACGGCGCCTCCGCCCATCGTGTGGACCGTTCCGGCGGTGACATAGATCATCTCTCCGGAATAAATGTTGACCCAGTTGAGCAACTCTTCCGCGCTCTTGTCGTGGATGGCCTGTTCCAGTTGCGCGGCGGTTACGCCCGGCTTTAGTCCGAGGGCGATCTTTGCGCCGGGCTTCGCATGCGCGACATACCAGCATTCCGTCTTGCCCCAGGGCTCTCCAAAGCGTTGCGCCGTCGCATCGTCAGGATGAACCTGGACTGAAAGCTTTTCTTCCGGGAAAAGAAATTTCAGGAGCAAGGGAAAACGCTGCGGATCGCGCGCCGCAGTCCCTACGAGGGCGGCGCCGAACTCTTTGCTCACGTCAGCCAAAGTCCTCTTCGCGAGCGGTCCATTCATGACCAGGCAATCGTCTCCGGTAAGCCAGGCTTCGCCGATCTTCTCGTTAAATTTGTGGTTGGGATAAATCTGCGAAAGATCGAGCGTTCCCCAGGGGCGCGGGTCGAACGCGGGCGGGAGCAAGAGTGGGTACAGGTCGGTCATGAACAATTGGTAATTTGCGATTGGTAATTTGTGATTTTCGCACTCGGCGGTAGCTGAGTTCCCAAGCCTACTAATTACAAATTACCAGACTACGAGGGCCTCTACCGTGCGCGTTGCCATACCAGTTTGCGCTGGTGATCTTCACCCATCTCGTGGGTCTTCGCGATCAGAGTAAGTTGGTCGCCGTTGAAGGTAAAGTGCCGGGCGAATTCCACGCCTCTCTCTCCTGGATAAAGCGAGTCTTTAAGGTGGTGGGTCACGGTAGACGTCGATGAGTCGACGGTCCAGGTTCCAAAGTAGGCATAGTACCCTTCGATGGCAACAACCTTTTCGTCGGGAGAGCCGTTGCGAAACGTCTCTCGAGAATCCCCTTTCGGGCCGGGGGGCTTCGGATCGGAGACAATCTGGACGCTCATCCATCCGCTGCGATCGTAAACAATCAGTCCCTCAGGATGTTTGCCGTAAAACGGATAGATAACTTCGCCATTGGGCCGGATCGTTTCCACGCTCACCAGTCGCCACGCACCGAGTAACCGGTCACCCCCAGGAACGGCGGTCGCCTCGCCAGATCCCGCGCGCGATCTTGGCACGGCAACGGCAAGCACGCCGAGGATAACGAGAGAGCACAGAAACAATAGACGCGATCGCATGCGACCTCCAGAATTCCAAAAAACGATATGAAAGCTACAGGCTTGCGAAATATTTCTGCATCCGTTCGAGTGCCCGGTCGAGGTTCTCCATGGTGGTCGCGTACGAAATGCGGACGTGCTCGCTGGTGCCGAAGCCTTCTCCGGCGACCGTCGCCACGTGCGCTTTGTGCAGCAGTCCGTGGGCGATGTCGGCAGCGCACTTCACGCCGCTCTTGCCGAAGAACGCCGACACATTGGGATACGCATAGAACGCGCCTTCCGGCATCGTGCACTTCACGCCGTGGATCGCGCGCAACCCGCCGACAATGTGGTCGCGCAATTTGATGTACTCGGCGCGCATGTCGGCCACGCATTGTTGCGAACTATTCAGCGCCGCGACGGCCGCTTTTTGCACGATCGAGGTCGGGTTCGACGTGGACTGGCTCTGCAGCTTTGCTACTGCGCCGATGATCGCGGCCGGGCCGAGTGTGTACCCGAGACGCCATCCAGTCATCGCATAGGTTTTCGAGAGTGATCCGACGACGAGAAAACGGTCACGGAATTCCGTGAGCGATCCGACAGAAAAATTCTTTGCCGTGTAATTCAGGTAGACGTAACACTCGTCGGAAATTACCCAGATGCCGCGCTCGTGCGCGAGTCGAACGACTTCGGTCATGTCGCTGGGGCTCATCACCGCGCCCGACGGATTCGACGGCGAATTCAGAATGATGAGTTTCGTCTTCGGCGTGATGAGGCGCTCCACCATCTGCGCGGTTACGCGGAAGCCTTGCGACTCGTCGGCATTAAGCAGCACACAGTTGCCGCCCATGTAACGCACCATGTCTTTGAAGCTGACCCAGTAGGGCACCGGCAGAATCGCTTCGTCACCGTGATCGACGAGCACGGAGATCACGTTGAACAGCGCATGCTTGCCGCCCACCGACGCACACGCTTCTTCGCGTTTGTAGGCAGAGCCGAAGTCGGCGGCATGGCGATTGATAATGGCATCCTTCAATTCGAGCGTTCCACCGACTGCGGTGTATTTCGAGAAATTGTTATTGATGGCCGCGATGGCAGCATCCTTCACGTGCTGCGGCGTGGTGAAGTGTGGTTCGCCGGCGGTGACGTCCACGATGTCGATGCCCTGCTGGCGCAGCTTTTCGGCCTCGGCTGCCGCGGCCATGGTAGACGAGGGCTCGATCCGGTTAATGCGTTCCGTCAGGCGGACGGGATGGGTCACGGGGGTCATTACGCTGCTCATGATTTCGTCGTCTCTTCTTCTCGGTCGATTTGGACTAACGCTTTTTCCTGGACTTTGTCTTGTGCTGGGACGGTTTGCGTGCCAACTCGGCGTCGGCGAACTTCAGTGCTGGATCCATTTTCTCACGAAGTTTCTGCGCCACTAGGTCCGGAACAAGGCAATTGATACTGCCGCCCAGTTGCGCAACTTCCCGTACCAGTCGCGAACTGACGTAGGAATATCGTTCGGCGGGCATCATGAAGACAGTTTCCAGGCTGGGCTGGAGCTTGCGGTTCATCAATGCCATCTGGAGTTCGTATTCGTAGTCGCTGATGGCGCGAATGCCGCGCAGCACCACCGATGCTCCTACCGTCATCGCGTATTCGACGGTCAGGCCGTCGAAGGTCTCGACCGAAACATTGTCGAAGCCGGCGGTCATGGCTTCCAGCATGTTGCGGCGCTCGGGAACACTGAAGAGGGGCGCCTTTTCGGGATTGCGAAGGATGGCGACCACGAGTTCATCGAAAATCTTGCTCCCCCGCTCGATCAGATCGAGATGTCCGTTGGTCGGGGGATCGAACGATCCGGGATATATGGCTTTAATGCGCTTCACAGGGCCTCGGTCGACGACAGGGTCGAGAGTAAGAAGGATTGTATGCGGGGAGAAACGGGGATGGCAATGAGGCAGCACTCGGCCGTGGTCAGCACTCAGGTTTCGGCGCGATGGCGACTTCTATGTGTCGAGCGAGCGTGGAGACGACCAACCTATGCGCTTCCTTGGATAAACTTGGGCTCGTCGACACGATGCCCTGAGGGCCGAGGAGCGGGCAATCATCGTGGAAATCCCTTTTCGTCGTATAGCAGTTCGCCATGATCGACGGAGCGAAAGGGCTCTTTTAGATGTTCCGCGCAATCCTTGCCGATTTGTGTCAGCCGGTCAGCAAGTCCGGGGCCGCTCTGGGCGGGGCGACATTGCTCTGGATCTACCGTGGTCCGACCTCCCGAAAATCGTTTGCACACGTACCTAGGAAATCCTAACTGCAAGACTGAGCGCTGCAAAGAATGCAAACGACGCGAGGACTAAGCAAACGCCGCTAACCCTTTCGCGAAGCAAACGCCTCACTGTCCCGCAATACTTCGCCGCGGGCGGTCGTTATTTCATATGGCCCTTCTAGCGCTTTGCGGCCTGTCCTTTGGCTGCCTCAACTGCCAATGGCATGGTTGCTACCCGTCCCTGAGTCCCCGTAGCCTGCGCTGGGGCCGCCACAGGAGCCGCTGCTGCTGGCCCGACCCCGATTCCCAGAGCTTTGCGAACTTCGGCTTCGAGCTTCACCATCGTGTCTTTGTTTTCCTTCAGGAAAGCGCGCGCATTTTCGCGGCCTTGTCCGATGCGCTCGCCTTTGTAGCTGTACCAGGAGCCGGACTTCTCCACGATATTGTTATTCGACGCCAGGTCCAGCAGGTCGCCTTCGCGCGAGATGCCTTCGCCGTAGAGGATGTCGAATTCGGCTTCGCGGAACGGTGCGGCAACTTTGTTCTTCACGATCTTCACTTTCGTGCGCGAGCCCGTCATTACGTCGCCTTCCTTGATAGCAGCGATACGACGGATATCGATGCGCACGGACGAGTAAAACTTCAGCGCGCGGCCGCCGGTAGTGGTCTCCGGGTTGCCAAACATGACGCCGATTTTTTCGCGGATCTGATTGATGAAGATCAGGCAGGTACGTGATTTCGCGACCGTACCAGTCAGTTTACGAAGAGCTTGCGACATGAGGCGGGCCTGCAATCCCATGTGGCTGTCGCCCATTTCGCCATCGAGTTCAGCTTTCGGAACCAGGGCTGCCACCGAGTCCACCACCAGCACGTCAATCGCGTTCGAGCGAACCAGGGCTTCCACGATCTCGAGTGCCTGTTCGCCGTAGTCGGGCTGCGACACGAGCAGGTTGTCGACGTCTACACCGAGTTTCTTCGCGTAGCCGGGATCAAGCGCGTGTTCGGCGTCGACGAAAGCGGCCATGCCGCCCATCTTCTGCGCTTCGGCGATCACCTGCAGGGTGATGGTGGTCTTGCCGGACGATTCCGGACCGAACACTTCGACCACACGGCCACGTGGAAATCCACCCACGCCCAATGCCGCATCGAACGAGATCGATCCAGTGGGAATCACGGCGATAGGGACGATCGCTTCCTTCGATCCCAGCCGCATGATCGAGCCCTTACCAAACTGCTTTTCAATCTGAGAGAGTGCAAGATCAATTGCTTTGTTGCGCTCGTCGGCCATCATGAATGCTCCTGACTGTATTTAAATACCTGAAGCTGGGAGTGTTAATCCCAGAAGCCTACACCCGCAGGCTGGAGTAAAAAGTGCGGGTCATCACATCATTTTGGGTCAGTTTAGCACGAAGCGAATAAAAAGCGAATCAAAGAGTTGGCTGGATTGGTTCGCGGCGGAAATCCGCGCTCGAAGCGCCTTACCGCCCTTCGCCCTCCCGGCCGATTCCGGTACGATGAGTTTCTCAAATTATGACTGGAGCCTACCAGTTTGTCGTTCCGGACTCATCCACAACCGCCCTGCGGACCCGCTTGCATGCTCTCGGCGGATGGCAATGGTCGATGGGAGACAGTCATTGGTACGGAGACTACGTGGCGTGCTCTCCGTTTCCGGGCGTGCGGATTCGGATCTGCGATTTTCCAGATCGCGTAGCCGGCGGATATCGTTATCGTGCCGATGTCCGGCTCGCGAACGATTGCCAGACCGCAATGCCGGCGATCGATGAAGCGTTTCGCGCACTGCTGGCGCAAGCCGGGGCGCGGGACGTGGAAGAGATTGAATGGTTCGATTGATGGCAGCATTCGCCCCTCAATCGCATGCGCATTGTTAGAATGCGCACAAAGTGTCGCAGCCAGAAAGAGGCACAATCATGCATGGACGCTGGTCGACCTTACTCGCATTCCTCACCTTTTTGCCAATTGTCGCGTCGGCTCAATCCCCGGCCACCGCGAGACACGAACCTCTCACCGCGCGGGAAGTGATCGAACGAATCAAGGCGCAAGTCGGCGTTCCCTGGCAGCAGGACACGGTAGACACCTTCAAAGCAGGAGATCCCGACACTCGCGTGACCGGCATCGCAGTCACAATGATGGCGACATTCGACGTCCTGCAGCGCGCCGCCGCCGCCGGACAGAATCTCGTGATCACCCACGAGCCGACTTTCTACAATCACCTCGACCACGCCGACGAAATTCCGCAGAAAGAAAACGATCCCGTCCTCGCGCAAAAACTGGCATTCATCAAAGAGCACAACCTGGTGGTCTGGAGATTCCACGACCACTGGCACATGCGCAATCCGGACGGCATCGAAGTGGGCATGATCCGCGCTCTCGGCTGGGAAAAGTTTCAGGACAAACAGAATCCGTACCTATTCACGATTCCTGAAACCACGCTGGAAAAGCTGGCCGCCGAATTGAAGTCGCGACTGCAACTGCGCACTATGCGTGTAGTCGGCGACCGCACCATGAAACTGACCCGTATCGCTCTCTCCCCCGGCGCCGCCGGCCTGCAGACGGAAGTGCGCGCGCTAGAGATTCCCGATGTCCAACTACTGATCACCGGCGAATCCCGCGAATGGGAAACCGTCGAATACGCCGCCGACGCCGTCAGTGAGAAGAGACAGAAGGCGTTGATCGTCCTCGGACACATCCCTTCCGAGCAAGCTGGGATGGAAGAGTGTGTGCGCTGGCTGAAACCGATGGTGCCGGAAGTTAAGGTGGAGTTTGTTCCCGCGGAGCAGCCGTTCTGGTGAGAAGGCCTTGGGGATAGAACGTTACATCCCTGTCGCGGAAGCGTTCACTCGCCCTGCAGGCGCCGACGGAACAGATTCATCGCAGACTCCATCCTTTGAAACGCCGGCGAAGGCGCCGCCGGTGCTTCCTCGCTGGTGTCCACGCCGCTACTAGCCGGATCGCTCACCGCCGTTTCGCCCAGCCCCACCGCATCCTGCAGCAGCTTCCACGCCTCGCGATATTGCTCATACCGTCCTGTCGGCGTGCACAGCGTTACCGCCCGCATTCCCGTAATCTCCTTGGCCGGCAGAATGTACCATGCCTTCTCCGGCACCACATACGCCGCCAAAAAATCAAACGACCCCTCCCGATACACCTTATGACTGCTGCACACCGAGCAGACATATCCTTCGCCATTCTTCGATTGGAAGATCGTGCACTTCACCTGCACTGCCACGAACTTTCCCGGACGCCCCACCACCACATCAAAATTCTCCGAATCGCCCAACGGTTTGCTAGCCGGCAAATCATGCTCAGCCGCCTCCGCCATGAACCGCAACTCCACCCACTCGCCGCGCTTCTTCTTGTCGGCGATTTTGTGCGTCGATCTTGTTCTTTTCTTCGTCACACTCACCCCAATGAGAGACATGTCATCCTCAGCGAAGATGTTGCTTCGCCCGCAGCCACTCCCTTAACGGCTGTCATTCCGAGTCGCTCGCAGCCGAAGGCGAGAGCGTGCGAGGAATCTGCTTTTGACTGCTTCTATTGGAAATTTTCCAGCATCCCAAAGCAAGAGTTTCAGAAGAGAAATCTTGTCGCCGCTTCCCGAAACGGGAAGCGGAATGCACGCGGGGCAGGCTTTCTTGTCCGACGTTTTTGATGTTGGGAAGCTATTTCCCGTGCGCAGAGGTTCACTGCTGCGACGCGGATGCCTGCTTACTCAAAGCTTTCGTACTGATCTAGGTAAACCGGGGGGATCGCTTCCTTCACAGCAGCGGTCGCCTGCGACAACCTGGCCTTTTCCTGGCTTGCAAACTCCTCAAGGCGAGGATCAGAGTACTTTGCCATTTCATCGAGGAGCCGTAAATTGGACTGGACCTCCGCGGCTTTCGAACTGTCCCAACCCGGCAAGCTGAATTGCCGGATGAATTTTTGGAGCACTCGGGGCCGGTCGGGAGATTTCTCCAGAATTTTGAGTGCAATGTCAGTCCAGTGTGGACCGTCCTTGTCTTGCTTAATCGCAGATATTCCCGCAGCCGCGATCGGATAACGAACCTCAGGCAATTCGTCGCACCATCGAAGAAGCGCCTCTACTGGGATAACGTCGAAAGCATGCGGACGCAATAGATCTGAACTCTCCAAAATGCCGATTCCGACCCTTGCCATTGCCGCATCGTCTCCACCGCACAAGGATTGCAGAACGGCAAAAGGCTGAGCACTGAAGAGAACCTGCAGAAGGTCACGGTGGCCATATGTAGACGCTTCGGACCTCGAAATGGCGTCACGCAGATTGCTGCAGATCTCGCTAACAGTCGTAGCGCCCTTTTCCCCAAGTAAGCAGTTCTTCCCGACAATCTGTAGCCTATATACGAAGTTAGAGTCTGTGTTTCCGGTTACTTTGAGACGGCGGAAAAGCTCACATCCAATTTCGACGAGTTCGCCGGGCGTACTGCTTTCTTGACCGAAAGAAAGCCTCATGATGAGAATCTCTATGGCGATGTCAACGCCGGCGTAGCGATCCGAAATTCTCAGCAACAACTCATTAAACATCGAGCCTTTGAGATGATGCGTTACTCCCCCTGCCTGCAACGTCCGATACATGTGAATTGGAGCGCTACCATGATTAAGAGAGCGAATCAGGCGCTGAAATCCAGATTGTTCTATCGTTCCGATTGAGGTCTCCAGCATGGGATAGAATTGCGCAAGAGCGTTATCGTCGATGGCATCATCGAGCATGGAACTTGCAAGTGCTGGATTCCTTGGATGGAGACCGTTCAAGAATCCGCGGAACACGCCTATGGTTGTCCCTTCCACGGGGATGGGTTGCAGTTGGGCGACCAACTTTTTCCAGATTTCGATCGGATCATCTGCGCCTTGCGCCAGCCCTCGCCCAAAACCCCAAATTTGTTCACTCCTCGTGCGAATTAACTCTGGAAGAAGCTCTCTTAGCGCGGATTCATCACGCACCACAGTCACACCAAGTTCGTAGGCAGTATTCTCCAGTCGGGACATCGCGGACTCGATGCTCTCGTTGCGGTCACTGACTAAAGGAATTCCCACAATTGATATAGATTCCGCCAAAACGATCGAACGCACACGCTGGATCGTACCCCGCGGCTGAAGAAGCGCCTCGACGCGGGCGAGATTCTTAGCCACATCGGCGGTGAATCCATTGGAGTCGTAATACAGCGTTTCCCGCGCGGCACTCCAGCCTTCTGCCCAGAATGATTTTCTCGAGATCGAGTTGCAGGTACGTTCCAAGTCCTCATACATCTGGGCTCCCGTCCACAGGCCACGAAACTTATTCGCGATGATAGTGCGCACGCGTTGAGCCTCGGAGTAGTCAGCGCATGCCAATTCCTCAGCCAACTTTAGGAATCGACTGAACCACTTGACCACTTCTTCCCTCGTGGCAGGCCAGTAGCCAAAGTCTCGCGACCGTGCTCCAAATCCAAAACTTACGATGGGTCCGAAATGCCACGCGGTTAGAGCGGCATCGAGACTCCTCAGGCCTAGTTCTCGTTCGAGTGAATTGCTTGACCTTAGCAACGACCGAGTTACTGATTCCCTCTGTTCCGGGGATGCGTGAGTGCCTGACTGTATGATTAGGAAAAGCGAACCGAACGCTTTGGTTGTGTCGTTGGGATTTTTGGCGAAAGGATGACGCCGATCCTTCTGCGCCAGCCACTGCAGCTTTGGCGAGCAGCGCAACGGATCTTTCGAAATGCTGAGGCTCGTAAGCGAGGGATACCAGCAGTTGCACGTAGCGGGCGCATTTTTTCGCAGAGTCGCCGCTTGTGGACCCAAGCACAGCTCGTTCGAGCGCCGATAACGTGGCATCCGGGTCTACTGGCGCTATGTTTCTGAACATACTTTCGCCAAGTTCGTTGAGGTTCAGGACATCTGACAACAACCCGCCTACGCCAAGCCAGTTCCTCGAGATTTGCTTTGCCTCTTGGGAACCGTCAAGATACCCGAGTCTTCTGGAAAAAGACCTTAGAAGTCTTTCGGGCGCTTCGTTGACTAGGTGTTTTTCGACTATGGTGGTGGGGATGTCTTGGAGCGCTCGGGCCGCCAGCCGATTCGCGATTGCATGGGGAAGAACGGCCCGCCAGACGCCGCGGCGCTGGACTAAACGGCGACGCCCCAGTTCGACGGCACTTTGAAACATCTCTTGAGCGTTTCTCTTTACGACGGCCCCCAGTCGGGAAAGTTCCGCCTCGTCACCATCGGACACGTCTTCTCCATGAAACGAGTACACGAGCGATAGGCCTTGTGCTGCAACCAACAGAGATTCATTCGGTGCATTACGCTGTTCGAACAATCGCTTGAAAAGATTTTCGTCGGACATGCCAGCAATCGTCTCATCGCGGTGAACCGTCTCGGCCAGGCTGATGGCGATTCGAGCGTTTCCGCCCGAGAACTGCGCAATAGTGTGAAGGTCGATCCACGACAAATAGGAAAATCGGTGCTTCAACAATTTTTCGATTAAGGCTTCCGAAGACACTTCCAGCTCGAAAACCTCGGTTCCCTCGGGCTGGTCCTCGCGAATGTCGTACTCGACCGTAATCACGCTCACGGTGCTTTCGGGCGCCCGGCACACGTCGGAGACGCGCCTGTGAAGGTCAGGCGGGCAGTTGTCCACCACGACAATTGCCCGCGAGCGCGATGCAATCAGGTTCTGGGTAAGAGTTACGGGAGACGGCTCGGGTCCATCGGCCACATCTGTGTAAAGCGCCAGTGCTGGATCAAGGCTCGACTCGCCAACCCGGCTATCGAAAAGGGCTTGGACAAATCTCGTTTTTCCTACTCCTGACAATCCGACGAGACGGACTACTCCACCAGGGGGTCGCAGTCGGTCACGAACGCGTTGAATGCCCACCACTGCCGACAGGCCGGGCTCTGTCGCCTCAGTGTCAGTACGGACGCGGACCGCATCGTCAAGCAGGTATTCTCCCCTGACACCATCAGGCACATATGCCCACGCCTCGTACGGGCGCCATCCCGGCAGCGCGCGCCCGATTTTGCTCCTGACCCAGAGAGCCATGCCTGCATGGTCGCGAACCCAACTCGCCACACGCCCTCGGTCGTAGAAATCTAACGAAAGATCTTTCGCGTTCGGAAGATCACCCACAGCCTCTCGCATGGCGTCGTGTCTGTTTCGAAGAGTCGTTTCCGAGGTTGATTCCGCACTCACGATGACCTACGCGCCCGATCGATTCGCCAGGTCTCGAATAATCGGCCGCAAAACGTCGCCCGGCCGCATCTCGTCGAGAATTTCGGTGCGCGGCATACCGCTCTTCTTCACTTGAAAGCCAGTGTGTGGGCGCGGTATGAAGCCGGCGATCGTTACGTCGTCCCCAAGGGAAACGCGAACGTCTAGGCCTCCATCCGCCGAGTTCTGATGTCCGCTCCACGTCACCGCAGTGGTGGACAAACCTCGCTTCCTAAGCTCTGCCTCGCAAAGTAGACCAACCAAGGTGCGAAGGTCGGAGTCGTTCAATAGCGCGATATCGTCTGGCGTGATATCAAGCATTTGTAGATAGGCTGACCATGATCATACTAAAAGGGCACAGTAGCGGGGCTTCCATCGCCTGGCTAGCGGCACGGGTTCGCGCCTCGGGATGAGCGCTAACCTGGAAATTCAGCATAAGTCGTCAGAAAGGAAAAAGGGCGCGATCACTCGCGCCCTTCAAAACCCTACGAGTAAACTGCTAGTCCCGGACTCCATCCATGAACGCCCGCAACTTACGCGAGCGACTTGGATGACGCAACTTCCGCAGCGCCTTGGCTTCGATCTGGCGGATGCGTTCGCGGGTAACTGCGAACGATTGGCCGACTTCTTCCAGGGTGTGTTCGCTGCCGTCTTCCAGTCCAAACCGCATTTTGATTACTTTTTCTTCGCGCGGGGTTAGCGTGCGGAGAACTTGCGAGGTCTGGTCTTTCAGGTTGACGTTGATTACGGCCTCGGCGGGCGAGACTACGGCTCGGTCTTCGATGAAGTCTCCAAGGTGGGAGTCTTCTTCTTCGCCGATCGGAGTTTCGAGCGAGATTGGTTCCTGAGCGATCTTCAGGACTTTCCTGACTTTCGCTACCGGAATATCCATTCTCTTCGCGATCTCTTCCGAGGTAGGTTCGCGTCCCAGTTCCTGCACAAGTTGCCGCGAGGTGCGGATCAGCTTGTTGATCGTTTCGATCATGTGGACGGGGATACGAATCGTACGCGCCTGATCAGCAATGGCACGAGTAATTGCCTGCCGAATCCACCACGTGGCGTACGTGGAGAACTTATAGCCTCGCCGGTATTCGAATTTGTCTACCGCCTTCATCAGGCCGATATTGCCTTCCTGAATCAGGTCGAGGAATTGCAGGCCCCGGTTGGTGTACTTTTTCGCGATCGAGACGACGAGACGCAGGTTGGCTTCGATGAGCTCGCGCTTGGCGTGCTCCGCGTCCATGTCTCCCTGGATAATCTCGCGCTGTGTGCGCTTGAGTTCCAGGAACAAGACGCCCGCTTCGGCTTCCAGCTTTTCGAGTTCGCCTCGTACCGCGCGCGATTGCTTGCGGTATTCCTTGCGCTGCTCTTCGGAACGCGTCGCGTCGGCCTTCTTTTCCAGGTTCTGGATCTGACGGTCGAGCGATCGCATGCCATCGACCGTGCGATTGACGCGGTCGATCAGGCGCTTGCGTTCGTTGTGAGTGAATCCCAGCTTGCGGATCGCCTGCGAAGTCCGGATGACCGCTCGCGCCAGTTGAATGCGATAACGGCGATAGTCCTTCGGACGCTTCTTCTGATTCACGTCGGCTAACTTCGCCTGGAGCGGCGCTACCTTGTGGTAGAGCTTTTCCATGGCGTGAATCTTCGCCAGGAATTCCTTGAGCCGCTTTTCTACGATCTCTTCGGTGATTTCCTCTTCGTCGAAAGTGACCAGCTCTTTAATGGAGCGGACGCCTTTCTCGAGGTCCTCGCCCAGGGCGAGGAGTTCATTGATCACGATGGGAGAACGGGAAAGAGCTTTCAGGACGCGGTTCTGTCCACGCTCGATGCGTTTTGCAATTTCGACTTCGCCTTCGCGGGTCAGCAAAGGCACGGTGCCCATCTCGCGCAGGTACATGCGGACGGGGTCGTTGGTCTTTTCAAGCGCGCCTGGGGTCAGGTCGAGCTCAACGTCTTCAGAGCCTTCTTCTACTTCCTCGAATTTTTTTTCCAGATCGGTCGAAGGCCCTTTCGAGCTTTCGAGTACGTCAATTCCTTGTGTCCCGATCGTGGTAAGCAGATCGTCCAGGTCTTCAGGAGAATGCACATCGTGCGGGATTAAATCGTTGACCTGGTCATAGGTCAGATATCCCTTTTCCTTGCCTGTTTCGATCAGCTTTTTTATATCGTCGTACTTGTCATCAAGAGCCAAGACAGATTTTCCTTCGGGTCGTCCGCAGTGGGCGGGCGCCAAACCTATTCAGCGGTAGGAGTTGGTACGGAGTTGTGCACAAAGGCACAAGCCTTGGAAGTATAGCACGCGCAGAACTGCCTCTGCCTGCGTGATCGAAAGCTAATTTTTCCCGTCACCGACGCCGGATGTGTCTTCCGCCTAACAACTTAGATGATATCGGACACGGATTCGTTCCACGAAAGGCGATCGGTTAGCGGTAGATGTTTGGTGAGGGTTCGGGGATCGGGAGCGAGAGCAGACTCTATCGCGGCAACGGACGAGGTGCCGGGACTGCAGAGGCTCGCGAGCGCTGAAAATAAAGAGTTTAGGTCGCGCTGACATCGCTGCATGCGATACTGATGGTATGCCAGCGCTTGATCCGTCCCCTCGGCTCGCCAACGATCCTCACTCGGTCAAGATCAATTTGAGCACGGGAACCGGCGTCGAAATCGAGTGGAAAGATGGGCACAAGTCGAGCTACACGTTTCCGTTTCTGCGGGACGCTTGTCCGTGCGCGCTTTGTGATGACGAGCGGAGCAAGTCCGATCGGAAGCCGGGCGAAGGTCCGAAGCAGGCTCCGGGAGCGCTCCCGATGTTCAAGGCCGCAGCCAAGCCGCTGTCAGCGGAGCCGGTGGGGAAGTATGCGCTTCGTTTCTCCTGGAACGATAAACACGATTTGGGAATTTATTCGTGGGCGTATCTGCGGGAAGTTTGTCCGTGTGCAGAATGCCGTGGACAGTAGTGGACAGAATCTGATTTTGGGTGGCGCAGCGGTTCACCGCTGCGATTGAGATTCTTCTAACCAGTGGGCTTTAGCCCCCGAGGTCTCACACTCGGAACCCATTACAAATATTCGGTGGCTCATCGGGTCGAGCGACCTGCCCAGACCACCCGCAAGCGAATGCTGCTCCAGGAAGCTATCGATTCGCCTTTGCTGTACGCGCGTACACTTCCTGCGCGGCGCGGACTGCGCTGCCAAACTCCACCGGTTTCCCGGTCAGATCGGCGATCACGTTTTCGAGTGCCGACAGCACTCCAACTGTGTCGAGGTAGTCGTAGTAGCCGAGATGCGCGATGCGGAACAGTTGTCCTTTCATCTCAGCCTGCCCGTTCGCGACGACGGCTCCAAACTGATCGCGAAAACGTTTGCAGATTTCGGTCGAGTCGGCCTCGCGGGGAGCCTCGACGGCGATGAGCGCGGCGGCCGGGCACGTCGGCGCGAATAGTTTCAGGCCGAGGGCCTGTACTCCCGCGCGCGCCATGGCGGCGCAGAGTTCGGCGTTGTCGATGAGAGCTTTTCTTCCGGCGGCAAGGTTGCCGTTTCCCATCTGGCGAACGTAGTCGAGCGCGGCCGCGAGCGCGGCGAACATCGCGGTCGCGGGTGTGTAGGCCGTTTCCGCTTTCGCAGAGGACTTTCTCTCCTTGCGCAGATCGAAGTAGTAGCGCGGAGTGGTGGTCGTCTCCATACGCTGCCACGCTCGCTCACTGATCGCGCCGTATGCGAGGCCGGGCGGGATCATGAGCGCTTTCTGCGATCCACCAATAATGATGTCGATCCCCCACTTGTCGACGTCGAGGTGAGTGGTGCCGAGCCCGGTGATGGCGTCAACCACGAGCAACGTATCGGGCAACGCGCGCACCAGCTTCGCAATCGCTTCGATGTCATGACGCGCGCCGGTCGAACTTTCCGACGCCTGCACATAGACGCAGCGAATGTCATTCTTCTCCGCGAGTTTCGCTTGCACCTGGTCGAGGGCGATCGTCTGGCCGTAGGGCGCGGTGACGGTTTCAACCTGGCATCCGAATGCCTTCGCCAGCGACACCCAGCGCTCGCCAAATTTTCCGGCGGTCAGGACGAGCACTCTGTCTCCGCACGACGTCAGGTTCGAGACGGCCGCTTCCATGAATCCCGTACCCGAAGCAGTGAGCACAAGGACTTCATTCTGTGTGCCGATAAATTCCTTCAGATCGGCGAGAACGCGCGTGAACAGGGCGCGGAAGTCCGCAGTGCGATGATGCGCGCCATACGACGCCATCGCGAGCTGCGCGGAGGGGAGAAGCGGTGTCGGGCCGGGAGTGAAAAGGCGGTTCTTTTTCAGCATGAGTTCTTAGGATAGTCGAGGGTATGGGCGAATGGCTATTGGCTGCGAGCTACGAGCTGCGGGCTTCGACCAATCTTGGTTCGCTCGCAGCTCGAGGCTCGGAGCCCGTAGCGTTCTATAATCTGCCCATGCCATTAATCGACCAGATCCAGAAAGACATCGTCACCGCCATGAAGGCGAAAGAAGAAGCTCGCCTTTCCTGCCTGCGTATGGTGAAAAGCGCGCTCCAGTTGAAAGCCGTCGAGAAGATGGCGCCGCTCGACGATAAGGAATCGCAGCAGATTCTCTCCACGCTCATCAAGCAGCGCAAGGAGTCGGTGGAGCAGTTCACCAAAGGCGGACGTCAGGAAATGGCCGACAAAGAAGCTGCCGAAATCAAAATGATTGAAGCCTATCTGCCCAAGGCCGCGGGCGAAGAAGAGATCATCGCGGGAGTGAAGGCAGCGATCGCCGAGATGAATCCGCAGCCCGCGATGAAAGACATGGGCAACGTCATGAAGGCCGCCATGGCTCGCTTCGCAGCCGCCGGGTTGCGAGTGGACGGGAAAGTGGTCAGCGAGGCGGTCAAAAAGGCTTTGTCCACGTAGGATGTGGCGCGGGCGCCCCCGCCCGCGAACTCCTGATCTCACCGCTACTTTCGGCACGGAGCACTCGTCCGCCCACCCGGCGTGCATCTTGATTCTTGACATACCTTGCACCGCAAGGTATCGTGCCTACCAATGGCTGTCCGCGCCACCCCCGAGCCCGAGTCTGCTGATAAGTGGGAAGTCCAGTTGCGCAAGGGATGTCTGGAACTGGCGATTCTGGCGGTGCTTTGGTCGGATCGCCTTTATGGATTGGAAATCATGCGACGGCTGGCAGATGGCTCGGGCCTCGTCGTTCCTGAGGGAACGGTTTATCCCCTGCTCAGCCGGTTGAAGGCCGAAGGGCTGCTCAGTTCAGAGTGGGTGGAAGCGGACGCGGGCCATCCCCGAAAGTATTACCGCCTGACCGCATCCGGACGCCGGCGCGTCACCGAGATGGCGCGCTTCTGGCAAAGCTTTTCGGCCAGCCTCGACGACCTTCTGGTCGCCGTGCGAAAGGAGCAACGTTAATGCCTGCACTCGCGTCTCCGCAAACACAGAAAATGATCGACGCCTATCTCGCCGATCTTCGCGCGCGGCTGCGTTCTCTGCCCGCTGAGCAAGTCACGGAAATCGTCGAAGAAATTCGCAGCCACATTCTGGACACTGCGGCCACGGGCGGAGCAATGACGGAGGCGGGAGTCAGTTCGGCGCTGACTCGCCTCGGGACACCCTCGACGCTGGCCGCCAGTTACGTCACAGACAATCTGCTGGTACGCGCGCAACAACACCGCATGCCGTGGACCATTCTGCGCGCCATCTTCCGATGGGCCACGCTCAGTCTGAAAGGCTTTCTGGTTTTTCTCGTCTGCCTGGCCGGCTACTGCTTTGGCGCGTCCTTCTTTCTCGCGGCATTGGCGAAACCGTTCAACCACAAAGTTGGCCTGTGGCTGACGAATGCGGACACATTCTCCCTGGTGCTCGGAATGACGGATGCAATTCCGCAGGGCCACGAACTACTGGGATGGAAACTCATTCCAATCGGATTCGCACTTGGAGGCGGAACGGTTTTTCTCACCACGCAGTTGGCGCTGTGGTTCATTCACCAGTTTCGGGAAACGCGATCGACTCAGGGATGGGGAACAGCAGCTCGATGAATAGATTGGACCGCAACTGGCGCCGTCATCCCTAAAACCACCTGTCATCCTGAGCGGAGCGAAGGACCTGCTTTCTTGGCGTTCGCAAAGCGAGCATATCCTTCGCTCCGCTGAGGATGACAATTCATTTGTAGATAACACTAGATCGAATGGCCGACCTGAACACGTCCGCAACGTCCTGGCGCGATAGCAAGTGGCTCGCGCTCCTCGAATTTCTGCTGGTCGCATTCATCTTCTACGCCGACTATAGTCACTGGATTCCCGTCTCGAAAACCCCGGAGCTCGTTCTACTGGGATGGATTTCTCTGCGCTTGCGCGGGCTGGGATGGCGCGCGGTCGGGTTGACTCGCTGGCGTTCGTGGCCGGTGACGATCGCAGGTGGTGTCGTGCTGGGTGCGGCGTTGGAAGCGTTTCAACTTCTAGTGACGCAGCCGATTTTGTCGCGTCTGCTTGGCAGAGAGCCGGATCTGGATCTGTTTCGCATGCTCACCGGGAACATCAAGATGACGCTGCTGTTCATTGCGCTCTCCTGGACGCTGGCGGCTTTTGGCGAAGAACTGTTCTGGCGCGGGTATCTGATGAACCGCGTGGCGGATTTATTTGGCCGCACGCGGGGCGCGTGGATCGTGAGCCTGGTGATGGTCAACATCGTGTTCGGTCTGGCGCATGGCTATCAGGGGCTGACCGGATGGATTGAAGAAGGGCTGGCGGGAATCTTTCTCGGTCTGATGTACCTACGCACGGGAAAGAATTTGTGCGTGCCGATTATCGCGCACGGCGTCAGCGACACGATCGATATGGTATTGCTGTTCCTGGGGAAAATGCCGGGGATGTGAATTGTAAAGGTGGATTGCTACCGTAACATCGCCATTTTCACAAAATGGCCCGACAGGTTGCGGAGGGAAAAGTGGTTACCCAGATTTTCAGACCGATGTTCCCCATCCATCAAAGTCACAAGAGCGCTCTTTACCAGCAGCGACCATCCACGTGACCCACTGATCTAGGATTGTGGGAGAAACAGCTGTCGCCTGCGTTCGGCCTCCAACTCTCCATTTGCGGCGCAGAAATGAACCGACCGGCTCGACCTGAACTTCGTAGTCCGTCTGTTCCTGAAGTAGAGCGCGCAATCCGTCGGCAGCCTGACGATTTGGTGAGTTGTAAGAAAAATCGAGACGCACCCTGCTCTTTTCCGTCACGCCATGTTTTTGCAAGACAGACCATGTCTGGTGATTCATCGCAAGCTGCTTGGTGAGAATGTCTTCGTAATGTGTGTCTGTCATGGTTAGCTATCAACTGACGAGCAGCCGCACGGGGATGCCAAGGACTGCCCTGTACGGCAACTGTTTTCGAAATCGCGAGGTCACCAACAACGTAATCACTTATTCCTTTGCCACTCCCGATACGCCTCACTCTTCCCCATCCCGCGCTCTTTAGCGACCTTCTTCAACGCGGCTTTTTCATCGGCGTTCTCATCGGACATGATCTGCTTCACGCGTTGCGCAATGGTCAACTCGGAGCCCGCAGCTCGCAGCTCGGAGCCCTCCGCCTTGGCGACTAACAATGTGATCTCACCGCGAACTTCTCCGCGCGACTTCAATTCGTCCAGCACTTCACTTGCTCGTCCGCGCAGGAACTCTTCGTAGATCTTGGTGACTTCGCGCGCGACTACTACGTGCCGTTCGCTGCCCAGAACTTCGACTACATCGGTGAGCGTTTCGAGCAGCCGGTGCGGGGCTTCGTAGAAGACTTGCGTCCGCTCGGACTCGCGCACGCTCTCAAGCAGCTTGCGGCGCTGGCCGGATTTTACGGGAAGGAATCCGCTGAACCGGAAGGAGTCGGTGGGCAGGCCGCTGGCTACGAGCGCGGCCAGAAATGCCGACGCACCCGGGATCGGGACGACCGGCACGTGATGGCGGATCGCGAGCGTGATCAGGCGGAAGCCGGGGTCGGAGATGCCAGGCATGCCGGCGTCGGTGACGAGCGCGATCTTTGCGCCGCTTTCGAGATCGACGATCAGCTCGGCGGCTTTCGTCATCTCGTTGTGTTCGTGATAGCTGACGGTGCGGGTCGGAATGCCGTAGTGGCTCAGAAGTTTCTGCGTCTGGCGAGTGTCTTCGCAGGCGATGAAGTCGACTTCTTTCAGTACTCGCAGAGCACGCAGCGTGATGTCTTCGAGATTCCCGATGGGAGTGGCGACGAGATACAGCGCCGAACCGGGAGCAAGAGTGCCGCGTCCGTTCGCGTCGGCGGGAGCATCAGCGCGCATGAGGAAAGTCTAACAAGAATGCGAGTCGCCGCGAACAACCGGCGGATTGGCCGCAAAATCATGTAGAGACGAGGCTTGCCTCGTCTCCCTCGCAATCGGTAGTGCGGTTGCCATCGGAGACGCGGCAAGCCGCGTCTCTACTCGCGTATCTATTCGATGTCGGCGCGGCGCAGTTTACGGCTCTCGGCGAGCAGCGCCATGGAGTGCATCAAATTTTGCAGGGTGATGATGCCGACCAGGCGTTGTTCATCAACCACTGGAATGATGCTCAAGTTGCGTGCAGCCAGTTTGCGGAAGGCCGAAGCGAGCGACTCCTGCTTATTGGCGACTTCGAACAAGCGGTTCATGGCAGCCTGCACGTATCCGTTGCCGTCGGAGCGGAGCGCGTCGAGAATTTTCTGTTTCGAGATCACGCCGACCATGTCACTGCCTCGGACCACGGGGAAATCGTCCTGCAAGGTGTGGACAGCTTTGTCGAGCGCATCTTCTAATGTGTCGGCAGGCGACAAAGTAGCGAAGTCGGTGAGCATGACTTCTTCGAGTCGCACGCTCTGCAGAACAGAATGGAAGACTGCGGAACGTTCTTCGAGTTGCGCTCCTGCAAAGAGGAAGAATCCGATCATCAGCAGCCACAGACCGTCGCCACGGGTCTCGGGGCGATTGGCAAGGAGCATACCGAGCATCATGAACAGGATTGCGAACACGTGCCCGATGCGAACGGCCCGTTGCGTGGCGCGGATCGGATCCATCTGTCGCGTGAAGAAGGCGCGCAGCACGCGGCCTCCGTCCATGGGATACGCCGGGAGCAAATTGAAAAGTCCGAGATACAGATTCAACCAAACCACACTGCGCGGCAGGGAGTTGGGATCGACCAGCGGTTTCGCAAGCAACGGAAAGCCGGGAACGACTGCCAACAGCGCCAATGCCGTTACGCCTGCGATTACCAGATTTACGAGCGGGCCGGCAATGGCGATTCGTATATCACGCTTCCACGTCGAATCCGATTCCAGCGTCGCCTGCGATTCGTCGAGGATGGTGACGCCACCAATCGGAAGAAGGATGATCCCTTTGGCGGGCACTCCCGCGCGACGGGCGACGAGGGCGTGGCCGAGCTCGTGCATGACTACACTCGCAAAAATGATTCCAACCAGCCCCAACGCACGCGCGGCAGCGGTCGCGTCTTGTACGGCTGACTCGGCGCTCCACACAAACAGCAGCAGGAAGAAAAACGTCAGGTGAATGCGAACTTCGATGCCGAACAGCTTGCCGGCCGGGATGGACCAACTGCGCATAGTGGTGCCTATGAGTATTCTATCTACTTAGACGCCGGACGTGGTGCCGGCGGATCAGCCTCTGTGGCGCTGGCGCCCTCGCCCGCGAAACTGATGCTGTTGTAGAAGCTGTCGTTGGTGTAGATGCTGTCGTAAGCGAGCCTGAGGAAACTGGAACTGCCCAACCCCCAATGCAGCGGTTTGGGTGCGGGCACGCGGGCGAGGGCGCCCGCGCCACACTTACTGAATATGCGAGTCATCGCCGGACAATATCGAAGACGCCTGCTGCGGTCGGTGCCAGGCACGGAAATTCGTCCCACAGCAGACCGCCTGCGCGAGACGCTGTTTAACGTGCTGTGCGCGGGCAATCCCGAAGCACTCGCCGGATCGGTGTGGCTGGACTTGTATGCCGGGACGGGAGCGGTCGGAATCGAAGCGCTGAGCCGCGGGGCGAAGATGGTTTGTTTTGTGGAGTCGTCGCAGGCGGCAGCGCAGTTGATTGCGGCAAATCTACGATCATTGGGCATCGAGAGCGGGTTCCGCATCATAACGGCAGACGTCGGCAAGGGACTTCGGCAGTTGGCGACTGCGGGCATCGCGGTGGACTTTGTTTTCCTGGATCCGCCCTATCGGGAGCAGGAAGAATACGGCAGGACTTTGAGCGCGTTAGCGGCGTCCCAGTTGCTTCGGCCAGCGGCAGTGGTGATCGCGGAGCATGAGAAGAAGTTCGACTGTGGGGAATCGTACGGTGAGTTGCGACGGTATCGGACGCTGGCCCAGGGGGACGCGGCGTTGAGTTTTTACGTCAAAGGTTAGAAAACCTGAGAGTCATCCGCTCCTGACATTCTGTTGCTTGCGCAGGTCGGATTGCACCTTCCGGTTTCGCAGTTCCTCTTTCATGCTGTAGCCCCAATGCAGAAGTCGCAAAGCGACAAAAACGAATTGCACGCCAAAAAAAGCGCCCACCCACCCTTCGCCCCGGGTGCGCCATGTGTACCAGAACAATGGGAGCGACGCAGCGATCAAAAGGCAGGCCCACCGGATCATGCGAGTGGCCTTGGCTTCAGAATCCAGGCTGCCTTCAAACTGCGGATCGACAAAGGTGGCGACCGGCGGGTTGACCCGTCCGCGACTGTCGAAGACGTCGCATCGCAACCTGGGAATGTCTGCAATTGTCCGACGGCAGTATTGCTCGGCTTCGTCGAGCGAATCGAAAATCAGGCAGCTGCGCGTCATACCGGGACCGAGTGAGTGCCCATCGCTCGTCAACTCAGTCCTATTCTCAGTGTCGCAGAGAAAGACGGCATACTGCGTAGGCTGGATCATCTCCATCCAACTGGCAGGCTCGCGATTTGGGTCGTACAGAGCGACTTCGCGCACGGGTGCTCCGAAACAGAAAGTCGAGTGTACCGAAAGCGGGGCGTTTCCTGGGACACACCCGTGGTGAGGCGGAGGAGCCACGACAAAGCTAATCATCGCGCGGCGTGATGCTCTCGCTATAATCAAACCGCATGGCTAACTTTCCACCGGTTGACGAACAACTGGCCTACATCAAGAAGGGCGCGGCGGAGATCGTCAAAGAATCCGAATTGCGCGCGAAACTCGAGCGGTCGCTCAAATCGGGCAAGCCGCTAAGGGTAAAGGCGGGATTTGATCCGACCGCGCCCGATCTTCACCTGGGACACACCGTTCTATTGCGCAAGCTCAAACATTTTCAGGATCTGGGACACACGGTCATCTTCCTGATCGGCGATTTCACCGGGATGATCGGCGATCCCACGGGACGATCGGTGACGCGGCCTCCGTTGACGCGCGAGCAGATTGACGCCAACGCCGACACCTACAAAGCACAGGTGTTCAAGATTCTCAGTCCGGAAAAAACGGTAGTGGATTTCAATAGCCGGTGGTTCGCGAAGTTTTCCGCCGAAGACTTCATCCGGCTGGCGGCCAAGTACACGGTTTCGCAAATGCTGGAGCGCGAAGACTTCCACAAACGATTTCACGACGAAAAGCCGATTGCCATGCACGAGTTGCTCTATCCGCTGGCGCAGGGATACGACTCGGTGGCGCTCGAAGCGGACGTGGAACTGGGCGGCACCGATCAAAAATTCAACCTGCTGGTTGGACGCGAATTGCAGCGGGCCTACGCACAAGAGTCGCAGGTCGTGCTGACAATGCCGCTGTTGGAAGGGCTCGACGGCGTTAATAAGATGTCGAAGTCGCTCGGAAACGCGGTCGGCATTCATGAAGCACCGCTCGAGATGTACGGCAAGATCATGTCGATTTCGGACGACATGATGTGGCGGTACTACGAACTGCTGACGGACGTTCGCTCGGACCAGATCGCAGCAATGAAACAGGATGCAGCGACCGGGAAAGCGCATCCGATGGCGCTGAAGAAGGAGCTGGCGCGAGTAATTGTCGCGGACTTTCACTCCTCGGATGCAGCAAACAAGGCGGGCGAGGACTGGGCGAAGCAGTTTCAGAAGCATGAAGTGCCGGAGGACGTCGAAACCGTCTCAGTCTCCTTCGGGGATGTCGCCTCGGAGGACCGGAGTGGAATCCGGCTCGACAAGCTGCTTGCTCTAATTGGCCTGGCTAGCTCAGCGTCAGAGGCGTCGCGGAAGATCAAGAAAGAGAAAGCCGTCAAGGTAGACAGCGCGATCGCAACCGACGTCTTGCTGCGACTGACGTCGAATCTGCCGACGACAATCACCATTCAGCTTGGCCGGAAACTGAAGAAGGTCACAATCACGCCTTGAGATCTCTAACAGGCCTGTCATCCTGAGCGGAGCAGGGCGATTCGCGAAGCGAATTGGCCTGCGTAGTCGAAGGACCCCAGCACGTTTTCCAAGTCTCTGCGGTTGCAGGGAATTCTCCCCGTGCTGTTGCAGCCACGTGGCGCCCCCGGAGTTTTCCGATTCAAACGAGTATCCATGTGGAAACTCCCTGCAACGCCGCTGGTTGTGTCCACTTGCATGGGGTCCTTCGACTCCGCAAGAACTTCGCTTCGCGCAGTTCTTGCTCCGCTCAGGATGACAGCTGGGGTTTCGCATGTTTGACCCTCCCGCCGCACTCCCTTAAACTTAAGAGATTCAGCGAAATACAAGGCCTGATCCTATGTCTGAGAGTATCCACATTAAGCTCCCCGATGGGAGCACCAAAGAAGTTCCAAAGGGGACGACGGCGCTCGATATTGCGAGGTCCATTAGCCCGCGTCTCGCGGATGCGGCGCTCGCGGCGAAGACGAATGGCGATTTGATCGACCTCACTCGTCCGCTCGAAAAAGATACTGACCTGCGCCTGCTCACGGATAAAGACCCGGAGGCGCTCGAAGTGTATCGACATTCGTCCGCGCATCTGCTGGCGGCTGCGGTGCTCGAACTTTTCCCGGAGACCAAGCTCGGTCACGGGCCGTCGACCGAGAATGGATTCTTCTACGATTTCTATCGTCCCACTGCGTTCACGCCGGAAGATCTCGAGAAGATCGAAAAGAAGATGCAGGAACTCGTCCAGCAGAATCTGCCTTACGCACGTGAGTTTCTGCCACGCACGGAAGGCCTGGACAAGTTCAAGGGTGAAGGCGATTTCATGAAGTGCCATTTCATCGAGCAATTCACCAAGCCCGATGAAAAGATTTCGATCTACAAGACCGGCAAGTTTCTCGACTTCTGCCGCGGCCCGCATATTCCTTCGACCGGCAAGATCAAGGCGTTCAAGCTGCTCAACATCGCGGGCGCGTACTGGCTGGGCGACGAGAAGAACCAGCAGTTGCAGCGCATTTACGGGACTTCATTTTTCTCGAAGAAAGACCTCGACGCTTACCTGACCGGAATCGAGGAGGCGAAGAAACGCGATCATCGCGTGCTCGGCAAGCAGCTCGATCTGTTCTCCATCCAGGAACTGGCGGGACCGGGGCTGATCTTCTGGCATCCGAAGGGTGGAGTGATCCGCAAAGAGATGGAAGACTGGATGCGCGAAGAATATCTGCGCCGCGGATATTCGCTGGTCTGCACGCCGCACGTCGCGCGCCGTCAACTCTTCCACACGTCCGGACACGAAGGCTACTACTCGAACAATATGTTCGACGCCATGGAACTCGACGATGCCGAATACCGGCTCAAGCCGATGAATTGCCCGGGGCACATACTGATTTATGCAGACTCGCTGAAGTCGTATCGCGATCTGCCGGTACGACTGGGCGAGTTGGGAACGGTCTATCGCTACGAGCGCTCGGGCGTGATGCACGGATTGTTGCGCGTCCGCGGCTTTACGCAGGACGATGCCCACATCTTCTGCACTCCCGAGCAGATTGAAAACGAAATCGTCGGCTGCCTGGAATTTGCGCTGGCGGTACTCAAAGCTTTCGGCTTCACCGAATATCAGACGGAACTCTCCACCTGGGATCCAAACGACAAGAAAAGTTTTCTCGGCACCGACGAGCAGTGGAATACGGCCAACCATTCGCTCGAAAGCGCACTGAAGAAGCTGAATATTCCCTACAAGACGATTCCAGGCGAAGCGGCGTTTTACGGTCCGAAGATTGACGTCAAGTTGGTCGACGCGATCGGGCGACTCTGGCAGCTCTCGACGGTGCAGTTCGATTTCAACCTGCCGCAGCGCTTTCAACTGGAGTACGTCGCCGAAGATGGCACGCGCAAGCAGCCGGTCATGGTGCATCGCGCGCTGTATGGATCGGTGGAGCGCTTCTTCGGCGTGCTGATCGAGCACTACGCCGGAGCGTTCCCGGTATGGCTCTCGCCGGTGCAGGTAGCGATGATCCCGATTGCGGAGCGTCATGTGGCCTATGCCGAAAACGTCGCCGCGCAACTGCGGGCCGTGGGAGTCCGCGTCGAAGTCGATGCCCGTAACGAAAAGATGAACGCCAAGATTCGCGAACAGGCAATGCAGAAAATTCCGTTCCTGCTCGTCGTCGGAGACAAGGAAGCGGAAGCGAACAAGGTCAACGTCCGCGCCCGCGGCAAAGAAAAGACTGAAGATATGGGGACGGCGGAGTTCGTGGAGAAGATCAAGGGGCTGATCGCGGAGAAGAGCGCGGGATTGTAGTCAGGTCGTCAGCATGCGCAATTGCCTATTCTGCCCAGCAAAGGCATCGTCCCAGGAACATGTCATTCCCGCGTCTCTAGGTGGAAATGACACCATCGCGGCAACGTGTGTGGAATGTAACGGTTCCTGCGGTAGGTTTGAGGACGAATTTACTGAACACTTGCTCCCCTTCAGACAAATTGCAGGCATCCCCAATCGGCGAAAAAAGATCGTGCCCAGTGTGCCCTCCATTCTGCGGGTAGGCTCGGATGAGGAAACGGGCATCAGACATCCGGACGGCGAAATCTCGATTCGCACTCGACAGATAGATCATTCCGGGGAGGTAATTTCCGAAAATCTGAGGTCTACCTCTCTCCAAGAAGTCGAGGCTTTCAAGCGTCGTGCGCGACAACAAGGCAAGAAACTAGCTGAAGAACCAGCAGAACGGGTTACCTATGAACCTGTGTGGAAGGGCACGTTTCATTTTCTATGCGCGGCCTCAGCCTTGAGAACCGCGGCAAAGGCCTCTTACATCTGTCTGGCCCGCCAATCACGAGCACTAGCAAGAAGCGACGAGTTTCAGGCTATACGGGACTTCATAGCCAGCGGTACGGAGGCGCCCGTAAAACTATTCTTCAACCCAACCTTTGCAAACCACATTCAACTACCGATATCGGAGCACCGCATAATCATCTCGCTGGACGGTTTGACTCATGAGGCCATTGGGATTGTTATCCTCATGGGAGGCCTTCACTATGCTGTGGATTTGAGTTCGTCCTATGTTGGAGCCGACTACACGTTCAGCTATTCGGTAGATGGAATAACCGGTAACAGCAAGATCACCAAGACCAACGAAGGCGACCTAGTCAAACAAGTCTTCAGCCATGGCACCAAGTGGAATGACATCGCATTCTCGGGCGGATACTTCGGATCCCTGGTGCCGAAGAGTCCTGAGTATGAGTTCTCGGTGAGACGCATTGAGAATTCATAGCTGTTGTCGGGCGGGAGTCAGCATTGAAGGCCCTTTCGCCATTGACAGACAACACCCATCTGGGTCAAGATTCCGCCCAAGATTTGTCGGCCTGCCTTTCCCCTCCGACTCCCCACGGACTAATCCTGCTGCCAAATCCGCGCTGATGGCTTTCGGTACGCTTTCACGCTGTCAAACATCGAGGATTGATCCGTCAGGAGGATTCCATGTACACATCGTCCGCCAAAGTAGCACTTTCATCGGCCCTATTGATTTTTCTGCTCATGCTCACTGGCCCGGCTGCCCTTGCGACCTCGGAGAGCGTCATCCACAGTTTTGGGAATGCTCCCGATGCCTACGGCCCACGCTGCAACCTGGTGGTCGATGCGGTGGGGAACATGTACGGAACCACGTTCAGCGGAGGTCACGACAACTTCGGAGCGATCTTCAAAGTGACCACAACTGGCGATGAGTCAGTCGTCTACAGCTTTGTCGGCGGAAACGATGGCACGCACCCCATTGCCGGGCTATTCATCGACAAGAAAACCGGCATCCTGTATGGCACCACCATATTCGGCGGAACCACCAACAACGGCACCGTGTTCAGCTTCAATCCGGCCACGGGAATCGAAACCGTCCTCTACAGCTTCAAAGGAGCCGCCGATGGCTACAACCCCTATGCAGGTGTGGTCAGAGTAGGCACGAACCTGTTCGGCGCTACCAACGCCGGCGGCGCGTTCGGATACGGCACGGTGTTCAAACTGACGGCCGCGGGCAAGAAGACGATTCTGCACGATTTCAACTCCGCCTTCCCGGCTCTGGATGGATCGTTCCCTTACGCCAGCATGATTCTTTACAAGGGCATTCTCTACGGCACGACCACGCTCGGTGGCCTCGGCAATCTGGGAACGGTATTTTCCATTACGAAAACGGGAAGCTACGCCACGCTCTACACCTTCAAGGGCGGCGTCGCCGACGGGCAATCGCCGTTCGGCAGTGTGCTTTTCGACGCCGACGGCAATCTCTATGGGACCACCAACGGGGGCGGAGTCGACAATGCCGGAGTTGTGTACAAATTGGGGACGGGCGGCGAGACCGTTCTGTATCATTTCCGCCGCAACGGCGCCGACGGAATCAATCCGAACGCGGGCCTGATCCTCTTCAAGAAGAATTTGTACGGCACGACGACCGGCGGCAATTCCAACGGCGGCACGGTGTTCAAGCTCACGCCGTCGGGAACCGAGACTGTGCTGCACATGTTCACCGGTGGAACGACCGACGGATTCAATCCTTACGGAGCACTCGTTGTCGGCATCGACAAAGCGTTGTATGGCACCACAGCGGTCGGCGGCACATCGAGCTTGGGGACGGTGTTCAGGCTGGTCCCGTAGGTACTCACTGTTTCTTGGCCGGTTCGTTCGTTGCGGCCGACAGGACCTGAAGGGTTGCCTGGTATTGCGCCGGGTCGATCGGCTCTGCGAACGGATCGTCTTTCCTCTGGTCTCTGGTCTTTTGACCTTCTCGAGCGTGGTCGAGGGCAGAGTGGCCGGACTGGTCGAGGAGACTGGGATTTGCTCCGGATGTCAGGAGCAACCGGCAAATGTCGGGTTCGGCTTCCGAAGCCGCCTTCATCAAAGCGGTTTCTCCTTCAGAATTTGTCTCGTTCACATGAGCACCCGCACTGATCAGAGCAGTCACGGCATCCAAATCGCCGCTCGCGGCGGACAACAGCGCTGTGCCATAGCTGGACTTCCAATTTACGTCGGCGCCGCCAGCGATCAGCACCCTGACCACATCGGCATTCCTGGCCCGCTGCAGCAGGCTCAGGTCGCGGCTGTTCTGATTTGGGTTCGCCCCTTCCTGCAGAAAGGCACGCACGGCGTCTGCCTCTCCCGATTCAACAACTTCCCAAAGAAGGCCTTTCGCTTCCGGATCCTCCTTTACGTTCCATCCCTGCCGCGCTTTCTGATGCACGGTTTCGGCGTCAATACGAATGTAGCGACTCGACTTAGCGGCACGATCAACCTCTTCCTCCAATTCGCGCAACTCCCTCGGCCCACCGACATAGTCATCGATTTTCTTGGTGTGCCCTTCCCAAGTGAAGGATGTGTAGGTTGAAGGTAAATCGGTCACGACCATTTCCGACCCATCGGCAGTTTTTATGGAGACGTACTTGGATTCGAACGAGAAATAGCGGGCCGCGACAAATTTATTGGCCAGTTGCCGAACCGCATCTGCCTCGATGCGATAGGTCTCCGTTCCCTTTATGCGCACATATTCTTTCCCCTCGTAAACAGTGGATCCGTCTTTGTAGATCGCCAACTTGTAAATTGGGCAAGAGCCCAGGCAGGCGGTGCGTTCGAGGGTGATCACAGGTTGACTCGGCTTTGTGTTTTGGGCGACGGAAAGGGCAGCGACGGAAAGAATGAAAAAGGCCAGGGCGGAACGTTCCATGGACAACCTCCGCAGGATCCATTATCCCAGCAAATGAAACCTTGGACAAAGATGTGGACTGCGAGCGTCCCACGACATCGTTCCTCAATGCCGCCAACTCGGCAATTTTTGGCGGGAGTGGTGCCCCTTCCTTGAGGCGCTCTCCCGCCCTGTGCTAGCATCGGGAGTTTCGCAGGTGGTGTTGGGCTGGCCTGTACCTGTCCTGATACTTAATTCCGGGCCCTCGCCGATCTCCCAGTCAAGCCTGCTGAAGGAGACAATCCGTGAAAGTTTACGACGCAGCCAATCTTCGCAATCTTGCCTTGATCGGGCATGGACACGCCGGCAAAACTTCGCTGGTCTCGGCCATGCTCTTTACCGCTGGCGCCACACCGCGTTTCGGGCACGTGGACGATGGCACGGCCACCACGGACTACGACGAGGAAGAAATTGCCCGCAAGATGTCGATCTCGGTTGGCCTGGCGGCGGTGGAGTGGGGAAAGACCAAGCTCAATTTGCTGGATACTCCCGGCTTCAACATGTTTGTCCACGAGGCCAAAATGGTGCTGCCCGTAGTCGATGCGGCGCTGGTGGTCGTAGACGGCGTGGCCGGTGTGGAAGTCGTGACGCAGCGCGTTTGGAATTACTGCGAAGAAATCAATCTGCCGCGCATGATCGTCGTCAGCCGCATGGACCGCGAGCGCGCCAACGCCGAGCGCGTGCTGGAATCACTGGTCAACGCGTTTGGACGCGCCGTCACTCCGCTCCAACTTCCCATCGGCAGCGAGAAGAACCTTTCCGGCATCGTCGATCTCGTCCGCATGAAAGCCTACACCTACGAAATGGGTGGCAATGGCAAAGGGAAAGAAGGACCAATTCCCGCCAACATGGCGGAAGTTGCCAAGGAAGCGCACGAAAAGCTGGTGGAACTCGTCGCCGAAGGCAAAGACGAATTGATGGAAGAGTATTTCGAGAAGGGCACGATCCCGGAAGAAGATCTGGTGCCCGCGTTGCATGAGGCGATCCGCGAAGACAAATTGTTCCCCGTGCTGTTCACTTCCGGACTGGGCAACATCGGCGTCGATGAATTGATGGACTTCATCGTTGATTACACCCCGGCCGCCAGCGAGCATCACCAGATCACCGGCGAAGCGGCGGGAGGCAACGGCGAGCCGCCAGTCCGCAAGGGAATCGATACCGAACCGGCTTCGGTCTATGTATTCAAGACTCTTTCCGATGCATTTGCGGGACGCATCTCCTATTTCAAAGTCTTCTCAGGTGTCCTGAAGAACGATGCAACGCTGCAGAACTTCAGCCGCAACACCGCAGAGAAGTTGGCGCATATCTCGATCATGCAGGGCAAACAGGCGATTCCGATCCAGGAGCTGCACGCGGGCGATATTGGAGCAGTCGCGAAGTTACGCGAGACTCTGACCGGCGACACGCTCGGCGACAAGAACGCTCCCATCAAATATCCGCACGTACAGCTGCCCGAGCCCGCCATCACGTTTGCGATCGAGCCCAAGAGCCGCGCCGACGAAGATAAATTGGGTGTCGGGCTCCACAAGCTGATGGAAGAAGATGCCATGCTGCGTTTCTTCCGTGACCCGCAGACCAAGGAATTCCTGATCGCAGGCACTGGTCAGCAGCATATCGAAGTCGTCGTATCGAAGATGAAAAAGCGGTACCACGCGGAAGTGGTGCTGAAGGCGCCGAAGGTTCCGTATCGCGAGACGATTCGTGGCAAGGCAGACGTCCAGGGACGCCACAAGAAACAGACCGGCGGCCACGGGCAGTATGGCGACTGCAAGATCAAGATGGAGCCGCTGCCGAAGGGACCGGAGTTCGAATTCGTGAACGATATTTTTGGCGGCGCGATTCCGAAGAACTTCATTCCGGCAGTGGAGAAGGGAATCAAGGACGCGGCTTCGCGCGGTTATCTGGCGGGCTTTCCGGTGGTGAACTTCCGCGTCATCCTGTACGACGGTTCGTATCACGACGTCGACTCCAATGATCTTTCCTTCCAGATGGCGGGGCGCATTGCATTCAGGAAGGCGATGGAAGCGGCGAAACCAACGCTGCTCGAACCGATCATGCACGCGGAAATCACCATTCCCGACGACTTCGCCGGCAGCATCATGGGCGATTTGAACAGCCGCCGCGGTCGTATCCAAGGTATGGACAACAAAGCCGGCAACACCATCGTCAAAGCCGAAGTGCCGATGGCCGAGATGCTGACCTACGGCGTCGACCTGACTTCAATGACGCAGGGACGCGGCAGCTTTGCGATGGAAATGCACCATTACGATGTCGTCCCGCAGCAGTTGCAGGACAAGATTGTCGAGAAGGCCAAGGCGGCGCGCGGCGAGGTCAAGGACGAAGAGGAGTAGCGCTGGGGTTGGTTTTTTGAACGAGGAGTCGTTCGTAGATTCACGCCAGCTTCACATCGGTACGCCCGAACTCCGTGCCCTTGGCTAGAATCGGCTGGCCCGAGGCTCTGGCAGGAAACCTTTCCCTAATCGCACTTTCTGGCGTACCATTCCTCTTTCTTGAGGGAGGCAAAGATGCTCAGGCGGGAATCCGTTCCCCACCGCTTGTACGTCGCGGCGCTGGTTATCGTTGTTTCAACTCTGTTTTCATCTTCCGTTATGGCACAGTCAGCCAAGGTGCTGGAACTCGATCACGTTTCCCTCTGCGGACCGGACCTCGACGCCCTGCGGCAGATGTTCACTGACGTCGGGATGACTCCCGATTTTGGCGGGCCGCACGGCAATGGCGTTACCCAGATGGCCCTGATCGGATTCGAAGACCAGTCGTACCTCGAACTGATAGGCCCGGTAAAAGCGGGCGTGACCGATGGCTCGGATTGGGCAAAGTTCATGTCGAGCGATGTCGGCGCATGTGCCTGGGCCGTCGGCACCAACGTGTTGCTGCAGGATATCGACCGCCTGAAGAAAGCCGGCATCGCGGTCGGCGCACCGCAACGTGGGAGCCGCAAGCGTCCGGATGGCATGTCGCTGGAATGGCTGACAGCGGAAGTGGGTCCAGGAACGACGGGATCCGTGTTGCCGTTCATGATCGAAGATCAAACGCCGCGGCAATGGCGCGTACAGCCTTCGGCGAGCATGAACGGGGCGCCGGTCTTTGGAATCGAAAATGTCATCGTCGGCGTCAACGACCTGAACGCAGCCATCGCGCTTTTCCGAAAAGCCTATGGATGGGCGGAGCCGCTCACTGAGACTCAAAAAGATTTCGGCAAGCTCGCGTACTTTCCTGGCGAACCGGTTATTCTCGCCGCGCCCTCAGGTGGAGGATGGCTCGCGGACCGTGTGAGTAAGTTTGGAGAGAGTCCAGTTGCGTATCTTCTGGCGACCCGCGATTTCGCTGCCGCGTCTAAGAAATACAAGCTGGTCAACACCAAGACGTGGTTCGGGCAGAAAGTCGCATGGATCGATCCCGGCAGAATTAAGGGCGCACGCGTGGGCGTGATTGGGCAGTAGCTTCGTGCAAAACTGCGACGGACAAGAGTGTCCGTCCCACATCTGCTAACATTTGCGACAGTGGCACTCGCAAAGAACAATCCCAACCTGAAAGACCGCATCGTCTCCGCGGCGCCGGTCGAGGACGATTCCTCGTTTGAACTCAAGCTGCGCCCGCAGAGGCTCAACGAGTTCATCGGACAATCCAAGGTCAAAGAGAATCTTGCGGTGGCGATTGAAGCGACCCGCTCGCGCGGCGAGGCCCTTGATCACGTTCTGCTCTATGGGCCACCCGGCCTTGGCAAGACCACGCTCGCGAACATCATCGCGAACGAACTCGCCGTCCCTTTCCAGCAGACCTCCGGTCCTACACTACAGATCAAAGGCGATCTGACGGCAATCCTCACGAACATGAGGGATCGCCAGGTGCTGTTCATCGACGAAGTGCATCGTCTGCAGCCCGCGCTCGAAGAAATTCTGTATTCCGCTCTCGAAGACTACAAGCTCGACATCATGATCGGACAAGGCCCGTCGGCTCGCACCCACACGATGGACGTGAAGCCGTTCACGTTTATCGGCGCGACCACACGTGCAGGATTGTTGTCCGCTCCCCTGCGTTCGCGCTTCGGACTTCTCCTGCGGCTGGAGTTTTATTCGAACGATGATCTGCGCGTGATCGTCGAACGCTCGGCGGACATCATGGGTGTGACCATCGATCGGCCGGGCGCCATGGAAGTCGCCAGCCGGTCTCGCGGAACACCGCGCATTGCAAACCGCCTCCTGCGGCGCGTGCGCGACTATGCACAAGTTCGCGCCGGCGGAAATATCGACCAACCGACCGCGCAGAAAGCACTTTCCATGCTGGAGGTCGATCGCCACGGATTCGACGAAATTGATCGCAAGCTGCTGCTCACCATCATCGAGAAGTACCAAGGTGGCCCGGTGGGATTGGGCACACTGGCGGCCGTGCTCGCCGAAGAAGCGGACGCGATCGAAGAAATTTACGAGCCATTCCTCATCCAGATTGGATTTCTGAACCGCACTCCCCGCGGGCGAATCGCGACCCAGCTTGCCTACGAACACTTTGGCATCACGCCCAATCGACGCCAAAGTTCCCTGTTCTAGCGATCTTTGCTGTACGCCCTGCCGGTTACTCCCGATAGGCTCCGCTCCCTACTCTGGCTGTTGCATTCCGCAATAAGCTTTTACACTTAACCCTTGCGTACTCTAGTCGCGCTCTTTTTGGCGGTTGCACTCGGCGTCGCGGGCTGGGTGGCCTGGTCCGTCTACACGCCTGTCACTCCTCCGGCCAACCAGTCTGTCCTGCTGCATAGCGGATATTCCACTCGGCGCATCGCGGCTGAACTCAAGAAAGCTGGAGTCATTCAGAGCGTGCTCGCCTTCCGCATATGGCGGCAGTTTCATCCCAAGGTTTCTTTGAAGGCGGGCGAATATCTTTTTGAGCGCGCGGCCAGTGTTCCTGAGGTCTACGATCGCATTGCTCGGGGCGACGTGTACTTCCATGTGGTGACGATCCCGGAAGGCTACACGATGTTCGACGTTGCCAAGGTTATGGAGGACGCGGGCCTCGGCACTTCCGACCAATTCTTAAAGATCGCGCAGACGCGCACGGACTTGATCGCCGACCTTGCTCCGGAAGCAAAATCCCTCGAAGGCTATCTGTTCCCCAATACCTACCAGTTCACGCGCACGCAAAGTCACGAAGAAATGATTGGCACCATGGTGCATCAGTTCCGGCAGGTGGCCCAGCAGATCGGCCTCAACTCCGATGTGCATCGAACCGTGACCATGGCGGCGATTGTCGAAAAAGAAACGGCCTCGCCCGACGAGCGTCCCATGGTGGCCAGCGTTTACTACAACCGGCTGGCACATCGTATGGCGCTCGACGCGGATCCTAGCGTGATCTACGCCGAGTTGCTGGCAGGAACATATTCCGGCAGCCTGCATCATGCCGACCTGGCGGTCAATTCGCCGTACAACACCTATCGCTTTCCGGGATTGCCTCCGGGCCCAATTGCGAATCCTGGACAAGGCGCGCTGACTGCAGCGATGCATCCCGCGGAGACGAAATTCTTTTACTTTGTAAGCGACGGAAACGGGCATCACCGCTTTGCCCACGACCTTACCGAACATAACCGCAATGTGGCCGCATACCGTCGTGCACTGGGAATGCGCTAAACGCCGAGCACCAAGGTCCCCGCTGCTTTATACTAGATAGCAGTTCTCATGATGTCTTAGTGTCCCGGGGGATTTCTCTCCGCGCCAGAGCTAACTGCTCAGGGGCCGGAGCGGCGTGGATCAGTCTGTATTTTCGGCCTACGCTGCGGTCTGCCGGCAACGATTCTTGCACCGATTGAACTTCATCTTAATCATATATAGCGTGGCCGAAGTCTACCTCAGTACCGATCGCACTACTCGCCGGATGCCGTCTCGCCTGACCGCCATTCTTTTGGTCGCGATTGCTGCGTTTCCGCTCAGCGGATGCCTCTTCCGCACCCGCACTCGGGACCGCCAGCTCTCGAACGCTCCGCTGAAAACTGCGACCCAGCAGCAACTCATCGAATACGTCAACGCGCAGGCGGCGAAGATTCAGTCTATGCAGGCGACGGTGGACATCAACACCTCGGTCGGAGACCAGAAGAATGGCAAGGTCACCGATTACAAGGAGATTCGCGGCTACGTGCTGGCCCGCAAGCCCGCCATGCTGCGCATGAAAGGTCTCCTTCCCGTGGTGCGCAACACCGCTTTCGACATGGTGAGCGACGGGTCAAATTTCAAGGTCTGGATTCCTCCCCGAAACAAGTTCGTCACCGGCTCCAACAGCGAAGGTGCATACCAGCCCGAAAAGCGGCTGGAGAACCTGCGCCCGCAGGCCATCTACGACGCGCTGTTGCCGCGTGAAATCGGCCCCGACGAAATCGCCGTGATGGAAAACGGTTATGAAACCGTTTTGGACGCCAAGAAACATCGCGTCGATCAGCCCGACTACGAACTTGCGATTATTCGCAAAGGTCCGAACGGCTGGGTGCTGTCGCGCAAGATTTCGTTCAGCCGGACCGACCTGCGTCCCCGCCGGCAGATGTTGTACGACCAGCAGGGAAACGTCGTTACGGACGCGAAGTACGACCAGTACACCGACTACGGTGGCACCGAATTTCCCAATGACATTGCCATCGAGCGGCCGCAGGAGGACTACGATATCCTGCTCACGATGGTCAAGTTAGAGATCAACAAGCCCCTCAAGGACGAGCAGTTCGCGCTCGAGCAACCGGCAGGCGCCGAGGTCGTACACCTTGGTCAAACTCAGTCCGAATCGTCGGCCAAGGGCTCGGACGGTCATAGTCAGTAGAAGACGTAGCCGGTAGCAACATCCACGCTATAGATTCGAGTCCACAAATCATGATGAATCGAATGATCGTCGGCAACCTCGTGCATAGGCCGATCCGCTCGCTGATCAGCATTGTCGCGGTGGCACTGGAAGTGACTCTCATTCTATTGATCGTCGGGTTGTGCGTGGGCATGCTGCAGGATAGCCGCACCCGTACCGCTGGAATCGGCGCCGATGTTCTCGTCCGCCCTCCCGGTTCCTCCTTCATCGGCGCATTCAGCGGCGCACCCATGCCCGTGAAGGTTGGAGGCGTACTTGCCAAACTTCCGCACGTAAAAAGCGTTGCTCCGGTCGTCACGCAGGTCGTGACCAGTGGCACGCTGGAGACGATTGCCGGCATCGACCTGCCGAGTTACGAGAGCATGTCCGGCGGCTTTCGCTATCTCAAGGGTGGCCCCTTTGAGGGTCCATATGATGTTCTGGTTGACGACCTCTTTGCGCAGTCGCAAAAGACCAAGATCGGAGACACCATCGATATCCTGAACAACAAGTTCAGGATTTGCGGCATTGTCGAACGTGGCAAAGGCGGACGTAAATTTGTTCCTCTGAGCACCCTGCAGGATCTCGTCGGCGCGAAGGACAAAGCCACTTTCTTCTATCTGAAACTCGATGATCCTGCGAACGCCGACACCGTCATTGGCGAAATCAAAGCCGTCCCGGGCCTGGAACATTATGCGGCCACGTCGATGGCTGCCTACCTCGCCATGATGACGACCAGTAACTATCCCGGCCTGTCCACGTTCATCAATGTCGTGGTTGGCATCTCGGTAGTGATCGGCTTCATTGTCATTTTCCAGGCAATGTATACGGCGGTAATGGAACGGACACGGGAGATCGGGATTCTGAAATCGATGGGCGCATCCCGGTTTTACATCGTCAACGTGGTCGTACGGGAAACCATGCTGCTCGCAGTTAGCGGCATTATCCTGGGGATCGTCGTGAGCTTCGCGGCGCGGGCCGCCCTCGCACAACGCTTCCCCTTGCTGCAGGTGGTAGTGGCCGGAAATTGGATTGTGCGCGCCTCCGTCATTGCGATCGTTGGCGCCATTGCAGGCTCCCTGTATCCAGCTTTTAAGGCGGCTCAGAAGGACCCGATCGACGCGTTGGCTTACGAATAGAGTTCCGAAGCGGCTTCGCCTTGTCTTCGCCTTAGGTTGCCTCGAATCGACGGCACGACCGGGGGTCTTTCGCCCTACCCAAGACGGATTATCCCTTTCCGGATTTTCCTCGCCAAAACGCCCCGGATGCACGATACTCTCGGATGAAATTTGCCATGCTATAATCGCGCGCCATTGCGCGATCTGGTATAGATTCGGCGAGAGAGTAGTCTTAATTTTCCTGGGCTCCGGCGCAATATGCCCGGTGGCCACCAAAAAATCTGCAGGAGGAACTATGCGCTTCGATGATCGGACCCTCTGGGGCCGGGATGATGAAATGGACGAATACAGCGACAGCGGCGCCTATGGCGAATCGCTGGAAGAGAACTTCGACGAGGAAGAAGAAGAGGAAGAAGAATCCGGCATGATGGAAGATCGTCCCGGCTCGGAACCTGAGCCCGTGATCGCGCCTCCACCCGCGCCGGTTGGCGGTGGCGGAGGAAGCAAGCCCGCACCGAAGAAAGCGCCAGCGAAGAAGCCTGCCAAGAAAAAAGCTCCGGCAAAAAAGAAAGCAGCCAAGAAGCCGGCGAAGAAGAAGGCGCCCGCCAAAAAGAAAAAGAAGGCAGCGAAAAAACCCGCTAAGAAAAAAGCGGCGAAGAAACCTGCCAAGAAAGCTGCGAAAAAGAAATCGGCCAAGAAGGGCCGTCGCCGCTAACTCTCATCCATTTGTGGGGAAGCCGGTTCTCGCCGGCTTCCCGTCACTCACTTCGCTTCCGCTACGATCGCCTCGGCTTCAATTTCCACCAGCATCTCCGGCGAGATCAGCGCGCTGATCACCAGCATGCTCGTCGTTGGGCGAATGGCACCGAAGAACTCCCCGTGCGCCTTCCCCACCGCATCACTGTCTCCCCTGTTGACGATGAACATGCGGGTGCGCACCACGTCTTTCAGTGAAGCGCCTGCCTTCGCCAAGGCGGTTTCGATGTTCTTGATAGTTTGCACGGCTTGCGCGTAGACGTCGCCGATACCGATGATTTTCCCGTCTGGCCCAGTTGCCGTCGTACCAGACACATGGATATATCCACCCACGCGCACCGCGCGCGAATATCCCACCACCGGCTCAAATGGCGATGAACCTGAAATGTTGCGGCGTTCCATAAATGCTCCTCCAAATTAAATTCCCCGTAGCGACGCGCCTTGCCGCGTCTCCTGTGTGCGCAGAGACGAGGCAAACCCCGGCCTCTGCGACTGCGAGGAAATAGATTACGACATCTTCGCGATTCGCGTGATTAGCAGCCGGCACGATCAAGTGCCAACAATGTTCAGAGATAACTTATCGCATCTCGCCCACCTCTAAATATCTGAAGGGGTTCACTAATCGAAAGTTACTTGTATTCAAAACCGATGTGCGGTATCTAATCGGTCCAAAGGGAGCGTCCGATGGACGTTCCAGGTGCATCGGACAAGGGAGTAGGGGGCCCGGATATGGCTGGCGAATCGCATCCATTGGAGCAGCTGTTTGTCGACCTTGTAGGACGGCACTATGCCGAGGAGATTGGCATCCGCGACCCGCAAATCATCAGCTATGTCGCGCACCTGCTCGCGGAATTCTGCGACGCCGAACAACTCTACAAGATCCGCAGCTCCGCCGGAAAACCATTGAACGATGTCGGTGAAATGCTGCTTGAGTCAGATCCTGTGTACGGCCCCGCGCCCTCCTTCGACCGCGAGCGCCAGGTTCGCAAACACATCGGTGACTACACTCTGTTTTTTGCCGGAATGTTTCCGGAGAGCATCAATCACTACCGCCTGCGCAAGCAGAGGCTAGAGAATTTTGTTGAATGGATGAAGGCGGGCAAGGAAAGCTACTACATCGTTTCCAAATTTGAATATTTCGAGTACGCGAAAGTCGCGCCGCTCTTCGCCCAGCTTTCCAGCAAATTCGAGGAGTGCGTGTTCGGATTAAATCGGGTGAAAAACGAATTGGTGGATATGCAGTACCCGCTGTTTCGGAAAACCGGCGAACTGCTGATGTGATTAAGGTCAGAGGTGAGAGGTGAGAGGTCAGATTGCAGAGGTGAAAACCAGAAGGTTCTCAACAGACTTTTGTACCGTCAGGTTTCACCTCTGCAATCTGACCTCTCACCTCTAACCTTGCAAGAGCCTGCGTCCCACGACCTTGCATTTTCCTTCCAGCACTATCTTGATCGCTTCCGAATAAGCAACGTGCTCCTGCGCCAGGATGCGCTCCGCCAGCGTGTGCTCATCGTCCGTGTCGAGCACGGGCACGGTTTTCTGCACGATGATCGCGCCGTGGTCGAGCTCTTCATCGACGAAATGCACGGTGCATCCGGAAAATTTCACTCCGTAGGCAAAGGCCTGGTGTTGCGCTTCGAGTCCGGGGAACGCGGGCAGAAGCGAGGGATGAATATTCAGAATGCGCTGCGGGAACTGCTGTACGAACCAGGGCGAAAGCAGACGCATGTATCCGGCAAGACAAATCACATCGACCGCGTGTTCCTGCAACGCCGCCACCACTTCGCGGTCGTGCGCCTGACGGTCTTTCCCCTTGGACGGAATCACCAGCGCTTTCAATCCTCGCTCGCGAGCCGTCTCCACGCCCGGGGCGTCTGTGCGGTTGGAGATCACGATAGCAATCCGAGCATCGGGAATCCGTCCCGCGTCAATGCTGTTGGCAATGGCGACGAAGTTCGAGCCGCGTCCGGAAAGGAGGATGCCGAGGTTTTTCATGGAAACAATTGCAGAAGTCAGAGGTCAAATTGCAGAGGTAAGAATCCAAGGCGGTTGAGGTTGGGTCTCACCTCTGCAATCTGACCTCTCACCTTTGACCTAGCTGTACATCACTTTGCGGTCGCCCTTGACGATTCGTCCGACGCTATAGAACTTCTCTCCGGCACGATCGAGCAGCGTTTCCGCCTTCTTGAATTTTTTTGCCGGGACCACCATCAACATGCCGATGCCCATGTTGAACGTCCGCAACATCTCATCATCCGCGACGTTTCCCAGTTTTTGCAGATGCTCAAACAGCGGCGGGATCGGCCATGTTCCGCGCTCAATCACTGCAGCGGTTCCGCGTGGCAATACGCGCGGCAGGTTCTCGGTGATGCCTCCGCCTGTGATGTGTGCCAGCGCCGCTACGCACTCGCCGGCGATCATCTTCTTGATGATCGGCCAGTAGCTCTTGTGCGGACGCATCAACTCGTTGCCCACTTTGTTCTTGATCTCGCTGACAAACGTGTCGACCGTGTATCCAGCCACATCGAACAGCAGCTTGCGGGCCAGCGAATAGCCGTTCGTATGCAGGCCGTTCGAGGGAAGTCCGAGCACGATGTCGCCGATCTCGACCGTCTTGCCGTTGATAATCTTGTCGCGTTCCACTACCCCGACAATGAACCCGGCCAAGTCGTATTCGCCCTGGTCATAAAAGCCGGGCATCTCGGCAGTCTCGCCGCCGATCAGGGCGCATCCATTGTGCTTGCAGGCTTCGGCCAGACCTTCGACCACTTTCTCGGCCACTTCCGGTTCCAGCTTGCCGGTGGCGAGGTAGTCCATGAAAAACATGGGCGCTGCGCCCTGCACGGCAATATCGTTGACGCAGTGGTTCACCAGGTCGGCGCCGATGGTGTGGTGCATCTTCATTTCAAAGGCAACCTTCAGCTTGGTACCAACACCATCCACGCTCGAAACCAGCACCGGATCGACATACTTCTTGTCGACGGAAAATAGCCCGCCAAAGCCGCCGATCTCGCTCAACACGCCGCGCGTGAAGGTCTTATGAGCGAGATACTTGATGCGCTGCTTGGTGCGATTGGCCCGTGTGATATCAACGCCGGCGTCGGCGTAGGTGATAGGACCGTTCTGGGCGTTCGGATTCTGAGCCACTGTTCAGTCCCTGGTTGCCGGTTGGAGAGATTTCGCGCGTCGCGAGCCGGAAGAATGATTTTTCCGCGCAACAAATTTTAACACGGTTCGAAGGGAGTCTGGCGTCCCGGCAAAGTTCACTCCAATAAAAACCCCCGGCCTAAAGCCGGGGTGGCACCCGCAAGAAAGGATCGGACTACTACTTCTTCATTTCGTCTTTCTTCATGTCGTCGTGCTTCATCTCGTCCTTCTTCTCTTTCTTTTCTTTCTTATGGTGGTGCTTCTTTTCCTTCTTCTCCATCTTGTCTTCTTTTTTGTCCATCTTGTCGTGGTCCATCTTGTCCTGGGCGAGGGCGAACGACGACAAGGACACGGAGAGGGCAAGCGCAAACATCAATGTGAGCAGTTTCTTCATTTGAGACGCTCCTTGAGCACTACTTCGTGCGCAAGACGCACGAATCCCGGGGTGCTGAATCATCATGGATTGTCCCCGAGTAGGCGGAATTGTAGATCACGAATTGGCCTTTTCCAAGCGCCAATAAAGTGACGAACGCCCCGGAAATGCAGTGCGCAACATCACAGACCCTTGCCCACCTGTGGCGTAAACTGAGTGGCCATGAGCATCCCGAAGCGCGATCGAAAGCCGGAATCCAACCCCGCGCAGACTAAATCCAAGAAAATCAGGGGTGAGGGCCACCCCCTGGATGCAATCTTCAACCCGCACGGCGTCGCGGTGATCGGAGCGACCGACCGCGAAGGCAGTGTCGGACGCGCGATCCTATGGAGCTTGCTCAGCAGCCCCTTCGGCGGCGCCGTCTACCCGGTCAGTGAAAGACGCAGTAACGTGCTCGGCATCAAGGCTTACCCGACCGTGCAGGAGATCCCGGAACAGGTCGATCTCGCCGTCATCGCCACGCCCGCAGAAACCGTGCCTGCAGTCATCGCACAGTGCGTAGCGGCTGGCGTCAAAGGCGCCATCGTAATCTCGGCGGGATTCAAAGAACACGGGGATCACGGCAAAGAACTGGAACGCCAGATTCTGGCCCAGCTCGGCGACAGTGGGATGCGCGTCATCGGTCCGAATTGTCTCGGCATCATGAACCCGATTACCGGCCTCAACGCAACTTTTGCCTCGCATCATCTGGCGCGGCCGGGCAATGTGGCGTTCATCAGCCAGAGCGGCGCGTTGTGTACCGCGATTCTCGATTGGGCAAAGCAGGAACTCGTCGGCTTCAGCGCCTTCGTTTCGGTCGGCTCCATGCTCGATGTGGGATGGGGAGACTTGATCGACTACCTGGGCAGCGATCCGCGGACGCACTCCATCGTCATGTACATGGAGTCCGTCGGAGATGCTCGCTCGTTCCTGTCTGCGGCGCGCGAAGTCTCGCTCACCAAGCCGATCATCGTGATCAAAGCTGGACGCACCGAAGCCGCCGCCCATGCTGCTGCCTCGCACACGGGAACACTCGCCGGCAGCGACGAAGTGCTGGATGCGGCCTTTCTTCGTTGTGGCGTGCTCCGCGTCAACACCATCGCCGACCTGTTCTACATGGCCGAGGTTCTCTCGAAGCAGCCCCGGCCCAAGGGACCACGCCTCGCCGTCGTCACCAATGCCGGAGGCCCCGGAGTGCTTGCCGCCGATTCCATCATCGCCGCCGGCGGCGAACTCGCCCAGCTTTCTCCGGAGACCATGGATCAGCTTAACCAGCTGCTGCCATCTCACTGGAGCCACAATAACCCTGTCGACATCCTCGGCGACGCTCTGCCCGATAAGTACGCCAAGGTGATCGAGATCGTCGCCAACGATCCCAGCAATGACGGCGTGCTGGCGATTACCTGCCCGCAAGGAATGTCGCATCCAACCGTGACGGCTGAGAAATTGGTTCCCTTCGCGACCGGCCTTGGCAAACCCGTGCTCGCTACGTGGATGGGTGGCGGCGAAATGACTGACGGGATGGCGATCCTGAATCGCGCCGGCATCCCCACGTTTTCCTATCCCGACACCGCGGCCCGGATTTTCTACTACATGTGGCGTTACAGCTATCTTCTTCGCGGCCTGTATGAAACTCCCTTGTTGCCCCAAGGCGCCGAGGGGCCAGATCGCACCCGCGCTGAGGCCCTCATCGAAACCGTGCGACAGACTGGCCGCACGCTGCTGACCGAGCCGGAATCGAAAGAGTTGCTGGCCTGTTACGGGATCCCTACCGCGCCTACACTCGAGGCGCATTCCGAGGATGAAGCAGCCGCGCAGGCAGAAAAGTTGGGCTATCCGGTCGTCCTGAAATTGCTTTCCCACACAATCACACACAAGACAGATGTTGGCGGCGTGAAGTTGAACCTGAGCGGCGCCGCAGCCGTAAAGCGCGCGTGGCGGGAAATTGAATCGTCCGTCCGAGAAAAAGCCGGCGCCGATAGTTTTCAGGGAGTCACGGTGCAGCCCTTCATCCGTGCGGACGGCTACGAACTGATTCTCGGCAGCTCGGTGGACGCGCAGTTTGGGCCGGTTCTGCTCTTCGGCACCGGCGGACAACTGGTAGAGGTTTTTAAGGACCGCGCTCTGTCCCTGCCTCCTCTCAATACCACGCTGGCGCGCCGCGTGATGGAGCAGACGAAGATCTTTGCCGCTCTACAGGGTGTGCGCGGACGCAAAGCCATCGACATGGGCGCGCTCGAAGACCTGCTGGTGCGTTTCAGCCAACTCGTCGTCGAACAGCGCTGGATCCGGGAGATCGACATCAATCCACTGCTGGCTTCGCCCGAGCGTCTGATCGCTCTCGACGCCCGCGTCATTGTCTATCCGCAGGATGCGAAGGAGGAACAACTGCCTCGCCTCGCTATTCGGCCCTACCCCAAGCAATACGTCCGCGCCGGGACCATGAAAAATGGCAAGGAGATTCTGTTCCGCCCCATCCGTCCTGAAGACGAACCCTTGCTTATCAAACTGCATCACGCGCTTTCGGATCGCACCGTCTACATGCGCTATTTCCAGTCCCTGAAGCTGAGTCAGCGCACCGCGCACGAACGGCTGACGCGCATCTGCTTCATTGACTACGACCGGGAAATGGCGCTGGTGGCTGAACAGAAGAATGCCGAGGGTGATCCCGAAATTATTGCGATCGGACGCCTCAGCCAGTTCCGCGGCCGCCATGAAGCCGAGATGGCCGTGCTGGTCGACGATCGTTTCCAACATCAAGGATTAGGAACGGAACTGTTCTGCCGACTGATCGAAGTCGCCCGCGCTGAAAAGTTGGTGAGCGTCGAATCTACGATCCTCGCCGAGAATCGAGACATGCAAGCAATCTGCCGCAAGCTCGGCTTCCGCTTGAAAGCCGACATTAAAGACGGTACGGTGCAGGCAGTGCTTACGCTCAGCGACTTCGTGCCGGCGGAATCCTCACCGGCAAATAACTGAACTAAGCGTTGTTGTGTTTTGTAGCCTCGGCCCAACGCTGGCGGATGCCCATCAGAAACTTCGTTCGATCCGTTCGCATGAGTTGAACCAGCGCCTGGTTGCCAGTTTCTTCGTGCGCCGAAGCCCAGAGCACCATCTCCGTCAGGACGGGCGCGAGGTCAATCCCTTTTTGAGTTAGCAAGTAAATCTGTTTGCGCCCATCCTCCGGATCCGGCTCCACAGAAATAATCCCGTAGGAGATGAGCCGCTGCAAACGTTCCGCAAGAATATTGGTGGCGATTCGTTCGTGGGAATGCAGAAATTCTTTGTAGGTTTTCGAACCGCGCAGCATCATGTCGCGGATGATTAGCAACGACCAGCGGTCCCCCAGCATCTCGATCGAAGCATTCAGCGGACATCCCGAACGGCGGGCGGAGCCGCGCCTTGGCCTGGGCACATTGCTATTCTAGCAAGTCACTTGCATAACGCAAGCGACATATTGCATAGTATTCGTTCGCGGAGGAAACCCCGGCAGATGGGGTCCTAAAATAGGTAGAAAGAATGTCGATCCTGAGCCTTCTCCTTCGTTGCACAGGTAGAGCTCAGATCGCGCCGAGGATTTCCGGCAGCGACCTCGGCTCTCGTAGTGGCTGCAACGTCGTACCAACAGTAATGAAAATCAAATTAAGGAGAACGATCATGGCGAAACCAACCCACGAACAAGCGCAGCTTCAACTCCAGGTTTACGAAATGCGGCGCGAAGCCCTGCTGCGCAAGGCCCGCGACTGGTACTTCAAGAACTACCGGGTGCAAAACCTGGAGGATGCAATGAAGATCGCAGCTCCCGGAACCGAAGGCGGAAACTTTGCCAACATGGTGCTGGGCTATTGGGAGCAAACCTGTGCGCTCTTGAACTATGATCTCCTGAACGAGGATCTCTTCTTCGAGACGACCGGCGAGTTTTTTGGCGTCTGGGAGATGGCCAAGGGCGTCGTCCCGCAGTTGCGTGAACTATTTGCAAGCCCCGCATACCTCGCGCATCTGGAGAAAGCCGCCCAGCGCTATGAGGCGTGGAGCGACAAACGCGCACCCGGCCATGTGGCGAAAATGCGCGAATTCATGACGCAGATGATGAGCGCGCCCGCCAAGGCAGCGTAGTTCGATCGTTGGGAAGAACATGTTGGTTGGGGAGGGCACGGCTTGAGTCGTGCCTTTTCGACTCAGATTCGTATCAGAGTAGCTCGAGTCATACGCAGACAATTGATTCGGTGCGAAAATAAACAGGTTTTTCAAGGAGCGACGCATGAGCAGAGTCCGCGTTCTGGTAGGCACGCGCAAAGGCGCATTCATTCTTGAGTCCGACGGCAAGCGTGAAAAGTGGGATGTCAGTGGTCCGCACTTTGCGGGCTGGGAAATGTATCACCTGAAAGGATCGCCGGTCGATCCCAATCGCATCTACGCCTCGCAAACCAGCGGATGGTTTGGACAAATCATTCAGCGTTCGGACGATGGTGGTAAAACCTGGCACCAGCCCGGAACGCCCGCCGGCCAACCCACCACCACTCCCGATGGCATGCCCAAAGGCGAGAGCAACAAATTTGCTTATGACGTGTCTGAGGCGACAGGCAAGCCGCTCACGACCCATCAGTTTTATGACGGCACGCAGCATCCGTGGGAGTTCAAGCGGGTGTGGCATCTGGAACCGTCGCTCACCGAACCCAATACCGTGTACGCAGGCATAGAAGATGCAGCCATCTTCCGCTCCACCGACGGTGGACAAAATTGGAGCGAACTCCCCGGACTGCGCGGCCACGGCACCGGCCCGAAGTGGCAGCCCGGCGCGGGCGGAATGTGTCTGCACACCATCATCCTTGACCCGAGTAATCCGCAGCGTATGTACATTGCAATTTCTGCGGCGGGGGCATTTCGCACCGATGACGGCGGCAAGACCTGGAAGCCGATCAATCGTGGACTCAAGTCGCAATACATTCCCGATCCCAACGCCGAGGTCGGACACTGCGTGCACCACATTGCCATGAACCCGAAGCGGCCCGGCGTCCTCTTCATGCAGAAACACTGGGACGTCATGCGCAGCGACGATGCCGGCGATAACTGGCGCGAGGTCAGCGGCAACTTACCCACCGACTTCGGATTCGTCATCGACATCCATTCCCACGAACCAGAAACCGTTTACGTTATCCCCATCAAGAGCGACAGCGAGCACTTTGTGCCCGACGGCAAACTGCGCGTCTTCCGTAGCCGCACGGGCGGCAACGAATGGGAGCCTCTCACGAAGGGCCTCCCGCAAGAAAATTGCTACGTAAACGTCCTGCGCGACGCCATGGCCGTCGATACCCTGGATAAGTGCGGAATCTATTTCGGAACCAGCGGCGGCCAGGTCTACGCCTCCGCCGATGCAGGCGATTCGTGGAATCCAATCGTGCGCGATCTGCCGGCGGTGCTCAGCGTGGAAGTACAGACATTGCCGTGATGCGTATGCGTTTGGTGGGAGGGCACGGCTTCAGCCGTGCCGAAACTACTCTCTATGACCCGGGGCTTTAGCCCCGGGCTTGTTGATCAAGTTCAGGAAATCCATCATGTCTTCTGATCCATCCAGCGCGGGTTCTGTCCGCACCTCGATAGCCCCTTGGCTCTCCGTCCGTGAAAGCGCGCGCGCCGTCGAATTCTACAAGTCTGCATTCGGAGCGACTGAGGTCTATCGCATGGAAGGCGACGCTGGAAGCGTGGTCGCGAAGTTGTCCATCGAAGGCGCGGAGTTCTGGGTGGGCGACGAATCTCCCGAGCACTTCAACTTCAGCCCGCAGACTCTTGGCGGTGGCACGGTCCGCATGATCTTCACTGTGGCGGATCCGGACGCGGTTTTTTTCCGCGCGCTGGCTGCGGGTGCGAAGGAAGTCTATCCAGTCGGGGAAGAGTACGGTTGGCGACTGGGCCGAGTCGTGGATCCCTGGGGGCATCACTGGGAGATCGGACGTCCGCTGGCCGAATAGTCCTTTCGTGACTTCGGAAGTGGACTATTTGTGCTCACGTAGCCAACCTGCAGCGGCATCTAAGCATACGGAGGGCAATCCGGTGAAAATCAGACTCTTCTTGGTATTGCTGGCCATCTCCACAATGCTCGGATGCGCCACACTCACGGGGCGCTTTTATCCGGTCCAGGGTCCACTTGCCGCGCAGACACCCGCACCCGTACTGATCGCGAAGATCTCAGGGAAATTCACTCCCGGGGATATCTTTGTCACGATGCCCGATGGCGAAATCTGCAAGGGGCGGTGGACGATCGTGAAACCCGCGCAAGTTCCTAAAGGCGCAACCACCGCCAACGCGCCAACGAACGCAATGCAACCGGTGTGGGACAGCATTTATGGGCCGGGTTACTATGTCTCCCGCGTCCTCGGAACGCAGTATTACGCCCAGACCGTTGTCACCGGCAACCGCGGAACCACGATGAATGTGGAGATGTTCAGTCAGCCTGGCGAGAGGGAAGGCATTTCCAACATCAAAGGCGTCGCCAAGGACAGTCGCGACAATATCTACAAACTGGTAGTCGGGTGGGAATAACAAGGCTGCTGCACTTACGGCTGGCCGACACTCAAAAGAACAGGTCAAGAAATCGAATATGATCCGCGTCCTGCTCCCGCAACATCTGCGCACGTTGGCCCACGTGGGCGCCGAGGTAAGTCTCGAGGTCGACGGCCAGGTGACTTTACGCGCCGTGCTCGACGCCCTCGAAGCGCGCTATCCGATGCTGCGCGGCACCATCCGCGATCACGTCACGCTACAACGAAGGCCGTTCCTGCGCTTCTTCGCGATCGAAGAAGATTTGTCCCACGACTCGCCCGATCAGCCTCTGCCCGATGCAGTCGTGTCCGGGAAAGAGCCGCTCGTGATTTTGGGAGCGATTGCAGGGGGCTAAACCGCTTCGCCTACTTCGCCGCCAGAGCCGTCTCCTTCGCCTTCTTCAACTCCGGACGCTCGGAGCTCCCGCCGTCGCAGGTCTTGACCAGCAGCGCGTAGTATTCCGAGGCTTCCGCGGTTTGTCCCGCCATCTCTGCGGCGCGTCCCGCCCCATACAAACCGTCGAAACGTTTCGGATTGAATTTCAGCGCGACACGATACTCCGCCAGCGCTTCGGCGGGACGGTTTAATTCCAAAAGCATGTCAGCCAGGATTTCCCGCGCCGGCATGGAGGTGTTTTCTTCGCCGACACTATCTTCCTTGTCGGCGGCTTTCTTTAGCGCCGCGATGGCTTCATCATTCTTTCCCTCGCCATGCAGTACCCACGCGTTGCCCTCTGCATAAAGCATCCCGAGATACTCTTCGTCGTAGCCGGCATTGTGCGCGCCTTTTCCCTTGGAGATGGCATCGATCTCGGCCAGATCCTTTTTCGCCGCCGCCAGATTCCCAGTGCGCGCGTTGCCGATCGCCCGCGCCCAATAGGTATAAGCGCGATCGCCCGCCTCAGCCTTGGCGATCACCTGCAACTGCGCGGCGTCGTTCCAGCGATGCAACTCCATGGCCAGCATTGCCGGAAACTTCGACATCGCGAACGGCTGCATATCCCGTCCATCACCCATGTGCATCTCGGGCATGGTTTTCACTTCGTCGATTTCCTTTTGCGCATCGGCTTCACGCCCACTTTGCAGATACGCGTAGATCAGATAGTCCATCGCATGAAACTGGTGGCCCGCTCCGCCCATGTGCATTGCCGCCGTTTTGCGCGTGGCATCGATGGAAGCCAGGTTCGATTTGATCGATGCCGGCCAGTCTCCAACGCGGGCAAAGATATGCGACGGCATGTGCACGGCATGCGGAGCGAATGGTGCAATCTGCGCATAGCGTTGCGCTGCCGGAAGTCCCAACTCGGCCAGCTGCGGCTTGTCATAGCTGTGAATCAGGTAGTGCGCCACGCCCGGATGATTCGGCTCAATGTCGAACAGCTTCCCCAGGATGGCCCCAGCTTTCTTGCGATTGGCGAACGTTGTGTCCTGTTCCGGCTCCGAGGCCAGCAGTGACAGCGAGTAGAAAATTGCCGCTTCGTGATCGTCAGGATACTTCTGATAGACCTTCTCCATCGCGTCGGAATAAGCCTTGGCGCGCGTCTGGTGATCCGCCTTGCTGTTCGTATAGAAGATTTTGAGCGCCGCGATGTAATCCCGCTCGCGCTCCGTGTTCGCGTGAATCTTCTCCGCCTTCTTAAGCCCCGACATCTCCTTCTTGATCAACTTCGCATCCGGACGGTTCCACAACTGATGCCACGCGCTCATCCCCTCGCCCCAATACGCCATCGCGCATTTCGGATCCTGCTTCTGAATCGCCTCGAACATCTTCGCCGACTCCTCGTACCAGAAGGAATGCAGCAGCGCGACGCCCTTCTCGAAGTTCTTTTGCGCGTCCGACGTGCAGGACACAGGAAAGTGCACCGTCCCCAACTGCTCCTGCGTGAGTTCTTCATGATGATGGCCTTCATCGGCCGCAGCAGCTCCGCAATAGGAGACAGCAAGACACAGTACCCAGATAAGTTTGCGCATGGATCACCCCGCCCAGCGAGTCTAGTGGGGAACGCAAGAAAGGGTCAAGACCGTCTCGGCGTGGATTGTTGATACCATTGCGTCGCACGTGAGCATTCACTCTTGCAAACTGTCATCCCGAGCGAAGCGAGGGATCCGCAGTTTTGTAACGAACGACTGATCTCTCGCCATGAAGAAATCGCCTGGCAAACACGGTAGTCGAAACCCCCGTCGCTCCCGCGACCTGGCCGTTCTTTACGAAGACGACGCCGTTGTCGCTCTCAACAAGCCGGCCGGACTTCTCTCTGTGCCAGCCCCAGGATCTGACGCAGCGTCCGCATGGTCGATTCTCTCCGCGGAACTGAAATCCAGACGACAACGCGCCTACGTCGTGCATCGCATCGACCGTTTCACGTCTGGTGTTCTGCTCTTTGTGAAAACCGAACGGGATCGCGAGGCGCTCGTGCAGCAGTTTCTTGCGCATACTCCCGTGCGCCAGTATCTCGCCGTCGTGCGCGGACATCTCTCCGCCAAGCAAGACAAGCTCGTTCACTACTTGCGACGTGAGGATATGTTTCAAAAACTGAGCACCGAGAAAGATTCCCTAGCAACTCGCGCGGAACTTCGCTATACCGTCGAACAATCCCTTCGCGGCGCGTCGCTGGTTCGGGTCACGCTGGTTACGGGACTGCAGAATCAGATCCGAGTGCAGTTCGCAGCGTTCGGCCACCCCGTCATCGGCGACCGCAAATATTCTCCCGCAGAAGCGTCAGAGCGAAAGATTGATCGCGTTGCCCTCCACGCCGCCCACCTCGATTTCGTTCATCCACGCTCAGGAACAACCATTTCGGTAGATTGTGAACTCCCCTCTGACTTCAAAGCGCTACTTCAGTCGTTGTCGCCGCGCGGAACCCGACGTTGAGTAGGAGGCGAAGCGTTTTCCTTAGTGCTCCTTCGTGAATTCCTTCGTGCCCTTCCTGAGACGCCTTGCCCGTTGCCTGGCCAAGAAAAAGCAACGATCTTGTCGGTTCACGGATCTAAGTTTTATGATTTATGAACGTAATTTTCTGGCATCGTCCTGATAGGAGTAGGAATGGCTTTTCCCATGAAAGTCTGTGCAATCTGCTCGGAAGAATTTGAACTGAAGCCCGACAAACCCGGGTTTGCCACGCATTGCCCCGACTGCAGCGCGCCCGAGTACATTGGCCCCGTCGGCAAATCCGGCAAGGACGCCGGTCTTAAGGATGCCGACAGCGGAGTCAACGAAGCTCGCCGCCAGGCGATGCGCGACCTGTTGTACCGCAAGGACAGCTGACAATGGCCCGGCGTTTCAACGCCTGGCCAGGCCCACGGAAGGACCTAGTCCTCAGGCGGACAACTGATCTCGGGGTTGCGCCCGATGAAAAATTAAGTCGTGCCTCCGGCACTCGACTTCAGAAATGGCCGCCTCCCGCCATTAAACTGGCGGGCTACTTTCAATTGTCCCTTCGGGACGTTTGGTTATCGGCTTGAAAATTAAGCCACTACTGTCAGGTCGGTAAACCTACCGCCCGGCATCAAGCAAGATGTCGGTGGGGACCGGTGTACCGTCGCATGTTGCCGGATCCAATTGCCAGGTACGTACCGCTTCGATCACTTGCCGGTCCACGTATGGCTGCGGATCCATGGGAACGACATTCGTCACCTTGCCCTGCGCGTCCAGCGTAAGTTCGTACTTTAGCTCTAAGCCTTTGCGGGATCGCATATCGGGCCGGATATCCACTGGTAGCCTTTTCGTCGGGAATGGCCTTTCCATGTTGTCGCACCACTGTCTTACGTTGGCCCCCGGCGGAGGTTCGAAGGCCTGAGGCGAATCGGGAACATCGATCGCTTCAAGAACGGCCTTATCCACCTGCTTGCCTTTGGCCGTCGCCTCGACTACGCCGGGGACAAACTTACCGGCGATCTGTTTGTAATTCGAGAACTCGATTCGACGATTAAAGTCAGGCCATTGTTGCAACAACGGTAGTCCAGTCTGTGAATCGAAACACCACATCATTTCTGCTTTGCTCGGTAGCTCCAGATCAACACAACGCTCCTCGACGCCATCTTTCTTACGATTGAATACACGCAGGACTTTGAAACTCAACATTTCTGGAAGATTCCTAAGACTGGCCGCCACATCACCACGCATGCTGGGAGGCGTGAAGGCAATGCTGCGGGTGCGATACATATTGTGACCGAGGAATACTGCAACCTCGTCGTAACCCGTCATGTGAAGGTCGCGGCGCCATCGCTCCATTGACGCAAAAGTGACCACGTCCGTTCCTTCTCGCTTACCCAGCACTTCGTCCGCCACCGTTAGGTTCCAGTGCAGGCGATACGGCCCACTCTGACGTAAGTCCGTAAGTTCAATAGCATGCTTAAACAAAGCCATGCCTTCCGCTTGCTTATCTGAAGCTGAAGCAAAGTCTGTGAGGACAACCAGAATGGAGAGTATTACGGTGGTGAAAAGAGTGTTTCTCCAAAATGCTGCGTTCATTTGTTGAGGGTACAAGCCGCTTCTGGCGCGAGTCAATAAGTCGGCAGGCACTTACTGCAGCCGAAAGCGCTCATTCATCAACCGCTGCAACCGCGGCTTGTAGAGAATGTCGTAGGCCAGTTCCTTGCCGGGAAACATGGCAAGCGCGGCGCTCCGGGCATTGGCCGCCATCGCCGCAGCTTCTTCCACCGTCAGATCTGGATCCTGGCTGATCACGGACATCACCATGCTGATCATGACCTGCAGGCGCCGAATTTTGCGCGACTCATCCAGTTCATTCCGCTCGCTCATCGACGACTCGGCCCACTGCGCAGATTCCATGCCCACCCCCACTACTTGATTGGATGTCTGGCCGCGACCCCGCGTTACGGCATCCAAGTCGTCATTGTGGCACCTTCCGCGCCTGTTTCAAGTTTCGTTTGGACCGTGCACTTTCGTGGGAGCAAGACAGGGCGACGGTGACTGCCGTAATCTGTTAATACGCAATCTGCGGAGGAGGTATGCCAAACGCTGATAATGCTGTTCCGAAGACCGATCCGAGTCCCAATCCCGATGAAAAGCTCGTCAAGGTGTTTGACAGCGAACAGGAACCGGAAGCCCTCGTCGTGCAGGGACTGCTCGAGTCCGCCGGCATCGAAGCGCAATTGATGGCGACCGATCTCAATCAGGACGCATTTCCCGGCCTGGGTGGCGTGGTGCTGCTGGTCAGCGAAGAAGACGCCGGCGAAGCTACCCGGATCATCGAGTCCTATCGGAAATCGCCGCCCGTCGATGACGAGACAGCTGAGATCAACGGATAATCGCGACCTCCGGCGTCACGGTTTTGCCGTCGAGATAGAAACTCACCGCGCCGGTCATATCCGTGCGATACGTCTTCACTCCGTCCTTCTGCAATCGCTCCAGCACCTCGCGCCGCGGATGCCCATACATATTTCGCACTCCTGCTGAAATCACTGCGTATTGCGGATGAACAGTCGCCAGCAGGTCGGCAGACGTCGAGCCGGAACTGCCGTGATGCGCCACTTTCAGGAGCTGTGCCTCAGGATGCTCCTGCACGATGCGCCACTCCTCCGCTCGCTCCGCATCCGCTTCGAGCAGCGCCGTCGTCCCCGCCAGCGTGACTGTGAAAACCAGCGACTGAAAATTCGGATGCGATTCAACCCGCGCTTCGTCCTTATCCGGACCAAGCACATGGAAGTTTGCGCCCCCAAAAATCGAACTGCTCTCCTTCCGTGCGGACCTTAATTTTCATCCCCGCTTCTTTTGCCTGCGCCAGAATTGGATCCAGTTCCCGGTTCGGCGCGTCCGTGCTCAACCACAATTCCGACGGACGAAAATTTGCTATCACTCCCGGCATCCCTCCCAGATGGTCGGAGTGATCATGCGTGATGACGACAACATCCAGGCGCTCCATCCCGCGATTCCAGAGGTAGGAAGACACCACCTGCTCGCCGATGTCAAAAGAGGAATGCATCCAGTAGGGAAGGCCGCCCGCATCGACCAGAATCGTGCGGCCCTGGGGCGTCACCACCAGAATCGAGTCACCCTGGCCAACGTCAATCGCGGTCACTTCCAGAATTCCCGCCCGTACCTGTGGCCGCGGTGGACCGATCGCGATCCAGGCGGCCACCGCAGCCAGTGCGGTCAGAGTTGCGAAAACCACCAGCCGTCTTCGCCAAACCAGAAGCATTCCAATCGCGAGTGCCAACAGTGCCAGTACCACGATCAGCTGCGCTGGAGTCGCTACACGCAGATCAGCCAGCCGTGAACCGCCCATCCAGTGCACGGTTCCGGTGATCAGGTTCAGCGACCAACTCGAAATCCAAACTGCCGGGCGCGCCGCGAGCGACGAGATGTATCCCAGCCCCACCGCCGCGACCGCTGCCGGCATCAATATTTCCGTCAGCGGGACGACCACCAGGTTGGCGGGCATTCCCGTCGTCGTTGCGCGATGGAAGTAATACGCCATCGGCAATGCCAGGCCCGCCTGCATGAGCGCCGAGACAAAGACGAGTTCACAAACCGCCAGCGCAACGTGCGTAAGCCCTCGAGAAAGAACAAAGGCGAGCCGCTCTCCGATGAACCTTTTCAGCCTTCCCGCGATCAGCCGCAAGTCCAGCCGGAATTGCGCCACCTTTGCCGGAACATGTACGTCGTAACTTGTCGACCGCAGCAGCCGCATTCCCTTGGAGTACGGTTGCGTCGTTCGCTCCAGCATCGGGATGCCAATCGCGGCAATGATCAGTACTGCCAGAAACGTCAGTTGGAAGCTCGCACCAAAAAGCGCGCGCGGATCGTAGATCAAGACGCCGATCGCCGCTGCCCCCAGCGCGTTCAACATGCTACGTTCGCGATACAGAATGCGTGCGCCCAGATAAATTGCCAGCATCAGCGCCGCTCGCCATACCGGCGGCCCGACTCCCGTAACAAATGCGTAGGCAAATGACACTGCGACCGTCACCACGCTCGCCAGCGACTGATCGAGATGAAACTGCCGGAGCATCCAGAAAATGACGAACGCCAATATGCTGAGATTCATCCCCGACACAACCAGAACGTGATACGTACCCGACCGCTGAAACTCAACCCTGCTTCCGTTTTCAAGAAACGCGTCTTCACCGAGCACCATCGCGTCCATCAGCGCCGCTTCCCGCGCCGGCCATAGCTCATGAATCTTCGCGACCAGGCTCGAATGGACGTACATACGCCACGCTTCAATCCGGCTTCCGGAGAAGCCTGCCAGCACTTCAACATCCTGCGCGCGCGCCGACGCCAGAACCGCGATCCCGTTTTCCTGCAGATAGCCTTCGTAGTCAAACGCGCCCGGATTACGGTAGTTCCGCGGCGGATGCAACTTCGCTCGCACCCGCAAACGCGTGCCATAACGCAAGCAATCGGCACTCCCTCCGGGACTTCTTCGCTCAGCGCCCTTCTGAGATTTGTCATCCTGAGCGAAGCGAAGGACCTGCTGTCCTCCAGGGGCAGTCACACTGACATCTTCCGATCGCTTCCGATCGCAGTTTGCTGACATCTCCGCGCTCTCGACGCCCTGCTCCTCTACCACCTCCGCAATTGTCAGCCTCAGCCCGCACTTGATATCCGCACTCCGCCCCACTCCCTCAATACTCTCTGTCTCGATATCAATCGGGTGACGAACGGATCTCGGTCCTGAAGCCCGCGCATATCCCTCCCGGACCACGTGTCCCGTGACCGTCACGACGCTGCCGTCTGCAAATTCAGCGATGCGCGGATCAGCGGCCGGCGTGCCGCGAACCTGAACAAGAAAAGCGCCGAGAAGGAACCACGCTCCTAGAGCCAGCCCTTTCGCAAACCAGGCCCGCGCGCGCACGAACCACACCGCCGCCAGCCCAAACGCAACCACCGCAATCACCCACCACAGCGGAGGACGCCACGCACGAACGCCAATCCATATTCCTGAAGAAAAAAATAATGCCGCCCACAAGAGCGGCTGTCGCCCGGGCTTGAGTTCGCGTGTCATAGGACAACATGGCGGAAACGCCCCGCCGTGGCATCGGCGGAGTTATGCAATTGACCAGGAAGGGTCTGCGAATGTGAAAGCGGTCAGCGCGCCAGCAGCATCACCGATTCGATATGGAACGTCTGGGGGAAGAGATCGAATAAGTGTGCTTCCTCGATGCGATAGCCCGCCGCCAGCAACGGCACCAGGTCGCGCGCCAGCGTCGACGGATCGCACGAGACATATCGGACTCGCCGCGCCTCCAGTTCCACCAGCAGCCGGGTCACAGCTTTTCCTACTCCGGCTCGCGGAGGATCCAGCACAACCAGATCAGGACGCTGTCGCGACGGCCGCTGGAATTCCTCCATGCGCGCTCGGACCGCCCTCACATTCGGTTGGCCATTGTGCACCAGGTCCCCATATGAAGTCTGTGACGCCTCTACAGCAAATATGTGATGAAACTTTTTCGCCAGCGCCACCGAGAAAAGCCCCACTCCTGCATAGAGATCGAGCGCCAACTCGCCTTCGGCATTTCCCGTGACGGTCGAAACCATCTCGTCCACGAGGTGGCGATTGACCTGGAAAAACGACCCGGCACTCACGTGATATTCGGCGTCCTGCGCCTTGTACAGAATCTCGGAAGCCCCAGACAACGCCAGCGGTCTCATATCCGTCGGCTCCTCTTCCTCGGAACGCCGCCGCGTTGGAAAGAAAGTGATACCCGCAATCGTCGGTACTTCCCTCCGCACCGTCTCCGCCCAACGTCCCAGAGGTTCCGCATCGGCGTCTCGTCCACAGAATGCCCAGGCGAGGAGCCGCTCATCCCCCGCATCCGCGAACAATTCGATTTCTTCAATCCCTGCCGGACACTCGCACCCTTGCAATTCCGTCAATCGCGAGAGGACTTGATTGATCAGCGGCGAACTGATCGGGCACTCCCGCACAGGCAGAAATTCATGCGAGCCAAACCGGAAATATCCTAATGCGAACTCCGGCGCAATCCTCACCTGCAATCGCGCGCGATTGCGATAATTCCACGGCGGCGAAGCATGCAGTTGGATCTCGGGGCCGAGCTTGATCTTTGCGATCCTCTGCAACGTCTCGCGCAGGATTCCAGCCTTGTACTGCAACTGCCGTTCGTAAGGAATGTGCTGGTAGTGACATCCGCCGCAGCGTTCGTAGTAGGTACACGCACCTGCGATCCGTTCTGCAGACGCCTCCACCAACTTCGCAGCCGATCCCCGCGCAAAGCCTGCCTTCCCGGACGCAATCTCCGCTTCCACTCGTTCTCCCGGCAACACAAACGGCACAAAGACAGCCATGCTGCGGCCGTCCACATCCGGCGGAGTACGCGCTAAACCGTCTCCGCCGTAAATCAGCTTTTCGATAGTAAGAAGCATAGGTGCTTGATCGTGCGGTGCGGACACTCTTGTCCGCCGCTTTTGATTTTGTGTACGAGGGAGGCGGGCAAGAGTGCCCGCACCACGCTAATGCATGTAGAACAAGCTCAGCCGCGGCACCCCGCATTTTTCCAACAACCGCTTGTGGACATACTGCTTATGCAATTGCTCAACTTGCGCCGCCGTCATATTTTTACGATACGGTGCAAGATCGCGATCCGACTCAGTTCGTACCGCGACCAGGTCGGAGTCCGGCGTCACCGCCAGCAACGCCGCGAACAATTTTTCTTCCATCACCGTCAAACGCCGTTCGAGATCTTCCAGTCGCGGCAACTTCGACTCTACCTCATCCGCGATCTCGCGTAACGACTTGGCCATTTCGCGCGCCAGCGCTCCCGTCGCAAATCCTTCGCGCTCCGGCAATTTCGCCCGTCCAAGTTGCTCGGCATTGTCGCGAAGAAACGCTGCGATTCCGGGTGCTTCAAATCCTGCTACCTGCGGCCGCGGCGACTCTGCACCCACCGCCGCTTCTTTCATGTCCTCTGCTGCCGTCAGCACGGCCTGCGCACAATACGTCAGGCTGTTCACCTTCTTCGATTTCGTCGGACGCTGATCGTACTTATCAAACGTCGCATCAATCCCGCGCAACACCGCTTCCAGCGGAATCCCCGCCGACTTCCACGTCTCAATCAGAGCCCAATCAAGCGTGGAGACAAGCAGATGCGTCCCGCGCCGCCGCAGATAGTGCTCTTCGATTTCCGTGAAGTAATTGAAGTAGTTTTCCAAGATAGTCCGCGATGCAGGAGATTGATCCGCCAGGACGGCAACCGCTTTTCTCTCTTCCGGGCAAGCCTTTGGGTGGCGCAGCGGTTTACCGCTGCAGTAAAGCCTTTGTTTCGATTCGGGCTTCAGCCCCTGAGGTATTCGGCCCGGACTTTTTCAGCAAACTGTTTAGCCGCCGTGGAACAACTCTCAATGCCCCTTCGGACTCTTCGGCGAAGGCCACGGTTTCGCATCCACCACCGGCTTCGTCGCGGCCTTGCTGGTTTTCGAAGTCAGTGACAAGTTCCTCTCCCAGATAATGCGCAACCCTTCCAGCGTCAGGAACTCATCCACTTCCTTGATGAAGTGCGACGCCGTGCCGATCAACGTACCCAGTCCGCCCGTGGCCACGACCTTCGTCTGTTCTCCCATTTCATCGCGGAGTCTTTCGAGGATCCCGTCCACCAATCCGAGATATCCATAGTAGAGTCCCGATTGCAGGCTCCCCACCGTGTTCGATCCAATCACTCGCGCCGGCTTCCGAATCTCGACGCGCGGCAGGCGCGCCGTCCGCTGAAAAAGTGCGTCCGCCGAAATACCGATCCCCGGACAAATCACCCCTCCCATGTACTCGCCCTTTTTCGATACGCAATCAAACGTCGTCGCCGTGCCGAAGTCCACGATCACGCACGGGCCGCCATATTTCTCAAACGCGGCCACCGCGTTCACGACCCGATCGGCGCCCACTTCCGCCGGATTGTCATACAACACCGGCATGCCCGTCTTCACGCCCGGCTCAATGAATAGCGGCTTCGTCTTGAAGTATCGTTCGCAAACCTGCCGCAAAACCGAATCCAGCGGAGGCACGACCGACGAAATCACAATCCCGTTGACGTCTGAAACTTCCAGATTCTCCATCGAAAACAAATTCCGGAAAATCACGCCGTACTCGTCCACCGTGCGCGCCAGGTGCGATCCGACGCGCCAGTTCGCCACCAGTTGAGCATCGTGTGGAACGTTCCCGGACGCCTCGCTATCCGAGCCATCTCCAGGAGCGGGGCCAAACACACCCAGCACAGTATTCGTGTTGCCGACATCAATCACGAGAAGCATAGGGATTTGTAATTTGGTAATTGTGTAATTTGGCAATCTAAAAATCGCTGCCGATTCTCAATTACAAGATTACACAATTACAAAATTACGTAATCAGCTTGACCGTTCCACTCAGCACCGTTCTCAATCCGCTCGCGGTCCTGACCTGCAGGAACCCGCGCGGATCAAGCCCTTCCGTGACGCCTTCGATCCCGCTATTTTCCTCCACTCGCACTCGTTGTCCGCGCGTCGACGACGAGTTTTCCTGAAAGCGCCGCAGGATCGCTTCCCGCGCTTCCGGATCGCGCAACAAGTTCCGATACTCGCGGTCGAGCGATTTTAGCAAAGCTGCGCACAGTTCCACGCGCGACCACTCGGTGCCGGTTTCACTCTTCAGCGAAGTCGCAATCTCGCGCAATTCCGCCGGAAACTTCGTCTGGTTCACATTGATCCCGACGCCCACCACCAGGTGCCGCACGCGCGTCGCCTCCGAATTCATCTCCGTGAGGATTCCGCAGAACTTCTTGCCGTTGAGCAGCACATCATTCGGCCACTTCAGATCCGGACGTAATCCCGGGAATGTCTCCGCCACAGCCGCGTGCACCGCCAGTCCCGCCGCCAGAGAAAAGAGCAGCGCCTCCGAAGGCGGCATGGGAGGCCGCAAGACCACCGAACAATAAATCCCCGCCGACCGCGCCGAATGCCATGTATGCGCGCCCCGGCCCCGGCCCGCGAGTTGTTCCTCGGCAAGGAATACACTTCCCTCCGGCGCACCCTCCGCCGCCGCCGTCATTGCTTCGGAGTTGGTCGATCCAATCTTGTAGTAATGATGAAGACTCTTCGCGAAGATCGTGCTCTTCACGAGCGGAGCGACAATCTCCGGCAGCAAAAGGTCCGGCACCGCGCGCAACTGATATCCCGTCGCCGGATGTCCCGCCACATCCACTCCCAGCCCGCGCAATTGCTGGATCATTCGCCACACTGCGGAACGGCTGCTGCCAATTTCTTCCGCGATCTTCGTGCCACTCGCCACCACGGTTGCATGATCCATCAGCAGGCGCACAATCCGCCCGAGGCGATCGTCCGTCCGCGCCGAAGCGCCAACCGCTCCGCCAGCCGTGCGGGATTTAGGTTTGCTTTCGATGCGGGAATTATAGCGGGGAAGTGAAATTGTCGTTGGTCGATCGTCGATCGTCGTTCGCGGTATCGGGCAGTGTCAGCGGCAACGTCCGCGGCAAGACAGCGGGTCGCGAACGACGAGCGACCAACGACGATTTTCTACGCCGGCACCACTCTCATACTCATATCCACCGCCACCGACGAATGCGTCAGTGCGCCGACGGAAATAAAGTCCACGCCCGTATCCGCGTAGGCGCGCACATTCTCGAGCGTGATTCCGCCCGCGCACTCCAGCGGCGGACGCCGTGTAAGCCGCGAACAGGTCTCGACTGCTTCCTTCACGTCCTTGGCGGTCATGTTGTCGAGCAGGATCGCTTCCGCTCCGTGCTCCAGGGCCTGCCGCATCTCTTCCAGCGATCGCACTTCGATTTCAATCGGCTGGTTGCCGCGCCGGTTGCGGAGCGCCCGATCCAGCGCACTCGCCGCACCGCCCGCCAGAGCCACGTGATTGTTCTTGATCAGGATTCCGTCGGACAAATCGAGCCGGTGATTCTGTCCGCCGCCGCAGCGCACCGCGTACTTATCGATCACGCGCAGGCCGGGCACAGTTTTGCGAGTATCCAGAATGCGGGCCCGCGTCCCGTGGACCGCGTCCACAAATTGCCGCGTGCTGGTCGCGACTCCGCTCATGCGTTGCAGAAAATTCAGGATCACGCGCTCGCACGACAGCAGCACCCGCGCGTTGTGCGTGATCACCGCAATCTGCTGCCCTTCATGCAGCCGGATCCCATCGAAAATTGACGGATGACTGGTGACTTCAAAGTGCGACGTGACCGCGCCGTCCAGCGTAGCGTACGCGTCAAGAATTCGCGGCACGCAGCCCAGTCCGGCCAGGATGCAACTCTGCTTCGCGATAATCGTCGCCGCCGCCCGCTGATTCGCATCAATGCAGGCGTAGCTAGTCGCATCGCGCGTCGCTTTGTCTTCGTTCAGCGCGTTCTCGATAATCGCGGTAATGCGTCGTGAGTTCCAGTCCATGTTTATGTTTGTGTGGGGCGGGCGCCTCGCCCGCCTTACTTGCACCCCAGCTCTTTCATCTTCGCCAGCGCCTTGTCACGTACCACTTCCATTTCGCCCACTTGCTTTCGCAATCCTTCCACCACGTGGGCTGGAGCCTTACCCAGGAACCCTTCATCCGCCAGCCGGGCTTGCGAACTGGCCAAGGGTTTTTCAATCTTCTCCAGTTCCTTGGTCAGCCGCGCGCACTCGGCCGCGACGTCTATCTTTCTCTCGTAAATTACGTGCACGTCAAATCGCGCAGTGCCCCGGGCACCCGGACGACTCGCCAGCGACTCCTGCACGAACTGGATCGACTGCACATTCCCGAGCCGCTCTACCGAACCCCGGTTCTGTTCAATCATCTTACGAATCGCAGGATCCTGTGCAAACAACTCGATCGGCACCTTGACCTTGGGCTCCACTTTCAACTCAGCCCGTAGATTGCGCACACTGACGATCAAGTCCTGCAACACCGCCATTTCCGTTTCCGCCGCCAGATCGATCTGCGCTTCGTCCGCCGCCGGATACGCCGCCAGCGCAATCGACTTCAGCGGAGGCTTCCCGTCATACATCGCGTGCCAGATCTCTTCCGTGATGAACGGCATCACCGGATGCAGCAACCGCAACGACGCCTCAAACACTCCAGCCAGATTTTCACACGCAAGCTTGGCCGTTTCCGCGGAAGCCGTTTCCATCAGCCGCGGCTTGAGCAGTTCCAGATACCAATCGCAGAACTCGCCCCAGAAGAAATCGTAAATCCGGTTCGCCGCTTCGTGAAAGCGATAAAGCTTGAGCGCCTCGTTGACCTCGCCCGTGACCCGGTTGAAGCGAGAAAGAATCCACCGATCTTCAAGCGTCTGAGCCTGGAACCCAGCAATGCCCGTGTGGGGACAGGTCTCTGACTTGTCCAGGACAGGTCGAAGACCTGTCCCCACCCGCTCCACATTCATAAACATGAAGCGCGCCGCATTCCATATCTTGTTGGCGAACGCCCGATAGCCCTCCGTCCGGCTCTCGTTGAACGCAATATCGGTCCCCGGCGCAGCCATCGCCGCCAAAGTAAACCGCGTCGCATCCGTACCAAACCGGTCAATGATCTCCAGTGGATCGATCACGTTCCCTTTTGTCTTCGACATCTTCTGCCGGTCCGCATCGCGCACCAGCGCGTGAATATAAACCTCGCGGAACGGCACGCTGTCATTCTTCTTGTCGCCCCACCCGCTCGCCTTCTTCAGCGCCGGATCCTGTTCATGCCCTTCCATGAAGTGGCAGCCGAACATGATCATGCGTGCCACCCAGAAGAATAGGATCTCGTACGCCGTAATCAGCAGCGTCGTCGGATAAAACACCGCCTGGTCGCGCGTCTTGTCCGGCCATCCCAAAGTTGTGAACGGCAGAAGCCCTGACGAGAACCACGTGTCGAGCACGTCCGTCACCTGTTCCAGCTTCGCTCCACCACACTTCGTGCACTTCGTTGGAGCCTCGCGCGCGACGATTACTTCTTTGCAGTCGCCGCACGTCCATGCCGGAATCCGGTGTCCCCACCACAACTGCCGCGATACGCACCAGTCGTGGATGTTGTACATCCAGTTCAGATAAATCTGCCGGTAGTTGTCCGGCGTAATTGTGATCTCGCCCGACTCAACCGCCGCAATCGCCTTCTTCGCAAGCGGCGCGATCTTCACAAACCACTGTTCCGAAAGCCGCGGCTCGACGATCGTGTCCGACCGATCGCACTTGCCCAAAGCAATCGTGTAGTCCTTCGTGCCGACCAGGAATCCCTGCTCAGTCAGATCCGCGATCACGCGAGCCCGCGCCGCAAACCGGTCCAGCCCCGCGTAGGCGCCGGCGTTCGAGTTCATCTTGTTGTGCTCGTCGATGACTTCAATCTGCGGCAGGTTGTGACGCTTCCCCGCCTCGAAATCATTTGGATCATGCGCCGGCGTCACCTTCACCGCACCCGTCCCAAATTCCGGCTGTGCCAGTTCGTCAAAGATGATCGGAATCGCGCGATTCATCAGCGGCAGTAAAGCATGCTTCCCCCGCAGATGCGAATAACGCTCATCCCGCGGATTCACCGCAATCGCCGTATCCCCCAGCATCGTCTCCGGCCGCGTAGTCGCCACCGTAATGTATTGGGTGGGTGGTGTGGGGCGGGCGCCCTCGCCCGCCTCGACGATGGGATAGCGAATCTCATACAGCTTGCCCGCCACATCCTCGTGCTTCACTTCGAGATCCGAAATCGCCGTGCCGCAATCCGCGCACCAGTTGACGATGTACTTCCCGCGATAGATCAGTCCCTGCTCATACAGCCGGACAAACACTTCGCGCACCGCGCGCGAAAGGTTCTCGTCCATCGTGAAGTACTCGCGCCCCCAATCCACGGACGCGCCCAGCCGCTTCATCTGCTCGAGAATGTTGCCACCGTAGAGCCGCTTCCACTCCCAAACCCGCTCGACAAATTTTTCGCGCCCCATCGCCAGCCGCGACTTCCCCTCGGAGCGCAACTGCCGGTCGACCATCATCTGCGTAGCGATGCCCGCATGATCGGTCCCCGGCAGCCACAAAGTCAGAAACCCGCGCATGCGATGCCAGCGCACGAGGATATCCATCTGCGTCTGCCCGAACATGTGCCCCATGTGCAGCCGTCCCGTCACATTGGGAGGAGGCAACAACAAAGTAAACACCGGCTTGCCAGTGTGGGGCGGGCGCCCCCGCCCGCCAACCTCGCTAGTCCCCTGCGGATATGGAGAAGGCACCGCTGGGGAAGCAGCGGCCGAAGACGGAACGACCGGGGAGGGCACGGCTTCAGCCGTGCCGCCTGATGCCCCCTCTGACGGGGGCTTTAGCCCCTGAGGGTCCGGCGTCTCCACGTGAAAGATTTTCTCGCGGATCCAATACTCCGCCCAGCGCGTTTCAATCGCGCCCGGCTCGTACGCTTTAGGCAATTCGTGCGGCATGTTTTGTCTTTATAGAAACCACCACCCTCAACCATCGAAGCCAAGCCCCGCTCGGCAGATTTCTGGTGAAGGGAGGAATGTTTGATCTTACAGGCGGGTGAAAAGCAGGGTCAAACGGATGACGGGGTAGTACACTTCGGGAAAAATTGTCGACCCCCTCCCGTCTTCGGGATCCGAGGTTTTCTCCAGCCAGCCCTAATTGGTCATCGCCCGGAATAGTTTCGTGACGTGTGGAACTGTGCGCACTTGCCCTGTTGCGAAACGTTTCGCCGTGGAAACGCTTATGGTCTGTTTTTGCCAAGCTCGCGGATATTCTTCCGAACTGGTGGTACGAGGTGCCTGGAAAGCGCTCCCGTTGTACATCAATGCGGGCGGCTCCGGGATGGAACTTAAATCAACAATTGCGATTCCGCTGCCATTCGCACTCGTGATTGCAATCAGAATATTGTCCTGGCCGTCATCGACCAGTGCATCATAGTTCGTTGAAAGAGGGAAAGGCAGTGAAACGCGCTGGAGCAGGTTTCCTAATCTGCCGTCGAGCACGTCAATCCCGTTCGTCGATGGCTGGAACACGACCCGCCCATCAGCACTCATCTTTGCGCCATAAGCATAGGCAATGTGCTGAATTTCACGATCGTTCAACGCGTAAAATGATTCCGCATTTAGGGCTGAGTCATAAAGATATGAACTAGATACAACCTGCAGCTGGTTGTTCGATAGCGACAGCTCATTGTTCCCACAGCACAATGGTTTGACCGCGACCAGTGATAGGACATCGGTTGCGGTATCAATGCTGACAAGATATCCAATGCTGTTAAAGAACACGGTTGAATTGTCAGCAGTGATTGCTGCTCGCAGATAGGCGCCGTCTTGAACCGCCGGGCCGGTCTCATAGTTTGTAATGGTCCCGCTATTTGTGTTGAGTTTGTAATAACCTGTTGCGCCACCAAACATAGAGTAATAAACGATCCCAGAGTTGCTAACGGCGAGCCCACAGGGATTCAAATTGCCGGCAGGGTTAATGACTTGCACCGTGAATGTCTTCACGGAGGCCGGATTGGATGGGTTTAGGAGATAGATGACACCTGCCGAGGCATCAGAGACCGCCAGCTTGCTGCCATCTGGCGAAAGTGAGATTCCCCACAGCCGCTGTGTCGCTCCCTGAGGGGCAGGAATCGCAATAGGCGACAACCACTTTCCCTGCGTACGCGAAAACACGTCAATTTGGCTATTGTCCGTAAAGTAGTACAAGGCACGATGAGGATCGTAAATACCCTGAACTAGTTCGGCGCCTGCTAACGGAAACTGCTGCGTCGGAGGAAGGTATGTGAATCCCCCATGAGAAGTGGCACTTCCCGAAGTGGTGGTGACCGTGACATCACTCGCTCCACTTGCACTCGGTGGAATCGTGTAGGTGAAAACTTCCATGGGGTATGGAGCCGCTTGAAAGGGATAGCCGAAGTAACTGTAAGAAGTGATAGTAGCTGGACTGCCGTTCATCGTGAGCTGCAAATCGGCCGGAATACCCTTTGCGTTCGTACCGAATCCATAGCCGTAAATGTACCCGGTTCCTCCACCCTCCTGCGTGGCCATACTCGGCGTTACTTGGAGGATCGTCGGGCCGTAACTGAAAGCCTCCGGAAGCAATTGCATACCGCCGTCGGCTGTGAACGTGTAGACATCCACAGGACCCGCCGGACCCGGAGGACTGGTGGCGTTGATCGTAAATTGCGGGCCGAGAGAAAGGCCGGTCGCCTGTTGCGAGCCGAAATATACGCTCTGCAGCGTGCCGACCACGTTTGGGTCGGCGTTCTGTGTTGCGGTTCCGCCTGATGCTGGACCCGTTGGTGGAATCAAATATCCATTCTCGAATTGCGTAGCTCCAGAGGCAGCTTGCAGAGTCGCCACGTCGACGAAGCCCACCCCTTCCTCGAGAGGTCCGGCGAATAGTCCCGTACCATCAACTGCCAACATGTAGGGAGTAGCAATAGGCCCGACCGCTGACCCACCGCCCTGTGGGATGACAACCATGTCCGGCGTCCATCCGAGGGCTTGGCCAGTGGGAAGACTATACGCATAAACAAACCCTCCGTGGTCGTTGCCGGATGTGTAGAGTGTGCTTGAGTCCGCGCTCACAGCGAAGCCAGACGCGCTGGACGCGTCCCCGGCAACGCTAAAGTCAGCGACCTGCTGGAGCGTATGTGCGTCGTAAACAACAGCGTCGGAATTAGATCCCGGAAGAATGATGTATTTTCCGTCTGGTGAAGTCAGGATATGGCTAGCGTTGAACGCGGGAACACTACTAACTTGTTGCGTGCTGGGGTCGATTACAAAGAAGCCTCCCCGGCCGCCGGTGAGAATCTTTGTGCGATCTGCGGTCGTTGCGAACGACGAACTGAATGCCTCACCACCGCCGCCGCAGGCACCGATGACACATACGTTAATGGAATTGTCCGACGGATTCCAAACAGCGTAACCAACGTCTCCGCCCACGATGTTTTGCTGCCCTAGCAGTGTCAACCGCCCGTCAGCCAAAACAAGAGCGATCCAAGCCTGAAAGCCACTGGATCCGATTTGCGAGGCCTTGTACCGCTGTGTGATTTTCATCGACACAGGATTAATCACGTACACGTCTCCGATAAGCGTGCCAACGTACAGCGCGCTGTGATCGGGAGATTCATCAATTCCGTAGGCTCCCGGGACGCTGATACTGGCGATCTCAGACTCGGTGACATCGTCCAAGACAAAAACATGGCTTGAAGACGGGTCGGTAACGAAGAAACGAGCCGTGGGAGGATCGTAGACTTCCCAGTGCTGATTCAACCAGAGGCTGTAAATGGTTGTTGCATCTGTCCGCACGTAGCGAGTGCGCACCGGCGGCCCACTATATGGTCCGCTCACCGACAACGTTAGCTGCGCTGTGTGGGCCAACGAGCCAGAACTGCCAGAAAGATCAACATTAGCGCTGCTCGTGGGGGTATTAACAGCAGCCATAAGTGTAACTGTTTGTGGAGTGCCGGGAGTGAGTGTGAAATTCTGAGGCGATACTGAGACGCCACCTTGTTGTCCCGTCACTCGAACCGTGATTTGAGATGAGAAACCGTTCCGTGCCGTGGCGGACAAAGAAACAGAAACGGAACTTCCAGCCGCCAAAGTTTGCATAGTCGGTTGGACCGCCAAACTGAAATCGGGTTTCGGTGGTGGGGGCGGCTCACCGCCACCTGAGCTGCCGCCGCCACAACCAAGCATCGTCACCAAAGACACTCCCAGTACTTGCCAAAGGACGATGATGTGTAACCTGGCACTTCCACGGATTTCTCTCATATGTTTTCTAACCAGACTCTCTCGAGTCTAGAACGAGCTGGATAAAAAGCGCAGGAGTCTAACACAATGGGATATTCTAGTGAGACAATGGCGTTCGTCGGTGATGCTGATCACATCCCGATGCCAACCAACTCGGCCAGAGCTTGCCAATGCCTTGGGTGTGAAGCATAACCTTTTCGAATCTTGCTTGCATACCAGCGCGAGACACCAATCCGTGCTCGAATCGCAGTTGTTGAAATGTTCGAGAGCAGGGGCTGGATTTGGTGTAAGAACACTTCGCTCGTAAGCCAGGCTGGCTGCGTCGATGCGTCCCAGTCCGAGCATGCCTGCGCGTGCCGCCTCCGCGAAGTCGCATGCTTAGCGCGTGCCGCCGGGCTGCGCGCAGCCGTGCGGCCAAGTCTCGAGGCACTAGCCAGGCGTTCTGTCGCCGCGCCAACTGCGCACTCTGCACAGTTTGTGCGCCCCATCCGGATTGTCTTCCCGCACCCGCGACAAAGGTTCGCCCTCTGTAGGTGCGGAATCGGAGAGGGCTCCGATGACATACCTTTCGCCTCGCGTTTGTGCCGTTGAGTCAAGCGAGTAGGAAGTGAAGCCGAACCGATTGGTTTCCGACTTCGCGACCACAGTACCTCGGCGACCCATTCAGCAATTGGCGCGACCGCCCGACTCCATGTCGGCGCAGTTTCAGAAAGCTGGATAGCGAGATCTGCCATAAGGCGGCAATTGCCGTCCCGCTGCTCCAAGAACCATTCTCGTTTCAGAGGTTCGCGAGTGATCCAGTCCAGTACGAATGCGTCCACTTGGGGACGAACAACTTCCATGAGATCGCAGGCAAGGCTATCGCGAGCAGGGGTGTCTACGTGTAGGACGCCAATTCCGGGGTCGAGGCCAAGAGCAGCCGCAGCCAACCGAGATTCGGATTCGAGAATCGCGTAGAGATAATTGAGTATTGCGTTCGGTGGGTTAACCGCTAGACGAGGGGACCCTGTCAAAGGTGATACCCGTGCGCCGAAAGTCCGCCAGTGGTCCGGAACTCGTAGCTCGTCTTTTCTTGGAAAGCTAATAGGCAAGCTTCGCCAAGCAGACCAAAAAGCACCAGCCGCCTTCGATTCTACTAATCTTATGGACTCCGTCGTGTCAGCTTCTGCCAACTCAGATCGGTAGCGGTGAATTGTGTCGGCGATCTGCGTGGCATGCAGTTTTTGACGAGCCACTTCCTCTTGTCCGGCAAGTTTTCTGTCGATGAGTTCCCGAGCGATCCGGATTGCAGCTCCTGATTGGCCCGCCAGTGATTGAGCGCGGCGAAGTCGGGCATCAGATGGGCGAACCGGTCCAATTGCTGCCACGACCGAGCCGTCACGCTCCAGCATGACGAAAGCGGCTTTTTGATCCGCCAGCCAACGGAGCGCGGCCAACGAAACATTCCCGTCCGAGCCGATAACAACTAGACGTTTAAGGCCGTGTCCGACGCGCGGAAGACGATACTGGCAACGCTCGGCTCCGATGCCGTCCTCCAACAGAAGGTGACCGCGATCAACGCGGACCTGGATGCCGTAGCCAAAAAGCGTTACGACGCCGTGACGGGGCACTAGTGAATTGTGGGATTGCGGTAGTTGCGGTACGGTTTTCGTAGCTGCCATCGGAGTTCACTCTCCATTGGTGGTTAGGGCTTGTCGGCTGCTTCGAACAGACGGCAGGCCCGTTTTCGTATTTCAAACTCTCTTAGACCAATCGGGAACGCTTCGCACGCCACTCGACTGGAACCTTGGTGGTGGCGGAGAGTTCCATAAAGACTTTCAAACCGTTGTCGTATCCAGAACGCATGAATTCCGTAAGCTTGCTCGATTTCTCAATCTTGCATCGCCAGCAGCCGCAATACCGCTCGCGTTCTGGTAACTCTCGATTTCCCTCACGCGTCACCCAGAGCGGCCCAGTCCGATTGTGCTGCATGTTGCGTAAGCGCTCAATACCAGTCATGGGGCTGAGATCGCAGAGCACTCCAGCCATCCCGCGCGCCAAATAATCCACGCGGGCATCGTCACCATAGGTCGATTTGGGAAACCTTTCGTTTCTCTTCATCATAAGAAACGCCGCAGCGTTCCGAACGATATGTCGGGGATACGGGGTAGTTCCTGAACTCCGAACATCCGCCAACTGGGCCCAACGTCCGCAAGCCTTCCGAAGAGCGGCATAGGTGACAGCTCTAATCAGGTCGTCCCAGATCTTCCGTCGTCTGTCCAAAGCCCGCAGGCCAGGAGGGTTCAATTCCATTGCCAGAGACCGGATTTCTTCTTCCTTCTGTTGTTCGGCCCACTGTAGCTGAACGCTCACTGGTGGCCGTGAGAGCGTCACAGGATAGCCCATTTCTTTCGTAAGGCGTTGAGTCGTCAGCCAATAGTGGTCTGGGTTCATTTGCTTTAGTCGTCCGATGAAGGAGCGGAGTTGCTGCCTGCTAAGCCCAGTTGCGGGAGAAGCTGACTGGGAGGGAAGCGATCTTCCGTCTCGCAACGACCGGAAGGCCTTGTAGAACTCGAATTCCCAGGTCGTCATTAAGCCGATTGCGACCGGTTTTGGCCCTCGATGTCCCATGGAAGAAACTCATGCCAAAGCGTGCCAACAGTTCTATTTTCTCATTGCTCGCAGGCTGAATCAACGAGAGATTCAGCTCATGAGTCCTCGAAATTCCAATTCGCGAAAGACGCGGCCTTCGCGCCAGAAGGCCAAACATTCACGACACCGCTCAAGTAACCAAGCCAAGAAGGGCGACCGTGGCCCTTCCCGGCGTCAACAAGAAGAAAGAGTACGCGTTCTTGCCGCTCTTAATCGAATCCGCCGGGGAGAAGCGAAGTCAGCTACCAGAGCCGCACGCGCGGAGGGAACCACCGTGAGAGCAATGCGAAAACTGGTCCCCAACGCACTGATTCAGGACCGACCGGGCGGTCGCATTCGCGTAAAAGCGAGCGACAGATACTCCGCCACGGTGCAAATCCTAACTGACCGAGGAGCCTTGTCGGTGAACGCACGCGGCTCTCGTGAGCGCGAGCTCGCGGGACAACACCGCGCGACGTACTTACGCGTACTGCAGGGGAAAGAACCGCCGTCGGCTCTGGGGCAGTATCGCGGGAAGAAGATTGGCGGCCATGAACTGATTAGTGACTATGAGTTGCTGTTATCCCTTGGCCAAGCGGGTGACGTGGGGCAGCTCGATACTCTTTACGTCAGTCCGGACGCGAGCGCGTGAAAAATCCTTACCCCATCACGCGAGCCAAGCGCACGGAGATGCGCCGCAAGCAGTTGGGGTATCCAACTCGATGTTTTTACTGTCCAGAATCGGATCTCTTTTGTTTCGAAGCGGATCATCCCGTTTCCTGGGAACTGGATGCGGACTTCAAGAGAGTCGTCTGTCGCAATTGTCATCGCAAATTGGAAGGCAGAAGAGACATCAAACGGCTCGCCAAGAACGGGAAGCACGGTAGCAAGGAGTCGGGCCTCGAAGCGCTGCGCCGTTATCTATTGTTGTTGGCCGAAGACCAAGACACGATTGCCGAACAAGTACTGACTACCCCGCCCAAGTTGATCGCGAAAGCGTTACAGGAAACAGCCGCGTCCCTTCGTCGTAAAGCGGAAGCGTTATCATTGTCTGACCCTGCGCTTAACCCCAAGATTAATTGAACTGAAGTTTAGGATGCCGCGCAGCAGTCGGATTGAGAACCGATGCCCGACAGTCTTTCCGGAAGTCGCCATCCGCGCAAGATTCAATCCGAACTGGCACCCATCTTCCTTCGGGTCCACACCAGAGTAGTAAACGAAAAACCACGCCCGGATGGCGAGGGCCGTTTAGCAGACAAGTGGGCAAATTTTGCGCTTGTCTTCGATTGTGAAACCACAACCGGTATTCGCCAGGATCTCAACTTTCTGTGGTGGCGATTTTGCGAACTGAAGGATGGAACATACGTCTGCCAGCAGGAAGGTCTTGTGTATGCAGACAATCTGGACGCCGAGTCAGTCCGGTTGATTCGCAATTTCGCGCACAAGAAACTCGCCGACGTAGAGGAGGGATGCCCGAAGGAAATTCTGGTGCAGTCGCGCACCCAGTTTGTCGACGGGGAATTCTGGGAGGCCATTCAGGCCGGGGCTTCCATCGTTTGTTTTAATGCCCCATTCGACCTCAGTCGACTAGCGCTGGAGTATCGCGAGGCTCAGAGCAAAAACACCGGATGGTCGATGGTTCTGTGGACGCGCAAAGGCGGCTCCGACGTTTTCCGGCCAAAAGTGAGAATTAAGCCGAAGGATTCGCGCTCGGCATTCATCAGCCTGGCAGGCGGAGATCCGAACAACCGTGCGGTCTATCGCGGGCGTTTCCTTGATCTCTCTGTTTTGGGCTGGGCACTCCGTAATAGACACATGACCCTCGGCGGTTTTCTGGCTTCTTTTGGCCTTGAAGGCAAGATGGACCATGAGCCAACGGGCCGCGTTACAAAAAAGGAATTGGAGTACGGTCGACGCGATGTTGAACGCACCGTTGCACTACTGAACTCGATGAAACTCGAATATGACGGGTTTCCACTCAAGCTCCCGCCTGAAAGAGCCATGAGTGCAGCCAGTATCACCAAAGCGTTTCTGGAAGAAATGGGTATCGAGCAGCCACGCCGAAAGTTTGATCTACCAGACCATATCCTAGGCAAGTGCATGCAGGCGTACTACGGAGGCCGCAGCGAAATTCGGATACGGCATCAGGAAGTGCCCATCGTGGTCTGTGATACAACGTCCGAGTATCCTTCGGTTGCGGGATTGCTCGGCCTCTGGCCCCTGCTAATTTCATCCAACGTTGGAGTTGCATACTGCACTAAAGCCGCCCAGAAAACGTTGAACGATGTGGATGTTGAAACGGTGCTTGCCCCTTCAACTTGGCTGGAACTGGGCTTTTTCGCCCTAGTCGAGCCATCGGCAGACATCCTCCCGGTTCGTGCTCTATATAACGATACTGGCAGCACCAACATTGGTTTGAACCCGATTAGTTCAAAAGAGCCGATCTGGTATGCCGGACCGGACCTGGCTGCGTCCAAACTCGCCACCGGGCGCACGCCGAAAATCCTTCAAGCGTTCAGGCTCGTTTCCTACGGTGTACAGGAAGGGATGAAGCCCACGGTAATCGGCACGCGGGCGTTCGATCCTGAGAAAGACGATTTCTTCCGCACCGTAATCGAAGAACGGAAAAAACTGCCAAAAACACATCCGCACTATCTCCTACTGAAAATAATCGCCAACGCACTGTACGGAATCTTTGCGGAATTGAACAAATACGAGTATGGAAAAAATGCCGCTAAACAATTGGAAGTATTTTCCGGCGATCACAGATTCGAACAGCCAACATTTGTGGTTGAACGCCCAGGTAAATTTCAATTCGCTCCAGCGGCGGCGCTGATTACATCCGGTGGCCGGTTAATTTTGGCTGTCCTGGAGCACATGGTCAAAGACCTTGGCGGCACTTACTTGCTAACCGATACGGACTCGATGCATTTTGTCGCTTCCAGGAACGGCGGCTTGGTTCCGTGTCCCGGCGGACAGCACAAACTTAGCGACGGGAAACCGGCCATTCGAGCGATAAAGTGGAAACAAGTCGATGAGATTTGCGCAAAACTCAACCGACTGAATCCATACGACAAGAGCGTGGTTGGAGAGATTCTTAAGATTGAAGACTGCAATCTTGATCGTAAGGGCAAACCACAGCAACTATACGGCTTGGCAATATCGGCAAAACGATATGTCGTTTATACAAGAAGGAAACGAAGCATTGAAATCATCAAGCCAAGTGAGCATGGCCTGGGCATCGTCTTCGTTCCCGACAAACGACCCCGGTATAAACCAGAAGACTGCAAAGATCAGGACACCGATTATCCGCGATGGATCGTGGAAGTATGGCAGCGCCTTATTGACGACCATTTCCGCAATATCGAAAACCCCGAGAATGCGCTCCTCTCACGCGAATTGTGGTTCGACAATTTGCCCGCCGTCATGCGAGTTCGCATCACTACACCAAATGTGCTGAAGGTTTTGCGGCAGCGCGATCCGGGTGCAGCCAAACCGTACAATTTTGCGTTGTCGCCGATACTCGTTCAGCCTCCGCCCAATTGCACTTTGATTGCGCCCGCCAGCAAAAATTCCGAGGAGTGGATAACGCGGGAGTATACGGAGATCCATAGTGGGATCACGGTTCATCTGTCGGAAGAGTTCAATGGAGTGATTCTGTCGCCGCAAACGCTTTCGAGCGTGATCTGGCGTCATCACCTCCACCCGGAAGACAAATCCCTTTCCCCCAATGGCGAGCCCTGCGATGCCTACACCAGGGGATTGTTGTTGCGTCGTCCCATCACGGCGATGACACCATTTGTCTTTATCGGAAAGGAAATTGAGAGACGAGCCCAGGAAGGCGAAGACCCTAGCATGCTCGAACACACCGGACCTATCCGATATCACCGGCACCAAACGCTCAAGACTCGCCCATGTACCCCTGAACTCGTGAAGAGGCTCAACGATTTCTCCCTGAGTCAACTGGAGCGAACCGGCCTGAGTCGCGACACGATTATCAAAGCGCGCCGGGGAGAACGCGTTCACCCTAGTACGTGCACCCAACTGGCAGAGACTATGCAAGAACTAGAGCGTGAATCCTCGCAGGTCACTAAATCGAGAGAGGGATTATCAAATTAGTTTGCTTTCACAAAAGAGACTTGAGACCCAAAAGCTAGTTGGAAACGCCCGCGAGCAATTGGACCGTAAGTTCAAGGCGAATTTTATTTCCTGGCTGAACTCGCACTCTCACACCGCCGCCGAGGTAAGGCCCAAGCGTAGCCGGATTCGTCCACTCTAAGTCCCATCCCTCAGCAACTGCAAAGGCCGTATAGTCGCCGGGCAGTATCCGTCGGAATGTAAAACTTCCGTCGCTATCGCTCTGGTCGAAGCGAAAACGGTCTAGATTGTGCGCGGGATCATTCGGCACGAGAAACACAGCAGCTTGGCTGACGGGTTTGCCGCCGCGGAGGGCGAGCCCATCAACCGTCCCGGCATTCTTGGTCATGACTATGGATAATCGAACGGGTGCTCCGGACTGGATCTCGACCTGTTTTCCGAAGACTCGGGCGCCAACCGCAGAAATCTCTTTGACCCAATAGTCGTCTTCAGGGCTGAGTGCTAAAACAAAATAGACACCTGGTCGCACACCTCCGTCGATCTCGAAGCCCTTGGGAGTTTTTCGAGCTACAAACGCTTCGCCAGAGGGCAGGCTCAGAAGCTGAATATTGCAGCGCTGGCATGACACTTCGGTTCCGTCGAGCAATACGTTGCCCGTAACACTGCTGACGGACTTGCTACTTTCACCGGGAATAACCTCCGCATCGGCAACCAAGTCAATCATTTGCTGTTGTGGCAGGCCGCCCGCTCCTTGCGATGGAAGTTCTAGGCGATAGCGTCCTGGTGCCAAGCTGTCCAGTTCTGCACCGTCCTGATCGAAGCTCTGGGAGACAACTTGCCGCGAGTAGGAGAATATCCGCTCGTGCAGAACAAGGGGGTCCGCCGTGTGTTTGAAACCGGGTTCGCCTCGGATCTTAAGACGTATGGCAGGCACGGCGACAAGATGCAAATCCGCTGTCGCCCGATCTGCGGGCTTTAGAACAATCGGCGTTGCTAGTTCCGGTTCTGTGGCATTGACGTAGTACCGTGTCTGGAAGGCCACGTCCAACTCGGAATGCATAGGCGCCCCCCGCGAGGAGACGGCCTCCTTAGGCTGAGCGGACTCTTCTATTGCGAGCCCTCTTTCACCTTCGAGCGAGGTGCTTCCTTCTGCCTCTTCGGAGTCGTCTCGCGCGTACCACGGATGGGCAGATACTGCCAGATAGTACTTGCCTTCCGTTAGGTGACTGAACTGGAACTGGCCTGCATCATCGGTTTTCTGTTTTGACCTGAGCCTCACTACCTGTGTCAAGGCTGGCAAACTCGTGAAGAGCAAGACTTCCGCCAAACTAACTGGGGCTCCTACACCATCCGTCACGGTGCCCGAGATTGACGCGTCGCGCTTCAACCCGAAAATCAAATTTTCCGACTCGAACCCAGGTCCAGTGACAACAGCAGTAGCCAGCCCATGGTGTTGCTGATACGCCTGTGGCAGGTAGCCGTGCCCGCGAGCGGAGAGCGAGTACTTGGCTGTCGCCAAGTCGCCAAACTCAAATCGTCCATCTGACCCAGTGACCACAGATTGCAGCGCGTTCTCCGCCCTGTTCACCCGAATGGAAACCTCAATATCGGGAAGGACCTCGCCGCGAACGGCGTCCACCACCGTCCCGGAAATTCGGGACTTCATCGGGGCCTGCGGAGGCGATGGCTGAGCAGATGCGGCAGTCGCCACTAGCACCGTTGTCAGAATCCATTTGCGGAACATAAGACTCATTTGTCAAACAAAATCAATTCCGGGCTTGCTGTTACCACCTGCCTCTCTGCCACACTGACGTGGACGCCACTCGACAGATATCTGCTCAGCACATCCGAATTCCTAAACTCCAAACTTTCGACACGATCGAAAGCAAGCAGAATAAAACTTCCGGGGCGGACTTGTACGAACTCGAATTGGCCGGTTGCCTCTGTGATCACAGTTCGGACTTCTTTGGATGACCCGGCTTCGGGCACCAACAGTACGGTAGCCGAACTGTCATGCTCAGGCAACTTGACGCTTCCGGTAACCTGACCACCATCGTCGCTCAGTACAACATCGACGGGCGCAACGCCTCCATCCTCCGGAACCAGTAATTCATCGTGTAAGAGGTCCGTAGAACCAGAGATGGCAGATTTTACATAGGCGCCGTACGCGCTGATTTCAACGGAATAGTTCCCCGGCTCCACACCAGCAACTACCATGGAAGTCTGATCCCCATTTGCCAATTGTCGGGCTACGAACTGGAGCGGATTGAGAGATGGTGCTCCTGTGGTCAGAGTAACTGCGGCGGTCAACGGATTTGGCTTTTGATTGTGGTTGACGGTAGACTCGTTGCGCACTTTCACCGCAATGGGCGGTCGGCGCCCCAACACAACGCGAATCCCGACCATATTCGACGTGATTGTTAGAGGCACTGTCGCTTGCCATGCCTGACCGTCCACCTCAGCTGAAGCCCGCAGAGTATATCTACCCTCGGTAACATAGGCGGAGAAGTCGTGCCGTCCCGAGTGGACCTGCACCAGAGGCAAAGCTTCTCCCGAACTATTGCTCAACTCGACCTTTGTGTCGATGGTTTCCTGAAGGCCAGCAACTTCTCCTGAGACTTCGAAAAGCGGCTCCTGACTCAAGGAAAAGTCGGTCTGCACCTCCTGTCCTGGCGTCACAGTGATCTCACTGGCTGCCGCGCGCCCTCTTGCATTGGGATAAAACACAGATGGATATCCAAGATGTTTTGCTCCGGGCGGGCGGGGTCGCCAGAGCTCTGGGCCAGCGGAAACAACAACCGACTCTGCGGGCATTTCGAAGACTCGGAAATAACCGTCCTCGCCCGAGCTCAAGGAAGCCGCCTTCTGCCATCGTGTCTTGCCGTCAACGACGCTTCGGTAGTACACACGAACGGGAAACGCTTCTATCGGTATTCCTTGGATGGAGCGAACATATCCGGCCAACACACCCTGTGGCACAAGCTTCAAAACAATGCCTTGGACATCGGCCGACACCTGTACGCTAACGGAACGTCTCATTTCCGTTCCCACATCGGAAGGTTGCAAAAAGCCGGGTCTTTCCGCTTCTAGTTTTGCCAAACCTTCCGGAACACTTTCGAATCGGAACATGCCGCTGGCATCTGTCAGAATGTGACGAACAGTTTGGGCATCAAGTTCGACCAAGGCACGCGCGATCGGCATTCCGGTTACAGAATTGGTGACAGTACCGCTGACCACGTGCGCACCAGCCCTTGGTGCCTGATTCTGAACTTGTTCGGTCTGGGCATCCGCTAAGGGGACCGCAATTCCACAACCTAGTAGCGTCAGTCGAATCGCGGCCTGAACTAAGGACGAAAACACGGCCAATTGAGATCGATCCATAAGCTTTACAGAAAACTAAAGGTTGTTAAAGTACGGTCGTTTTTTTCGCCAACCAAGCCCTCGCGAAAGCAAACGCACCAAATTACAAGACCGATACAGTAGCCTCTTTCTTAACGGACCAATGTCGTCTTTCTTCATCATTAGCAGGAGCTTGTCTTCGCCACAGAGCATTCCGGATGAATTCCCTTTGTACAACAGCGCCTGATCTTGCTCCCCATTCAACGCGGACAATGCCAGCAACATAATGCCGGGACAGCGGGAATACCGTTGCTCGAAAGTTTGCCATCCACCGGTCACCACCTTCTTGGCATCATCATAAGAAAGCGCAACGATTTCCATTCTAATGTCGATTTTGCGCGCGGTCGAGATCGGCGATTACCTGGTTGCGAGTGCTGAGACCTTCCCTCAGTTTCTCAGGTACTATCTTGTAAAACTCCTTGGGCCTTTTCGCCAAAAAGATCAAGTGTATGTTGCGAGGTTGGGGCGCATTTTTCGTCATCTCGTTCTAAGTCTAATAGACACCATCGACGCTCAACATGTCACATCGTATTTCTGAACAGAACGCCGACGGGGGCTGCGCTGACATCTGGATGGGGCATTAACGCTGCCGGCCTAATGGTCGGCAACTGGTTTGATGGTTCTGGCGCTGTCCATGGCTGGATGGCACAGCAATAGGCGCGAGCAACCGCGGTTGCGGCATCCCCTTAGAGCCTGATAGTGCTATGCATGGGCAACGATTCCAGCTGAGTACTGATCATGCAGGGGGTGTCCGCTGCTCCGAGTCCGAATTCCTTCAACGCGATTACCTGCCGCCCGATGTCTGGGCGGCTTTTCTCTTGCATGACGCGGTAGGGGGAGCACCATAACTGTCGAAATCAGGCGATTACACTCATTGACCTGCTGGCCGAATCAACCCTTTCTGCCAGAATCAAGATAGGTCCCTAGCAGGACGAATGCAGTTACCGCTGCCACTGTCCACCCGACAGCAGACCACGAAATATCCCAACGTGAGTCATGTGGAGCGAAGACTTTCGCGAGGCTGAACCATCCCGAGAAAAAACAACTGTGGCCAGTCCCATGCCAGTCCACAGCCGCCATCCGGTGAGTACGCGTCGCCTTCGCATTGCTAGAACTTTATACGCTTCTCCGATGGCTAGTTCGAGATGGTTGTTGTAATCAGGCGTTAGCACCAGCTTGCGCCGTTTCTTCGCCAGGTCGGCGAAAGGAAAGCGCAAACTAGTGTAATGGCGATGTTACGCCAACTAACTGCTATTCGATCTTTGGCTCTGGAAGCTTCTTTGCTTCAACATTCGACACGGACACGATTGCGAGTCGGTATTTCCAGATGGGTGGATGGCCGAAGCCAGCTTGGCCTACGAACTTCCCAGTCTGATCATGGAGCATTCCGAGCTTGTCCTTCCACAACCCTTGCGGGACGACATCAGGAGCAACGTTTAGCCTTCCTGTTAGCGTGGCGCGGACCTCGTACATAGCACATTGCGCGCACGTCCCGTTTCGTCCGATTTTTCCGTAGGTGGCGCGGGTGTATTTACCGAAGCGTTCGAGGTTCTTATCTTTGACCAACTTCTCGCTCAGTTCGCCACTCTCCGAATTACCTGCATACACCAGCACAACCGTCTCAGTGCATCCGGCCGGTAGAAAAACCATGTCGTGAGGGGCATCTCCCACTCTCCCGAGAAGTGAGACCGTCTGGCCATCTTTGAGAGTCGAGAGCTGACATAGACCGTTGGCTTTAGATTGAGCACTCGCTTCCAGAGAAGCACTCACGAACAATGAGATCAACCCCAAGATCGCGCGTCTGCCCATTGGCAGGGATTATAGCTGGCGAGATTGTTGCGCTACGAGACTGTTGTTAACACGCGTTAGCACCAACTGCTCCCGCCACGGGCCGGGCCGGGATGTGACCCGTGGGTCAATGAGTGTAATCGCGATTAACAACAGTCATTTGGTAAAGCAACTGGCATATAGTGTACGCAACCGGGTCCCCTGCGATCTTTTGGACGGGTCGGGAATTTGGGTGCAAGAAATGCGCGTAAACGCTGTTCTCGCCGTCGGGTCACTCGTGCTAATAACTTCAATGTTGTTGGCACAATCATCGCCAACCCTGCTTGTCGTCGTCGAAGACTCCAGTGGAGCACCGATAGCTGGGGCATCAGTTCAGGTGCAGCATTGGGCTATCCCGATTGGCAGTAAACCTCGAATTGTTCAGGACGGTGTCTCCGCGACCGATTCTCAGGGACGAGCAAGCTTCGATGTTGCCCCGCAGGAATATGAGGTCTTTGCTTCCGCCCCCGCATTTGTACCGACTGTTGCAATTGTCCAAGCCCCGTCTGTGAAAGCCCTTCGTGGACGGGAACTACGACATGTATTCAAGCTTTCGGTTCGTTCAGGCGGTGGCGTCGAGGTGCCGGAATAATCGTAAGCTACGACTGTGGGCACTTCGACCGGGTTTTGAGGGTAATTGCGATTTTTCGCCGATAACCCTGAGATTTGCGCCTTGTTGTTAGGACCTGAGAACATGGCGCATGAAAATCTTCTTGTTCGTGCTCGCGGCGACGGTCTTTGAAGCAGCAGGCGATGCTATCGTGCGCATTGCGCTGCACCGTCAGTCTTTGTCAGGCCGGATCAGCCTCTTCCTGCTCGGGTACACGTTACTCGCGCTTTACGGTACTTCCCTCAACCTGGCCCCCGTGGAGTTTGCGGCCGTCACTGGTATGTACGTCGCGACGCTCTTCGTAGTTTTCCAGATCTCTAACTTTGTTTTTTTCGGTACTCTTCCAACACCAGCCATCATGGTAGGTGGAGCGTTCATAGTCATCGGCGGAGTGACGGTTGCTCTGTGGCGATGAGCGATTGAGCAGGTCCTGACCCCACGAAGGTCAATGAGCGCGCTCAAGATTGTCCATTCGTTTGTTCTCCCAATTAGAATTCTTAACGTGACTAAAGAACGTTGGGCGCAGATGGGAATCACGATCGAATTCCTTATCGTCGTGAGGACCCTTGGGGAGTTCTTCCGGCTCAGACATGTCCAAGGCTCGGACTTCTCGACCGCAGTGGCTGCGCTCTATGTCGGCGGCACTTTGATCGCAGCTTGTTCCTGCTGGGCGGGCGTGACCTTGTACTTCTTCCGACGCTACACGCTATCCGCTTGGATCACACTGGTGACCGTACCCGTTCTGCTCGTGTACAAGATTGCCGTGATTGGTTGGTAGCGGCCAGCTTGCTCTGGTTCCAAGGTGGTAGGGTCACGGGCCGGAAATGGGTCCGCCTATCGAGTGGTTTGAGGGCGACGCATTCAATCTCATGACGAAGTAGGACCAGACTATGGCGTAGGGCAGATACGCCGAATAGATGAGAAGCAACGTGGTGGAGACCCTGTCCACGGACCACAGAGCCCTTATCAGAGCGGCCGCGAGCACGATATATGGCACGTAGAACCAAAAACTCCATCGCAATGAGCGTAGCCGAAAGAAAATGAGATTCCATCCGGCATTCGCAGCCATCAATGCTGCGATCAGCATTAGACCAGGAGCCTCTGACCTGCCTGACGCCGTCATGCGATACACGACCGCAAAACACATCACGTAGTAGAAGAAGCCGACCGCATACCAAACGGGCATCGGGAATGCCCATCGCGGTGGATGCAACTTCTTCATTACGCCGCTTGGCTCTTTGCCAGCGCAAAGTGTTTCCACGACCACGCCGGAAATGACGAACACGCTGGCGAGGACGAAAGGAGTCATCGGCGACAATTGTACGCAGATGCAGGGCCTTCCAACGCTTTATCCATCAATTGCTGTAATCAGGCGATTACACCAACAACTCTGGCTACTCTACCCCACTCGCTCGCGCGCCCCGCCTCAAACCACATTCCATGATCGGTACCAGGAGGGGGTCGACAATTTTTCCCGAAGTGTACTACCCCGTCAAACGGATGACGGGGTGGTGTATACGGACGGCAAAATGCCCCCTCCCCCCTGATTATGGTTACGTTGGCACCCAAGGGTGCTACGAGTCCTGTGGATGTTCCTTTCTGTTTTTGGCACATAACCTGCTTGGAGGAAGTGCTGCGAGGAATCGAACACATAAAAAAGCGCGGCCCATAAGCTACCTCTGCTCATGGGCCGTTGCGGGATGTGAGGCGCCCTACCTTAGCGAATTCGCGTGGCTAACCAAGTGCGACCAAATGAATCGATAGCCCAGTATTGCCCGTTTTGGAAGACCACGCGGCCGTTAGCCGGTCCCACGACTTGTCCGTTATTGGGATTTGCGGGATAAAGGTTCCCATTCGCATCTCCGTAAAGGAACTGACCAGTAACGTTGAAGTACGCGAACTGCTGTTGTTGTTGCTGCCCCTGCGCCCCAGCCTGAACCTGCCCAAAGCGTGCCGCATTGTCCTTTGCCTGGTTTTCCAACACCCAAGCATTGGTTGTGTACATGTTCGCGAACGCATCGATGCCCAAATTTTGATATTGGAGCACGTGCGTAAGTTCGTGCGCCCACGTGTATGCGTTCTGAGCTTCATTTTCGTTACGAAACACGACGATGTTATTCAACGTGATTGCAGCAACATCGTTGTTAAGCATCATCACTGCGCTGTCCAGCGAGATCCGCGCATTGTCAAACGTGTTGTACCGAACCCCCTGGAGGAAGTTGGGTGCAAAATACCCCTGCAACTGCTGGTAGACCGCTGGTGGTATTGGCCGAGCTCCGTAGCTGGCTTGAGCTTCCGCATGGCGTACTGCGGCTGCAAGTGCTAGACCAGCAGGGTTGCCCAAGTTGGCGATGTCCTGGGGTAGCCGTTGGATGATCTGCGGTAGCCGCTGGATGACTGGACCGGGGTTCGGCGGGCCCACTTCAAACTTACCGGCGGACGGGTCGATGTTAATACCTAAGGCATCGCTTAGGTCGCTCGCATGTGCCTGCAGCCCCAACAGAATGCCTACCATAGTGATAGTCAGCGTTTTCTGAATTTGCGATTTCATATTTTTCTCTCCACTCTCTCCGGCTGTGTGTTGGGCTACGCGAACCACGTTCGAGCGCCTCATCAACGCGAGCATCATGCAATACCGCTTAAGACAAACCAAGTACTTCAATCGAGTTGTAAATAGTTCTTTCAAACCCAGTTGCGATGTAGGGAACCAAAATGGATTGGGCGAAACAAGAATCGATTTCAGGTCGGGGATTGGCGCTGTGGAGCCCTGCATTCGGACCTAAGCCCAGATTTTGGCTCTGAAATCTCAGGGTGAAATCTTGGCTTCAACTATCCAATGGGATTCACCGGTGGGCGGTGTTTCACTTCTTTCGAGGGCATTATGGCTACCAAAACATTTTCCAATCTTCCGGTACTGGAATTCGCGAAGACGCAAATGTCGCATGTTCCGAATCCTTTGGATAAATACTATGTTGTTTGTATTCAGCATCTACTTGAAACGACCGGAAGCTTGATTCAGGCGCTCATTGATCTAGGCTGCGAACCCCAGAAGCTGCACATCCTAGGCAAAATCTACTCCGCAAACGAGAGTGTCGTAGAAAGGTTGAAAACGCTCGGGGTGCGCGTTCATCACTCAGGTGGAAACTTCAAGTGGGGTGCCTATTCCGAGCATTTAGCGACAGAGGCGCGCGCGATGTGGAAAACTGTTCAGGTTGAATCAAGCCCTGGCGATCACATCGTCATTCTTGATGATGGGGGCGTGGGTCTAGAAACTATGCCTGATGCGATCGCATTGACCCGATCGGTTAATGCCGTAGAACAAACGATGAGCGGGATCGCCAGGCATGGCGGTCGCCCCCCCTCTGTCCCCGTAATAGAAGTTGCCTCTTCTGCAGCTAAGACGCTTCTGGAGCCTCGTCTGATTCGCGAGGCCGTGCTGAATCGAGTCGCATCTAGGGGTGTTTTACGCGAAAAGAGAACGGTCGGAGTGGTGGGGGCTGGCAACATAGGCGCGGCAGTTGCGAAGGCTTTAATTGGCCACGCCCAAGTGGTCCATGTCTATGATATTGACTTGATGACAACGCTGGCTTTGAAAGGGGTCGTCGTTTCAAATTCGTTGGCCGAACTAGTTGAGTCGGTGGATGTGGTTTGGGGTTGCACTGGCGTTGATCTGTTTGCAACCGACCAGAGCTGGAGGAATATCAAAGGCGACAAAATTTTTATCAGTTGTTCCTCACAGGACCATGAGTTTCGCTCTATTCTAGCTACGCTAGACGCACGCCCAGAATTCGAAGTCAATGATCGCAGGTCGGACATAACCATCCCTTTAAGGGATGGATCAATAAAGCTTGTGAACGGTGGATTCCCGGTGAATTTTGATGGTTCTCCCGAGTCGGTTCCCGGTCCAGACATTCAGCTGACGCGCGCCCTGCTACTCTGTGGTGTGTTACAAGCAGCGCAGGATTGGGACGGGTGCTTGTCCAACCGGATCATGTTGAACCCCGATATGCAGATTGCGATTGTAAAAAAGTGGTTGGATGAAAGACGCCAGAACGCGACGCTTTACGACAATGAAATAACGAGTGGTTTTGACTCTGAACGATGGGTTATTGCCCACTCCGGAGGAAGCTGCCAGCGCCCAGTTCATCGAGAAGGGCTTACGCCGCAGAATGTCTTGCAAGCTGAGCATCAGCGCTCCTGACAATGCGCATACCCGATATGAGAAAAGCACTTTCTGTATACAAGTTAGAGCGGCGTAGCGGGATGTGCTTGACATGTGAAAAAAAATCCTGCCACGGAAATTGACTTCCTTCCCTTGTCACTGAGTATCTACCAGACTGAGCGAAAAACGTCGATTTCTCCCGATCGAGGTATTCAGGCTGAAAACCGTTTTTTAGCCCATTTAGAGTTCGCCGGATTGGATCGGGGATTTCGCTGAAATTTGGAACTGCTGACATGGTAGGCCCAGCAATTGACGGGCAACGGAAAGAATAATAGCCACTTGCACCTCCGCTCGTGAGATGGCCTGGTTGGAGCACAACGGGAAAATAGCGTGCAATGTCTGGGGTTTTTGGCTTAAGAAGTGACAGAGCTTCGTACAGCGCCTTCTCGAAAGCGATGAAAGGCCCAGCGACGGTTTTGGCACTTCCGGCTGGCTGAAAAGCGGGGATGTCTCCTCGTGCGATACTCAATATATGACAAACGGTTGCGAACTGGTACAGTTCTCCTAATGGTGCTGGTATTGATCGAGCCGGCCCCTCAAGAAACCAAGTTCTGAGTTCGGCATGCTCCACGGTTGAATGACGGAACGGCGCTGATTGGAGCCATCCTGTTTCCAGCAACAGCTTGAAAAATGAGTTTGCTTGTGTCCGATTCTTCTTGACAGTCTCTATGAATGATCGCGAAAACAGAATAATTGAGGTTTTCCACGGGCTTGTTTTCATAGAGCTTTTTATAAGCTTCCACTGTGGTTCAGTCCTATCCCAGTAAACATCAGCACCCGTCGTCTCGGATAAGAAACTCGGTAGTCTGTTGTCGTTAAGCGGAGCTAGTATCCAAACGGACCGACTGCCTGCTGATACACTCCAAGGCGGTTTTGTCGTGCATTGCGCAAGGAAATAATCTAAGGTCTCAAACGTTCCGAACAGTTCAGCACTTTCGATGATCTTCAGGGGAACCAACTTGTTCCGATTATCAACTAATTTCGGAGAGCGGTCGGTGAACACTTCAACGCATTGATTGAGTACAAGCGATAAGGGTACGGAACTGTATGAGACCCGGTTTTTTAAATCTAAGCACTGTTCGCAGTTATTTGCATCAGCCCCACACGGGGGGACGAACACTCCATTGTCGACAATTAAATCTCCGTACTCATACTCCGCCTCAAAGAAGAGAGGCTCGGATGCCTCGGGTTGTTTCGGCCCAATGAATTTCTCTAGCGCAGAGACGATGCGCGACGCATTGGGAACAACTTTTAACCTCTTTTGAAGGTCGCTGAACGAAAGCTTGCTGACAGCTCGACACTCCATTACAAACACTCCAAAAGGTCAACAATGGTTAAAGTGGGAAGCAGTAATCTTCTATGGGGTCAGGAGTTTAGCACAGTTTTCCTTCAAATTGAAGCAACCTCAATTTCATTTACAATCATCGTGCTTCACCGATATACCCTGAACTAACTCCCAATATAGTTCTTGCGATCAAACCTGCTCGCGTGCGCATTTGCTTAATGACAACTTCCTTAAATGATGATCGCATTCCGCCCATAAAACTGTTCTAAACACATTCGAATAATCCATGACTTCGCTACTAACCCGCTTCTCCTCTCTGGCACTGCCCCAATCCTTTGAGACTGGCTCTAACAGTTTCACGGTAGCAAGCAGAGTGAAATGAATTCAGCCAGTGCAAGAATTCCTCGTAAGAGTTTCGTTTCACGGGCAATCCGCGAACTAGTTTTCTGATGACGTTCTTACGATCGAATCGGCTTTCACGAGCGCATTTGTTGATTCCGATGCTGCTGATCTTCGCTCTTACCTCCTCACTCGCGACAACCATCCCTTTTCGCCCGTATTCGGCGGCCGCAAACTCCAACACGCTGATCTCGTCGCCTTCTTCCCATTTACGATCAGTTTCCTTGCCGACGTAACGAATTTCCCCGGCGAGCACGTGCGCACGCCTTAACAACCCTCTGGTTTCTGCGGTGCACGGCGCGCCGTCAGGCGATAGGCTTTTCGCTTCCGGATGCCGCTGATACTGGATCAAAAGATGTGCGGACCTATTCAATGCCTATTTCAAGTTCAATCAGACCGACAAGGACCCCGGTGGAAAGAGAAGCATCATCAACGCTGAACTGGCGACATTCTTTCGTACGTTCTTCGGTATTGACGTAGATCACGACAACATGAAAAAGACTGTCTTCCCAACCTTTGAAGAAGCGCTCGGGACACTAGAGCTGGCGATCTCTCGGGAAGAACATTTTCGCGGACTCGATCTTCCCACGTTGTTTGGGCAGGGCTCCCGGATAAGAAGCGTCAGGCAGTCCTTGATTCTCCTAATAGCTATCATTCTGGATCATACGCTAGAGAACTCCAAAGACTTGCACAACCGTCTGATCTCGCGACTCGTCGAGGAGGAGATCGTCAAGAATTTTGAATTTCTCAGCCTGAACTACGACATCTTGGTCGACAACGCGCTGGTTGCACAGGAAAGAATCTTTGACCTTGACTACTGCTTGGAATTCACGAATTTCGATAATGTAGGACAATGGCATCGCCCCAATCCTAAGAATTCAGTGCGGCTTCTTAAACTACACGGTTCTTTGAACTGGCTCTATTGTCCAACTTGTCGAACGATGACCCTAACACCTAAGGACAAGAGCGTCTGTAAGTTGGTCACTGACCCCGACGCGTGTATCTGTTCGTGCGGGACGCTGTCAGTACCCATAGTCATTCCGCCGAGCTACTTCAAGGTGCTCTCCAATCTGTATTTGCAGGAAGTGTGGAATGCTGCGGAACAGTTGCTATCCAAGTCGGATGTGTGGGTTTTCTGTGGATATTCGTTCCCAGAGGCCGACATGCATTTGAAATATTTGCTGAAGAGAGTCCAAGTTAATTCTTCAAAGTTCCGCCGAGTGCTCGTTTTCAATTGGCATTCAAAGAAGAAGAAGAACGAGGCCAAGACCGAGGAGAATCGACTGAAACGATTCTTTGGCTCGGGATTCGATTTGGACTACAAAAGGAACTCTTTCGAGGATCTAGTGAGCGATCCGCTAACGCTACTCCTTCGTTGATGATCTCCACGGAACCCGGGCCGGCCCGGTCAACTGTCGAAATCGGAGTCCCTGAGCGTAGGGAAAGCGGGGAGGGAGCATTTTGCCGTCCGTATACACCACCCCGTCAAACGGATGACGGGGTGAGAACACCACGGGATGGAATATGCACCCCCCTGCCGCGCGGCCCGCTTAAACCGTTTTCCGTTGAACGGCCTATTTGCTCGCAGCCTTTTTTGAGTGGGACTTCTATAATTTAACAATGGCAAATCATTTCAGAGACGAGACTTTCCAATGACTTTCTCAGAACAATACCTTGCAGACGTCCAATCGGTAATCCGTAGGCTCGACGGGGAGGCTCTGGAACGTCTAGCGTCTTCACTTGCGGCAGTCCGTGATCGCAACGGGCGGATTCTTGTCGCCGGTTTGGGGGGTGGAGCGAGTTTAGCAGCGCACGCGGCGAGTGACCTACGCATGACAGCTGATCTGGAGGCCTACGCGTTCGCTGATAATGTTCCGGAGCTGACGGCGAGAATCAACGACTATGGTTGGAATACAGCGATCACTGGCTGGCTAAAAGCAACGCATTTTAGCCGTCGAGATTCACTTTTGGTATTTTCTGTTGGAGGTGGCAGCGTAGAAAAAGGTGTAAGCGTGCCACTTGTCGAAGCTATGAAGTATGGGCGTGAAATTGGGTCCGAAATCTACTCAATCGTCGGTCCCAGCGGCGGCTTCGCCAAAGAAATATCGGACATATGCATACTGATTCCGGCTGAACGCGGCGAGCGCCTCACGCCGATTACCGAGAGTGTGCAGGCAGTGGTTTTGCACCTCTTAGTTTCGCATCCCACACTGAAGCGGAGAATGAACAGGTGGGAATACATCTATTCGTCGAGCACAGAAAACAAACAACCTTAAACTGGAGGCTTCGATTCCACGCCGACGATGCTTGGTTCTTCTTTAAGCTTCTTCCAATAGCCACGCACCTTCTTTTCATAGGCCTTGACCCTGCTGCTGCCACCCCATTCCTTACAGAACCTCAAGTAGATGTAGCCAGTCGCACAAGAAAGAAGGGCTGAGACGTAGCTCCTCAGATGAATGCCGGTGCACCATAAAATCACACCTTGGAATGCATCAGCCGGGTGATACACGCGATGCGCGAGGTCCACCGGGGGCAAATAGAGCAAGCAAAGAGCCCACGGAAAAACTAAACTGATAATTCCGAGCGATTTGAACACATTCATTTGGGGTTTGCTGTAGCCTTCATACTCAAATTCCTCATGTCTTCGAAACTCTGCCCAGTCTGCTTCCCAGCCGGAGTCTTCCGTTTCTTGCAGATAGGTTGTCAGAGTTCTAGCCCACAATATTAGTTCGTGGTGTAACCAGAGGAGAGCGGTGAGAATCACGTTTAACACAACGGAGGCTATGAACGGTCTTTCAGGAACTGCCACCTTTCCTGCATCCATTTGCGGGAAGGACCAGGCGACAACGGCCCCAAACACCGTCACGGCGAACGTGGTGACCAGCAACCGCTGATTTACAACTTGCGTAATCTCCTGATGCAGTTTTCTCCTATCCTCATCGTCGGGACCTCGAAGTGGCATCTGGTTTAGCTCCAAGCTAGACTGTTTCGCTGTTTTTGGCAGACCCTATGCCGGTGCCTCATAGCGAACAGCGAAATGATACGCCAAGACCAGTGGCTTCTTCATCCCAGGGAGTCTTGCGGATCAGCAGGGGGGTAACAAGCTGTTGGGCGTTCGCGGTTCAAGCACCAGACTAGGTGGTTACTTGCCAAGTGCTGGCGGGTGGCCCATACATTCGAGGGTGCCCCACACATCGCGTTCGTTGCGATGTGTGGGTTTTGTCACCATCACGATGTATCGGGATCACCGACGCCCTGCCGTCCGACCACTACTCTAACCGAGTGACCAAAGGACTCATTCGCTATTACGGCAACCAAGACCTGCATTTTATTACGTGCAGTTGCTATCGCCGGCAAGCGCAATTGCGAACCGCCAAACGCCGCGACCTGTTCCTGACAATCCTCGAAGAAACACGCCGTAAGTACCGCTTCGTCGTGCACGGATATGTCGTCATGCCGGAACATTTCCATCTGCTCATCACCGAACCCGAAGTCGGCGATCCTTCGGTGGTGATGAAAGTGATCAAACAGCGTTTTGCACGACGCGTCAACCAACCCCGAAAACGAATTCACCCGGCCCAGATCGCGCTCTGGGATTCTATTCCTGACCCTATCTGGCAGAAGCGTTTCTACGATTTCAACGTTTGGACTGAACGAAAGCGCATTGAGAAGCTGCGCTACATGCATCGTAACCCGGTCAATCGCGGACTCGTCGAACAACCGGATCAATGGCGGTGGAGCAGCTTCCGTTCGTACTACTGTGGTGAGAAGGGTCTGGTCCGCGTCAACTTTCAGGATTGGCCGCTGGAGATCAAGGCGCGTCCGATGGAACACTTTACTGACGGAAGCACCACGCTTCGCTCACTCATTCGCAAAGTACGCGAATGAATGGGGCACCCCGAGTTACCTGGGCACCCCGCGCGTAGGAGTGTGCTCGGGAGTTCATTTCGATTTTGAGCCGAGTAGAATTGGGTCGGTTTCCACCAACCTGAGAGATTTGACCATCTGCCCAGTGCGAGTTTTGTATGTTTTGAAATGTGGACTCTGGATATGCGATTCGTATGCAGCGGCATCCTTGTAGGTCTCGAACAATCTAATTTGTTCAGGATGTTCCTTGAGCGAAACGGCGAGCAGCGTCAAGACCCCCGGCTCTATGCGAATCGAGGTCTCAATTTCTTCTTTGAGCGCGGCCCTGTAGGCGTCAAGCTGCGCCGGGTCAATTTCCAGTTCTGCTATCCGCACAATCGGGCCAACGGATTCGGCAGTGGCACTCCGCTGGTCCATAAATAGCAATGAGCCAACCAACGATGCCCCGAGCAGCAGAACTTGTCTCCCAATCATTATGCAACTCCTTAACAAGAGTAGGGCGATTTGGCGGGTGGCCCACTTCTCCGCCATCATAGACAAATTCGGTGGCAGGTGGCCCATACATTCAAGGGTGCCCGCCTGAGACGGATTTACAATAATTCAAATGAAGGGCCAAGGTATTGGACTACCGTTTGAGGAGATGCGGACTTGATGACCCGTGTTGCTGTGCTTACTCTGCTCGCGCTGGCGTGTACCGGTGAGCAGTCGCTGCGAGGGCAGATGATAACAACTGCCGTAGTTGCAGATCCACCGGTAGACGCGAAATTTCCGCCTGGCATCGCCGGAATCACAGTCCCGAGCCACGGCGTGGACATGGATGCTACCTACTATCTTGCCAGCGGGGCGGGACCGCATGTGACCGTGCTCCTGCTGCAAGGGCTACCGGGTTATGAGAGTAACGTCGATCTTGCGCAGTCGATCCGACGCGCGGGTTGGAACGTGCTGCTCTTCCATTATCGTGGGACGTGGGGCACGGCGGGCACATTTTCGCAGTCGTCTGCCATCGAAGACACGGCCGAGGCTGTGCGGTTCTTGCGTGATCCGGCAACCGCAGCAAAGTACCGCAGCGATCCGAAGAGGTTGGTGGTAGTTGGCCACAGTATGGGTGGATTCCTGGCTGGATACGAGGCCGCCCACGACCCGGACATTACGGCGGTGGCGATGATCTCAGCGGTGAATTTGGGCAAGGTCAATGCTGATCCTAAGGAACGCGAGGAGCGCTTGAAGCGTTGGCAAAACAACCTGCACCCGGTACAGGGAACTAGTGCGGCAGCCCTTTTTAGCGAGGCAGAGCGGCACGCCAAGGACTGGGACTATGTGCAATGGGCTGACGCTCTGCGCGCCCGGCCAGTACTACTCGTCGAGGCTGACGATCAGAACCATGCCGACATGGAAGCCCTTGTCGGCGCGTTACAGCAGAAGGGCGCCGTTGCGCTTAGTCATGTGGCAGTGGCGACTGACCATACCTTCTCAGATCGTCGCATTGCATTGCAGACGATAGTGATCGAATGGCTGGAGAGGTCGAAGAAAGGTGTACCCGCAGACAGGCACTGATTGCATCTTCCGTTCCTGACCGGGCTCGTGATTGTTGGCGAAAAATCCCGCTTACACCGCGCCCGCTGCCTAGGAACAACACCCTTCGCGGCAGACAGCATCATTCCCCACTTCTCGCAAAAAGCGCGAGAAATGGGGCACCCCGCGCCTGGAAATGAGTCGCGCACCTGGCGCGCCAGCCGTGGCCTGTGATTTGTCGCGAAAGTGCCAGCCCCCATACTCCGAGGTGGAGATTGCACCCGCGGCCCAGTTCAATCACAAATTCCCAATCACAAAGACCTTCTTCATGTGTACGCACCAGGCTTTCGACAAAATCAAACTTTTCCTCCCACCTCATCATTTTCTTGTCCAGATGTCGTGTTTTTCTTCCCGTCTTCGATTTCAGGACTAGACGCTTATCGGGCCTCATCACCGAGAGCGGACTTCTAGAAAAAGCGAAGAGGTAAAAAGTGATGCCATCAACAAACACTCGAAATGTTGTATTGCGGGCAGTCCTCGCCTGCCTGATCATCGCCGGCGCGGTTTCGGCCTTTGCGATCCCCACCAAGCAGGTAGCACGCAGCCTGACCGCCAAAACGGTTACCGCCAAGTGCTGTGTTCTGTTTGGCCCCGCCGTCTCGATCACCGAACCAACCGCCGTCGCTCCCGTAATTGTGACTTGGAACAGCGATTACTCCATCAACGACGAATTCCGCATCGGGCTCAGTCTGAATGGCGGTTCGTGCCTCTCTTACGGATCGGGAGTAGGCCCTCTACTTACTATCCCGGGCAGCGGTTTCCAGGCCGTGACCTATCAGTGGGTTCTCTTCCCCGGCGACGGACTCCTGAAGGGCAACAACACATTTCAGGTCTGTGGCGGAGGCGCGAATTCGGACGCCGCAGCCATCACCATCGGAAATAACACGCTCACCGTTCAAATTTCGAAGTAACAAATAACAAGACGCCCCATTTCTCGCGCACCCTGCGAGGAGTGGGGCGTTTCCGTATTTCGATGGATGATGGTTCGATGGAGAACGATGGCGTATCGCACGCAAGCCGGAAGCCAACTCGTGGGTTAGCTGGCTTCGAGTTCGCCAATAATATTGTTCAGGTTGTCTCGCAGTTCAGTAAGCAGATTCCGCAGCCGCACGGGAACCACGATCGGATCAAAGCGCGCGGCAGGAGTTGCTAACCTCAGCGCATCATCGAGTTCATTGCGCGCCTGGATCAGCTTGGCGGTGATGCCCTTCTTCTGCGCTCTGTCAGACATGGAACCGCTCCCGTGTACTGGACCCTCTGCCTCGCCTACCGACTCGAAAACGGAATCTCTGGTTGCCCCCGCAGAATCGCCTGAATCTCCTTGCGCTGCGCAAAGCTCAAGGCTGTGAACTGAAATCCGTATTCGGTTCCACGGCTGCGCGCCACCTTCGCTGGAATGACCATCCGCTCTGCGGTTGACAGCGGCACTTCGAGCGAAATGAGTTCGCCCACGATGAGCAGGTCAGCGACAAATGCCGACAAGCCGCTCTCGCTGAGATCGCGGGTCCAGCCCTGTGCTGCAAGCTTCTGGTTCTCCCGTTGCCAGCGGATCCGTATCCTCGCCTCAAACAAATGCCGCGGGGCGATCCGATCAGCCGGGCTGGTTGGGTCGACTGGAACGTGAACCATTCTTTTGTGGATTGCCTTTCTTCGCAGCTCGAGCCTTCAACCTCCCCCGATTGAAGGCTCGATTCGCTGCTTTGCAGAACACCCAATCCCCGCACGGCTCGATCCCCTCGGATACTTCCGCGTGCGCCGAACGGAGGCTTGGACTCTGGAATTCAATCTCTCGCAACTCTCCGGTCCGGTCTATCCACATAGCGCAACTGAAGCGATCCGGTTACGGGAGTGCGGGCCGCTCGCTGAATCTGGGGACCCACGCGCCATCGAAATCCGTCCCGCCTCGCTATCCAGATTGCGCAATTGACCTGTTGGACGCGGCTTTTCGAGCACATCTGCGTGGCAGGGTAAACAGAATCTTATGGGGTTGAGTCACGAATTTTTGCTAAAATCGTGCCCCTAACCACTATTCATGAAACCGGTCCCAGAGGATTTTCATTACGACACCAACCTCATGCGGGGAAGGAGATAGGTATTAAGGCAAGTCCCTTTCCCCGCGACCTGGTTCTTCAGACCAGAGATCCGGACGAGGCCGCATCCCTTTTGGCGGATGCCGCCATCCCCTATGTTTCGGAATTGCTGCCCGGCTCTCCGCCTTTTTCGACCCAGATTTTTGTCGGCAAGGGCCGGCTCATGCGCCTGGCGCGCGTCGTCACCAGTGGGACCATGCGAGTCCGATCGAAGTTGCCCGCCGATTCCTATGCGCTCGTCCTGGATCGCCGTAACGGCGCAGGATTGCATCGCTCGGAGAAAGGCAGCGTTGTCGTCAACTCACAATTTGCCTTTGTTCAATCCCCTCTGCGGCGTGTGGAAGTTCTAACTCCCGCCGATTTCGACGTAGCTTTTCTCAGGATTGCCACTGACGGCGTTGTCCAGGAATTGCAGAAAATGTTGGAACGCGAGGCGCGCACCGACCTGGTGTTTTCTCCGGTTTGCAACATGGAAACCGTGGCGGGCGAGCGCCTCCGCGAGCTCTGCAGGAATTATTCGCGTGTACTTTGCAGTCTGGATCTCCTTGCGATTCGCGAATCGCTCTCCGTGCAGCGTCTAGAGAACGACATCATCACGCTCCTTCTGCAGGCACAACCGCACAACTACACCCGATTGCTCAACCGCCACAGCGCTGCCGGCGCCTGGCAGCTGAGAACTGCCGAGGAATACATTGTCGCCCACGCGCATCTCTCGCCTTCCCTGGGCGATATCTGCCAGGCCGTAGGCATCAATGCGCGCACCCTGCAACATTCGTTTCGAAACAAACGCGGCTGCACTCCCCTGCAATTTCTTTACCGGGTCAGAATGGATGGAGTGCGTGCCGGATTGCAGCATCCTAATGGTTCTACGAGCGTGACCAACGAAGCGGCTCGTTGGGGCTTCCTGCATTTTGGCCGCTTCGCCCAGGAATATCGCGCGATGTTCGGAGAACTACCCAGCGAAACCCTTCGCCGTTCACGAAAGCTGTAGCAATCCGGCAATGCGCAGGCTATCTCTTCCGCGCGGCTGCAATAAATGCCTCAAAGATTTTCTTGGCCGACTCCGCAACTTCCGGCTCGTCATTCACGGAGCGCTCCGGATGCCATTGCACCGCCAGCACAAAATGTCCCGGAACCGTTCCTTCGAGTGCTTCAATCACGCCGTCAACCGGAGATCGCGCCACCACCCGCAAGCCGTCGCCGACCTCATCAGCGGATTGATGATGCGAAGAATTGACGGCGAGATCCACTTCGCCCCCGACGATCGACGCCAGCGTGGATTTCGGATCCACTTCCGCCCGGTGTGCATTCGAAACCGTGCGTCCCGCTTCGTGCTTGATCGACGACTCGATGTCCTGCACCAGCGTGCCCGATCGAAACACATTCAGTGTCTGCAGTCCGTAGCAGATTCCGAGAATCGGTTTGCGCGCACGGTACGCATCTTCTAACAGGAGTCTATCCACCGCATCGCGCTTGGGATCCGCTGCAGCCGTCTTTGGATGCCGCTCCGCTCGATATTCTGCAGGATCAATATCCGCCCGGCTGCCGGGCAGCAACACGCCTTCGCAGCCTGCAAGCTGCCGCCGGACCTGCTCAGGAGTTTGCTCGAGTTCGATGCGGACCGGCTCGCCGCCTGCCTTGCGTACCGCCTCTTCATATTGCGGAAGCGCCCGCTCGGCATAGGCGCGGTCGCCAGAGTGTGGAATGGGAATGGCTATGCGCGGCGTGATCATTCCGTATCTTTACTTATCCCTTACCTAACCTGCCCGCTCGGCGCCGGCCAGATTCTTGCGCCGGCGGTAGTGCCGGATTTCCATCGTCAACGACAGCACCAGGACAATCACGCCCACGCTGATCGCAAACGGAAACGCAATATAACGATACGCATACGGCATATTGGGCGCCGTGTGGTTCACCTGCGAATACACGATCGTCCCCAGGATGCTCAACAGTAAGCTGACGGCAAACGCCAGCAGAGTCACTACCACCGTCATGAGCAGGACGCGCAACGGAATTCCGATCCATCGCGGGCGGCTCGAAGTTGTTTCCGGCATGCTTCTAGGCTACACCATGAAACCACCGCCGCAGGATTAGGCAGTGACTACGTTGCGCTACAATAAACACTATGTCGCAAGCCGTTTCGGCGATCACGCGCAGCCCCGCGGACATTGTCCGGACCACTCCGGTCTCGCAGGCCGCCAATGGCATCTGCTATGCCCGGGCCGGCGAAGTCGCGATCTCCGACAACGATCTCGACCGCATGATCGCGACCGTCCCGGTCGCCGCAGCATCTGCGCTCACCCGCAAGGCGTACTACTTCGTCCCGCTCACCGTCAGCCAGGGCGATGAAACCGTAATTGCCGATCGCTACGACGTCGCGCTCAGCGACAACGCCGTCTGTCACCGCAATCTGAATCTCGGCGACGCGCAGTGCGTCTTCATTTCTACCCGCCTGATGGACGACAAGTTTTCCGTCGCCTTCGAGTTCTATATCAACGTTGGGCACGCGCTCGTCGAACGCGCCGGAGTCTCGCAGCCTTTCGCGGACATGGTCTGGCAGCAGGTGGAAGCGGGTGTTCGAGGGGAAACTTCGCTGGATGCCTGGGAGTCGCGCAAGCTCGCCACGGCCAATGGTCCCGAAGCCGAGAAGTATAAGACCGAGTATCTGACTGCCACCTTCGCCGACGCGATTTCGATCTACCTGCTCTCGCTCTGCCTCGACGTCGACTACTACGATCTTCGGGAACGCGACTACCCGTTGCTGGCGCCTGCGCCTCTCGCCGAACGCCTCCGCAAGATCGCTGAAATCTTCCCGCCCAATCCCGGATTCGAATTCAACATCTATTACAAACGTCGCACTTAGTTTTATTTCCAGGTGAACGTGGCGACCGCACCGGCGGGCAATGAATAGCTGAATTTCTGGCTCTTCCAAGTCACCGTGAACTGGTTCGTACTGTTGGCCGCATTCAGTACTAACAGTGCAATCGATCCGTCCGGATTTCGAAAAGCAACATCCTCGATACTTCCTGCTCCGAATGTATTGGACGTAATCCGGTGCGAGCCGGGCACGACGAATTTTCCCATGTGCCCCAATACGTAGTACTCGACGTTATAACTCACCGTAGAAGGACTCGTGCTCGTGTCGATCGTCACCACGCCCCGGCATTGCGCGCATCCGCCATTCGTTGGTCCTGAGTTCTGATCGAGCGCAATATTCCACAATGAGATGCTGCGCGCCCAGTTGCGCGTCGCGCCGATCAACAGGTGCTCCGTGTTCCACGCCAGATCGCCCGCGAAGTTCGATCCCACTGTCCCGGAACATTCCGTGAACCAGATGTCTTTATCCGGATACGCCGTTTTCACATCGGATTGAGCCGTTACGTCACCGGCATAGCAATGGAAAGCAGTGCCCGCCACATACGGCGCTGCCGAACTTGCCAGGATCGACTCCGGGTAACCGGGGTTGTCCCAGTTGTGGTCATAGCCGAAGACCTTCACCCCCGAGAGACTGGCTCCGGCTAAAGCGGGCCCAAGATGATTGGCTAGAAAATCAGAAGCGTCCGCCGCCGATAGAAATTCGCTCGGATAATTGAGCGTCGAGTTGAGCGGCTCGTTCTGCACCGAAATCGCATAGATTGGAATGCCCTGCTGCTGGTACGCCTGCACATACTTCACGAAATATTGCGCCAGGCTCGGAAAGTACGTCGTGATCATGCCTCCGCCATTCATCGTCCCAGTCGTCTTCATCCACGCCGGAGGACTCCACGGCAGCGCGACAACTTTGACTGCAGGATTCACCACGATCGCCTGCTGCAGCAGCGGAATGATCGCGTCTTGGTCGTGCGCAATCGAAAAATTCACCAGGTTCGGATCAGTCTGACCGCTCGGCATGTCGTCGTAGCTGTAATTGCCGGAGTTGGAAAAGTCGTTCGCACCCATCGGCTGCCGCAGAAAAGTAATCCCGATCCCATTCGACCGGCTGAACAGTTTCTGCATCAGGTCCGCTTGCTGCGAGCCATCGAGCTTGTTCCACATCAACCACGCCGACGAATCCGTCAGCGACGCGCCCACGCCATCCATCTGCTGGTACGCGACGCTATCGTCCACCGTGATGTTGAATTGGCCCGACCCGCCCCCGGAAGTGAATTGCACGGTCGGCTGGGATGCCAGTAATAAGGATCGATCGCCCGTTGTCACCACCGGCTGCACCGTCGGCCCGGGCGGCGGTGGTGGCGGTGGCGGCGAACTGCTACCCCCGCCTCCACACGCGACGCACGCCAAAACAATCGCCACGAGAAGCACTGTCAAGAAAATCTGAAAACGGCTGGAGCGCATGAGGGGGTCAGTAGTGGGGGTAAGAGTGTCCATGATTGTGGCTCCCTCTTCATCGTGACGAAAGAGCAAATACTCCGGCAGGAACCCATATTCTACCCGCGCCAACCGGAGCACCGCCAAGCGCACGTGTCACAGCATCCTGTGATAGGTGATGTTGTTCTATGGGTGGTGCGGTTCTGTGCGTGGTGCGGTCCTAACGGTGGTGTGCCTTACTGGATGGCCTTTGCCCTGTTGAGGATGTTGTCTTCCCGACAATCAGCGACCGTCGTCTCGTCCCGGAGGGACGTTCGAAAATAGCCCGCCAGTTTACTGGCGGGTATCGTGACACCGTTCCGTTGCAGTGCCGGAGGCACGACTGAAACCCCTCGCAAACCCAAATCGGAGGCAATAAAAAAAGGCCGGGGGACACTCCGGCCATTTCCCGAGCGCGGAACGAATCGGCAGTGCTAGCCCGTTTTGTCCCCCGCGACTTTCACTCCGAAAATCCGCGTTCGGTTTGAAACGCTGCCCTGGCCACACAAGTCATGCTTGGAGTGACCTAAGCGTCCCCAACCCCGTCAGCCATCCCTGGAGAGATGTCCAACGGCGCCGGAAACGAGTGCGGCGCAGGGCCAGCCAAGTGCCGTCAATGTAGGGCACCGTTCAACCTCAGTTGTCAGCGAAATGTCACTTTGTTGTCAAATCTGGTTTCCCGCCCACAATCTTCGCCTCAAGAGCACACTTCCGTTCACTTTCCGCAACTGCATTTTGCATTTATGCTGAATGCACTACCGGAAACACTGATCCCGGAAGACTTTCGGAGGCTGTTATTCCTTTCGGCACTTACACATTAGCCCTGGGCGCGCTTGCCTTGGCCGCGATGAGCTATGTCTTGTTTCGACGCAAGCCTAAAACTGCGGACGAACTGGAGCGCAAGCGCCGCACCTGGCTCTCCGAAGTCGGCCGCATCACGGACGGCACGGTCATTGACGTCCAGGAGCTTCCTTCCGAACCGCCCGCCACGATGCTCATCTATCAATACGACGTGGCCGGAGTTTCCTATGAAGCTTCCCAGGACGTCACCTATCTGCGCCAGTGGATCAACCTTCATTCCTGCCGTCTCGGCGTGCCCAGTTCGGTGAAATACGATCCCCACAATCCCGGAAACTCGATGGTGGTTTCCGAAGGTTGGATCGGGCTTCGACAGTAACGGTTCCGATTCCAAAGTTCATGTCCAGTGGGGTTTCTTCGTAGGCGACCACTGGGCAACTACTCCGCATCCAACTTCGACAGAGACCAACATTCAATGTGACGTTTCCAGCGGGCGCGTCCCGATGCGCCGCAACGTACTCGTGTGCGTACCGCCGGAAAACCAATAGGAGAGAACTATGCACCGGATTCTCGCTGTACTTTTTTTCGCATCCCTTCTGACTGGACAAGTTTTGGCTCAAGACGCGCCTCGCGCGGAAGTCTTTGGCGGCTTCCAGTATTTCCGTGCCGGTACCGGCACCCCCAGCCTGAGTGACTTCAACCTCAACGGATGGAATGCCTCGTTGAGCGGTTACTTTAACCGCTATGTCGGCGTGACCGGCGATTTCGGCGGCATGTATGGAACTCCTGAGTTTCTGGGCATCCCCATCCACACCAAGTACCACACCTTCATGTTCGGCCCGACCTTGCGCTTGCCGAATCCGACCCATCTCACTCCCTTTGTTCATGCCCTCGGCGGTGCCGCGCGTCTTTCGGGCGGATCCGCCGGCGTTAGCGTTTCTGAAACCGACGCTGCCTGGGCCGTCGGCGGAGGCGTTGACCTGAACATCGCTCCCTTGCTCAGCGTTCGCCTGGGCCAGGCCGACTTCCTGCAGATTCGCAGCAACGGATCCAACCTCAACAACATGCGCTACTCCGCCGGAGTCGTGCTCCGCTTTTAACCCGAGCCGCTTTTAACCGGAGCCCCTTTTAACCGGTACCCAACCACATCGCGAAAGCCGCGAAGCGGCGGAAGAATGCAGCCCACGGCGCAAGCCGTGGGTTTGTTTCGTTAGGAGACGCGAGCCCTGAAGGGGCGGAAGAATCGATCCCATTGCTAGATGTCGCCTCATTGGGGCTTTTCTCTTCTGCCCGATGTGACCCACCGCTTGTGCCGCTTCACGGCTCGCAGCCTCATACTTGAAACACTCGTTTCATTTATGCTACGCTCTGCCTCATCGTGAGGATCGCGAGCCAGTCCCGTCCCGCCGAGTTGCTCGACGATATCGTCGGCTACCTCGTCAAACACGGCGTCGCTGAATTGTCCCTGCGTCCTCTTGCCAAAGCGGTAGGCTCCAGCCCCCGCGTACTCCTTTACTATTTCGGGTCCAAAGAAGAGCTGATCGTCAAAGCGCTCACCCGTTTGCGCGAGCGCCAGCGAAGCACTTTCGGCGCCATGCGCGAAGCAAAGTACGACCGCCCATCCGACGCTTGCCGCGCCATCTGGATGCAGATGTCCGCTCCCCAGTCTGAACGCCTGTTCCAATTTTTCTTCGAGACGTACGCGCTCGCCCTGCGCCATCCCAAACGCTTCGGCGACTTCCTGCACAATGCAGTGCAGGACTGGATTGATTTCGTCGCCGCTCCGTTGCTCCGCAAAGGGCTACCCGGCAAGGACGCGCATGCCTTCGCCACTATCGTCCTCGCTGGCTTTCGCGGCTTCATGCTCGACTACTGCGCTTCCCGCGACCGGCCGCGCATCGACCACGCCGTCGATCTCTGGCTGCACTCTCTCGACACCATCTCATCGTATCTGCAGGAGAACTCTCATGCTCGGTAAACGTCACGCCGCCCTCAGTTTCATCTTTGTCACGGTCCTCATCGACATGTTGTCTTTCGGCGTGGTTGCGCCCGTCATGCCGAAACTGATCTCCGATTTTCTCGGCGGCAACACCGCGCGCGCTTCGGAATATCTCGGCCTCTTCATCACGACGTGGGCGCTGATGCAATTCTTCTTCGCGCCTGTCCTCGGACTACTCTCCGACCGCTTCGGCCGCCGTCGCGTGATCCTGATCTCCAACTTCGGCCTCTCCCTCGACTACCTCATCATGGCGCTCGCGCCCAACATTAGCTGGCTTTTTCTCGGACGCCTGCTCTCCGGCATCACCTCCGCCAGCATTCCCACCGCCACCGCCTACATCAGCGACGTCACCCCGCCGGAGAAACGCTCCAAAGCATTTGGCCTGCTGGGCGCGGCTTTTGGTGTCGGTTTTGTGCTGGGTCCAGCGTTAGGTGGATGGCTCGGCATGTACAACCCGCGTCTCCCCTTCTGGGTGGGATGCGGCGGCAGCCTGCTGAACGCGATGTATGGATTGTTTGTGTTGCCCGAGTCGCTCGCGCCTGAGAAACGTCAGCCGCGCTTGCGCTGGGAAAATGCGAATCCCCTCGGCGCTCTCCGCCTGCTCCGCTCGCACGCGGAACTGATGGGACTCGCCGCCGTCAACTTCCTCGGCTACGTCGCGCACGAGGTTTATCTCACCGTCTTCGTCCTGTATGTGATCTACCGCTTTGGATGGAACCAGCGCATGGTTGGACTGTCGCTCGCCGTCGTCGGCGTCACCTCGATCGTCATGTCCGGACTCGTCGGTCCCATCGTGAAAGCGCTCGGCGAACGCCGCGCACTCCTTACCGGACTATTCTTCGCCGCCGTTGGCTTCGCCATGTACGGAGTGTCCTGGTCCACTTCGATGTTCCTGGGATCCATCCTCGTCAACTCACTCTGGTCGCTCGCCGGACCCACTTCGCAAGCCCTCATGACGAAGCGTGTCTCGGGCTCAGTACAAGGAGAATTGCAGGGTGCAATCGCATCCCTGCGCGGCGTCGCGATGTTGATTGGACCGGGAATGTTCTCACTGACTTTCGCCTACTTTATCGCCCCCGCCCACACGCTAGCCGGAGCCCCGTGGTATCTAGCCGCAGCACTGCTGCTCATCTCGCTCGTGATCGCCGCATTCGTCACCGGAGACGACGGCGGCAGCAATAAAAACCGCCTCGTTCCCGAGCTAGCCGACGCCGAAGCCGACGCAAGTTAACCTGAGAACTGCGAACCGGGAACTGAGAACTGGGGTAAACTGTCCGCCACGAGGTGAGTGATGGCTTCTACTCCTGCTTCCACGTCCCGCCGATCGTTCCTCAGCCTGACTACCGCAGCTTCCGCTGCCGTCGCCTTGCGCATTGTCACCGAACCCATGCTCGCCCGCGCGCGTGAACATCATCCGCCGGCCGGTTCGATCATGATCGACGCCAATGAAAACCCGCTCGGCCCCTGCGTCTCCGCCCGCGAGGCGGTCGTTACCATCACCCCGCAGGGCGGACGCTACCTAGACGGCCTCACCGAAGATCTCGCGAAAACCATCGCCGAAACCGAAGGCCTCAAGCCGGACTACGTTCACATCTATCCTGGATCAAGCGACGCTCTTCATCACAGCGTGTGCGCCTTCACATCGCCGGCCCACTCCTACGTCACCGCCGACCCCGGATACGAAGCCGGAATGTTTGCCGCCGCCGCCGTCGGCGCGCGAGTCGTCAAAGTTCCGCTCACCAGGACCTACGCTCACGACGTAAAAGCCATGCTGGCCGCCGGTTCCGATGCAGGCGTCTTCTACGTCTGCTCCCCTAACAATCCCACCGGCACGCTCACCAGCCACTCCGATATTGAGTACCTGGTGGAGAACAAACCGAAAGGTTCGATCGTTTTGATCGACGAAGCCTACATCCATTTCTCCGACGCGACCACCGCACTCGATCTGGTCAAAGCCGACAAGGACGTGATCGTTCTGCGCACGTTTTCGAAACTTTATGGAATGGCCGGTCTGCGCTGCGGCGCCGCCATCGCCCGTCCCGAGCTGCTCGAAAAGATTCACAACTTCGGCGGATGGAACTTCATGCCCGTCACCGCCATGGTTGCTGCCACTGCCAGCCTGAAACACACCGGCCTGGTGCAGGAGCGCAAGAAGATCAACGCCGGCATCCGCGAAGAAACTTTCCAGTGGCTCGATCGCAATGGATACTCCTACGTCCGTTCCGAATCGAACTGCTTCATGCTCGACACCAAACGTCCTGCAAAAGAAGTGATCGACGCCATGGCCACACAAAAAGTATTCATCGGACGCATCTGGCCCGTCTGGCCCACCTACGCCCGCATCACCGTCGGAACCCGCCCCGAAATGGACCAGTTCCAGGACGCCTTGAAGAAAGTAATGTCCGGCGCCGTCACCGCCAAAGTAGCCCAGTCGAGGCCCCAACGCCGCGACGGCATGATGTTCCCCGTCTAGGCGAGTCAACTCCAGCCGCGAAGCCGCGCAAGATTACAGCCCACGGCAGAAGCCGTGGGTCACTGCAGCCGCGTAGCGGCGCAAGATTGCAGCCACGGCACAAGCCGTGGGTCACTGCAGCCGCGTAGCGGCGCAAGATTGCAGCCCACGGCGCAAGCCGTGGGTTAGGTCGTATGTCAGACCAGCCCCAACGGGGCGAAAGAACGTCTTTACGGCCGTCCTGTCTTCCGAAAATCGGCTCGCGATATCGACCCTCATTACTCCCGCCATCCCCGCCCGTATTTCCCCTTGACATCCCCGCCAACCCCAATGGATACTTATGCATCTGAATGAATATTAATCCAGAGACAAAACGGGAGCGCGCACACCGCCCCCGGAAAGCCAGGAGCACGCAGCCCGCGACCATGAGAACGCAGACCATCGAATCAACGAACGCCCCCAAGCCACAACCGGAGATCCCCGCGCGCGACCTCATCTCCACGCACGATCTCGCTCCCCACGAGATTCACGCTCTCTTCAACCTGACCGCCATGCTCAAGGAGCGCCCCGCTGACTTCCGCAGCGCGCTCGCCGGCAAGCAGATGGTGATGTTCTTCGAAAAGCCCTCCCTGCGCACCCGCCTCACTTTTGAAGCCGGCATGGACAGCCTGGGCGGTTCCACTTTCTTCGTCGACCAAACCGCCAGCCGCCTCGACGCCCGCGAATCGCTCAGCGACATCGCGCATAATCTCGAGCGTTGGATCGACCTCATCGTGCTCCGCACTTTCCGGCATTCGACCGTCGAGGACATGGCCGCTCATGCCGATGTCCCCGTGATCAACGCGCTCAGCGATCTCGAGCACCCTTGTCAGGCGCTCGCCGACCTCTTCACTTTGCAAGAGCACTTCGGCAGTCTCTCGAAAGTGCATCTCGCCTATGTTGGCGATGGCAACAACGTCGCGCACTCGCTGCTGCTGGCCGGGGCCGCGCTGGGAACATCGGTCTCGATTGCGACTCCCGCTTCCCACGCTCCTCTCGCAGCGATTGTGGAAGCTGCCGAAGCGATCGCCGAACAAAGCGGAGCTGCGATCAACATCTACACCGATCCGCGCGAGGCAGTCGCCGGAGCTGACGCCGTGTACACCGATGTCTGGGCCAGTATGGGACAGGAGCACGAAGCCAATTCCCGCTCCGCATTGTTCGCGCCCTATCAGGTCAATAGCGACCTCATGCAGGACGCCGCTCCGCATGCCCTGTTCATGCACTGTTTGCCTGCGCATCGCGGATGGGAAGTCACCAACGAAGTGATAGACTCTCCCAGCTCGGTCGTTTTCGACCAGGCGGAAAATCGCCTGCATATTCAAAAAGCCATCTTGATGTGGCTGCTCGGCAACGGCGTGGGCCGCTTGCCCGTAAGGAGCGCGCATGCCTGAGAAAATTGTCCTCGCCTATTCCGGCGGACTGGATACTTCGATCATCATTCCCTGGCTGAAGGAAAACTACGCCTGCGAAGTCATCGCCATGGTCGCCGATGTGGGACAAGGTGACGACGTCGAAGCCGTAGTCGAAAAAGCTTATAAGACCGGCGCCGCCAAAGTCGTCGTCGAAGATCTCCGCGAGGAATTCCTCACCGAATACGTGTGGCCCGCGCTGCAAGCCGGAGCCGTCTACGAAAACAAATATCTCTTGGGCACGTCGCTCGCTCGTCCGGTAATTGCGAAGCATCAGGTCGAAGTTGCCCTGCGCGAAGGCGCGTCCGCCGTCAGCCATGGATGCACCGGCAAAGGCAACGATCAGGTTCGCTTCGAGATGGCCTACCAAGCCCTCGCGCCCGAGTTAAAAGTAATTGCCCCCTGGCGTGAATGGGATTTGAAGTCGCGCGAAGACTGCCTCGACTATGCCGAAAAACGCGGCATCTCCGTAACCGCCAGCCGCGAGAAGATTCATTCCCGCGACCGCAACCTCTGGCACCTGAGCCATGAAGGTGGGGAACTCGAAGACGCCAACAACGCGCCTTTCGAAAACACCTGGCAACTGACCAAATCTCCGCAGGAAGCTCCCGACCGCGAAGAAAAAGTAGAAATCGGATTCGAGAAAGGCGTGCCCGTATCCGTCAATGGCATGAAGCTCGATCCCATTTCCCTGGTCGAACTTCTCAATGAAATCGCCGGACGCAACGCCGTCGGACGCATCGACCTGGTAGAAAATCGCTTCGTAGGAATCAAATCCCGCGGCTGCTACGAAACTCCCGGAGGCACTCTGCTCCTAACCGCCCACGGAGAACTCGAAGCCCTCTGCCTCGACCGTGATCTGCTGCACTTCAAGCAGCACGTCGCCCTGAAGTATGCCGAACTGGTTTACTTCGGCCTCTGGTTCACTCCGCTGCGCGAAGCGCTCGACGCATTTGTAGCGCCCACCCAGCAAACGATCACTGGCGCCGTGGGCCTCTCGCTCTACAAAGGCAACGTAACCGTGACCGGACGCAAATCCGATTACTCGCTCTACCGCACCGATCTTTCGTCTTTCACCATGGGAGCCAGCTACGATCAGAAAGATGCCGAAGGCTTCATCAAAATCCTCGGCCTCCCCTCCCGCGTCCGCGCCAAGACGCAAACCGAAAAACAGGTCGAAGTCGGATGAGCGGTTCGAGGACGGCGTCACAATAGCAAATTGCCGCAGCCGCGCAGCGGCGTAAGATTACAGCCCACGGCGCAAGCCGTGGGTTTCTTTTGTCAGAAGGACGCCAGCCCCGACGGGGCGAAAGAAGCGAACGCGCAGGTTGAGTCAACGACCGCCAGCCAATGCAGACATGAACAAATACGATCTTGACTTTGCTTTTGCGTGACGCGGTGGTTCACCGCCGACTTGCTTTTGGTGGCGCGGCGGTTCTCCGTTGACTTTTTTTGGGTGGCGCAGGCGGTTGTCCGTTGCCTTTGCTTTTGGGTGGCGCAGCGGTTCACCGCTGCGATATAGACTCTTTGTGATTGGGGCTTTAGCCCCCGAGGTAGCGTTGTGAAAATGTGGTCCGGCCGTTTCCGCCAACCGCTCGATCCCGACTTCGAACAGTGGCAGCGCTCGTTCCCCTACGATCGCCGCCTGCTCCTCTTCGAACTCGCAGCCAGCAAGGCTCATGCCCGTGCCCTCGAACGCGCCCAGGTTCTCACGAAAGATGAACTGGAGAAAATCCAAACCGCCCTCGACGAGATCGGAAAGCACGAACCCGTCGACTCCGAAGCGGAAGACGTCCACCACTACGTAGAAAAGCAACTCGCGAAATTAATCGGCGACACCGGCTACAAACTCCACACTGGACGCAGTCGCAACGAACAAATCGCCACAGACCTCCGCCTCTTTGTTCGCGCCGGCATTGACACCCTGCAAATCCAGCTGGCCGACTGGATCGACTCCCTCATCGCCCCCGCCGACGCCGCCGGCCCGGCAGCCATGCCCGCCTACACGCATCTGCAACCTGCGGAGCCTGTTCTCGTTGCGCACTGGCTTCTGGCTTATGCCGAGATGTTCCTCCGCGATAGCACCCGCCTCGCGGATTGCCGAAGGCGCACCAATCAATGCCCACTTGGATCAGGCGCTGTGGCCGGAGCCACGCTCGCGCTCAACCGTCAGGAGATCGCCAAGGATCTCGCTTTCGACGCGCCCACCGCCAACAGCATCGACGCCACCAGCGATCGCGACTTCGCCATAGAATTCGTCAACACACTAGCGCAACTGGCGTTGCATCTGAGCCGCTGGGCCGAAGAGATGATTCTCTTCTCCACTCCCGCCTACGGATTCGTGGAGTTGCCCGAGCCTTATTCCACCGGCAGCAGCGCCATGCCGCAAAAGAAGAATCCCGACTTACTCGAGTTAGTAAGAGGCAAGTCGGCGCGCGTCATGGGATACGCCTCCACCCTGCAGACTCTCGTAAAAGGCCTCCCCCTCGCCTACAACAAAGATATGCAGGAGAGTCAGGAACCACTTTTTCTTGCCGCCGACACCGTCACCAGCATGCTCCCGCTCGTCACCGGATTCATGCGCACCGTGGAATTTGACTTGAAGAAAATGGAACACGACGCCCAATCCAATTTCATGAACGCCTGGGCCGCCGCCGCCTACCTGGTCGAACGCGGAGTCCCCAGTCGCCTCGCCCACGAAGCCGTAGGCAAAGCCGTAGCCCTGGCTACCGGCCGTGGATGCGATCTGCAAAAACTTCCTCTTCCCGACCTGCAAGCGATCAACCCGGCCTTTGACGCCGCCTTCCCCTCGAAACTCGGCCTCGAAGAAGTCCTCGCCCTACACGATGTCCCCGGCGGCACCGCCCCAAGACACGTGAAACGCGCACTACAAAATGCGCGGGAGCGCGCCGCCGCCCTGCGTAGTCGGGAGGGCACGGCTTCAGCCGTGCCGTAAAGGCCATACAACGTCCGGCTTCACAGTTTGCTGAAAAACTTTGTTTTTGGGTGGCGCAGCGGTTCACCGCTGCGATAACACCGTTGTTTTCTAACTGGGCTTCAGCCCCTGACGCACTTGCAGCGGACTTCTTCAGCAAACTGTTCAGCCGCCGAGGCTGTCTTTTCCCGGTGCCATGCTGCTGCTAGACTCAGTTTCGTATCAGGGTATCGCTTCAGCGATACCGATATTCCGCCCAATTGCGAGCCCCTTTAGGGGTTGCGCCTTCCGCCCCCCGCCCCGCATCTAACAAGGCGTACTCTAATGGAGTGTTCACCCTGATCCTGGTCCGCATCCTTTTCTTAGCCTTGTTCCTCGGCCTGATCTACGCAGTCCAGCGTTTCTGGTTCGTCCGGACCTGGTCCTGGATCGCCGCTCTCTCCAGCCCCGCGTGGCGTACGGGATTGCATGCCGCACTCATCGTCGTCGCAGTCGCCCTGGTCGCAGCGCTCCTCGATCCTCTTCTCGGCCGCGCCGTTTCTCGCCTCACTTTCGGCAAGAGCCTAATCACCTATTCCAGCTTGTGGCTGATTGCATCTTTCTTCGGATTCCTGGCCGTCCAGTCCGTAGGCGGAATCGAATACCTTACGAATCTAGTCGCACGTCTGCGTCCGGGAGCGGTAGCCGGAGCCTTCAATCCCCAGCGTCGCGCGTTCTTTCAATATGCCGCCATGTTTGCCGGCAGCGTTCCATTTCTAGCCGCGACCTACGGATTCGCCGCTGGCCGCCTCCGCTACACCATCGAGCGCGTGGACGTCCCCATAGCCAACCTTCCCCTCGAACTCGACGGCCTGCGCATCGCGCAACTCAGCGACATCCACATCGGCGACTACATGCCGCCCGCGGAAATCGCGCGCGCCGTCGACATGGCCAACGATCTCCGCGCCGACATCGCCTTCGTCACCGGAGACTTCGTCAGCCGCGAAGGCGATCCACTGGAAACCTGCATCAACGAACTCAGCCGCCTGCGAGCCCCGCTCGGCGTCTACGGATGTAACGGCAATCACGAAATCTATGCTGGAGTAGAAGACGACGCCCAGCGCCTCTTCAAAGAAAAAGGCATGCAACTACTGCGCGCCCAAAATAAAGTGATCGAACACAACGGAGCCACCTTCAACCTGTTAGGCGTCGACTATCAACGCGACCACATGACCAGCGGCGGCAGCACCGGCCCCATGCTGCAGGAAATTGAACATCTCATCCGCCGCGACATGCCGAACATTCTTCTATCCCACAATCCAAACTCATTCAACCGCGCCGCCGACTTAGGCATCGAGCTGAGCCTAGCCGGCCACACCCACGGCGGCCAAGTAAAGTTCGAAATCGTAGACCACAGCGTAACCCCCGCCAGACTGATCACGCCCTTCGTGGCGGGACACTACACGTTGCCAATGTCGAACGGGCATGCCAGTGGGAATGTTTCGAGCAACGGCGCACACAAAGCTGCGCTCTATGTGAATCGCGGCTTGGGAACCTTCGGCTTCCCAGTGCGCATCGGCGTGCCCCCAGAAATCACCCTGCTAACCCTGCGGAGAAGCTAACCCGTGTGGGGACCCATGTGGGGACAGGTCTCCGACCTGTCCAGCCGAGCAAAGCTCGGCAGCCCCACCCCCTTTATGCTATAATTCTCGCTAGTTCCAGACCTAGTATCTCGCTGTAAATGAAGCGGTTAGCGGTATCGGGACGGCCCGAATCCATAGGCCTTTCCTGGCACCTGAGACCTGGCACCTGAGACCTGAATCTTCATGCCTGACGATCCCAAGAATCCCGAACTCCCCCTGACACCTCCTCCCGGCGACAGCGGTCCCGGCGCCCTCAATATTCAGCCCGTCAATATTGAAGAGGAGATGAAGCGGTCGTATCTCGACTACTCTCTTTCCGTCATCATCGGCCGTGCCTTGCCCGACGTTCGCGACGGACTGAAGCCTGTCCATCGCCGCATTCTCTACACCATGCAGCAGATGGGTCTTCGCCCCGGCGGCCCCACCCGCAAATGCGCCCGCATCGTCGGCGACGTCATGGGCAAATACCATCCCCACGGAAACCTCGCGGTCTACGATGCGTTGGTTCGCCTCGCGCAGCCCTTCGCCATGCGCGCCCCGCTCGTCGATGGTCAGGGAAATTTCGGATCGGTAGACGGTGATCCTCCCGCAGCCGATCGTTACACTGAAGCCCGTTTAGCACGTGTGTCGACCGCGCTGTTAGAAGACCTCGATAAAGAAGCCGTAGATTTCTATCCCAATTACGACGGCACCGAAACGCAGCCCGCCGTCCTGCCCGCGCGCTATCCAAATTTATTGGTGAATGGTTCCGACGGAATCGCCGTCGGCATGGCCACAAAAATTCCGCCACACAATCTCACCGAGATTGTCGACGCGACGATCACGCTGGTGAATAATCCCAACGCGCAGTTGCCGGAAATTTTGAAATTCGTGCAAGGCCCCGATTTCCCCACCGCCGGCATCATCCACGGACGTGCCGGAATTTTCGAAGCCTACCGCACCGGCCGCGGCCGTTTCATGATGCGTGCCCGCGCCGCCATCGAAACTTTCAACAAGGACCGCCAGGCGATCATCGTCACCGAGATCCCTTACCAGGTAAACAAAGCGCGCCTCATCGAGCGCATGGCCGACCTGGTGAATGAAAAGACGATCGACGACATCTCCGATATCCGCGACGAGAGCGATCGCGACGGCATGCGCATCGTCATCGAACTCAAGCGCGGAGCCGAGCCCCAGATCGTCCTGAACCAACTCTACAAGCACACCTCCATGCAGGAAGGCTTCAGCATGATTCTGCTGGCGGTCGTCAACGCCCAGCCGAAAGAGATGGGCCTGATCCAGGCGATCAAGCACTTCATTGATCACCGTGTCGACGTCGTGCGCCGCCGCACCGCCTACTTGCTGAACAAAGCGCAAGACCGCGAGCACATCTTAGAAGGTTATCTCACTGCGCTTGACCATCTCGATAACGTGATCACGATCATCCGCGCCAGCGCCAACCGCGCCGATGCGCGCGAAAACTTGGTCGCCCACTTTGGCGGCAAAAAGATCGACATCAACGTCACCGGACGCGCTCCGAAGCTCCCCGCCGACAAGCCCTTCACCTCGAAGCAAGCCGATGCGATCCTCGAACTCCAACTCCATCGCCTGACCAAACTCTCGATCGACGAAATTTCCAACGAGTTGAAGCAAATCCGCGAAGCCATCGAAGAATTCCAATCGATCCTCGGCTCCGAGAAAAAGCTCCGCAGCGTCATCATCAAAGAACTTGAAGAAGTGAAAAAGCTCTACGGCGACGCCCGCCGTACCGTCATCGAAGACGAAGCCGCCGAGATCCTGCTCGAAGACCTGATCGCCGACGAGCAGGTCGCCGTCACCGTAAGCCACGGCGGCTACATGAAGCGCACGCCGATCTCCACCTACCGCATGCAGCGCCGCGGCGGCACGGGACGCACCGGCATGAAGACGCGCGACGAGGATTTCGTCGAGCACCTCTTCCTCGCCTCGACGCACGCTTACATCCTGATCTTCACCAACACCGGACGAGTCTTCTGGCTGAAGGTCTACGAAATCCCCGACATCGCCGCCGCCGGAAAAGGCAAGCACGTCGGCAACCTGGTCGCTCTCCAGCCAGGAGAAACCGTGCGCACGATGTTAGCCGTCCGCAATCTCGAAGAAGAAGGACGCTACGTTTTCTTCGCCACCAGGAACGGCACCGTGAAAAAGACTGAGCTGAAAGATTTCAGCCACGTCATGCAACGCGGCATCATCGCGGTCGGCATCGACAAAGGCGACGAGTTAGTCGGAGTCACTCTGACCGATGGCGCACAGATCATCTTCCTCGCCTCGCACGACGGCCAAGCCATTCGCTTCGACGAAGGTGACGTCCGCCCCATGGGCCGTCCCGCCTACGGAGTCCGCGGCATGAACCTCGACAAGGACGACTACATCGTCGGCATGGCGACCACTCCGAAAGACGCGAAGAAGGCCGACACCGAAGCCGAAACCATCATCGCCAAAGCCGGCGTCGAAGCCACCGCCACCGACGAAACTCTGCCCATCAAAGGCAGCCTGATTCTGTCGGTGACCGAAGCCGGATACGGCAAGCGCACTCCCGCCGACGAATACCGCTTGCAAGGCCGAGGCGGTTCCGGCGTGATCAACGTGAAGACCACTGCCCGCAATGGCAAAGTCGTCGGCATCGCGCAGGTCAGCGAAGAATCCGAAGTGATGTTGATCAGCCAGTACGGCAAGATCATCCGCATGGACTCGAGCACCATCCGCGAATCCGGCCGAGCCGCGCAAGGCGTCCGCCTGCTGAGTCTCGAACCCGGAGATCGCGTAGCAGCCGCCGTAGTCATTGCCCCAGTCGCCGAAGAAAACGGCAACGGCACGCTGATTCAGTAGAGAAGTAAATTGAAGGTGGAAGTCTGAAAATGTAGAAGTGTGGACCGGAAACTGATCGTACGTTTCGTATCACAGCATCGCTGCAGAACCTGCGGAAAACAGTTTGCTCTTGCCGATGGGTAGCACAGCGTGAGGCTGCTTAGTGATATTGCCCTGTGCTTTTGGGTGGCGCAGCGGTTCACCGCTGCGATAGCAGCTCGTTTCCCTAGCGGCTTTAGCCGCTGAGGCCTGACCATCGTCTGTCATGTTATGATGGCGCCCGTCTTATGCAGGGCTCCGCAGTAACTATCCCTCCTCGGCGCTCGCTCATGTTATTCGCCAGCTTGGCGATGTTCATGGTTTTGCTCTCCTACATTTTCATGATTCTGCTCGCGTCCTTATGTGTGTATCTACCCTTCCTCTTACTAACCGCGGCCATGAATTTCAACACGCTGGTCTTGTTCTTAGGCGGGATCGTCGTCGCCGCCGTCATGCTCTGGTCCCTCGTCCCGCGAATCGATAAGTTCGAACCGCCTGGACTCTTACTCGAACCAGCTTCTCATCCCCAGCTATTCACCGAGATCCAGCAGATCGCCTCCAAACTTGGCGAGCCTCTCCCGCGCGAGGTCTATCTCATCGGAGATCCCAACGCCTGGGTCGCCGATCGCGGCGGGCTGATGGGCATCGGCAGCCGTCGCGTCATGGGACTCGGACTGCCGCTGCTTGCTGCGCTCAATGTTTCTCAGTTCCGCGCCATCCTCGCTCACGAATTTGCGCATTACTATGGCGGGGACACCAGTCTTGGCCCATGGCTGCACCGCACTCAGATGTCGATGGTGCGCACCTTCCAGAACATGGGCTCGATCGGACAAATGAGCTTACCGGCCCTGGTCGCGATCTTCTATACAGTCGTATTCAAACTTCTTCATTGGTATTGGCTGCTGTTTCTACGCGCCATCAATTTCGTCTCTCGCAAACAGGAGTATCGCGCCGACGAGCTCGCTTGCCTCGTCGCTGGACAAGTTTCCCTGATCAGCGGACTTCGCGGAGTCCACGCCTCCGCCCTTGCCTGGCCTTCCTATTGGAGAACTGAAGTGGCGCCCATGCTCAGCGCCGGACGCCTCCCCGCGATCGCCGACGGCTTTTCGCAATTCCTGATCGCGCCCCAGATTGCGGAAGGCGTTCAGAAGGGCTTGGCCGCTCAAATCGCCGAAGCCAAGGTTGATCCCTACGACAGTCATCCTCCGTTGCGCGATCGCATCGCCGCCGCCAACCTGCTCTCTGTTGATGCCATGGCAGAGGACCATCAACCCGCTTCGATCCTGCTCACCGACATCGACCAGGCGGAACTGAATTTTCTGGAAGTGGCCAATCCCCAGATGCCAAAGAATTTCTTGCAGCCCGTGTCTTGGCAGGAAAGTGGCCCCGTCGTCCTCATTCCCACTTGGAAGGGATCCATAGCCGCATACGCCGAACCGCTTGCGGCGCAACTTCAAGGAGAGACCGTTGCAAGTATTCCCAAGGCACTCGGAAAAGTTCCCGACGTCGCCGCGATCATGCGAGATCCAGCAGGAATGTTGTTGACCCAGGAACAAAGAATTCAGCGCGCTCGCGGGCTTGTCTCTACCGCCTTTGCTCTGGCCCTGGTCAACCACGGATGGAACTTGCACTCTCTTCCCGGCGAGTTCTATCTTGAAAAAGACGGCCACCAACTGCAGCCATTCCAACTCACCCTGCAACTTTCCGACGGCAAGATTGGGAATGATGCCTGGCAGGAAATGTGCGCGAAGGACGGTATTGCAGATATCGAACTAATGCCGGCCGCGACGAAGCCGCAGTCGGAAGGGTAACGCTTCAGTCGCCCTCGGATGGTCTTTCTTGCTCAGCAGCGCGGCCAAGCAAATGGCCCTTCCATTCGCGCCACGGAAGACTCTGCAATTCCGATAAATAGGAATACGCGACCGGGACAACGAGCAGCGTCAACAACAGACACAGCGTCTGTCCTCCGATAATCGTCACCGCAATCGACGCGCGCTGCTCGGACCCAGCACCCAACCCGATGGCAACTGGAATCAGTCCGGCAATGATCGACAGCGTGGTCATGAGAATAGGGCGCAGCCTTACCCGGTTCGCTTCCAGAATCGCTTCCCGCAGCGGCATTCCTTCCGCGATCAGCCGGTTGGTGTAGTCCACCTGCAAAATTCCATTTTTCTTGACGATCCCCAGCAGTAGAAACATTCCCAGCGCGCTCCACAGGCTGAGTGCGCGGCCCGTGATCCACAACGAGAACAGCGCGAACGGAATGCTCAACGGCAACGTGAGCATGATGATGAAGGGATGCGAAAAACTCTCAAACTGCGCGGCCAGGACCATGTACATGAAGACCGACGCCAGCAGCATCGCCAGCAGCAGGTTCCACGTGGTCTCCTCGAGCACTTTCACTTGCCCGGAGAAAAGATACGAATAGCCCGCGGGTAGGCCGATCTCTTTGATCGATTGCATCGTGTGCCCGGCCGCCACATCGAGCGGATATCCCGACGTCACGTTGGCGTACACGCTCACCTGAAATTCCCGGTTGTAGCGCCACAGCGAAGCCGGACCGAACCCGCGTCCAATTGACGCCACACTCTCCAGCCGCACTTGCCCCAGTTTCGACGAGGGAACCATCATGCGATTCAGCACGTCGGGATTATCGCGTTGCTCCTGGAGCAGCTGCATCGTCACCGGATATTGTTCGGACCCTTCTTTGAAGCGCGTGATTTCGTCTTCACCGGAGTAGAACAAACGAACCGCATCGCTGATGTCGGTCATGCGTACGCCGATGTCGGCGGCGCGTTGCCGGTCGACTTTCACCTGTAGTTCTGGCGTGTTCAGATTCAAGCTCGGGTTCACATCCACCAGGTCGGGATATTTCCGCATGCGATCCGCGACCTTCTTGCTGATTTCCGCCAGCTGGCCGAGGTCAGGTCCGCGAATGACCGCCGCGATTGGAAAATAAATCTCGCCGCCCAGCACTGAAGGCAGGCGCACGTTGTAAGTGATATTGCGATAGCCCGCCAGAATGCCGCGAACTCTTGTGGCCAGTTGTTGATGGCTCAGTTTTCGTTCACCGCGTGGAACCAGCCCTATGAAAAGATGAGCGTGATTGGTCGGCCCGTGGGTCAGGCTTTGCACGAACGTAACTTCCGGCAAAGCGACGACGCGTTTGGCGATATCAGTTGCCATCTCGCTCGTCTTCTGCAGCGAAGTGCCTTCAGGAAGCGTGAATGAACTCAGCAGTTCTGATTGATCGTCCGCCGGAATCCAGTCGCGGCCCACCAGACGGTAGAGACCGAAAGTCGAAAGAAATGTTGCCGCGCAAATCAGAATGATCGCGCCCCGATGCGCCAGCGACCACTGCAGCATCTTCATGTAGCGGTCTTCTACGTACAGCAGCAGCTTTCCCGAGTGCGATGTTTTGCCGGTTGTATTAAGCCGCAGCAGACGGCTGCTCATCATCGGCGTCAGCGTAAACGCGACCAGCAGTGAAACGAGGATCGCCATCGCCATCGTCCAGCCAAATGAGTTCACATACTTGCGGGCGTATCCCGTCATGAACGCGATCGGCAGAAAAATAATGATGAGCGACAACGTCGTCGCCATCACCGCGAGGCCGATTTCACGAGTCGCCTCAATCGCCGCCTGGATCGGTCCTTTTCCTTTTTCCTCCATGAACCGGAAAATATTTTCCAGAACAATGATCGCGTCATCGATGACGATGCCGACTGACAGCGTCAGAGCCAGGAGCGTCATGTTGTTCAGCGAAAAATCCATCCCACGCATCAGCGTGAAGGTCGCGATTACCGACGCGGGAATGGCCACCGCCGCAATGATGACCGCTCGCCAGTTCCTCATGAACAGCCAGACAATCAGGCTGGCGAGAATGCTACCCAGAATCAGGTGCTCGATCAGCGAGTGCACCGACGCCTTGATGAAGTCCGAAATATCGTGGATCACCAGCAACTTCACCCCGGGCGGCAACTGGGATTGCAACTCCGCTACTTTGCTCCTGACGTTGTCTGCGACCTTGACGGTATTCGCGCCCGATTGACGAAGCACCTGAATGCTGACGATGTCCTGTGCCGCCTCGTTCTTCCGGAACAGTGCCGACCACGTGCGAAGTTCCTGTGCGCTGTCCTCGACCTGCGCGACGTCGCGAACGCGGATCGGAATTCCGCCTTGCGTTCCCACCACCACATCACTGAACTGGTCCGCCGAAGTGACGCGTCCCAGCGTCCGCAATCCCAATTCCTGCGGGCCGGTAATCATGCGCCCGCCCGGCGCTTCGATGTTTTCGCGCTGCAGCGCCTGGCGCACGTCGAGAACTGTGAAGTTGTGCGAAGTCAGTTTCTGCGCGTCGAGCAAAACGCGGATCTGCCGCTGCTGTCCGCCATTCAAGTCCACGCTGCCGACGCCATCGACAGTCTGAATCGCGCGCCGCACCTGCTTGTCGGCAATCTCCGTCAACTCGCGGCGGCTCATCGGACCGCTCACCAGCAGCGTCATGATCGGATCCGATTGCGGATCCTGTTTCGTGATCACCGGAGGCAGCGTGTCACGCGGCAGTTGATTGATGGCAGCCGCGACCTTTTCCCGAATGTCCTGCGCCGCGCCCTCGATGTCGCGCTCCAGAACGAACGTACACGTAATATCAGCAAACCCTTCCGTGGAGTAAACGCTGATCTCGTCCACGCCGCTCACCGAAGAGATTGCGTCTTCCAGCGGCAGCACAACTCCGGTAATCATTTCTTCAGGAGTCGCTCCCGGCAAACGTACCTCCACGTTCACCGTGGCCGGATCTGCTCTCGGAAACAGATCGACCGCCAGCCCGCGATAGGAAAACGCGCCCAGCGTCACCAGAAATGCGATCAGCATCACAGTGAATACCGGATGCTTGACGCAGATTTCGGTGACCTTCATAGGTGAGTGATATTCCGGTTATTTTGCTACAGGTGTTGACGTTCCAGACTGCTCGCGAACGGTATCGCCGTCGTGCAACTCTCCTGAATCCCGGGCCGCCACGCGGTCACCGGGCTTCAGTCCCTCTGCGATTTCAAATCGCCGGCCCTTCTCGTCTTCGGTCTGCCCCGCTGGACGAATCTGTTTCTCGGCGACGCGATTGCCGTTCAACACGAAAACTTTATAAACACCGTAGCGATAGTTGACCGCCACGTCCGGAACGAACATCGCTGTCTCTTCCTTCTTGCTCGGCAGCGACGCTTGCACAAAGAAGCCGGGCTTGAGCCGTCCGTTCCGATTGTCGAGCAGCGCCTCCGCCTCAAAAGTGCGCGAGTCCTGCGAAACCGACGGATTGATTCTCGACACCCGTCCCTGAAATGTCTCGCCAGGAAACGCTTCCACTTGCAGATCGACCGTCGCGCCTTCCTTTACCCATCCTGCCCAGCGCTCCGGCACCGCCAACTTCGCGCGCAATTGATCGGTGCGCACCAGCACCATCACCGGACTCTGGATCCGCAGATATTCTCCGGGATGCACGTTCCGCGTCTTGATGTCCCCCGAAAACGGCGCGCGAATCGTCGCATCAGCCAGTTTCTTTTCCGCCAGCCTTTCGCTCGCCTCGCTTGACGTCAGCAACGCCTTGAGCCGGTCCGCCTCCTGCAACGACAAATCGTAGGTCGCCTTCATGCTCTGATAGCGGCTGGCCACTTCGTCCAGCTGCTGCTGTGAGATCAGAGCGTCTTTGAAAAGTTCTTTGGCGCGTCCATACTTTCGCTCCGCATCAAACAGATCTGCCTCCGCGCGCTGCACTGCCGCCATTTTCTTCGGATCCAAAGGCTGCTCATTTGCCCCAATCCCCAGTTGCGCGCGCACCTGTCGCACCAACCCCTGTTGACGGTCCACCTCGAACTGCAACTCGCGCTGGTCCAGCAGGATCAGCGGCTGCCCTTCGCGCACCGTGTCGCCCACATCCACCAGCACCTTGGAAACGATGCCCTCCACCTCGGCGCTTAGCGTGCTTTCTTCATACGCGAACAACGATCCCACCGCCTGCACGCGACGGAGTGTCGTCTCTTCTTGGACGGTGAAGATGCGAACCGGAATAGTCTTGGAAGCGTCCGTAGCCGCCGCGCTGGAATTGGTATTGGAGCAACTGACGGAAAGGAGCGCAGCGAGTCCTGCCACCACAAGCCCGGCCGACCTGGGGAAATCACGATGCATAAAAGGAAGTCCACCCCGATCGGCCTCGCCCGGACAACCCCCGTCGGCGATTGCGACCTTTCACCCTCCCGCGCGGATGCGCGGTTCAAAGGCGATACCACGAACCGTCAGTATTATAACTTCTCCCGAACCCAACCAAATTCACCCGTTGGACAATCTTCCCGAACCGCGCGAATCAAGAGGTTTGGGCCAGGACACGGGTTTTGGACACGAGATTTTCGGGAGGGCACGAGTTCACTCGTGCCACCAACTCGTTTATTTGACGAGCGCTTCAGCGCCTGAGGTGAACTTTTCTTGGCTCGTTCCTTCTTCCGTAAACGGCTCACTGTGGACCGCACCCTGGGGAGAACCCAGCCTTCACGGTCCGAGGAAATTCACGAATCAAGAGACTCTGGGAGGCCACGAGACTATCGGAAAGGGCACGAGTTTCGGGAGGGCACGAGTTCACTCGTGCCGCCAAGTCGCTCATATTGACGGTGCTTCAGCACCCGAGGGGAAATTCCGGGGACAGGTTTTCCATCTCGATACAGAACCTAACAAACTCATTTCGGTTTGTAATTCGCCAGAATCTCTGCGGCCGCCCGCTCTCCCGAGCGAATCGCGCCGTCGATATAACCCATCCACCTGGTCGATGTTTCTGACCCAGCCCAGTGGATGCGTCCATGAGGCTCGCGAATTATTTTGCCCAGCGTCGTCATCACTCCGGGACCCATGCTGGCCCCGAAACAACCTCGGCTCCACGGGTCCGAGGGCCAGTCCTGATCTTCGTAGTCGATGGGATTTGCCGCTTCCGGCCCGAGAAAACTGACGATCCGATCCACGATCATCTTTTTACGTTCTTCCATCGGTCGACCTGACCATTCCAGCGCGCCGGCCGCGTCGATGAATGCCGTTAAGAACCCTGGGACTCCCGCCGCTGGCGTGGTGTCAGCCGCAACCAGATTCGAAGGTGGTTCGTCGCTCCCCAGCAGTCCGTTCAGTCCGCGCTCGCGCCAGAATGGCTTCTCGTATGCCACCCAGTACTTGATGACCGAACCCATCGGCATGTGCTGCGCGAGCGCATCGCGATGGGAAGGGAGAGGCGGGGTGTAGGTCATGCGCACCGAAAGCGGCAGCGGGACTGCCACAATCGCGTAGTCCCCACGCCATTCGCCTTTCCCGGAAACCACGGTGACGCCGGCGCCATCCTGCGCGATCGCGGTGACTGGCGTTTCCAGTCGTATCGCGTCCCCGAGTTTCGCAGCGACTTTCACCGCGACCTGATGCATGCTCTCGTTCACCAGGAATGCCTGCGCTGAATTTTCGTCGAACCCGTACAGAGCATTGAAGTTGTCGCCCGAACGGAGATAGAAAAGGAAATACAGGAAGGACATCTGGTAGGGGTCGGCGGTAAAAAGGGCACGGGTTGCACTCTCGAAGTACCGGAGCACAATCTTGTCTTTCGTATTGGCCTTCAGCCATTCTTCCACGGTGAGGCGGTCGAGAGTCTCCGCTTGCGGCGTTGTCCAAGGGGCCTCCAGCACCACTTGCGCCGACAGGCGGTCCAGTTCGGCGGTAACACGATCGCACTCCGCCTGAGTCGCAGCCTCCCAGCCGGCAGTTTCACCGTCGGCCGTGACGCGCTTGCCATTTACTTCCAGAATGTTCTTGCCCTTCAGGAACTGTGGACGAGTGTGCAGGCCATACTCTTTGATCGTTTCCAGCAGCCGGGTTTGTGTCGGCCCCACCCACATGGCCCCGCCATCGATGGGATGCCCCGCTAGCATGGCCGGCTTTGCCCGTCCGCCGACACGGTTGCGCGCTTCCAGCACAACTACTTTCTTGCCCGAGCGGATCAGGCTGCGCGCCGCCATCATCCCGGCAAAGCCCGCTCCGACGATCACCACGTCGACCCGATGGGCCGAGCTTTGTGCGGGGCCTTGGGCTAGTAGCGGATCAACGGCGATGGCAGCGGCGCCGCCGACGCCCAACGCCTTGATGGCCTCGCGACGAGATAGCGCGCGTTTCGAAGGTGTGTCACTCATCGTTGATCTCCTTGCTACCAGTCTTTGACCGGATTCGCTCCCGCCGTCTCCGGAATGTAAATAGACGCGACCGCCCCTGCCATCTTGACCACGTCACAGTGAAATTCATCGAGGTTCGTCATGGCGACAATGGTCAGCCGGTCGTCCAGATAGCGGGAGATGATGACGAAGAACCCCTGGTTCCCCCCGGTGTGCCACACAACACGATGTCCGTTTGCATTGTTGATTTGCCATCCGAAGCCGTAGGGGTCTGGGTAAGTTTTGCCGGCGTTGAGTTTTGCTGGAGTAAACATCTGCTCCCGACGGGATTTTTTTAAGATTTTCTCGGTGTAGAGCGCGGCATCCCATTTCGCGAGATCAAGCACGGTCATGTAGTAGGACCCATCAGCCGTGGTATTCAGAGACGGGGCGATCCAGTCCTGGTTCTTCAGCTCTCCCTTGACCATGATGTAACCACCGCTGCGGTTGAGGACGATATCGGCTTCACTGATGACACGGGCGGTGTCCATGCCGAGGGGCTGGAAAATACGCTCCCGAATGAAATCGAAGTGCACCTTGCCGGTCAGGCGATGAATCAGGAAACCAAGAAGCTGGTACCCCGTGCTGCAATACTCCCATCGGTCACCGGGTGGGAACTGCGGTTGCAGTTTGACGTATCGCTGAAGCAGTTCGTCTTCGGTGTAGTCGCGGCGGGAATCAACGATTCCCTTGGTATAAGCGTCCTGCTCGGTTTGGCCCCAAACATCCGGCAGCCCTGAGGTATGACTTAAGAGATGTCGGATCGTGATCGCATTCCACGCCGGCGGAGCTTCGGGAAAATATTTCGTGATGCTGTCATCCAGCCCGACTTTGCCGTCTTCCACCAGCATCAATATGGCTGTCGCCGTAAATTGCTTGCCGATCGACCCGGATTGGAAGATCGACGCCGGCGTGACGGGAACGTTGAGTTCGATGTTCGCCAGACCATAGCCCGTCGCCTTGATAATTTTGCCGTCGCGGATGACGGCCAGGCTCACCCCGGGAATCTTCTGTGCCTGCATCTGCGCGCGAATGGCTTCATCGACCTTCCCGGATGCAACGGCATCGTTCAGCCCCTGGGCTACCGAATACGCGGGCAGTGCGGCCAAGACGCAACCAACCAGCCCAACTCTCAGAATTTTCATCGATTTGCGCATGCTAGGGAATTGCTCCGACACAATTACGCTTGGCTCAATAGAAGGCCGCTCCTGAATAGCAGATTCGGGCTCTGGAAGTATTCACAAAAATCTGATTTTTTTCTGATGACGTATTTTCTTCCAACTTAGGCCAAAAATGGTCCTCTTCGTGTGGGATACAAATCCACGGCGAATGGCCCCCTTCTGCGGAGCGAATCAAGAGCCGTTGGGGGAGGGCCTGAGTTCACTCGTGCCGCCAAGCCTCTTTTTGACGAGCGCTTCAGCGCCTGAGGGATACATTCTGCGGCGGGTGGCTCAGGTGATCGGAGTGCTGGCACGCCTTGACGTGAACCTACCCACGTGATGGCGGCCGATTCCGCGGCGCTATAGAATATCGAGCTTATGAACGCTGCTCACTCGGCAACTCTCCGGCTTATCTTCTTTCTTATGCTCCCGCTCTTTTCTTATCTCTCCTTCGCCGCCGACAATCCTTCTGCAGTCAAAGGGGGCAATGGAATCACACTTCCGCCTCCGCCTGCTACTGCAACTCAGCCGGTTACCGAGGACCTTCACGGCACTTCAATCACCGATCCGTACCGCTGGCTCGAGGACGGGAAAGCTCCGGCCACTCGCGCCTGGATCGATGAGCAGATGAAGTACACCGAGCAGTATCTTTCGCAGGTAAAAATTCGTCCGGCGATCATGAGTGAGCTTGCCAAACTGGAACGCGTGGAGAGTTACAGCATCCCGCTCGAGCGCGGCGGAATTTACTTTTTCAAGAAACGCCTGGCAGACGAGAATCAGGGATCGATCTACATGCGCCGCGGCCTGCATGGCGCGGACGAGCGCCTGATCGACGCCACCAAGCTGAGCGCCGATCAAAATACTTCCGTGCACGTTAATGACGTGTCGAAGGATGGCACGCTCCTGGTGTATGGCGTCCGGTCGGGCGGCGCGGACGAGGAGTCGGTGCACGTCCTCGAAATCAATGAAACTGACCTCACCAAGAATCGTGAACTGCCCGACACTTTGCCTTCCGCGCGTTATTCCGGCATTTCCCTCAGTCCCGACAAGCAGGGCCTCTACTACGCACGCTTTGATCCGACCGGGTCGCTCGTCTTCTATCACAAGCTGGGATCGCCGGCGGCCGGCGATGAACTCATTTTCGGCAAGACTTTCGGCGACGAAACTTTCGGGCCGATGGATCTGATCGGCATGGACATCACCGAGAACGAGCGCTTCGTTACGATCGGCGTGGTGCACGGCGTCCCGGCTACGCGCGAGGATTTCTATTTCAAAGACCTGCGCAAGAAGGACTCTCCAATTTGTCCGCTGATCCGCGGGATCGATAGCCGGTTTTCGCCGGTGAATTATGGCGACGACTTCTACGTGATGACCGACTACCAGGCTCCGAACTATCGTGTGGTGAAACTCGACACCGCCCATCCCGAGCCGTCGAACTGGAAGACCATCGTCCCCGAGGGCAAGGACGTCATCTCCGACATTTCGATTGTCGGCGGCAAGCTGTTCGTCACCGGCCTGCACGACGTGGTAACGGAAACCCGCATCTTCGCTTTGGACGGAAAGTCGGCCGGCAACGTCGCGTATCCCACGCTAGGGGCGGGTTCCATATTGTTTGGACATTCCGATGCCAGGAACACGGAAGGCTTCTATAGCTTTGAGTCGTTCATTATCCCGCCGGCGATTTATCGCTATGACGTCGCGAGCGGCAAGACGGAAGTCTTCGCCAAGCCCAGCGTGCCGTTCGATTCCGACCAATATGAGGTGAAGCAGGTCTTCTACACTTCGAAAGACGGGACGCGCGTGCCGATGTTCATCTCTTCGAAGAAGGGCGTGAAACGTGACGGCACCACTCCTGCGTTGATGTGGGCTTACGGTGGGTTCCTCGTGAATATGGAGCCGAACTGGAATCCGGAGTTTGCCTGGTGGATGGAGCAGGGCGGATTCTACGCACAGCCGAACCTGCGCGGCGGCGGCGAGTATGGCGAGAAGTGGCACAAGGGCGCCATGTTCGAGAACAAGCAGAATTCCTTCGACGACTTTTTCGGCGCGGCCCAGTATCTGGTCGATGAGAAATACACTTCCGTTCCGAAGCTGGCGATTCGCGGACGTTCGAACGGCGGCCTGCTCATGGGCGCCGCCATGACGCAGCATCCAGAAATGTTTGGCGCAATCTGGTGCGGCTATCCGCTGCTCGACATGCTGCGCTATCAGAATTTCCTGGTCGGCAAGTGGTGGACGACCGAATATGGATCCGCAGAAAAAGCCGAGCAGTTCCCCTACCTGCTGAAATATTCTCCCTATCACAACGTGAAGCCAGGGACGAAGTTTCCCGCCATCATGTTCAACACCGGAGACAGCGACACCCGCGTCGATCCTCTCCATGCCCGCAAGATGACTGCTCTGGTGCAGTCGTCAAACGCGAATGATCGCCCAATCCTTCTGCACTACCAAACCATCAGCGGACACAGCTCCGGCGTTTCCATCACCCAGGCAATCACCGACACCGCGGACGAACTAGGCTTCCTGTGGAATGAAGTGAGCGGATCAGCCAAGCAATAAAACGGCAGCCGTCTTTTGCTTTTGGGTGGCGCAGCGTTTTGACCCGCCGACACGTTACGCTTCTTGTCTTTGAGTGGCGCAGTGGCTGTTCATCAACTTGGAATCGCTGGTACTACCCTGGCTACTCCGCCCCGCAACGACTGCAACCAGGTGATAGGCAGTGACCCACGGTCAATGAGTGTAATCGCCAACTACGAGCCAGTGTGCGGGTTGTCAACAACCATCGCATTGTTCCCAAATGAATGCACCCATGTGAATGCAGTTGTGGTGTCTAAATGGATGAGACCTGTTTCTCCGGGAGATCGAATGATGCCGAAATGCGGAAGAACGTTATGGTCTTCGCTTGTGTTTGTACTATCCCTGGCAAGCACCACGTTTGTGACCGCGCAGGCGACAGGTTCAAGCGATGCGTTTGTTCGTCCATGCACGGCTAACGAAAATTCGGTCGGATCATCCCCGGAGGTAATCCGCTTGCTTGGGGACGAACGAACCGGATTTAGCTGGTGCGAGGCCGTGGATGTGCCTTGGCTTCCAAATGCTGAGATGCTGCGTTTCCACACAGCAATTCACGTCGACTACTCGTATGTCTGCACCATTGTGAAGGCTACAAGCGAATCTCCCGTGCAGTTGATCTGGGCCGCCGGAGAAGGAATGGTCTCAATGCCGTCCCCGAGCCTGCCAAACAACCTCGCTGTCATGAACAGTCTGCTGAAATCAGTGCCTGCACTCCACGATTCGCAACTCGGATCGGCGAGCGTTCTCTACCTCTTTCTCATGCACCGAGAAATTCGGCAGCGCTTTTTCAGCAAGCCAGCGATTAGATATCGTTTGGCCGAAGTCGACTACCGGATACGCTACCGGAAGCGCGGGAGGAGTCGATTGGTCTCCCTGAGTACGCGAACCAATAACTGGAGACTCACCTTTTCGTCGCACAAAGACGGCCTGCATCTAGATTCCATCGAGTAGAAAAGGTGGTAGTTGAAGGGGTTGTCTATCCTCCTTCAGGGCCGTTCCGATGTTCACTTCACTCATACGTGATTTTGCATGGCCGCGGCGCTTTGATTCGCCGATACGTTACGCTTTTTGTTTTTGGGTGGGCGCAGCGGTTCACCGCTGCGATCCCCGTCCCCTCTGACCGGGCTTTAGCCCCTGACGTTTCCGGCGCCAATCCATTATTTATTTCGCCGTGAGGCATGAGCACCGTCATCAGCCCCTGAGGGGCGGCTTAAGTTAGCCCAGCGCTTCAGCGCTGGGCTGGAGCGCGGTAGATGAACAAGTCCCGCAGGGACGACAGATGCAGCGCCACTTCTTCACGCCGTGCCGATGTTCACTTCACTCACATGTAATTTTGCATGGCCACAGCATTTTGATTCGCCGATACGCTGGGTGTGATTTTGGGCGGCGCAGCGGTTCACCGCTGCGATCAGCTTGCCCCCACCGATCGGGCTTTCCCTGAGGCTCCAGCCCCAGTCCACTATTCCACCCTAGGCATGAGCGCCTTCATCAGCCCCAAGAGGGGCGGCCCCGAAGGGACGACAGAATGCACCACCACTTCTTCAGGCCGTGCCGATGTTCACTCACCCAGATGTGTTTTTGTACGGCGAAGCATCTTGACCCGATACGTTACGCTTCCGATTTTGAGTGGCGCAGCGGTTCACCGCTGCGATCCGCTGACACCACTAGTTGGGCTTTAGCCCCCGAGGATTCCCGCCCCTACCTTCCTCAATCTACCCTCACACCTCTGACCTTATAATCCCTAAGCGTCCATGGACCCCGCCCGCATCGCCGCCCTGCTCCATCCATTCTTGGATAGGACACTCCCCAAAGTGCAGCTCGGTCAAATATCGACGTACATCGATCTACTACTCCGCTGGAATTCCCGCATCAACCTCACCGCGATCCGCGACGCCGACCAGATCGTGGCCCGCCATTTCGGAGAATCGCTTTTTCTCGCCCGCCACCTTTTTCCCAACGCAGCTTGTGTGGATCGGGCGCCCACGCCCGCTGACCCCGGCGCAACCACACACCACCCAAGCACCGTCCTCGACATCGGTTCCGGCGCCGGCTTCCCTGGCCTTCCGATCAAAATCTGGGCGCCTCACATCTCCCTGACCCTCGTCGAATCGAATCACAAGAAAGCCGCCTTTCTTCGCGAAGTCATCCGTGCCCTTACATTGACGGACGTCAATGTAATAACCGCCCGCGCCGAAACCCTCACCACCAAGTCCGACGTCGTCACCCTCAGAGCCGTAGAGCACTTCGAAACCATCCTCCCCGTTGCCGCCCGCCTGGCCTCCTCAACCGGCCGGATCGTCCTCCTGATCGGCTCCTCCCAACTCCCCTCCCTCGAAGGCCTCGGCCTCCATTGGGTACCCCCCATTCCGGTACCTGAGTCACAATCCAGAATGTTGTCGATCAGTATTCCCCAGTGATTGTGGGAATTTTGTTTCTAAATTCTGGGTAAAAATGGCAGCGAAGTGGAAAAACTCCCGTCTATTAAGGCTATAGTGGGAAAATATTGCAGTAATCTCATTGTGAGACTATTCGCCTCCCAATGTTCCGCGTGGAACATTTCGCCTTACGACATCCGAAACTTCCATTCTAAATGTGGGAGGGCTACCCTCCTCGTCCTCCTGGAAACAGCCGCAGTGTTCCACGTGGAACACTCCCACCAAACTTGCACATGTGATTTCAAAATGTTCCACGTGGAACATGCTGCACCAAAATGCGGCATTGCATTCACATATCGGTTGGAACTATTCTGGCCCGCGAGTTCTCCGCTCACAAAAATCATGGGACGTATTATCGCGGTTGCCAACCAGAAGGGTGGCGTCGGCAAGACTACGACTGCCATCAACCTTGCTTCTTCTCTTGCTGCTGCTGAAGTCAACACGCTGCTGGTGGATTGCGATCCGCAATCCAATGCCAGTAGCGGCCTGGGCATGCGGAAAGATCCGGATCGAATCAGTACCTACGACGTGATCATGGGCGCGGCCTCCGCGGAAGAGGCGCTTCAGCTTACGGAACTTGAACAGCTGTGGCTGATCCCTTCGCACAAGAACTTGATTGGCGCAAACCTCGAGCTGGTCGATGCGGATCGGCGCGAGTATCGGCTGCGGGATGCCCTCGACCTGGTGAAAGATCGGTTTGAATTCATCGTGCTGGATTGTCCACCGGCGCTGGATCTACTCACGCTGAATGGATTGGTGGCGGCGAATGGAGTCCTGATTCCGATGCAGGCGGAGTATTTTGCGCTGGAAGGAGTCAGTGAGTTGCTGGATACAATCGAGAGGATCCGGGTCGCATTGAATCCTTCCCTGGCTGTCGATGGGGTGGTGCTCACTATGTTCGATGAGCGGACAAACCTCGCGCAGCAGGTGGCGGAGGAGTTGAAGAAATATTTTGGGGAGAAGTTGTGTACGACAACGATCCCGAGGAATATCCGGCTGGCAGAGGCGCCGAGTTACGGGAAGCCGGCGTTGCTGTATGACGTCCGGTCGCGGGGGGCGGAGAGTTATATCCGGCTGGCGAAAGAACTGCTGGACCGGCACCTGGCGGCGCGGGATGAGGCGGGGGCGGCTTAGATCGATGGTCATCTATATTTATTGATATCGATCTTAAAGTCAAACCCTCACCACGAAGGGCACTAAGGGTTCACGAAGGGGCACGAAGGGAATCTGGCGGGTGATGTGAGCTTTTCGGAAATCGTTGCGGAGAGGAAGCGTGATGGCAATTCCTGTTGAGAAGGTTGGGGTAGAGAAGGTGGCGGAGAAGGCCGTGGAGAAGCGGCGGGCTTTGGGGCGCGGGTTGGAGTCGCTGTTACCGGGGCCGAGAGTTGTGGTGACCGATCCCACCACGGCGCAAAGCGCGCGCAAGGATGATTCCCACGCGAGTTCTGTGTCTGATGCAGATCGTCTGCGCGGGCAGGGTGCCCCCGCGACAGCCGGCGAGGGCGCCGGCGCTACGGTGTTGGCTTCGGGCTCCCCTGGCGACTCGACGCAACCCGAATCGGTTGATTTGCAGGCGATGGCGGCGCAGAGAGCTCCGGATGGACAGCCGATGGAGTTGGCCCTGGATGCGATCGAGAACAATCCGCATCAGACCAGAACAGGATTTGATGATGATTTGCTGAAGGAATTGGCGCGGTCGATCCAGGTACAAGGAGTGATTCAGCCGATTGTGGTGCGTCCGGGATTGGACGGGCGCTATGTGCTGATCCTGGGCGAGCGGCGATTGCGGGCTTCGAAGCTGGCTGGGAAGTCGACGATTCCGGCAATCGTGAAGCGCGTGTCGGAACAGCAAGCAGCCGAGATGACGATTGTCGAGAACCTGCAGCGGCAGGATCTGGATTGCCTGGAGCAGGCGCAGGCGTTCGCGCATCTGAGCACGGAATTTGGTTTGACCCAGGAAGAAATCGGACGCCGGGTGGGGACGTCGCGGGAAACAGTATCGAATTATCTGCGGCTGCTGAAGTTGCCGGAGGATGTGCAGTATCTGATCGAGCGCGGTGATCTGACGTATAGCCATGCGCGCGAGTTGCTGGTGCTGCATGACGAGTCGCAGATCTCAAAGCTGGCGGCGCTGGTCGTAAAGAAGAAGATGTCGGTGCTGCAGTTGGAAGATGCGGTCCTGGACATGAATGTCCCGATGGAGCGACCGGAAGGGGATCGTGGTCCGGGCAAAGGGGCGAGATGGGTGGATCCGAATGTGCGGGCAGCACAACGGTCGCTGGAGACCGTCCTGGGTATGCGGGTGCGGATTCGGGATCGCAGAGGGAAAGGGAAAATCACGATTGAATATGGGACTTTGGAAGATTTTGACCGGGTAGTGGGAATGTTGCGGGGGAAGTGACGGGAACGCTTCTAGCTACTAGCTCCTGGCCGCTAGTTTGTACCTGGGAACCAAGCGAGTACAAAGTGGGGCAGTACGGTGGCTTCGCGCCACAATTGTGGAAATTCTTTTCTCATGAAACCCGCTTATCGAAGTCAGAGTGGGAATTGCCTTTTGTCGATTAACTGTAAAGATTCCATGCGGTCGCCCGAACCGAGGGCGGAACCTGAACAGTAACAAGTGGGGAGACTCTGTCTCTCTTAAGACTGCACTTCGCGTGCAATCCATTCTGTGGTCGAGGCCTTCGGGGGCTGAAGCCCCCACCTCAAAAAAGCGCCTTAATCGCAGCGGTAAACCGCTGCGCCACCCAAAAGCGGATGCCGCATCGCAGCGGTGAACTGCTGCGCCGCCCAAAAGCTTGGGATCATCCCTTTTTTGATCTGTCATCCCGAGCGGCGCGAGATCTGCAGTTTGTCAGCGCGCGGCGGAACTGCAGATCCCTCACTTCGTTCGGGATGACAGTTCTTGAGCGAGGCCGCGGCGAATGGAATGCGCGGCAATTCGCGGCGGAGGTTGGCGGCGTAGCGCTCGCGGCACTCGGGGTGGTGCAGGACGGCGTAGATGTAGTGGAAGGTGTCCCACTTGGTGATGGAAGGGTCGTGGTATTGGGCGCGCTGCGGAACTGCAGATCCCTCACTCCGTTCGGGATGACAGTTCTTGAGTGAGGCGGCGGGATGACGGTTCTTGAGTGTGGGCGTCGGGATGACAGTTCTTGAGTGTGGGCGTCGGGATTACGGGTCTTGAGTGAGGTCAAGGCGTCTGCTAGGCGGTACAAATATTCGGAGCTGTCTAATTTTGAACAGACGGGAATTCGTACGCCTTGTACTGTTCATTGGGTTGAGAGTCAAGCAACGGTCTTTCCCCAAGACCGCTACTCTGGAAGGGCGCAGTCCATCGTGACTGCGCCTTTTTTTGTTTCGTGTGCAAGATTGAACAGACAGAATATCTGCCAGGATTCTATCTTTGTTTCAGCCGAAGGGGTCGAACGAGCTACGGTCCAGCCTTCCCCCGAAATGACCGTCAGTCGGGATGGCGCAGCCAACGAGACTGCGCCATTTTTATTTCATGAAGACTGCCTGGCGGGCTTACATCGGCTTGGGCCCTTTCGTCGCCACGACGACGGCCAATATTGTGGCCGTGTTTCGAACGTTTCCCGCGATAGTAATGAGTGCTTCTGCTACCGGTGGGTGTTGCTCAGCCAGTCCCTCAAGACGCGAGCTGACGCTATGGAGTTGATCTACTTCATGACGGATCGCTTCAAAAAGCATGGAAACACCGCTTCCTCGAAAGACGAACCTAAGGTCGGGGAGAACTTCAGATGGACTGGCTTAGGTCAGAAGACCTGAAAGAGGAGAACGTGGTAGCCACCTCAAACTTCATTATACCGCCGCGAACAATCATCCGTATTGATCTAAATTGCTCAGCGGATGCCCTGGAGACATGCAACGATCAAAAGTATGGGCAAGAGAGAGACAAGAGAGCAAGAAGCTAAAGCCACACTCGCCGAAGTCACCCGGGAAATGGCGAAACCCAGGGTGGTGATGTCGGCACGAGTGCGCAGTCCCAGGGTGCGAAACACCGTGCTAGTCGTGAAGAACAACGTTGAGAAGTGAGCTGTGCACCTCAAGCACGCCGTTGTACTGGATGAAGCCTAACTTTCTGAACCGGTTCATGAAAAAGCTCACCCGCGAACGAGTCGTGCCCACCATCGCCGCCAGAGTTTCCTGACTGATCTTGGGAATTGAAACCTCCGGAGCTTCGTTCTTGCCAAAGCGAGCCAGCAAAAGCAGAACACGAGCCAGCCGTTTCTCACTGGAATTAAAGAGCTGGTCCACCAGGTCCGCCTCGTAGCGGATGTTGCGCGTCAGCAGATACGCGACGAACATATCGGAAAACATGTGTTCCCGGTGAAGCACTTCCATCATGGCTTTCCTCTCGATCCGCATAACCGAGCAATCGGTGAGCGCGGTCGCGGAGCACAGACGCACAGCTTGCGCCGTGAGGCACCCCTCACCGAAGAAATCCTTCTCACCTAGAATGCCGATGGTGGCTTCCTTCCCGCTCTTTGACACGACGCTGAGTTTTACTTTTCCTTTGTGGATATAGAAAACAGCGTCCGAGGAATCATCCTGCAGGAATATCGCCTGCTTTTTGAGGAAGGTTGCAACCTTTCTGCCACCAGCGATGGTAGAAAGGAAAGCGTCGGGATCGAATTTGGCCAGTTTCTTCGCGGTCACAACGGCCCTCATGATTGCTCCGCGGAGGCGCCGGACTGCCTTGCAGGGTACTGCCTGTGCGCCAGGCGTTTGTTTTCGTTGTCAAATGTGGCAATAAGTTCCTGCACCAATCCGATCATCTTTTGCGGGTCCGCTTCGTGCTGGACTTTCTGCGCTACTTCGCGCCAACGTTCGTCCGCAGCGGTAACTTTGCCCTCGGTTTCGATCTCTGCCGTGTCATCGCCGGTTGCATCGTCGTTCGGGAGTTCCTTTGCCGGAAGGATGGCAGCAATCTTCTTCACCACTTCTACGGGAATCTGTTCGAAATGTGTTTTCGGCTCGCTCACTGAATTTCTCCTATCTATCTCTTTCACACCGTAGCAGTCCCGAATCAATACGGGTTATATCTTTTGGATAATCTTTCGTCCGCATTATGGCGTTAAATTGCTGATGTTAATGGGGTTATACAGCTCTCAACGAGACGGGACGTACCCCCCCTACGGGGTCCTAGCGCGTCGAAATGTGTGCTGTACGACAGTGTCAGGTTGTATTACGATAGGGTTACGTCAGGTTAGCGAAATTGCTTCTGCGAGAGGTCTCCGATGGGCACACCACGCGAAAAGATCGCAATGAATTTCAAGACGATGGCGCAAGTGGATGTACCGCAGGGCCGGAACGGAAAGCACAAGCAAATTGTGACGCAGATTTTCTCCGACCTCGATCAGCTCCCCGCTGGGGTTGCGCTCCGAGTGCCATTGGCGGCGTTAGACGAGAGCAAAGAAAACGTGCGGTCTGCGTTAAATCGAGCCATTCACAAAGGTGGCCGCAAAGTAGCCACCGCCAGCGATACCGAATTCCTGTACGTGTGGAACGAGATCGAGTAGGTCTGGCTTTTGCCGGGCGCGCCTCGATAAGTAAGAGCGAAGACTCTCGTCGATCCGCTTCTTGAGATTCCACAGCCATATGGCCCAGTTCAAAACGTAATTCCAATTCTGGCAATTGCCTCACTAAGAAGGTCAGTTCGTCCTGCAACAGCCCTGTCGATTCCTGTGCACTCTCTCCAAGTTGATCTCTATTGAACAGACCTTAGTCATGTAAGCCGATTACCATTTGGGGAATGGACAAACCATGATGGGAAGAAGCTCTCCCACACGCGTTTCCGCCACGAACTTAGGGGTAAATCGATCTCCCCGGAATCGAATGCACCCAAAATGTCATCACCAAGTCTTGAACCATCGAAAATACAATCTGCCGAATCCGTCTCGCCGTTAGAAGCAAGGGTCGTGCCTCAGTTTCGCTACCGCATTCTGGTGGTGGACGATGAACCTGCGATACGCGAAACCACCAAAGCCATTCTAGAGAACGAGGGCTATGACGTTCTCACCGCCGCAGACGGACTGGACGGAATACTCGCGCTCAGCCAATCCTTGCCTGATGTAATCATCTCGGATTTGCATATGCCTCGGATGTCAGGACTTGAATTTCTGACGATCGTACGCCAGCGCTTTCCGCACATCGCAATCGTCGCCATGAGCGGAGGGTACGTTCTTGGGCAAGATATGGCCGTGATTAAGGCCGATGCTTTTTGGCAAAAGGGACAGCCGATCAAAAAGCTTCTCCAGGAAATCACGAGGGTCTTGGCGGCTTCCCCTGCGCGGCCGGAGGGCGCGAAAGCTGAGGCTGGATCCCTTTTCTTGATGAGAGAGGCTTGAAACCAACTCCTCGAGGTCCACTGCTCAGGCTCGAAGCTCGGCCCGTGTTTAAGAAAAGGATCCTATCGCTCTTGTTGAAGGAGCCATGATCAAAAGTGAGCATACCTGTCCACGGCCTTGGTGCATTATCTGTTTTACTCATGAGCACATTCAAGCAGCAAGCTCCACAATCGATGCCCGCTTCCGTGAACTGCTGGATGACCGAGGTAGGCGGAGCCTCAACTACGAAGCTCAATCGAACGCTCCGAGATGAAAGGGCTGTCGATCTCCAGCGGGCCGAACACGATCTGCTCGAAAGTGAAGGGCGCTATCGTACCTTGTTCGATTTGGCCCCCGTCGCCGTCTATTCCTGTGATGTTTCCGGCGTAATCCGGGATTACAACAATCGCGCAGCGGAACTGTGGGGCCGCAAGCCGGAACGCGGTGATACCGACGAGCGGTTTTGCGGCTCGTTCAAGATGTACCGCCCAGACGGTAGTTTCATGCCGCACGAGCAATGCCCTATGGGGGACGTGTTGAGTGGCAAGATACCGTGGATGCATGATGCGGAAGTACATATTGAACGGCCCGATGGCTCACGCATTGTCGTCATTGTGAATATCGCTCCGCTCACGGATGACCAAGGAGAAATCCGGGGCGCGATCAACTGTTTCTACAATGTCACTGAGCGCAAGCGGGCGGAGGAAGCCTTGCGGGAAAGCGTAACGGAACGCCAACGGGCGGAAGAAGCGCTCCGGAAAAGCGAAAGTGAGTTGCGCCTTGCAAACGGAGAACTTGAGTCTGCGGTCCAGAGTCGCACCGCCATGCTCAGGCACCTCTCGGTCCAGCTTATGCGTTTGCAGGATGAAGAGCGCAGGAGAATTGCTCGCAATCTTCACGACAGTTTGGGGCAGTATTTGGTCAGCATAAAAATGAATTTGGACTCCCTGAGTGGTTCCGCTGCACCGAGCCAAACCGAAGCATTGGCAGACGCTTTGGAATCGGTCGAACGCAGCATCGTCGAAACCCGTACTCTTTCTTGCCTCTTACATCCTCCCCTGTTGGATGAGGTTGGGTTTGCTTCCGCAGCCCGCTGGTTCACGGATGAATTCGCAAAACGAAGCGGGATTGAAGTCAGGCTGGCCTTACCCGACGGTATGGATCGACTCCCCGAATTAACAGAAATCGCACTCTTCCGCATCTTGCAAGAGAGTCTCACGAATGTCCACCGACATTCCGGCAGTTCTTCAGTGGAGATCGGCCTGACCATCACAGAAAACCAGGCACTGCTAAGGGTGCAAGATTTCGGACAGGGCATGCCCGCGAGGTTGATGCAAAGTTCTGACCTACATATCACCAATGTGGGAGTCGGTCTTAGCGGGATGCGCGAGCGTGTTGCCGATCTGGGCGGGAGTTTTAATATTGAATCCGATTCACACGGAACGACAATAATCGTCGCTTTCCTGCTGGCTGGCGGGTGGCCCGGGCAACCCGAGGGTGCGGGCGCCAAGTTGCTCGCGAATCTAGGGTAAGCGTGGTTGGCTTTCAGAGCTACGGGATGGAGCTAGGGTTCTGGGGCGAGCAGCCCCTCTTGAAGTCGAGGGGCGGTATAGAGTTCGCGGGCGGGGGCGCCCGCGCCACATAGGCTTTTCAAATCTTCCTCGTGCCAGGGCTCCGACTTGTTGCATGGCCCTCAGCTTAGGGTACGGAAGAAGGTGGTCAGGTCTGCTGCTACTGCTGCTGGTTCCTCAGCGTGGGCGAAGTGGCCGCCGCGCGGAAAGACGGTCCAGCGCTGGATGTTGTATAGGCGTTCCAAATACGAGCGAGGCAGGTCACCCTCGGGAACTTTCTGGTGCGCGAACAGACCAAACGCGGTGGGCGTGCTGATGTAAGCGGGATCGACCGGGTGCCAGCGATTGTCCCAATAGTCGCGCATCGACGAAGTGATGCTCTGGGTGATCCAGTACAGAGTGAACGTGGCGCAGAGGAAGTCGTCGGCCGGGGTAACGTCGCTCCACGAGTGCCACTTCTCGCCGAGATACGCCGCGAGCCCTGCCGGGGAGTCGTTGAGTCCATAGCCAACCGTCTGCGGCTTGGTGGACTGGATCGCGCTGTATCCGCGCTCCGTCACATCCCAGGCCCGATTCACCGCGAGGTACGAACGCTCAGCATCGGATAGATCCTTGTCGTCCACCACGGGGGCGAGATCCGATTCCAGTGTGGTGAGATGGATCCCGACCACCGACTGGGGATGGTCGAACGCAAGGATCGTCGTTACTCCGGCGCCAAAGTCATAACCGCTCGCGGCGTAACGCGAATACCCAAGCTCAGACATGAGCCGGTGCAAGCGATCCGCGACGTACCGATAGTTGATGCCGACTTTGGGTGGACGCGGCGAAAAACCATAACCGGGCAGGGAGGGTACGACCACGTCGAAGTGTTCGAGCATCGGCAGCATCGGCACGTAATCGAGGAAACTGCCGGGCCAGCCGTGCGTGAGAATGAGCGGCACACCACTACCGGATGTCGCACGCTGGTGCACAAAGTGGATGCCCTCCCAGGTGAAGTGGTTCAGCGCGTTGAGCCTTCGCTCCCAGCTACGCCAGTCGAACTCGTCGGCCCAGTAGGACACGAGGCGTCGCAGCCAGTTCAACTCGGTGCCTTGTTTCCAGTCGATGCCGGGTACCTGGTCGGGCCATCTTGTTTGGCGCAACCGTCCCCGCAAATCATTGAGCACGTCATCCGCGACTTGAATTCGAAATGGTTCCACTGCAATTACTCCCTCTTGGTCGTGATCTTCGAGATGCCGCGCAACGGGGAAGGCGTCCCTTAATGTAACTCCTATTACCTCCGGGGCTAAAGCCCCTCGTCTCTAGCGAACTCGGCGGCACGACTGAAGTCGTGCCCTCCCGTTCTTGTCCTCTCTAAACGGTAGTGCACTGGCGGCTGCGCTCCGATCTATAGTCGGGGCCGGCGGGGCTAAAGCCCTCTCTCCTAGAAAGACAGTCTTGATCGCAGCGGTGAACCGCTGCGCCACCCAAAAGCAAAATGGGCGGGGGAACGAGTTACTCCCTGTTGAAGTTGAGGAGCGGTATAGAGTTCGCGGGCGGGGGCTATGGTCTCATTTCATACAAAGACAGTCTTGATCGCAGCGGTGAACCGCTGCGCCACCCAAGAGCAAGATGGGCGGGGGAACGAGTGCACCCTGTTGAAGTTGAGGAGCGGTATAGTGTTCGCGGGCGGGGGCGCCCGCGAACACAAATGCATGGCTTGGCAATCTCTATTTCTCAACATAGTCCGTGTGAAATTTGCCATTGCCGTTGAGTTGAACGATTACGGTACCGTCCTTCGCCTCAACAAAATGAGCTATGCCGGCCGGAATGACGATGAAACTGCCCGGCGGATACGCTTTCAGCTCTTTGGAGTTGAATCTTGTTCCCTGGCCCACATACCAAGTTCCTTCGATGACCGTGACGAGTTCGTCCTGCGGGTGCGTATGCGCGAGGACGCGTTTGCCGGCGGGCATCCTGACACGATCGATCCATGCACCGCCGCGGCTTGAGTCGCCGAATAACTGCGCTCGCTCGCGGCCATCGGTGTAGTACGACGGCGTGAACCATCGCACTTGTTGCGGAGTGCACGCGATGATCTCTTTCCTGGTCGTATCCCCCAACATCAGCGTGACTGTGGCGCAGACCAATACTGCGAGCTTTAGCCTTTTCATGACCGCTCCTCTCATCGAGCACTTTGGCAGGCTACGCCGACGAGCTTGCGTTTTGAAAAAGGATTTTGACGCTGGCGGCTACGGGATGATTGATGTACTTCCAACGTCATGTAGGACGGGTGCACTCGTGGTCCCTGTCGGGGCGGGGGAGAGATTCGGGGTTCGCGGGCGGGGGCGCCCGCGCCACATGTTTTTCTGTGAGCTGAAAATACGGGGGTTAGGTCGAAATTAACGATTTCGTGCCGGCTTTTTTTTGTGGAGCGTGAGCCAATTGGGTCTGGTTTCGCACATTACTCAATAAGGAGTAGCATATGAGTCCCTTCGTAGCCGCCCGATCCATCCGTTTCGTTCTTGCATTCGTTCTTCTTGCTGTCAGTCCGCTGCTGCACGCGCAGTACACCGAAGTGCACAACTTTGACTGGCACCAGGAAGGAGCCAATCCGATGGGCCCCGCATTGCTCACACAAGGATTGGACGGCAGCCTCTATGGAACGCTGCAAACGCAGCTGTCCCACGATGGCTCGGTCTTCAGCATCGCACCCGACGGAACCGTGCTCGATCTCTACGACTTTCTCGGCAAACCGGATGGGAACACGCCGCAGTCGGGACTGAGTTTCGGATGGGACGGCAACTTCTACGGGGCGACGGAACGAGGCGGCACGTCGGATAAAGGCACAGTTTTCAAGTATCGCGACGGAGTCATGACCATCCTGTACAACTTCACCGATGGCACCGACGGCGCATTCCCCTGGGCTCCACCCATCCAGGCACCAGATGGGAATATTTACGGAGTTACCGACAACGGGACGAATCCGGGCAAAGCGTACAAGATCAATTTGTCCACCGGGGCGTTCTCGGTTATCGCAACGCTACCCTCACAGACAATTGCGCCCCTCATTCTGGGTACGGATGGAAATCTTTATGGGACGACTCCGAATGGTGGCACGTTTAATCAAGGCACAGTGTTCCGGCTGACGACAAAGGGAGTACTGAAGATCGTCCACAGTTTTGGCACCTCTGGAACCGAGGGAAAGAACCCTGCTGGCCCCGTCCTGCAAGCGGCGGACGGAAAGCTCTACGGCACTACAAATTGGGGAGGCGCGAACGGGTTCGGGAGCGTATTCGTGATGTCGGCCACCGGCGGTGGTTACAAGACGCTGCACAGCTTTCAGGCTATCGAGGGCGAGAATCCGCCGGCCGGAATGGTCCAGGGAAGTGACGGGTTCCTGTACAGCGTCGCCACGAGGGGAGGAGCCAACAGCCAAGGCACTCTGTTCAAGATCAATACGCAGGGAACAACCTTTACCGTGCTGCACGACTTTGGCACATCCAGCGGCGACACGCCGATGTCCACACCTGTGTTGCATACCAATGGGATCATCTACGGCACGACGAATCACGGAGGAAGCCAACAGCCGGCCTACGGCGTTCTTTACAGTTATGACGCCAGTCTGAAGCCCTTCATCTCACTCGTCATCATCACGTCGGGTCACGTTGGGGATGCGGCGGGAATCCTGGGACAAGGTTTCTTAAGCGCTACCGGGGTCACGTTTGGAGGCGGGCCGGGGAAGCTCATCCCGATCAACGATACCGCGGCGATCATTTCGCCCCTGGCGGGCGCGATGACTGGCCCAGTCAAAGTCAGCATGCCAACCGGCGACCTGGTAACGCCGCAGACGTTCAAAGTGCTTCCCTCCATCTCGGACTTTAATCCGAAGAGCGGGCCGGTGGGAACTGTGATCACAATTACCGGCATGAGCCTGAAGCAGACCACGAGCGTCACCATTGGCCGTGTGGTTCTGGGGCCGGGCGTTTTCAACGTGGTTTCCGACACGGCGGTGACGGCAACGGTGCCGGCAGGCGTCACCTCACCGGCTAAGGTCTCGTTGAAGACCAAGGGCGGTTCGGCAATTGCCAGGGGAAGTTTCACTGTGCAGTAAGGACCTCGTGAGACTTCATGGGTTCGCGGGCGGGGGCGCCCGCGCCACATAGGTTTTTTGTTAGTCGAAGGCGGTTCTCAGGAAGTTTCCTAGTTGCCAGCCGTCCATGTATTTGAAGGGAGTTTCTCCCATGGTGTAGTGGCCGCAGGGGAGGACGACTACTTTGTGGTTGAGTTTGTGGCGGGCGAATTCGTCGACGACGGCTTCGGATAACTCGGGTAAGAAGGTCAGATCGTAGCGCGCATAGATGATCAGCGATTTGCGGGGCCATCGGGAAAATTTGTCGAAGTAGACCATCGGGCTGACGGCACGCCATACGTTGCGAAGATCGTCGAGTTGAATCGCGGGCTCCAATCCCTCGCGAACGTGGCGGGTGGATTGTCCGTGCCAGACTACGTCGGCGACATAAGTAGAAGCGTGATTGAAGGCGGCAACGCTGATGCGCGGATCGTGGGCGGTGGCAATGAAGGCGTAACAGGATCCGAGGCTGGTACCGACGATGCCGAAGCGGTTGTAGCCTTGCGATTCGAGCCAGTCGAGACAACAGCGGACGTCGATGACGCCCTGGCGCATGGCGTCCATGGTGCGGCCAATGTTGGCGGAGACGGCGTAGTCGGCGCGATGAATTTCTTTGGGACGGCGAATGTCGTGATGCGGCAGGCTTAGACGCAGGACGGAGATGCCCATCCAGTTGAAGGCGCGGCACAGGGAGTTATAGGCGAGGGCGTCGGCGTTCCAGTGCGGGAGAAGGACTACGGCGCGGCGGGATTGTCCTGCATGTTTTTTTTCTTCAGCGGGAAACCAGCGGGCGTTGGCTAGATCGTTCTCGGGATAGGGAGTTCGTACGGGCGAAGTGAAGCGGAGGAAGTCGGCGTACGTGCCACGAACTTTCTCTTCTAACTTTGGGTCGGGAACGGCGCGAGTGCTGAAGACCTGGACTTCACGGCGCTCGAGACGGAAGTCGGTTGGCTTCTGGTAGGAGTAGAAGGCGTCGCTGTTCTCGATGATGTGGTCGTTGAAAGTTTTGAAATAGGCGAGCAGGTCGGCGGGCGAGTGGCTGGAGGGGCCTCCATTGCGGCCGGGCCAGTGCTGGGTCCATTCGACGCCCCAGTCCAAGGGGCGGATCACGCGGTTGTTATCGACCGAGGTGAGACGGGTTTCCCAGTTATACATCCATTGGGCGTAGCGCGAGGGCATCAGCTTGATTTTAGCAGCGGGGAGACGCGGCAAGCCGGGTCTCTACTCTAGGGTCTCTACAGGTAGATTCTGGGGACTCGTTTGGAGATGCTGCAGAGGATTTCGTAGGGGATGGTTTCGCAGATGCGGGCGTGTTCTCCGGCATCGATGATTTTGTTATTGCTTTCTCCCATCAGGATCACTTCGTCGCCGATATCGATGCCGGGAATGCTGGTGACGTCAACGGTGGTGAGGTCCATGGAGACGCTTCCGACGACGGGAGCGAATTCACCGCGAACGATGACGCGTCCGCGATTGGAGAGGAGGCGGTGAAAGCCGTCGGCGTAGCCCACGGGCAGGATCGCGATGCGGCTGCGCTGCTGGGTGACGAATGTGCCGCCGTAGCCGATGGCTTGTCCGGGAGCAACGTCTTTCAGAGCGATCAGGCGGGTCTTCCAGGCAAGTACGGGATGAAGCGGCGTCGCGACGTCGACAGGTTTGGTGCCGGCGGTGCGAATTTTGGAGTATCCGTAGAGGGCGATGCCGGGACGGATCAAGGTCTTCCAGGTTTCGGAACGGGCGAGCGTCGCGGCGGAGTTCGCCATGTGGATGAGTGCGGGCTGCAATTTGTTTGCGGCGAGAATGGCGAGAGCGCCTTCGAAGAGCGCGGTTTGTTTACGCGTCTTCTCGGGATCGCGGACGGTTGCGAAGTGCGTGCTCACGCCTTCGAGTTTGAGATGAGGGCTGGAAGCGAGCGCGGCAATGATCGCGGGCAACGCTTCAGGGCATACGCCGAGGCGGGTCATCCCGGTATCGATCTTGAGATGGACGGGGAGTGTGGTCTGTTTTCTTGAGGCGGCGGCTTCGAGCCGATCGATGTGCCATTTTTCCCAGACGATCGGCGTGAGCTGGTTGGCGACAACTTCGTCTTCTTCGCCTTTCCAGATGCCGGTCATCAAGAGAAGGCGGGCCTTGATTCCGGCCTGGCGGAGAGCCATGGCTTCTTCGGTGCCGGTGACTCCGAACCAGGGCGCGCCTTCGGATTCGAGAGCCTGGGCGCAGCGGGCGGAGCCGTGTCCGTAGGCGTCGGCCTTGACGACGGCGCAGATGCGGACATTCTCCCCGACATGCTTGCCGACAGCGCGGTAGTTGTGGCGGAGAGCGTCGAGGGAAACTTCAGCCCAGTTGGGGCTGGTCGTTGTCGGAGAGCGGTCACGGCGCGGGGCGTTCACTGGGGCGATTATAAACGGGCGGGTAGTGGCTCAGGTTGAAAGAGATTCGTATCAGCGCATGCCTTCAGGCATGCCAAAGAAACAACCGCGAACCGGCTTCAGCCGCTGCCTTGCCCTCAAGCCCAGCGGCTCAAGCCGCTTGATTTTCGTATTTCGCGGCATCGCTGAAGCGATGCCCTGATACGAATCTCTTTCAAACTGAGCCACTCCCACCAGGCGAGACTTGTTGCTATCGCCCCCGGGGCTAGAGACTTTCCGGCGCTAACCCACGGCTTGCGCCGTGGGCTGTAATCTTGCGCCGCTCCGCGGCTCGCTTCTAGTTCCCCGACAACAAGAAGTTCACGGTGATTTCGGTTTCGATTTCTATGGGGTCGTCGTTGAGGAGGTAGGGACGATAGCGCCATTGACGGACGGCGTCGATGGCGGCTCCGGCGAGCATGGGATGTCCGCTCTCCAAGATCAGATTTTCGATTGTCCCTTGTTTGCTGATGATGGCTCGCAGTTGCACCGTTCCTTGAATGCGCGCCTGGCGAGCGAGTGGTGGATAGACGGGCTGCACGCGAAAGATGAGATTGCCTTCCGCCCAGTGAGAAATCTTCAGAGGGTGCGTGGGAGCTGGGGGCTTGGGCGGAACGACCGCGATGGAATTTCCGACTGAATTGTCGACGCCACGTCGAGCCGGTCCTATTCCACCATCTAGTGGCAAATTTCTGAGGTCAGGCGTGTCCGCAACCGGCCTATCGTGCACATCGGCGATCGTGTCCGGAATACTGGGTGGCGCAATCACGTGTTCTCCATTGAGATTGGTGGTGGCTTGCTCTGCGGGATGCTGACGAAGCACGGGCGGCGCAGTTCGGCCGGGAGGCGGAAGAATGACCCTCTCCCAGAACATGAGGTGCGGCGGGCCTGGAACGATCAACAGCGGGATGAGCAACAACAAACTCAATGCCATGGCTTGCGCGGTGAAGGATGCGAGAGCGGACCAACCGCGGCGGGCGGAGTGATCCCAGGAAGTTTCGAGCGTGTTGAACATGATGTCCTCCGAACGGGCCCCGTTAGTGCTACAGACACCTGTGCGGCGGAGTTTGCTCCTGCAGAAACGATGCGGAGAGAAAAAGAAACAGGCCGCGCTTGCACGCGGCCTTGGGAACTATCGTTCGATGATTGGTGTCGTTACTGCTTCGGCGGATTGCTCGTGGCAGGCTTGGGAGCCGGGGCAGCCGCCGGTTTCGCAGGCGAGGTTGCGGGCTTCGCCGCAGGCTTCGTTCCTCCAGCGGATGCTGGCGGTGCGGGCACTCCCGACTTAATGTTGTAGGCTTCGATGATCTGGGTGGTGAGGTCAACGGAGGGTCCAGCCATGATTACGGGACCTTGCGGCCATTGTTGAGAGGTGTCGATGAGAAGTCCGTAGCCGTTGTCGGCAGCGTACTTCGCGATCACGGGCGCCATCTTGCCGAGCACGCGCTGCATGATCTCGCCCTGCTGGCCCTGCGCTTCTTCGCGGGCGTCCTGGACCGAGCGTTCGAATGCTTTTTGCTTGGTCTCGATCTGTTTGCGAAGGGTGGCGGCGGCTTCCTCGTTCATCTTGTCGCCCTGGGTGCTGAGCTGCTTCTTGAGGCCTTCGATTTCGTCGCTGACCCCCTTCAGTTCGGCCTGCTTGGGTTCGAGCTTCTTGCTGAGGGCTTCGGCGTCACGGCGACCTTCGTTGCAGTTGAAGATTGCGCCTTCAATGTTAATGGTGCCAACCTTGGTGCCGGTGGCGAGCGGGGTGGCAGCAGCAGAGGATGGTGCGTTGGGGGCGCCGGCGTTGTCCGCGGCGGTCTGCGCCCATGCGCTCAGGGATAGTGCGAACACTGCAGCCACAAGAATTCTCATAAACTTGCTGGTCATTGATCCTTTGAACTCCTTCGGAATAGTTCCGGAAATGCTCGGTGCCGGCTCTTCACGCCGAACGTCAGGCGTGGCGATATCCCACAGAACCGTCTAGATGGTGTGGACGCATAGAATTATACGGAGGTTGCTTGGGCAGCGTCAATTCGGGGGTCAGAGGCGAGATTTATTGAGTAATGGATGCGGCTGACCGGACCCGGCACTTAAACGCCGGGCTATCTCCAGTCGTCCCTCCGGGACTTGAGGCGTGTCCTCCGTTTTACCCAGCGCTGAAGCGCTGGGCTATGTTCGGTCTGCAATTTAGGCTCTTGCCTGTTATGTTTCGAGCCTTCTATTTCCAGCCTCTCTTTCCAGTCTTCAGAAATGGAAGCGGTATTTCAGCTGCACGCTTACTTCGCGGGGATTCGCGAAATGGGTGCCGCCGAAGGTGTTGCTGTTGTCGAGGAGATAGTGATGGTTGGTTAGATTTAGTCCGGTGAAACGGACGCTCCAGTTTTCGCCGAAGGATTTGCCGAGCGAGAGGTCGTAGGTGGTGTGGGATGGCAGGTGGGTGGGGCCGTCGCCGTCCACGAAGCCAGAACCGTAGCTGATGCCGAAGTCAGCCCAGGCGTGCCAGGGCAAATTCACGTTCGCGCCGGTGGAAAGAGTGTCGCGCTGATCGTGGTCGAGCTGGCAGAGCGGATCTTCGCAAACGTCTCCGGTGATGAGGCCGCCGGTGACGATGCCATTCCAATCGGCGTGCTGATGGGAATAGGCGAGGCGCCAGGAAACGCGATTCGCAAGACGTGGAGATGAGGCGCTGACTTCCCATCCGCGAATGCGCGCGTGATCGAGGGTGAGCGGGAAGAAGATGTTGGAATTGCCGAGCGCGTCATGGTCGAAGAAGTTCTTGGCTCCGGTGCGGAAGTTGGAGAGGTCGATGGTCCAGCCTTTGACGGGGATGGCGAGGCCGAACTCACGTTGCTCGTCACGCTCTCCGTGCAGGGGCGCAAAGTTGCATCCGGCGTCGGTGCATTGATTGAGCAACGCTCCGGTAACGGTGAGCAGCGGCGGAGCCTGATAGTAGCGCCCATAAAATGCGCGGGCAACCCAGTTCAGTTTCGGGATGCGGAGGGCTGCGCCGATACGCGGGTCGGCGGCGTTGTCATTCACTCTGATGGATTGTGAAGTTTCGCCATCGAGCTGGCGCGGGCCTTGAAAGCGGGTGAGGCGGACTCCGGCGTTGACGGTCAGCCAGTCGGTCAGGTGAACCTGGTCTTCAAGAAAGATCGCGGAGACCGATCCCCAGGCGGTGTCGCGGATGTGGAGTGGAGTCTGTTCGGGATCGCTGCTGGCCACGCCGAAAAGTTGATTGTCACGTTGTCCCCAGGATTGCAGTCCGATGCGAGCGTTGTGCTTACCGCGCTGGATGGCCAGCATGGCCGTGCCGCCGAAGTAGTTGGAGCCGCGATCGTCTTCGGGAATGGCGACGGCGTCAGCAGGATTTCCATTGAAGGTGCCAACAAAGTTGCCGGCGTAGTGGGCGCGGTTGAAGTGGTAGAAGGGCGAGACGGTGAAGGTCAAGCCAGGGCCGGCGGTGTGAATCCAGGAAAAATTGACGAAGGCATCGCGTTCATTTTCGACGTCACGATTGTCAGCAGTGGCGGGATCGTTGGGATCAATCGGGACCTGGTAATGATCGCCGCGGACGGAGGTGACGAACCTCAACTGATCGTTCGCAGTCTTGTTGAAAATGATGGAGCCGAATCCACCGAGACCGGCCGCCTGATCGTGCTGCACGCGGGTGATGGGAGTTTCGAGGCCGAGGTCGTTGCGATATCCGGAAAAGCTGCCGTAGTAGGCGAGGCGCTCGGAGTGGTCGCCGAAACTGATTTGATTGTCAGTGTTGTTGAAGCTCCCGTAACTGGTGGTGAGTTCGGCCTGGCGGTTGCGCTCGAAGCCAGAACGGGTCACGACGTTGAAGACGCCGTAGCTGCGGTCTCCGTATTCGGCGTTGTATCCGCCACGCTGCACTTCAAGGTAGTCGATGTCTTTAGGATCGAATTGCGGTCCGACGTTGGAGGCGATGTTGGTGTTGGGGACGGGCACGCCGTCGAGGAGCCAGGAGACTTGGTGTCCGCCGCGGATGTGAAGCTGGTCGTGGACGATATAGGCGCTGGGCACGGTGCTGGTGATCATGGCCAGCGAATTGGATTGGTCGGCACCGGGAGTCTGGGCGATGTCTGCGCGGCTGATCAAGGTGGCAGTGGTGGATGAAGTCGGATTCACGGTCATGGGTGCATCCTGGACTTCCACAGTCTCCGTCGTGGCGGCCAATGTGAGAGAAAAATGAAGGCGGACGTCACGACTGGAGGAGAGTGCGAGATGCTGCTGCTCGGTGCGAAAGCCGGTGGATTGAACATCCACGGTGTACTCACCGATGGGAATCTTCTCGAATGTGAATTCTCCGGCATCGGTGCTGGTGGCGGTCTGTTCGAACTGCGAGTTCGTGGCGTGGAGTTTCACGGTCGCACCGGTGACGGGACGGTGCTGGGGATCGTGGATGAGGCCGCGGACGGATCCGAGGATGGAGGCGTGGGCAGCAGGCGGGATGATTGCAAAGATCAGGGTTACCAGCGCCGGGATGAGAGTGGTCCGGATCGTGTTGTGGGTGCTCATGTTCAGTCCTTAGCTCGTCTTTTCATCGAGCGGACCCAGCACTGACGCGCTGGGCTCACGGATGACTCCGCTCTGTGGCTGGCTGGTTCTGCGTGCGCATATCCCATGCAAAACTTCGACACAGACAAAGGCGGCCTATGCAGGCTGCTTTCAGCTGGTGCGGTTTGCATCGGGATGCGTCCGGTTATGAGGAGTTAGAGCAGGGGCGGAGCGCGGGCGGAATCGCTGTCGGAGATATTGCTGAAAGTCAGGAGCGCGATCGAGATACGCTGGGTCTCGGAGGTCGGTAGTACGTGCTGGATGGTCTGCTGCGATGGCGCTTGCGCCCACTGAGAGGTGGCGAGTCCACGGCAGCAATCATGATTCTGACAACAGGAATTGACGGACTGGAACGATGTTTCGGGAGATGACGGCGCAGAGGACATCGGCATCGCCATGCCTTGATGACACTGCATCACGGGCTGGGCGGGCTGCCGGGAACAGTGCGGCGCCATGGTCTCGGAGGCGCGAGCCATCGCCAGCGGCCCGAAGGCCGGGACGATCATCACCAACACGAGAAGCCTGGCAATCCAGCGCTGCATATCTTCTGATGAAGTTTCTTGGTAGCCCTTGCGGGCTGCCCCACGTTGAAAAAAGGATACTACAGGGAACGGGGTGGGAGCACGTCCAGCGGCGATGCTTTCTGCAACAACCCTAATCAGCAACGGGCACGCAGGCTTTCGTTTCACCGCAGCGATTACCTGTGTAATCTTCTGCCGGGTCGCTGTTTCCCTTAGATTTTAGGTATATGAAAATTTTGGCACGTCCGATTGTGGTGGGCGTGATTGTTGTTGCTGCCGCCTTACTTTCGGGGTCAAAGGACGCCTGGGCGCAGGAGGCTGCCGCAAAGCGAACGTTGCTGGAGCATGTAGCACCGCCTTGTCCGACACTGGCCCGAAGCATGGGAGTGTCGGGTACGGTGAAGATGGAAGCGCTGGTCGCCCCGGATGGAAGCGTAAAGACCGTTGACGTCCTGGGAGGGCACCCCGTTCTGGCCCAGGCTGCGGCGAACGCGGTGCGGCGGTGGCGATGGGAAAAGTCCACGCGCGAGACCCGGGAAGTCGTACAGATCAAGTTTTCTCCTACCGAATAGATAGTCTGCTCAAGTCTTCTAGCTGTTCGCACGGTCGCATGCCGCAGTCTTTTCTGGGTCATTGCTGGCTTGCCATATCCGACAAACCTGACAACGCTTCCTGCGTTACCATTTCCCCGTGCACGATCTGGCGGAGCGGCTGCTGAAAACAATTCGCAAGCAGGAACTGATCCGGGCGGGAGATCGGCTGGGCGTGGCCGTGTCTGGGGGCGCAGATTCGGTGGGGCTCCTGCTTCTGCTGGTCGAATTGCGAGCGGAGCTAGGAATCGGATTGTCAGTGGTGCACGTCAATCACAAGCTGCGCGGACAGGAGTCCGATGAAGACGAGCGTTTTGTAGCCGAGCTGGCTCGTCAGCAAGGGCTGGAATTGCATAAGGATGTCGCGGGAATGATTGATCGGACGTCTGGAATTGAAGCGGGCGCGCGGAAACTGCGCTATGACTTCTTTCGGAAGCTGGCGGCAGAGGGTCGCGTGACGAAGGTCGCTACTGCGCACACGCTGGATGATCAGGCGGAGACGGTGCTGCTCCGAATGTTGCGCGGGGCGGGGATTCGAGGGCTGGCCGGGATTCATCCGCGGCTGAAGCTGGAGGAGACGGGCGGTGAGGTGGTGCGTCCGCTGCTTGGTTTTCGGCGGGCCGACGTGGAGAGTTATCTGCGAGAGCGCGGACAGACTTGGCGGGAAGATTCTTCCAATCGCGATCTGTCATTTTTGCGCAATCGGGTTCGGCATCGCTTGCTGCCAGTGTTGAAGAAAGATTTCGGGACGGCGGCGGTGGAGAATCTTGCGGACCTAGCGGAAATCGCGCGTGGGGAAGAAGAGCATTGGGTGGAGGGGCATCCGGAGGTTCGTCCAACAGAGGAAGGAGGTCGTCTGGAGGTGAGCGCGTTGACGACGCAGCCGGTCGCGGGGCAGCGGCGGTTGATTCGGGGATGGCTGGAAGCGAATGCAGCGGATCCGACGGTTTCGTTTCGTTTGATTGAAGAAGTGCGGGAACTTGCGTTCGGTCCGGCGGGCAAGCGAGTGGAACTGCCGGGCGGTGGGCGGTTCGTGCGTCGCACGCAGCGCGAGATTTGCCTGGAAGCGGGCCGCGATCCGAGATTGTCGGACTATGAATACCGATTGTCCGTTCCGGGCGCGGTTGATGTCCCGGAATTGGGGATTCGGATGGAAGCGATGTTGGTGGAACAGGATGCGGTTCCGCAGGACGAGCGTGGTGGATTGCTTGATCCAGCAAAGTTGACGGGAGAAGTCACGGTGCGCAACTGGCGCGCGGGGGATCGCTTCTGGCCGGCGCACACGAAGGCAGAAAAGAAGGTAAAAGACCTGCTCAGCAATCGGCATATTGTCGGCGAGGCAAAGGGGAACTGGCCGGTAGTCGTGGCGGGCGGGAGTCTGGTGTGGATGCGGGGATTTGCGGCGCCGGCGGATGTTGGGGCGGAGGGAATGGGAATTTGGATTCGAGTGGTGGAAAGGGCGGGGGCTAAAGCCCCGTCCAATAGGTGATGCTGACCGCAGCGGTAAACCGCTGCGCCACCCAAGTTTCTTTCGCCCCTTCGGGGCTTGGTGCATCCTCACAAACTAGACCCACGGCTTACGCCGTGGGCTGCAATCTTGCGCCACTTCGCGGCTATGGCGGGCACAGGCTTAAAAAATTTCCAGGCATGCAAACGCAGTTGTGCGGCACGGGGAGCGTGGGCTGTGCGGGCCTTAGGTGTGTGTGGGGCGTTAGGCGTCGGCCGTTGGGCGTGGGCCTTTGGCGTATAGGATTGCGTGGAATCGCGCGGGCATTGCGTGGGCGCGAAGGTTACGACTGGTCAGAAGCGGAAGAGGTAGGAGACTTTTACGAAGAAGAGGCGTCCGTCGTTGATGAGGCGATTGGAACGAGCGACGCTTCCGAATTCGCCGAGGGCGAGGGCGGGGTCGAGGTTCTGCTGGTTGCTGTTGTAGCCGACATAGACTGCCGTGCCGGGATGCACGAGGTAGGTAATCAGAAAATCGGTATTGAAGTTCTTCGTCGTGGGCAGAAACGTGAAGATGTTGAGTTCATTTCCAGGTTGATTCTGCGTGAGCGTGGCGCTGTATTGCATGATCGCGCGCAAGGACAGTTGCCGATTGATTTGCAGGTTCCACTGGCTGCGGATGATGTGATTATTAAAAACATTCGCGTTGGTTTCGCGCGTGCGCAGACGGCTGAATAAATATGTGTTGTCGATCCTGAGGGGCGTGATCGGACGCACGGTCAACACTCCAGCGCCCAGGTCCGAGCGGGCCAGATACGGTTTGCTGAATGGATCGACTGATCCGGGAATGAAATTTACGGCATCACCCCAGAAGTAGTACCCACCGAGAGTTAACTGCGCAAACGGCGAACTGGAGACGTTTAGACCGCTCGAGTGCTCGTGAAAATCCACGCTGCTGTCGAGTACTCCCGGATAGTCCGATGGGCGGAGGCGCTCGCGGAATTCTTCATACGGGAAGATGCTGATGCGCGTCTGGCGCTTGAGGTTGACGTTCAGACTAGGCAAGTAGTCGGTATCGAGACGCAAACCGTTGTGGTCCCACGTCCAATGGCCGGACAGTTCCGGCCCCCAGCTGACGACTGGTCCATGTTTCGGGCGAAAGAAATAAGCCGTGTCATCGCGATACTCACGGATGTCGGGACGCGTGACGAATCCGGGGACGGTAGTGAAACCGGGGCTAACGTCGTTGAATGTGCCGGTGTGATTCAGATGGCGGCTGGTGTAGGTCACGTCGGCTTTGTAGTTTTCGCCGAATGAGTAGAAACCGCCGAAATTTGTGGAACTCACCACGGCTTGAAGGTCCGCAGTCCAGTTCGTGGAAAACTTGAGCCGCGAGTCGATGCCGCCGACGCGATTGAAATCGCTGCGGCGGTCGAGGTTGACGTTCGAAGTCGCCGGGGATTCCCAATCTGTAAAAATCGCACCGATGCTGGACTGCTTGAAGATGTCGCGTGAGACGCGCGCGATGGTGAAATAGTCGCGCGACTTGAAGAGATCTCTATCGTTGGGATCCCGGGTCAATCCGGGGCCGCGATCGTCGCTGGATAAAATTCCGAGCGAGTAGGGTCCGACTTTGCCGGTCAAACGAATTCCGCCGGTGGGATTGACGATGCGTCGCGTGAAGAACAGGTCGATCGGTGTGCGGAAGTAGTCGGCGTTCTCGATGAAGAACGGACGCTTCTCGGGAAAGTAGACTTCGTAGCGCTGGTTGACGGTAACCTGGGGCTGGTCGGATTCGACCTGGCTGAAGTCAGGATTGGCGGTCACGTCGAGCACCAGGCTGTCCTTGAGAATCAGCTTGCCGTCGAGGCCGAAGGTTCCGCCGATATCGCGATTCTGAAACGCGGCGCAATTGCGATCGGGCAGAAGCGGCGTGGGGCAAGGCGTGCCTCCCGCGACGCGGTCGTCGACGCTGTGGAAGGAATTCAACAGCGTGTAAGGAATGAGCTGAATGTTGCGGCCCGGAGAAATCCCACTGAGCCCCTTGGCGGTTCCAGCCTGGCCGAGCCGACCTTCACGGTTGACGGAGATGTGCGGCCAGAACGACTTCTCGTTATCGCGAATAATTTCGCGCAGCAGGATGATGCCCCACGTCTGATCGTGTGCGGAACTGAAGCGCAGGCTGCGAAATGGGATGGCCATCCAGGCGACGTAGCCCTGGCTGGTAACTTTTCCTTTGGAATTCCACACGGTATCGAACGAGGTGTCGAAGTTGCCGCCGGTGTCAGCGAATGAAGCTTCGGTCCAAACGGCGTCCCACTGAATGCCTTTGGGATTGACTTCAAATTCATAAGCACGACGGCGATCGTGAAACGTGTCGAGCATGATGGCGACATCGTCGTCGGTGCCATCGAAGCCTTCGCGTCGAGTTTCGTGGGCGCGAATTTTCGCGGGATCGTCGTGACAGACGAAGACGACGTAGAGATTCTTGTCGTCGTATCCGAGATAGGCTTCGGTGGGTTGGGTAACGGGTTCGCCGTCGTGGGGATCGCGCTGGACAAACTTTGTGACCTTAGCCATGGCGAGCGCAGCTTCGCCTTCCGGCTGCATGGTGAGGAACTCTTCAAGAGTTGGAGCGCGGGAAAGGCGGGGAATGACCAGGCCGCCTTCGGAATCGGTGGAAAGTCGCTGGGGTGCGGGAGTGGCGGCTTCTGATTGGACTTGCGAGGAAGGTGAGGCAGAGGGAAATCCGGGCGGAAGCGCCCGAACCATCATCGGCAGAAAGAACACTGCCCCCAGGGACACACAGGCCTTCAATCCAAACTTTCTGGACAAAACGAACCCCTCGCTCCGCTGCCCCCTCAGACACGCGAAATCAGACGATACAACAAAATTCTGTGTTTGTCAGGGGACCATCGGTCACTCGGAGTAATCAGTTGGATGTCAGGTGCAGCCGGCAATCTACGTTACTGGTAATCGGCGCGAGGGCTTATTCGCCGAGCCATGCTGCGAAAGCTTTCATGGATTCCACGTGGTCGAAGATGATCTTCAGTGCTCCAGTGATGGGAATGGCGAGAACTAATCCGATGGCGCCCCAGATCCATCCCCAGAAAAGGAGTGCGATGGTGACCGCCAGAGGGTTGAGCTTGAGGCGAGCGCCTAGCATTTTTGGATACAGGACATTCAGGGCGAACAGATGGAGGAGGATGACGACGAAGACTACTGCCAACAAGTCGCTGGCATCGAGTTGTCCGAGGCCAACGAGGATGGGAGGCACCATCGCGAGAACCAGGCCCAAATAAGGCACGAGGCTGAGGAAGCCGCTGGCGAATCCGATGAAATAGAAGAACGGAACTCCGAGCAGCCAGAAAATGATGACGCTGATGCCGGAGATGAGCAGGCCAATCAGGAGATTACCGACGATGAAGCTCTGCAACATCTTGCCGATCAGGCCGAGCGTGACGTACGCGGTGTGGCGATGCTCGAGTGGAAAGAGCATGACGGTCGCGGAACGCGCGTGATGCTTCCAGGTCAACAGAAAATAAGCAAGAAACGGAACGAACGAAGCCGCGAGCAGGACTTCGGTCAGCGTACTGACGCCGTGCGTGAGCATATCGGCCCAGCTGGTGACCTGCCGCACGGCGAGCACGTTGGTTGGTTCGGGCTCGCCAACGGCTTCCTGCGTCTTCTCCAATTTCTCGGCCTGCTGGCGAAAGGGCTTCAGCATCGAGCGAATTTTCTGGGAATACTGCGGCACGGAGTCAACAAAGGCGACAGCGCGGCTGTAGGAGGCATAAGAAATTCCGTACAGGATCGCGAGCAGGATGAGGACGGCCGTCAGCGAGCCGAGAGCGCGCGGAAGACGCAGATGGATGCTGAAGAGTTCGACGAGCGGATCCAGAATGAATGTCAGGAGGATGGAGAAGAACATCACGGCCAGAACGGATTCTCCGTAGTAGGCGAACACGATGATCAGGCCGATGCCGAGCAGCGTCAGCGACCAGTGATGCCTGCGGTGTGTGTCGACGGAGTCCATTGCGCGCCGGGCATCATTCTGCCTGACTGTGCGAAGTTTTGCACGAACGGATTGCGAAGGGCGATCAGGAAACTGTGGGCGCGGCTATTGAAATCGCCGGTCTCCAGCGGGATGCAATTTACAATGCCTTATGACCGATTCCGTCTTGCGCACTCGCATCATGGCTCTCGACGTGGGCGCGCGGCGTATTGGGGTGGCGGTCTCGGACCAGTTGGGAATCACGGCGCAGGGAATCGATACGATCCAGCGGAAGAATAAGCGCACGGATCTCGAAGTGCTGCGGCGGCTGCTGGCCAAGTATCAGATCGAGGAAGTGGTGGTTGGACTGCCGCTGCGGTTGAGTGGAGCGGAAGGGACGCAGTCGGAAAAGATGCGCGTCTTCGCCGACGATTTGCGGCACCACCTGGGGGTCACGGTCCACTTGTGGGACGAGCGGTGGACGTCGACGGAAGCGAACCGGCTGTTGCGGGAAACAGATCTCTCGATTGAGAAGCGGGCCAAGGCGGTGGACCGGATGGCGGCGACGCTGATTTTGCAGTCATGGCTGGAGGCGCACCGGTAAGGAAGGCCCGTTTAAATTCAAAGGCTCTACCACGAAGGACACTGAGGTTTCACGAAGGTTCACTAAGGGAGGCTGAAGTGAGGGGATTGGTTGACTTCGGTTTGGGGAATCTGCGTTAATCTCACTTCGTGCCTGGGGATTGATTTTTGTCGAAGAAAGCGACGCTACTTCTGCGTCGGGAGGATTTATGCGTGATGTGATTGCTACCGATCAGGCTCCCAAGGCGATCGGTCCTTATTCGCAGGCGATTCGAGCCAATGGATTTGTATTTACGTCCGGCCAGGTGGCGATCGATCCAGCGACTCAACAAGTGGTTGCGGGAGACGTCTCGGTGCAAACGGAGCGTGTCTTCAAGAACCTTGCCGGGCTGCTCAAGGCGGCGGGCACCAGTCTGGATAAGGCGGTCCGGTGCACGGTCTTCCTGAAGAATATGGGAGACTTCGCGGCAATGAATGAAGTGTATGGTCGTTATTTCACCGCTGCTTTCCCGGCGCGTACGACGGTGGAGGCGGCGCGGCTTCCGAAAGATGTGCTGGTCGAGATCGATGTGATCGCGCTGGTTTAAGGTCAGAGGTTAGAGGTCGGATTGCAGAGGTTTCAAACTCGGAAGTCGGAGAAGAGATCATGAAAACATTTGTGGTGGCGGTTCTATTCGGGATGGCAACTTTTGCTTTCGCGCAGACGGGAACTACAACCAAGAAGGCTCCTACAACGGCGAGCAAACCGACGGCGAGTAAGCCGGCGGTGCACCGGCCGGTGGCGCGTCCTGCGGCGGGGCCGACGAAGGTTATGGGAGACGGGGTCAAGACGGCGAGTGGACTCCAGTACTGGGACATCAAGGCAGGCACAGGCGCTGAGGCGCATAGCGGCCAGCATGTGAAGGTCGACTACACGGGCTGGCTAACGAGCGGGAAAAAGTTCGATAGCTCGGTGGGGACGGGACGTCCATTTGATTTCTTGATTGGCGCCGGGCAGGTCATCAAGGGTTGGGACGAAGGCGTTGCCGGAATGAAAGTCGGCGGGAAGCGGCAGCTGCGGATTCCGGGGAACCTGGCATATGGTCCGAAGGGATATCCCGGGCTGATTCCGCCGGATGCGACGCTGATCTTTGACGTGGTGCTGGTGAGCGTGCGCTAGCGCAGCTCGCTCCCGGGCGAGGAAATGCGGATCCCTGGCCCTTCGGCAAGCTCAGGGTCGGGATGACAGTTCCACTGAATTAAGGGGTGGAAATCGAACCAGGCTACAACTTACGCCTTGACGACTTTACCGCTACGCAAGCAGGACGTGCACACGCGCATCCGCTTGGTGGCGGCGCCAACCTTGGCATGAACGGGGCGCAGATTGACGTTCCAGCGCCGTTTGGTCACGTTGTGGGCGTGGCTGATGTTGTTTCCGAACTGCGGCCCCTTGCCGCAGATTTCACAGACTCGTGCCATAACTCCTGAATCCTTTTGGGGCTTGATGCCGCTTGACAGGTAAAGAGTGATTTTACAGGAAATTGGGCGATTTCGCCAAGGGCGGGGGGATGGGGCGCTGCAAGCCCCGATGATCTCGGGGCCTGAAGGCCCTTGTTATTGGAATCCTAACGCGACCCTGAAGGGCCGCTCTTCCACTTAAGTCAAAACCCGCTTGGCACTCGCACCACGATCGAGAAACATCCCCTGACGGGCGTTAGGCTGCTCGGCTTGCCACCGGCTGTGAGCAATGGGCACAGCGGCGGGCGTCGAGGGGAATCTCGCTCAGGCATTCCGGGCACTTCTTGGTGGTCGGATCGGCCGGCGCTGGATCTTTGCGCGTACGGGCGATCAGGGCGTTGATCGGAGTCACGACGAAGAAGTAAATCGCGGCGGCGACCAACAGGAAATTCACAAGGGCGGTGATGAACGCGCCGATCGGGAAGACGGTGGTGCCGACGGTAAAGGTGATCGCGGTGAAATCGGGCTTGCCTACGAGAAGGGCAATGAGCGGCTCGATCAGAGATTTGACCAGAGCGGTGACCACTCCGCCAAAAGCAGCGCCGATCACGACGCCGACTGCCAGATCTACTACGTTGCCGCGCAGAATGAATTGCTTAAAGCCTGAAAGCATAGGGTGCCTCCTAAATAGAATTCGGCGCCAAATGTAACTTGCGAGCGGAGAGTTGGTCAAGCCAATTGGCGATGTTAGGCCGCTATCTATCCCGCGCGTTTGAGGCAGAAAAACAAAGGGGAGGAGGGACCGAATCCCTTCTCCCCTCTTGATATTCTTGCCGGATCCGATGTCAGTCGAACGGTCTCAGATCCGCATCGGCATGACGATGTAGCGGTACTTGTAGTCGTCGCCTTCGGCGGGGCGGAACTGGCCGGCGGACTGGGCGTCTTTCAATTCCAGTTTTACTTCGGTGGAGCCGGTGGCCTTGATGAAGTCGATCAGATATTGGGCGTTGAAGCCGATGGTCACGGGGTCGCCGGCGTAGGCGACTTCAATGGAATCCTCCGACTCGCCGGAGTCGGTGGATGATGCCGAGAGTTTCAGCTCATCTTTTTCCAGGCGCAGGCGGACGGCATGGGAGCGTTCGTCGGCAAACTGGGCGACGCGGGAGATGGCGGCTCCGAGTTCGGCGCCGGGCACGCTGATGGACTTGGTGATTTCCTTCGGCAGGACGGCTTCGTAGTTGGGGAATTGTCCCGTGAGCTGGCGCGAGGTAAGCAGGCGCTGGCCCACGCGGAAATACAGGGTTGATTCGTCTTTCGCGAAATCGATGGTCTCGGCGTCGGTGGAGTCGAGCAGAGTCTTGAGTTCGTCCATCGCCTTTTTCGGGATGAGCGTTTTCATTTCACCGGAGACGCCGTCGAATTTTTCTCCGGCACGCTCGATGTGGGCTAAGCGATGTCCGTCGGTCGCGACCATGGTGATCGATTCGCTCTTCAGCACCATGAGCGCGCCGTTCAGGGTGTAGCGCGATTCTTCATGGGCGATGGCGAATCCGGTCTTGGAGATCATGGAGCGCAGGACCGCAGTCGGAATCTTGATGACGCCGGCAGTCGGAAATACGGGCAGCGCGGGAAAATTCGAGCGCGCCATGCCGACCATTTTCGTATTGGATCGTCCACAGCGGATGCTGACCCAGTGATTCTCGAGCAGTTTGATGGTGATGTCGGCGTCGGGAAGAAGTTTTACGTAGTCGTAAAGCTTGCGCGCGGGGATGGTGCAGGCGCCTTCTTTTTTTACTTTCGCGTTACAGGCGGTGCGCAGGCTCAGGTCGAGATCGGTGGCGGTGAGTTGCAGTTTGTCCGCGGCGGCTTCGAAGAGGTAGTTGGAGAGAATGGGGATCGTAGTCTTGCGCTCCACGACGCCCTGGGTTGCGGTCAGCTCACGCAGCAACTCAAATTTGCTGATGGTGATTTCCATGGTCGTTGTCGCTGTGGCCACGACAGGGGCTACGTCCACCGGCATAATGACTCTCCCGACTGCTACTTCTGTTACTTCCTTATATCAAAAGCATAACCGATAAAACCAGCAGTAACAGCAGGTAGGCCGGAGAAGTGGAAAAAGAGTCCACCTCCTGCTGCTGCAATCAGATCGGTGACAACCCTTCGTGTGAAAAATCGGGCGGCTGGACGCCGGAGATCACACTAAGAAAAGACTGTTTCCGAAGTTCCGTTCCAGTCTGGCACAGGTTCCACAGACGATCCACTGCCCGAGGGCAGGAAGAATGGACCGTTAGGTGGAAAAACTGGTGGAAACCGCGATTCATGCGCCCAACTGCTCGGTCAATTTATTGAGCAGCCTGTTTAAATCTTTATCGCCTTTGCGGACTTCTTCGATCTTGTCGACCGAGTGCAGAACGGTGGTGTGGTGCTTACCGCCGAACTGGCGTCCGATCTCGGGGAGCGAAGCTTCGGTCAGATGCTTGGAAAGGTACATCGCAATCTGCCGTGGGTAGACGATCGAGCGCGAATTGTTTTTTGCCTTGATCTCAACCAGGCGCAGACCGAACTGTTCCGCTACGGCCTTCTGGATGGACTCAATGGTCACTCTACGTGCTTGTGAGTCGATGAAATTCTTCAGCACCTGCTGGGTGTAGGGCAGAGTGATCTCGGCGCCGATCAAGGACGAGTGCGCGACCAGGCGGATCAGAGCGCCTTCCAACTCGCGAACGTTCGAGCGGATGTTGGAGGCGATGAAGAGCGCGACTTCGGTCGGCAGCGTGACCTTCTCCTGCTCGGCTTTCTTTTGCAGGATGGCAACCTTGGTCTCGAGGTCGGGAGGCTGGATATCGGCGATCAGTCCCCACTCGAAGCGGCTGCGCAAGCGGTCTTCTACTTCCGCCAGTTCTTTTGGCGGGCGGTCGCTGGCGATCACGATCTGCTTCATGGATTCGTGCAGAGCGTTGAAGGTGTGGAAGAACTCTTCCTGCGTGCGTTCCTTCTGCGCGAGGAACTGGATGTCGTCGATGAGCAGGACGTCCACGTTGCGGAACTTGTCGCGGAAGCTGGTCATCTTGTCGTAGCGCAGCGAGTTGATCATCTCGTTGGTGAACTTCTCGCTGGAGACGTAGCAGATGGACGCTTGCGGCGTGCGCATTTTGACTTCGTGTCCGATGGCCTGCATCAGGTGGGTCTTGCCCATGCCAACGCCCCCGTACAGGAAGAGCGGGTTGTAAGCCTTGGACGGGCGCTCGGCGACAGCCTGGCAGGCGGCGTGGGCAAACTGGTTGCCGCTGCCAATGACGAAAGCGTCGAAAGTGTAGCGCGGGTTCAGTTGCGCGGCGCTGTCCCAGTCAAAGCGGGCCTGAGTCTGGAAGGAAGTGGAGGCAGACTGGGGCTGTGATCCGGAGCCGGACATTGAAAGGCCGCCGTTGTGGCGAATCGGCGTGTTCGAAGGATCGTCTTCGGCAGTCACGAACTTTACATCCTGATATTCGAGGCCGAGATTGTCGATGGCTTCCTGAATGAGGTCGGCGTACTTGTCGCCCACGCTACGGAATTCAGCGGTGGGAACACGGATGAAGAGCACTCCATCTCTGGCATGACTATAGCGGGTCGGCTTCAGCCAGGTGTCGTAGGAGTGCCGATTGATTTTCTTTTCGAGCGCATCGAGGATGCGCACCCACGGATTCGGGATGATGGCGGAACTGGAAACAGACATTTTTTTTAAGAAAACTCGGGTGTCCGGTGAGGGCGCGCCCGGGAGAAATCCGAAATCTTTAACTGTGAATTCTTCTTTACCGCAGAACAGCTTTTGCTTTCGCAGCCACTGGTTGCCTTGGTGAAATTTACAACGGAGACGAACGGCATACTAGCATAAAAAAAATTGTCGCGTCGGTGATGCTGACAAACATTTTCAACGTGAGCGCTCTATGGGAACGCTAATTTTTCTCGCTGTCAAGTGGCGAGAAAATAACTGCCGCGCAAAGGGTGCAACTTGGTTACGTAACGTGATTGTTTCCGTTCAAGGCCGTGGTGTAGAGACGAGGCTTGCCTCGTCTCTACCGAGAATTCATGAGATGCGGCGGCGTTCCGGTCGTTCGGGCCTGGCGGTGGATTTGTGGTCTCCGGGATAGACGACTACGCAGCGGCGTCCGCCTTCGCCATCGCTCTCAGTGCGCAAATCTTTTTCCTCGCGCAATGCGAGGTGAACCATGCGGCGCTCGCGCGACGACATCGGCGAAAAGCGATAGGGCTCACCTGTATGACGAACTTTTTCAGCGGCGGTGCGAGCGGCCATCTGGAGTTCCTCAATGCGCAGCGAGCGAAAGTTTTTGCAGTCGAACCAAATCTTCTCGTGCTCGTTGCCTTGCAAGCGAAGGATTTCCGTTCCCAGCAGTTCGAAGGAGCGCAGGAGTTCGCCTCCCCGTTCGAGGAGCAGGGCGGAATCCGGTCCGGCGAATTCGACGAGGATTTCGGGATGTTCCCATTCGCGCTGTTCGGCGATGGGAGGATCGACGGTGATGCGGTATTTGAGTTTGAATCCGCCGTGAGTGATGACGGCTTGGAGGAATTCTCCAATTTTCTTGGCGGCGGCGACTTTGTCGGCGATTGGCATAGTTGGCTCTCGGCCTGTACAGATTCTTTCGCCCCTTCGGGGCTCGATCAATCTCGCGTTGCTACACACGGCTTGCGCCGTGGGCTGTAATATTTCGCCGCTTCGCGGCTGGAGTCTTTCCTCGCACTACGGGTGCCGTCCCTAAAGGGACTCAACCTTCTCGCGGCAACCTACCCGGCACTTCCGTGCCGGGCTTTCCTGTCCCGCCGCTTCGCGGCTGGAGTCTTTCGTCGCACCACGGGTGCCGTCCCTAAAAGGACTCAACCTTCTCGCGGCAACTTACCCGGCACTTCCGTGCCGGGCTTTCCTGCCCCGCCGCTTCGCGGCTGGAGCGCCGTTGGCGCACTGTTTCCTGCACAGCCGCAGAGCTGGAAATCCGAAGAGCTGCACCGGCCCGCAGAGTCCGAAATCTGAAGAGCTGTACCGGCCGCAGAGCTGGAAATCTCGCAGATCTGCACCGGCCACAGAGCCAGAAATCTTGAAGAGCTGCACCGGCCACAGAGCTACACATCTAAACAGCCCAGCTAGAAATCTAAAGAGCCACGAACGTGACGCCACAAAGCTTAAGAGCTAGAAACAAGAAGCCAGTAGCCAGAAGCCAGTAGCTAGAAGCTTATTTCTCTTTCTTTCTCGCGCGCTTCTCCATCATCTCGCGCATTTCCCGGCCGAGTTCGGTGCGGTTCATTACGGACTGCTGCACCATGCTGATCAGGTTGCCCATCGACCAATACAGGCAGAGCCCGGCGGCCAGGTTCAAGCTGATGTAGCCGAGCATCACGGGCATGAAGAAATTCATCATCTTCTGCTGCGCGGGATCCATGCCGGCTTGCGGCGTGATGCGCTGCATGAAGAACATGGTCACAACAATGGCGATCGGCAGAATATAGTGCGGGTCGGGCGCGGACAAGTCGTGGACCCATCCCCAGGGCGCGTGGCGGAGGTCGATGGCGACACCCAGCATGCGGTAGTAGGCAAACAGGAAAGGCATCTGGATGAGCAGGGGCAAGCATCCGCCGGCGGGGTTGACGCCTTCTTTCTTGTAGAGGGCGGCGACTTCCGTGTTCATCTCTGCTTTGCGCGGATCGCGCAGGGTGTACTTCTTGTATTTTTCCTGGATCGCTTTGATCTGCGGCGCGATGCGCTGCATCTTGAGCATCGACTTCATCTGCGAGAGACGAAGCGGCAGCAGAGCCAGGTTGATGATGAGCGTTTGCAGAACGATCGCCCATCCCCAGTTGCCGATGATGTGGTCGTGCGTCCACTTGAGCCAAAGGAAAAGAGGGCGCGCGATCAGACCGAGCCAGCCGAAATCGACGATGGAGCGCAGGTCCGGGTCGGCACCAGTAATTCCGGGTGCGGGAACTTTTTCCAGAACCTGCAGTGCTTTCGGGCCGACATAGAGCCGGGCGGAGGTTGCGCCTTTCAGGCTACCGACTGCGGTTCCGAATACGTCCACTTTATCTATCTGCTTGTTGCTGGGGTCAGAGGGATTGTGAGGAATCTCGAGCGGACTGCGGAGAGTCACTAGTGCCGCGTTCTGGGGATCCTGCGGAAGGAAGACAGCGGCGAAGTACTGATCGGAGACGGCGGCCCACTGAAACGGTCCGGGAACGGTGTTGCCGCCGATGATCTTGATCGCCGGGAACAGGGACCATCCGGTGGCCAGCCGTTCTACTTTGCCGTTGTACTGATAGGCAATCTGGCTGGCGGCATAGTTGGCGCCGGTATTTTGATCGCCGAATCCTTCTGGCCACATGGGGAACGCGGAGACGACCGCGCCCTTCTGGGTGACGGAGGTCTGCACGTCGACGACATAGCTGTGATCGAACTTGAATGTCTTGTGGACGGCGATGTCGCCGTCAGAAAAGTCGAAGCTGATCTCCGCGGGAGCGCTAATGGCATGACTGGCCTGTTGAAGCCCTTTGGCATCAACACTAATCTTTGCGGACTCCTCGCCGAGCAGAATGGGTTGGGTTTGAGATTGGACAAACAGGGCAGAGTTCACCTTGTCGCGCAGTCCCCCGTCGTAGAGCCACAACGAAAGTGGGTAGCCATACTTATCGGCGGCCACTTTGTTGACGAGTTCGAGCGGTCCACCCTCGGGTTTGTCCTTGTAATCTTTCAGGACCCAGGACTTAACCATGCCGCCGCGATTGGTGAAGACAATGCGGTAGAGGTCGTTCTCAATGACGGTTTCGGATTCACCGGAGGCTTGCTTGACCGGCGTAGCTGCCGGTTTCGCGCTACCCGAGGATGCTGAGGCTGCGGCTCCGGTCGTTGATGGAGTTTGAGCCGGCGAAGTCTGTACCGTCTGCGGCTGGGTCGCTTCCGGCTTGGGCTCAGGCGGTTGCGGCGCGTATTTTTTCAGGAGCGGCTGGAACAGCATGATGACCAGGAAGGTCAGCGCAAAGACGATGAGAAGTCTGCGTTCGTTTCCGGGTTCCTGCTGCGGATTTTGAAAGTCGGCCAATAGAGTCTCTTCTTTTTACGTCGCTGGTCGTTCGTCGTTCGTCGTTTGCAGGGCGTGATGATGCCAGTGTCCGGGTTGAGAATCCGACGGGACTGGGTCGTATCCACCTTTTACAAAGGGGTGGCAGCGCAGTAATCTCGCGATCGCGATGAAACCACCACGCAGGATTCCGAACCGGTCGACGGCTTCGATGGCGTACTCGGAACAGGTCGGCACGTAGCGGCACGAGGGCGGCAGCAGCGGTGAAATCCACTGTTTGTACGAGCGCAGCGTCCAGAGTGCCAGTGTCTTCATAACTTCTTCATTCAGAAATGCAACACTCGATACCCGTCTCCCTAGATACGTTCTGTAGAGAGGTCTAGTTCTCGACTGTCTTCTTTTGGGCTGCCGTGTTCTCAGCCAGCTTGCGGGCAATCAATTCGAACGCTCGGGTCACTTCCTCGAGCAGGATCGGGAACTCGACTTTCAATACCGACTTCTTCGGGTTGATGACGATGTCGACTGGGCCCTGGAGAATCGTCCGCCGTTGCCGGACGGCGTCACGCATGCGGCGCTTGATGCGATTGCGCTGCACGGCGCCTCCGAGAACGCGACCGACGGTGAATCCGGTACGCGCATCACCCTCCGTTTGCCGCAAGTAAAAGACGGTCATGTGGGAGGAAAAATGACGGCGACCCTGCTTGTAGACGCGTTCGAAGTCGGCGTGTTTCAGCAACCGGGCGGTGCGGGGGAATGCTGCCCCGGCACTGCTTTCGGCTGGCTGGACACGTTGCTCTCCACTCCGGTTCGGAGCGTCGGTGCTCACACACTCATAATCCTGCACAAAAGACGGGCTTATTGGCCCGCGCTACGGGGGAAACTACTCGCGGAAACCCGCTTTCACGGCGACGCGTTTGCGTCCCTTGGCCCGGCGACGCGACAGGACAGCGGCTCCGCTCTTGGTCTTCATACGGGTGCGGAACCCGTGTACCTTTACGCGCTTGCGTCGGTTGGGTTGAAATGTACGTTTCGGCATGAAAAATCCTTGCTCCCTGATTGAATCAACTGCCCTAAGGCAAACGAAAAGTATAAATGACGGCACGGGCTGCGGGCAAACGGGCAACATCGTATCCGGCAAACGGTGAGCGTGGTAATCTGCCGGGCGATGCTGATCCTGCCGATCACGAGGAGCTGGATGCTGTCCCGGAGGGCGCGGCGCGTTTATACGGTTTGCGCCGTCCTGAACCTGATTTTCGTGGGGACGGTCTTCGGCACGCGGGCGGCACAGTTGTTTGCGAATGTGAACAAGCTGCCGCCGCTGACTGATGCGCTGTTTACTGTGGTCTGGATTCCGGGGATTGCAGCCACGGCGTTGTTATGGGTGGCGATGCTCTATTTCTGGTTCGGTTTTGACCAGTCGCACTGGCTGGCTCGTGCTTTCTGGTTTGTTGCTCTGTATGTCTTCTGGCCGCTCGGCGGGCCAGCGCTGTATTGCTTCTTTGTGTATCGGAGGCGCACCCGTGATGAAGGCCAAATGCCGCCTCTGAGTGTCCCCACCACTGGCTAGAATGTTGCTGTGAATCTCGACGACACAATCGTGGCGATTGCGACTCCTGCCGGGCGGGGCGGGATTGGTGTCGTCCGGCTGGCTGGTCCGGCGGCACGGGCGATTGCCGAGCCGATGCTGCGGTTGAAACATCCGCTGGAAGCGGGGCGGGCCGTATTTGGAGAATTGGTGGAACCGGAGAGATGTGGCGCGGGCGCCCTCGCCCGCGAAAATGCCGGCAGAATTACTACTTCCGCGCAGACTCTGAGTGGAGGCTCCGTTGGGGAGGTCAAGAGGGGCGGACAGCAAGGGCCACACCAACACCAACAGCAGCGGGCGGGGGCGCCCGCTCTACAAGAGCAACGGATCGATGAAGTGGTGGTTACTTACTTTGCGAAGCCGCACTCTTATACGACTGACGACATTGTTGAAATTTCAGCGCATGGGTCGCCGGTGGTGTTGCGGCATATTGTCGAGCTTTGCCTGGCTGGCGGGGCGCGATTGGCAGAGCCGGGCGAGTTCACGATGCGGGCATTTCTTAACGGGCGGCTGGACTTGACGCAGGCGGAGGCGGTCCGGGATCTGATTGATTCACAGACGCTGTTTCAGGCGAAAGTGGCGGCGCAGCAGCTGGAAGGATCGTTGTCAAAGCGCATCAAGCCGATCAAGCACACACTGGTCGGACTGATTGCGCTGCTCGAAGCGGGGATTGATTTCGCCGAGGACGATATTTCGATTGCGCCGGACGCGACCATCCTCGATCAGATTGCTGATGTGCGGCGGCCGCTGGAAGGACTGGCGGCGAGTTTTGCGTATGGACAGCTGGTGCATGAGGGGTTGACGCTGGCCATTGTGGGGCGTCCGAATGTAGGGAAGTCGAGTTTGTTCAACCGGCTGGTGGAGCGGGAACGCGCGATTGTTACGGCGCAACCGGGCACGACGCGCGACCTGGTGAGCGAGACGGTGGCAATCGGTGGAATTCCTGTGGAACTGGTGGATACGGCGGGAATCCGGCGGGCGCTGGATGAGGCGGAGAGTATCGGCATTCGCAAATCGATGGAAGCGCTGGCCGACGCAGACCTGGTGCTGGTGGTACTCGATGCGACGCAAGCGGTGTCCGAGGAAGATGGCGAGCTGTTGAAGCAGGTGGAGGGGCGGGCGGCAATCGTGGTGGAGAATAAATCGGACAAAGGCAATTCTCAGTTCCCAATTTCCGGTTCTCAGTTGGATCGCGTCCGGACTTCGGCGCTGACAGGCGATGGCATCCCAGAGCTACGCGCCGCAATCTTACGACGGGTAGGAGGAGATGCTGGTCCGCAGATTGAAAGCGGATTTCTTACCAATGTGCGGCATCAGAAACTGGTGGGCGATTCGCTGGCTGCGCTCGAAGCGGCTCGGAATGCGGTCACTGCCCGAGTGCCGCACGAAATGATGCTGCTCGATCTTTATAGTGCGCTGCGTCCGCTGGATGAGATCACCGGGGCGACGACTTCGGATGACATCCTGCATTTAATTTTTGGGACGTTTTGTATTGGGAAGTAACTGCTGGCCTGCTGCGATCTCAACTTCTAGGGGCTTTACCACGGAGGACACGAAGAGCACGGAGGAATGCTCGTCGGCTTGCTGGCCTGCGCATGCTGCGGCAGAACTATCCCCACTACTTCGCAGCTAGTTTTTGCCGGGCTAATTCTGTCTGAAAGTCTTTTTCTTTTTCAGTAACGAAGCGCTTGTAGCCTGTGGGATCGACAAAGGGATTGGCGTGTCCTTCTTTCAGGAGAGGATATTTTTCTTCCAGTCCGAAGTAGGCGCCGTGGGCGCCGAGAAAGATATCGGCTGGCAGGGATTTCAAAACTCGAAACGAGCGTTCGTAATCGGCGGCGATCTGCGGGTAGGCCGCGTTGTCGATGAGCTTGTAGCCGGTATTCACGTTGGGGCTTCCGACAATCACCACGTCATAGGTCTTTTTGTTTTCCATCACTTTCATCGTCCAGGTCGTGCAGCCCTTGGTGTGTCCGGGCGTGAGGTGGGCAACGAGAACGGTATCGCCCAACCGAACTTCGTCGCCGTCGTGGAGTATGCGATCGACCTTGGCGGGACGGTAGAGGTTGGCAGCAACGTTGCCATAGGCGAAGTCAGATTTGCCGCCGGACTCGACGACGGGCACATCGGCGTCCATCACCATGTACGTGGCGCCAGTCTTCTCTTTGAGCAGCGCGCTGCCCGCATCGTGGTCCCAGTGGGCGTGACTGATGACCAGAATCTTTGTGTCCTGGAATTTGAAGCCGAGTTTTTCGATGCTCGCCTGGATCAGGGGAACATTGGCTTCGAGATCGCTGTTGATGAGAATGTTTCCCTGCGGAGTCGTGACGAGATAGTTCGCGAGGCCCTTGCTGCCTACGTAGTACAGGTTTCCGGCGATGCGAAAGGGCGGGAACGGCTCGGTCCAATCGGGACTAGGCTGGGCAAAGGCACCATCGACTGCAAAGTAGGACGCGATCAACAAGTAAAAAACGATCAGGAAATTTCGCCGCATTGCCGGAGTATAAGGCAAAGGCCGCGTGGGGCGTGAGAGCTTGCGCCGTTGCGCCAGCACCGATTGCCAGATGTGGGGGCGAGGACGCGCCACGACATCCCGCGGGGCAGCCGGCGCTACGCGATCACTTCCATTGGATCACTTTGGCTTCGGCGCATGCTTCCAGGTAGTCCGTCACGAGGTTCAGAAGCAAAGGCCCATATTCGGCAGAGACGGCGTCGCGGATTTCTGCAGCGGTTCGCTTGCCATCCACGAAATTTACGATCTCATAGGCGTAGAGGTCGGACTGGTCTTGTGCGTTCAGTAAAGGAGTGGCTTCGCTGTTGAGGAGTTTGATCTTCCCATAGCGTTCTTTGCCGAGACGCGCGAGGAGGACGTTGTCGTTCTGATAGGTGAGAGGTCCGAAGTCTCCGATGCGCGCGGGGATGCGATGTGCGTCAGGTGATTGAAGCCAGGCGGCGGTGGGTGCTGGTCCCTTGGCTCCGCGAAGTTTCGCTCGAGCGTCGATCCAATCGTTGAATGATGTTGCTTGCGTCGCGAGAGCTTTGACGTTGTTTGCTTCAGAGCCAGCAGTTCCGCCCGCGAGATCGACTAGTGAATGCAGCGCGGCATTCTCACGGTGGAGTGACTGGTTGATGAGGTTGCGTGCTTCGTACCATGCGGCGTCGACTCCGAGATTGGGGTCATCGACAAGCTTCTGGGCGTCTTGAAAAGTTCGGGCGAGGCGAGTTTCAGAAGCGGCGGTGAGGAACGGGAGCAGCTTCGGAAGTTGTGAGGCGTCGACGCTGGCGTATACGTAGCCCGATGCTGCGCCCAACAGAGCGACACGCCGCAGCTTTGTGGGATCGATCTGCGCGAGGCTGTCGTGGTCGGTGTGAATGTAGAGGTCAGGCCAGTCGCGCAAATAGAGCGAAGGCGCGGCGATGGTGGAGGAATCGTAGTCGTCGTGATCGCTGCCCGCGGAATACGGCGTGACGTCGGCGATGAATTCGTTGCGCGTGCCTTGTTCGCTGGTGCGAGTTTCGACAACGGCGGCTTCAGGGCTCGCGGCACTCCCGGCGTAATCGGTGGCGGCGGTCCGGATCGTGTCGAGAAATGTTGCGCCGACGTCGGTCACGAAACTGGGCAGCGACCAGGGCGTGGCGGTGACGTGAAAGACAGACTTGTTGCGGAAATAGTCGCCGCCCACCATGTCCATGTGAATGTTGGCGCGGAGGCGCTGCTTGATTTCAGGATGCGTCGCGAGGAAGGCCATCGTGCCTTCGACTTCCGGTCCCCAGACGAAACGCAGCGTGCGGCGTGGACGCGGCAGAGCGCCGGATGCAATCAGGCGGGACAACACGCGCGCGGACTCGAGAATGGTGACGCATCCGCTGCCGTTGTCATTGGCGCCGGGACGCTCGTGGTCGAGGTGACAGCTGTAGACGATTTCTCCGGCAGCGGGATCCGAGCCGGGGATGGTGGCGGTGACGACGGTCCAGTGGCCGGGGCCGACCGTGGCTTTCACTTCGGCCTTCAGGGTTATTTTTTCACCGGCCTGCAATCGGGTACGCAGACATTGCGCGGTCTGGCGCGAGACCATGAACGCGAAGCCGGAAGGCTGACGCGCGTCGAGGTGTCCCCAGCGAACGAGAGTTGGATCGAGGCCGGACCAGGCGGTGGTTTGATTGGGCATGTCGCTGACGATGCCCGCAGCTCCGCGGGCGATCACAGCCATTGCCTGCACGCGAGCGAGTACGCCATCGGCGAGAACGATCTTGCCGCGCACATCTTTATCGCGGTAGTCCTCTTCGTGAGTGCCGTTGCCGACATCGACGAGGGCGGTGGTGACGTCGGCAGAGTGGCTGTAGTCGGCGAGACGAATCGGATCGGTCTTCCAATCGCCAAGTAGAAGATGCTGCGGGCTCTCCTCCCACAAGGTTCCGGCTTCCACATTCCAGCCGAGATAGGAGCGCATGAGGCCGTAAGTTTTTGTGCCGTCGATGGGGAACTGCTCACTGCGGGCGTCAGCGAGTCCGTACTCGCGCGCTTTTTGCAGGACGAATTGCGCGGCCTGATCGAAATCTGTGGTTGCCGGAACGCGATGCAGGGTGGTCAGGTAGCGAAGATTCTCGTAAGGGGCGGCGCCGCTCGACTCGTTGCGAACCGCGGTCCAATGTGTGGTGGAGAGGAATGGCTCCTGGGCGACGGCGATTCCGGTAACGCAGAGCAGGACGAGGAAGCGAAGGCTAGGCATGGCGAAGAGAGGATAGCATCGCGGAGTGTTCGAATTTTGAGTGCCGCCGACCTTCTATATTCTGTCAGTGCTCGGCGGCGTACTTTACTTCCGGATACATCCGGTCGAACGCCACCCACAAAGCGACGATCACGGCGAAGACGAGCAGACTGCCTTCGGGGCCGACGGAGCCTCCGGTGAGCCAGGCGGGGCCGTGGAAGGATGAGTTGAGCAGATGGCCGGGCATCATGCCGCCGCTGTCGGGGACGGAATAAAAATAGCTCTCGCCCCAATCCCACGACATGTGAAAACCGACGGCCCACCAGAGGTCGCCAGTGCGGCGCAGGGTGAGGCAGAAGAAAAATCCGATGAGGGCGGCGGCGACGAGTCCGGCTTTGCTTTCGCCGGGGTTCGAACTATGGACAGCGCCGAAGGCTACCGACAGTAGCGCGGCCGCTGGCCAGAAATGCATTCCCTGAGAGAACACCCACTGCGAGTAGCCGCGAAAGAGGAAGTCCTCAAAGAAACCAACGAGCAGAAAGAAGATCAAGTAGTAGATCCCGTATTTCGCGATCTGCGATCCGTGGATGGAAAGGGTTCCGAAACTGAAAGCTCCGGAGAGGCGAAGGGCGATCATCAGCACGCTGAGCGAGACGAATCCCCAGAGAGTGCCGATCCAAAAATTACGGCGAAAGGCATTTTGTTTAGGCAGGCCGAAGGTGCCGAAGGGACGCTTCTCGATGAGCGCCATCACGAAGGCGGGAAGGATGACGGCGAGCATGATCGCGGCTTCCGAGACGAGTCCCCACCAGATCGAGGCGTCATGCGCACGGTGGACAAAATGCGAGATCGCGCCGACTACTCCTACGAGGATTCCGCCGAGAAGAAGGTAGATCAACCAGCGCGTGCCGGGGTACATGCCGTGGGGGCCGACAAAAATTGCGAACAGAGGATTCTCTCTTCGCGCCAGAACAATAAATTGCGGAACTGGCGGCGGAGGCGAGTCGACGATTGCGGTCTGCGCGGGCTCGGGCGCTGGTGGCGGGGAAGGGTGCGTATCCATGATGGTCCCGGACATGGTAAAACACTCGGTCTCCCTTCATGCGGCGATTTTTTCAATCCGGTGCGATTGGCAGGCCACAATTTGTGGCGGCTGCGCTGCTGGGCGTGTGTTTGTTGCAGTGTTTGTGGCTGGTGGCAGCGCAGGCGCGACTTGATAAGGAGTCGGGGTCGGGGCAGGCGGTACGAATCCACATGGGCGCGCAACAATGGATAGACGGCGTGGTGGCAGGCACGCCGGGATCGCAGCTCTCGAACGCGGCAACGGGCGGGTCATCGGGCGAACATGTGCGCGAGCGTGATGGATATGACTCGGACCGCTCACCGCTGTACTACCTGATTGCGGGAGGGCCGTTTCTGCTGCGTCTGGCTTCGGGGCCGATCGGGCCACCGCAATGGCAGGTGCTGGCGGCGGTTCCCTATCTGTTTTTTGGCGTGATGCTGGGCGGATCCCTCTGGTATGTTGCGCGCCGGCTATATGGCAACGGGGGCGGATACATCGCGCTGATGCTCTATTGCTTTTCGCCGGCGATCATCGTGGGAGTGGCGGGATCGCAGAGCCTGGGTGAGATGGGCGGAGTGTGGGGCGGATTCGGAGCGATATGGACCGGGATCGCGGTCGCACACACGCTGTATGCTCCGCGCGAAGTGGTGTTGTGGAACTGGCGGCGTATTTTGCTGATGGGACTATCGCTGGCGCTTGCGGCAGGACATCAGTTCTCTCTCGGAGTGCTGGCGTTGCTCGCACTGTTGCTGATGCTATGGGTCGCTCCGGTGCGGCGACAGGCAGTGCTCGTCATCTGGGGCGCGGCGTGTGCTGTGGCCGGAGCGATCGTGTTCGCCGCGTACTTCTTTCATCCAACATTGTTCTGGCAGGGCATTGTGCATGCGCGCTGGCTGGATTTCAATCCTCGGGCGCTCGCCGCTCCAGTGTCGTACCGGCACGCCGTGGAGACGATCTTTCGGGGCAGCCCTCCGATGCTCTTACTACTGCCGGTGGCGCTCGGAGTATTTGCGGGATGGAAACGGGCACGCTACTTTGGCAACATCGCTCCGTTGGGAATTGCGGTGGTGTTGCTGGTGATGGGCATGGCCGCGCCCAGCTTTCCGGGCGAGGGATTTCAACTGGCGGCACTGGTGTTTCTGTTTGTGTTTGTCGCGGGCGTATTCGCCGACTTGCTGGAAACGCGGCAAGGTGCGGTGGTGACAGCGTCACTGGCCGGATTGTTGATCGCATCCGCGGCGTGGAATGTGCTGGCGCTGGCCCGGGCGTTCCGCTCGTGATGGAATCCGACCGCAGGCCCTAAAGGGCAATCTATCTGAAACGGGGAGCGGCACGAGTAAACTCGTGCCCTCCCGTTTGTGTTGTTACCAACCTAATTTCTTTCCCTTGTTCTGTTCGTCCAACCACTTCTTCAGCGGAGCGAAGTATTCGAGGAGTGCTCCAGCATCGGTCTGACGTTCGCCAGTGAGTGCTTCCAGAGCTTCGGGCCAGGGCCTGCTTTGGCCCATTTCGAGCATCTTGTTGAATTTCGCTCCGGCTGGCTTGGATCCGTAGAAGGTGCATTTGTGGAGCGGGCCGTTGTATCCGGACTCGCGGCACAAGGCGCGGTAGAACTGGAATTCCAGAATGTGGGCGAGGAAGTAGCGCGTGTACGGTGTGTTCGAGGCGACGTGATATTTCGCGCCGGGATCGAAGTTGGCTTCGCTGCGCGGCGTGGGCGGCGCAACGCCTTGATACTTCAGGCGGAGGTCCCACCAGCCTTTGTTGTAGTCGGCGGGCTTGATCTCGCCAGAGAAAACTTTCCAGCGCCATTGGTCGATCAACAGGCCGAAGGGCAGGAAGGCGACGCGATCGAGCGCCTGCTTCAGGAGTTCCGGGATATCGTTCGTGCCTTGAGGGACATTTTCGAGAAGGCCGACTTTGTGGAGATACTCGGGAGTGATCGCCAAAGCGATGGCATCGCCGATCGCTTCGTGGAAGCCGTCGTTGGCCCCGTTCTGAAATAGCGGCGGCTGATTCTTGTAGGCACGCTGGTAGAAGTTATGGCCGAGTTCGTGGTGGATGACGACGAAGTCATCGCCATGGACCTGGATGCACATTTTGATTCGCAGATCGTCTTTGCTGTCGATGTCCCACGCGCTGGCGTGGCAGATGACGTCCCGGTCGGCGGGTTTTACGAAGAGGGAACGCTCCCAGAAAGTGGGCGGAAGTTTTTCGAAGCCCAGAGAAGTGAAGAAGCCTTCGCCATACTTCACCATGCCTTTGGCGTCGACATTTTTCTTCTTGAGGAGTTCGGTGACATCGACGCCCTTCTCTTCTTTCACTCCCGTGAGGTCATAGACGTTGCCCCACTCCTGCGCCCAGATGTTGCCGAGCAGATGAGCGGGGATCGGGCCATCGGGCGGGACCACGTTCGGTCCGTATTTTTCCACCAGCTTCGCACGAATGAATGTGTGCAGAGACAAATACAGCGGGCGGACCTGGTTCCACAAGCGCTCGAGGTCGGCGGAGAACTCATCGGGAGGCATGTCGTATCCGGCGCGCCAGAGTGCGCCGACGTCTTTGAATCCCATCTCGCGAGCGCCTTGATTGGAGAGATCGACGAAGCGGGAATAACGGGTCCGCATGGGCGGAGAAATGGAGTGCCAGCCGGTCCACATTTCTTTCAGCTCCTCGGGATCGCGGCTGTGCGCCATGATGCGCTCGATGGCGGTGATGTCGAGGCACTCGCCATTCTTGCGGCAATACTTTCCTTTACCGTAGTCGGAATCGAGCGCGACCCCGATGGTGGTCATCTCTTTGCGAAGCGCGGGATCGTTCGGCGCAGGGGCGGTCAACGACAGTTTGAGCAATAGGAATTTGCGGGCGAGATCGGGCGGCATGTTCAGGCCGTCGAAACGCTTGCTCTGCTCGACGAGGGTAGTGATGAGAGCAGTGGCCTCATCGATTGCGCCCGCAGCCATGGCCTCCGTGTCGGAAGTGATGAAGTTTTCCTGCACCCAGGTGGCGCGCTGCACCTTTTCGGACGTTTCGGCAAATTGCGCTTCAGCCTTGCTCATGAATTCCTGAGCTTCCGCGAGGGTGGGTGGAGTGGATTGGGAATATGCGTTCATAGTAAGGACTGCAAGTAAGAGTAATAGACCGAGGGACTTCATAAGGCCTCCAAAGAACCAATAATTATGACGGACGAGCGCGGGAGTTGTCAGCGAGCGGGAGGCGCAGTGGGGTGAGAAATTCTCGAACCTCAGCGGAACAGACCGTCGCATCTCGATCATCAAAGTGGACTTTGGAATACGTGATCCCGCCGAGAGTCGCCCAATGCAGATCGCTACCGATCTAACTTGGCAGAACTACTGAGCCAGCAGAGCAACTGTTAGTGTTGAGTTCTAACGAAGTGGGCCATCGGGCTCCACATGAACCACCTGGGGAGTCCGCGCGCCAGTTCGCGTGGGCCGTCCAGAACGATTTCTCCCCGACGAACGGCCGCTTGATAATCGATATCACCTAACCAAACGCGGTAGAGCAGAGAAACATCCGCTCGCAGGATCAAGTCCGAATCAAAACCCGGAGGTTTCAAACAAACTGAGACCTCTCGTTGACTCAGGATAAGCCACAGCCTTCGCCCTTTTCGCCCGGTGAGATCAAACTGGACAACAGTGCGTCCGAGTGGGAGTTCCGGGCGATCAATGCGCTGATGGATCTTCCAGAGCAAGAGCGCGGGGTCCAGTTCCTCGGCGGTAGGCTCGGTGAAAGCCCATTTGACTCCCCATGCGCCTAAGTGTTCGATCACGTCCCTGAGATCGATCCCCGCTTCGGTGAGAAGGTACTCGGTGAAGTTTGGCCGGCCACCTGCGCGCCGTTCAACGACACCGCCATCCTCAAGGTGCCGAAGTCGAGACACGAGAAGCGAGCGCGAGATTCCAGGCAACCCGCGCTGAATCTCGTTAAAGTGACGGCTGCCTGCCAGCAGTTCCCTCATGATTAATGGGGTCCAGCGGTCAGCAAAGATTTCAGCAGCGCGAGCGACTGGGCAATACTGATGGTATTTGGCCATAAGGAATGTTCCTCCAACTGCAACCAGTCGATCTAGTCCGAAAATCGGACTGGGTTAGTCCGATTCTAGGACTATCAGCGCTATTTGCAGAGGGGTACCGTTGCCCCAGTTCATTTCCTTGGAGGATGTCGTGAAACCAATTTCGCATGTAATTAAGCGCAACATGATCTTTGCTGCAACCCTAGCCTGCCTGATTTGGGCAGGTTCAAACTCAGCCTTTGCGGTTCCGCCCACCCAGGTGGCGCGACTCCTGACGAACCCGACAGTTACAGCTACTTGCTGTGTCCCGATCGGCCCCACGGTCTCGGTGACCGAGCCGAGCGTTATCGTTCCTGTGATTGTGACCTGGAGCGTCGACTACGAAGTTTCGGCTGAATCCGCCTTCAACCTGAGTGTAAACGGAGGCCCATGTTTGTTCTTCGGCGCTGGCGACGCGCCTTTTGTCAACTTTAAAGGCGGCACTGGTCTTTTGAGCACGACCTATCAATGGCTCGTCCTCCCCGCCGATGGGGTGCTCGTCAAGGGCAAGAACACATTTACCGTATGCGAGGGCGGCATTGGTGGGCCGACGACTATGTTCTTCAGCTTCAGGACGCTATCCGTGCAGATCGGAAAGTAGTGGTCGCGTCGAATCATGGGGCGACAGGACCGGATCTTTCTTCTGGAGCACGTCCGGTTCCTGCATCGCCTACCCGATCATTAACATTGCTCGACCTACTCGGAGGAGGTAATTCCTATGATGGAAAAGAATTGGGGCACAATGGGCTCGCGAAACAGACGAGGAATTGTTGGATTGGTGGCATTGAGCGGAGTGATCCTGTATAGCGCGATCATTGCCCGAGCCGACACGGTTCTCGACTGGAACATTACTGCGTTGAATACGACTGCTGCGGCAGCATTCAACCCGCCAGTCGAGTCGCGCAATCTAGCGATGGTTCATGCTGGAATGTTTGACGCAGTGAACTCGATCACCGACGAGTTCCTTCCGTATGCTGTCAAGCTCAGCGCTCCTAAGGGAGCATCGCCTGACGCTGCCGCAGCGGCAGCAGCGCACTTCGCGCTCCTCAAGCTCTACCCCGACCAACAAGTAGCGTTGGACACCGCTTTTGCGGCGTCTCTTGCATTGATCCCTGACGGGCCAGCGAAGACCGACGGCATTGCGGTCGGCGAAGCAGTCGCGGCCCAGATCCTAGCGAAGCGCGCTACCGATGGCGCAGAAGAGGCGATTGTCGCACCGTACACGCCCGGTTCCCAGCCTGGCGACTGGAATCCGACGCCACCGCAATTTCGCGCCGCGCTCGATCCTGGCTGGGGAACGGTCCAACCGTTCTTCCTCCGAAAAGGCTCGCAGTTCCGGCCCGACCCGCCTCCGTCTTTGAGGGGTCCTCGCTACACGCACGACTTCAATGAGATTAAAGACATTGGATCCGCTACGAGCGCCACGCGTACTCAGGACCAAACGGATCTCGCTCGTTTCTGGGTATCGACCGCCCCGCAAATATGGAACCCTGCTGCACGCCAGGTGGCTGCGGCGCACGGTCTTACGCTATCCCAAAACGCGCGCGCGTTCGCCCTTCTGAACCTGACCGGAGCGGACGCATTCATTGCATCGTGGGATGCAAAGTTTGCTTATAGCCAGTGGCGTCCCGTGACGGCCATCCGAGCCGCAGATTCCGACGGGAACCCCAATACGGTCGCGGACCCGGAGTGGACACCACTTCTAGGCACGCCGCCATTTCCCGATTACATTGCGGGCCATACGACGTATGCAGGGGCGGCGGAGGAGGTGCTTGAGCACGTGTTCGGGCGGCGTCCGGGTGTAGTCATGAAACTCGCCAGCGCTACAGCGCCCGGTGTCATTGAGACCTACACCACTTTCGAAGACATTGCTGACGGCGTGGTCGATGCTCGCGTGTTCGGCGGCATTCACTGGCGAACGTCCACCTTGCGCGGAAAACGTGTGGGTGAAGAGGTCGGGGCCTTCGCAGTTCGCCATTTCCTCAAGCCAAAGGGAAACCACTGTCATGACAAATAGTGATTGCCCGGCGTCTCAAAATGTTCTTACGGTTGGCAGGCGAAAAGCGATAACGTTCCCTACTTGGCGAAAAATCGCGATTTCACCAAGAACCCACATGGCAGGGCGTCGGGCAGTTGTTGGTGTAATCGCTTGTTTACAACAGCTAGAATGAAAGCGCTATGTCGCCAGAGGTATCACCCCTAGCCCTGCGGGCAGTCGGTGCTCCGCTCTTCATCATTGGCGGTTCCCTGTTAATTCTGATGTCGGCGCTCGGGGCGGCCCCAAGCATGTGGTATTTTTTGTGCTATTGTGCCCTGCCACTCGTCGGGATTGTGTGGCTTTGGAGACCATCCTTAGCTGCTGCGCTTAGCATCGGGCCTCTGATCTCGCTCGTTGCTTTGATGCGGTACGTTCCCGGTATGTGGGCATCTTCTCGAATCTGGGCGGCACTGGTGATGGCGGGGCTGATCGCTGCTTCGGTGCTCGTGGTCGGAGCCTTGCGTGGGTACCGTAAGTGGCAACTGCCCGTTGTTCTTTCCCTCGCTTTTGCGACCTCCGTATTCGCAACCGAGCGCCTGTTTACTAACAAAACGTCTATCCACTCTTATCAGATGAACGTGGCGATAAATGGTCACGCGCCATGGGGAGAAGTGGGGCCGGAGTGGTCGGGAAATTCGCAGCCGATCGTCTTGTACCGTCGCCTCGGGGACAGCTATTGCTACGACGCCTTCCAATCGGATGAATTACGCCAACGGCTCTCTTCTAAGGATGGGCGCACTGTCGAAGTGGAGTACAACGTTTTTAGCGACTTCGGCAAGGAGCGAAGCTACAACGTTAGGTCGGTTGATGGATTGCTCCTAAACGAAGGGCAGCATACGGTGCGAGACTTCGAGCGGTTTGGTGGTCAAATTTTCGGGAGGACGAGTACTTCACCGAACGGCGTCGATAATTGTCGATAAATCGCAATTACACTCAGAACACTCTGCAGGCAGGGTGCAGCTAACGAGGATTGCTGTTCGCCTTGGCTGCGCCTCTAATCAGGAGACACGCTACAACGGCTGCGACGGCCACTCCGGTCAGGGTTACTGGCGGTTCTTTGCCGGTGGCTACTTGGAAGGCTCCCCACGACGCGCTGCAAACATAGAGCGTACCGAGAAAGAGAAGGCGGCGGCGAAGCAGCTTCGCGTCACGCTGCATCTTCTCCGCCTCTCGGATTACGTGTAGGGATGCCCACACGATGGCAGCGGTGGTGAAGGCGACAACAACGATTGCGAGAGCAGCTCCGCGCATAGCGAAGCATCAATTCTAGTCGTCATCAGGATGATAGATGGCGAAGAATCGCGATATCACCAATCATCAGGAGTTGTTGTCGGGAGTTTTGTTTTGCCAGCTGCTTTCCTGACTATTGGGATGCTTCTAGTGCGGCGCAGGGCGAATTCAACAGGGCCGGTTTCCCGATCGTAGGTGGTGTAATCGCCTGATTTCAACAATTGACTGCGTACACCGCACGTAATCTTGTTCCCGAAGCGATGGCGATCTAGAGTGATTGATGGGTGGTAGGTGCATTGGACTTCAAAGCTGGATTCTCACTCGTGATCGGGATACTGATGGCGCTCGCATCCGTGGCATTTGCGCGGGGCGTCGTCCTCATCGCTGAAGACTATTCTCGCACTGATGTCGGGAAGGGCTGGAATACAATCGGCTTGGTTATTACTTTGTTGCTGGCGTGTGCCTCGACGTTTGAGACATATCGATTCCTGAAGTTCTTCTTTAATGATCTTCGAGCAAGGCGTGCGCAGCGGCACCCCAATTAATTTTCCGACGACTCTTGTCGGGAATCCGAACCTCACTGCTATCGTGAATGAAGGGACGCCCCGATCTAGTTGGCGTAACATCGCCACTACACCAACTACCCGGCCCGGCTGAGGGCAGTTGTTGGTGAAATCGCCTGTTAACAGCAACTACAACAGATCGCGTAAAATCGCGGCGTGGCATTTGATCGAGACCTAATCGAGGCAAGACTCGCTCTCAATCTAATTGCTTCTGCCGAGATGCCGCAGATCGCCTTGGGTGCGCTTGAAGCAGGTCTTGACGGCAAGGCGATAAGGCGCTTGGCTGTTCTCGAACACCCTACCTACTTCGAGGTTGCCGAAGTGCTTCCCCGTGTGATGCAGGAACTGGGACTAACTCAGATTCCGATTGGAGAGGCGGCTGTGCGCGTGGCGAAGCAGATTGCCAGAGAGATTCTAAACAGCGGAGATGATCCGCTTCGGCACATTCGTGATTTTGAGTCACTGTGGGTTCGCTCAGACTACGCGGATCAAATCAGCAGTTTGGGAACTTTGTACGATGACGTATGGATTGCGCAGTCTACAGGCCGTTCCGACGAGGAGACTCGCGACTGGGTTAAATCGATTCTCAAGGACTTTGTGCAATAGTCTGATGTCAGTTGGCGTAACATCGCAATTACACTCACTGACCGCTGGTCACTGCCGATCCATTCAGTTACAAGTCGCTTCCGGACGGGCGGTGTTGTCTGCGCTCAGGATGGCAGTTGTTGGGAAGGCGCTGCTCGAAGGTCTTCGATTGCGGCTTTGACTTTCGCGGATACGGCTTCCATATCGCGGAGAGTCAGTCCGGCGGTCGAGATTGGTTCGCCGACGCGCATTTCGAGCGGACGGCTCTTGATGTGATAGGTGTTCATCGGCAGTAAATCAAACGTTCCAACGAGCGCGATGGGGATGATGTCCGCATGCGCTTTGATGGCGAGGAAAAATGCTCCGGGCAGAAACGGGAGAATCTCTCCATTCGGAGTGCGTCCGCCTTCGGGGAAGATCACGAGGGGCACGCCATTTCGCAGGCTCTTGAGCGCGGACTTGATGGAACCGATAGACGCCGCCGGATTCTGCTGGTTGATGCAGACTTGCCCGGAGCGGCGGAGATGCCATCCGACGAACGGGTAGCCAAGCAGTTCGCTTTTGAAGATGATGCGGAACTGAAACGGCAAATTAACGTAGAGAATCGGAATGTCGAGCGCCGACGCGTGCGTGGCGGCGTACAGGCGCGGCGCGGTGCCGGTTACCTTCTCCATGCCAGTTACGGTTACCGGAGACTGGATCGTTTTCATGATCAGCCACGACCAGAGGAACGCGAGCTTGTGTTGCAGGCGTCCGTCGCGATCGAAGAGGGAGACGATCAGGGAGACAGTCCCGAGAAAAAGCGTGTAGGCCCAGATCAGGGGATTGAAATAGAAGTAAGAGCGCAGGCGGCTGGGCCATCCGTAACGGCGGTCGTCCGTGGCCGGGCGCGCCGGGGCGGGCGCGGTCGCAGAGGGCGATGGCGCTTTGTCTACTTCGGCGATGGTGGTCAATTCGGTCAAAACGCTCGTCCCTTAACTTTGCGCTTCTAATTTAGATGCGCAGCTTCAGCGTACGCATCATTTCTCCGACAATGTAAATCGAACCGGTTACCACAACCAGGCCCCCGGGTCCTGCAATCTGGCGAGCTTTCGCCAGTGCGGAGGGTACATCTAGCGCTTCATCAATGTCGGTTTCGACACGCGATGCGGCTTGCCGGATCTCTGCCGAGGTTGCAGAGCGCGGGTTGTTGGCCTGGGTCAGGATCACGTGGTCGGCGATCGGGAAGAGAATCTCCGCGACTTCCGAGATTGCTTTGTCGCGCATCACGCCAAAGACCAGCGTGACTTTTCGATCTTCATAGGCAGCCGATAACGTCGACCGCAAGGCCCATGCCCCGGCGGGATTGTGGGCCACATCGAGGACAATCTCGGGCGAGCCGGCGGCGGCAGGGACAACCTGAAAGCGTCCGGGCCAGCGCGTGTCGCGAATGCCCTGTTCGATGGAACGCGGCGTGATTTGTGCGAATCCCTGGTTGTGAAGTTCCTCCGCAGAAGCCACGGCCAGAGCAATGTTGCGAAGCTGGTGACGCCCGAGCAGCGGCGACTCCACCAGAATCTGTTGTCCCATGACCTGGAGCGGGTAACGCGAGCGAGGGGTTCCGGATTGTTTGTCGGCGGGATCGTTGTTGGCCTTCGCCCAGAATTCCGAACTGCCGGGTGAAACTGGCGGTACGTACTGGACGGCGCTGATTGCGCGCGCGCCCTGATCGAGGATCGCGTTGCCGATGACGTCGTTCGCTTCCGGCATCTGGGGCAGCGTCACGACTACGCTGCCGGGCCGGATGATGCCGGCCTTTTCGCGGGCGATCTCGCGGACGGTGCCGCCCAGGTACTGCTGGTGATCGAGCGCGATATCCGTGATGATGCTCAGCTTCGGCTCAACTACGTTAGTCGCGTCGAGACGCCCGCCCATGCCGACTTCGAGGACGACGATGTCGGGCCTGGTGCGGGAGAAATATTCGAATGCCATTGCCGTCAGCATCTCGAAAAAGCTGGGATGCCAGGGCAAGTCGCCTTCGCTGACCAGCCGCTCGGCGGTGCGGCCGACGACATCGTGGAGCATCGCAAAATCGTCGTCCGGAATGGGCGAGCCATCGAGTTGAATGCGTTCGTTGATCCGCACGAGATGGGGAGAAGTGTAGAGGCCTGTCTTCAGCCCTGAGGCTTGCAGGATCGCGGCCAGAGTCGCGGAAGTTGATCCTTTGCCGTTGGTGCCGGCGATCAGAACGGATGTGAGCTTCTTTTCCGGATGACCGAGCGCTCCGAGCAACACACGCACGTGCGCCAGGTCGAACTTGTGCGACGGCGTCGTGGCCAGTTCGTGGCCCAACGCGTACATCTGCGCGATGGCGGTTTCGTAAGACACAGTCGTGGGTCGCTCGCCGTTGGCCGTTCGCAAGGTCAAAGGCCTAATGATAAAGGGTATCAACTCTGGGTGGCGGCTTCGACACGCTCGCATCCAAAGGTGTCCTGACAGGGTCAAAGGGCTATGCAGGAGAATTAAGCAGAGCGGCAGGATCTTGCCGAGACCGGGTTTGCGAAGGACGAACGGCGATCGACCAACGACTGGCTACGCTGCTTGCGCCATGAAATCCAATGCCCGTCCGATGTAGGCCTTCATGTTTTTACGGTGGATCACGGCGTCAAGCATGCCGTGCTCGAGGAGAAATTCGGAGCGCTGAAATCCCTGCGGCAGCTTTTGGCGGATGGTCTGCTCGATGACGCGCGGTCCCGCAAAGCCGATAAGCGCACCGGGTTCGGCCACGTTCAGGTCGCCGAGCATGGCAAATGAGGCGGTGGTGCCGCCAGTGGTCGGGTCGGTGAGAACGGAAATGTAGGGGACGCGCGCTGTGTCCAGTCGGGCGAGCGCGGCGGAAATCTTGGCGAGCTGCATCAGGCTGACTGCGCCTTCCATCATGCGGGCACCGCCGGAAGCGGAGATGATGATGATCGGAGTTTTCGTCGCGGTAGCTTTTTCGACGGCCCGCGTGATTGCTTCGCCGACGACCGCTCCCATGCTGCCGCCGATGAAGGCGTATTCCATCGCACTGATGATCACCGGCCGTCCATTCAGCTTGCCATGGGCGTTGATGATGGCGTCCTTGAGCCCGGTGTCCTTCTTCGCCTGCTTCAGGCGCGAGGAATAGGCTTTCAGGTCGACGAACTTCAAGGGGTCGGTGGAGACCAGGTCGCTGTCGAAGACTTCGTATTGATCATCGTCGAGGAGCTGGGCGAGGCGGGTACGGGCGTCGATGCGGAAATGCTTATCGCATTTCGGGCAGACGTTCAGGTTTTCTTCGAGATCTTTCTTCCAGATGATCTGGCGGCACTCGTCGCACTTAACCCACAGTCCTTCGGTGCGGACTTTTTTCTCGCCCGAAGTGTCGAGCTCACCGGATTGGCGTTTGAACCAAGTCATTGGAAACAGTTCTCAGTTGCTGGTTCTCAGTCTCAGTCACCCCAACACCTTGCCTCAGAACTGGAAAACGGAACTAGTATTCGATTCCCCGTTGCGCCATCACGCCTTTTTCGTAGGCGTGTTTGACTTGGCGCATTTCGGTTACGGTGTCGGCAATCTCGACGATGGTCGGATGGGCATTCCTTCCGGTCAGGATTACGTGAACCATCTCCGGCTTCTTTTTTAATGACTCGACTACTTTTGCCGGGTCCAGCATGCCATAGCTGATGGCGTAATTGATTTCGTCGAGCACCACCAAATCCCACTCGCCGGATTGGATGGCCTGATCAGCTTCGGCCCAGGCTGTTTCCACCATGCGTACATCTTCGGGATCCGGCTTTTCCGCGCCTACTTTTACGAAGCCCCGGCCCATTTGCTTCAGCAGGAACTTATCGCCGAACGCTTTCACGGCGTCAAGTTCTCCGTAATGCCATGAGCCCTTAAGGAATTGCAGCATCAGAACGCGCATTCCCTGGCCGACGGCACGTAACGCGGTCCCCATGGCAGCGGTGGTTTTTCCTTTGCCGGGTCCGGTATTCACAATGATGAGACCGCGGCGGATGTCTGACATAGGACCGAATTCGCAATTCTACGCGGATGAGGGAGTCTGCGCCACACCCTGCGGGCAAGTGTCTGAGGCAGAAGCTTTTACCACGAAGGGACAAGCAGGAGATGCACACGCGGGAAATCAATCTTGAGTCCGACGAAAAAAGGCGGATGGCTTTTTGGGGCCATCCGCCTCCGGTGAGACGGGGAAGACAATCGAAATCTATTAGGGCATTTCGACTACGTGACGCATTTTGATCTGCTGCTCATCGTTGGCAGCCGGATCTTCGGCGCCGAGGAGCCGGGCTGCGATGCGGAGCGCTTCCATTTCTTTGCGGACCCGCACCAGTTCCTGTTCTTTTGCGCGCAGTACGTCGTAAGGGTTTTTCATTGGGGAGGGCCTTCTTACCAGTATTCAGGACTGTGCTTGCCTGACGAAACCTACTGTAAGCCATCTTCCCCGGAAGTGAAACCTGCCAGAGGTGCATACGGTCCAGGATTGTTAGCTGCGTGGAATCGGACGGATGGGCGATGACTGATTACTGAGTAGTTAATGTCCGAGGTGATAGGGATGATTTTTCAGGATGGTGAAGGCGCGATAAAGCTGTTCCAGAAGAACGACACGTGCCAATTCGTGGGGAAGGGTCATCTTGCCTAGCGATAGTGTGAAAGCGGCCTGGGTTCGGGCTTCTGGGCTGAAGCCGTCCGCTCCTCCGATGGCGAAGAGCAACGGGATGGCTTGGATTTGTTCGCGGTCCAGAAACCCGGATAATTCCTCGGAGGAAAGCTGCTTGCCGCGCGAATCGAGCAGGATCAGCTTATGACGTTCTTTTTGACGATCGCCGCGCGCAAGAGACAGGATAGCGGCCTCGTCTTTAGCCACAACGCCCGCGGATTCGGCATAGTGCGCGATGCGCTTCAGGTACAGGTCGGTGAGAGTCTGGAGGGCGGGCTCCTTGGTTTTGCCGATCCATGCGATCTTTAATTTCATTCTGTTTGCTGCAGCGATATTGAATCATGAACTCAAAGAAGCAGGTGTCAGGCCTTAGGTGTTAGGTCTCAGGAAAACCTGGAGCCTAAGACCTAGCACCTGAGACCTGTATGCCTGAAAACGTCGTTCGTCCTTCGACGATTGCTTATTCGCTGTCAGGCTTTGCCGGACGCAAAGATCACTCTGGCTCCGAACTGAATTTCGTCTCCGACGCGGTATTGATTGATGGCCTTATGGGCTTCCGGCAAAATTCGCGCCCACGCTTTTTCAGGAACCCGGTCGAGCATGGTGCGGAAAGGGGTGGCCACGGCGCTCGCGTATTCAAAGACTTCCTCAGCGCTGCCGCGCCAGGTCCAAGGGACATTCTGCTCGGATTCTTCCACAGCCTTGAATCCTGCCGAACGCAGAGTTTCCGAAAGCGAGTTTGTCGCCGAGAATCGAAAGGGGTCGCCGCTACCTGGCTGCAGCAATTCTCCCCCAACGTGTCGGTGCACAATCTTCATCGTCGTCTGCCAGTAGGGCTGTTCGAACGATCCCCAGACGACAAAGCAGGCACGGGCACCCGGCTTAAGCACGCGCTGTAGTTCAGCGAGGGCTTGTTTGACGTCGCCAAAAAACATCACGGCAAAGCGGCAGGTCGCCAGATCGAAACTCTTGTCCGGGAAGGGCAAGTTGTGGGCGTCGGCTTGTTGGGTAGAGAAGTTTTGCAGGTTCTTGTTCTGCGCTCTCTGCGCGGCCAACTCCAGAAGTTCGGCGCTCAAGTCGACGGCGGTTACCGACCCGTCCGGGCCCACTCGTTGCGCCAGGCTGATGCCGGGCTCGCCGGTGCCGCTGGCGAGATCGAGAATCTTCATGCCGGGTTGGGGCGCGGCGTAGTTGACTATCGCTTCGGTGACGGCGCTGCCCATTACCGCCGACTTCGCTTTCCACTTCTCCGCCGCGATCAACCGGTAGGACGATCCCCACGACGGTGAGGGCGAAGGTGAATTGGAAGGAGGCAATCTAGGCTCGTTTCTTCTTGCCCGCCGTGGTCGTCGATGGCTTGGCGGCGGCGCGGCGCTTGGGGAGCAACTGCGATGGCTCCAGCTTGGTGGCCGACTTCCACAGGCGTTCCAGATCGTAGTACTGGCGGGCGTTCTCGGTGAAAATGTGGACGACGAAATCGACATAGTCGAGCAGCACCCACTCCGCCTGCTTGTAGCCTTCTTTATGCGCGGTACGGATGCCGAGGCCTTCGAGGCGCTCGTCGACGGCATCGGCGATTGCCTGCACCTGCCGGGGATTGGTCCCGCTGCAGACTACGAAATAGTCGGTGAACGCTCCGGAATCTTTTTCCAACTCGAGGATGCTGACTTGTTCGGCTTTCTTATCCTGGCAAGCGAGAATGGCTTCGTGGACCTGGCGTTTGAGAACGGTCTCTTTCTTCATAGGTAGATAGATTGATTGTACCGTGGGAAGGGGCTTCGGGCGGCGAGCTGCGGGCTTCGAGCGACCAGGACGCTGGGAGCTCGTGGCCCCAGCACCTCTGCAACCTCACCTCTTAACTCTGACCTTAGCGATAGAGTCCGGTCTTGCGGACGTAGTCGGCTACGCGGGGGTCGAGCCATCTTCCGAGAGGCTTGCCCTGGGCAGCGGCTGCACGAATCATCGTGGCGGAGACATTTTGCTGCACACCTTCGAGTAAGTGAAGAGTGACGCCGGGCAGGACCAGGTCTCCGCTGGCGGCTTGCTTTTGAAATGGCTTGGTTACGGCGGCGGGAGGGCGTACGCTTTCAGGCAAGGATTCCGCTACATCGCGCAAGGAGAATCCTGGACGGCTCGCCACCACGAAGTCACACTCCGCGAGCAGGGCTCTTGCTTCATACCATTTCGCGATGTCACGGAACGCGTCGATACCAATCAGCAGGAAGAGGCGGTCAGCTTTCTTGAGCGTTTGTTTCAGGCGGCGCACGGTGTCGATCGTGTAATTGGGGGGCGCGGGCAGCGAGGTTTTGGTTGGTCCAGGGGCGCGCAATTCTGCGGGCGCTTCCAACATTGAGGGCACGAAGTGCTTCTGGTCCGCGGTCGCCAGGGCCACCATGGCATAGCGATGGACAAAGGCGGTCACGGGTTGTTTCTGTTTATGGGGAGGCACGTTGGCCGGCACGAAAAGTACCTGCCGCAGCTCAAAACGTTCCGCCGCCGCCTGCGCCAGGGCGAGATGCCCACGATGGATGGGATCGAAGCTGCCACCGAAAAGTCCGATGTTCATTGGTGATTGACCGGGGCTGCGCCGTCAGTTTCATGGTTTCCGGCGGGAGTTGCAAGTCTTTGTTCGACGAATGACAACGTGTACCACTGATTTTTCTGAATTTGGCATCTCAGCATAGGCTGTTCAATTCGCCAGTTGCCTCTCTGTAAGTCGAGCCTGCCATGCTGTCCTATCGGGCAATAGGCATTTGGGCGAGATGATAAGACGGGCTGGACTGGCGTAACTCGCTCCTCTAACACGAACCCGCATACTATGAGGTCATGCGAATGAAGCTCCCCCTCATCCGCACTTTCGCAATCGCTCCCGCACGTGCGCCTATTCTGCGCTACGGCGTGGCGCTCCTCAGCACCGTACTGGCGCTGATCCCGACTCTATTTCTATCGGACATGGCGGAAAGCCGCCTGGTTGTTTTCGCCGTCGCCGTAATGGTGAGCGCCTGGTACGGAGGTTGGAAGCCCGGACTGGCTGCTACTTCATTCGCGCTGACCGTGAGCGCCTACTACTCGCTTGTCGGTTACCACAATGCGCCGGAATTCCGCAAAGCGGTCGCGCACATGGTGCTGTTCTTCGCCGTGGCGTTGCTGATCTGCTGGTTCAACGGCGCGCTGCGCGCGACCCAGGAAAGCTTGCGGCGTTCGGAGAGCAATTTTCGTTCTCTCGTCACCAATGCGCCGTACGGGATTTGCCGTTGCGACAGCCTGGGCGTGCTGCTGGATGCGAACCCGGCGTTAAGCGCGATGCTGGGATTTTCCAGTGCGGATGAAGTGGTCGGCAGGCATCTGGGCGGACTGTACGTCGACGCGCAGCAGTGGTTTCAGACCGCAGACTACTTTCACGCAGGGAAAGAATTCAACAATCTTCCGACCGAACTGGCCCGGCCGGACGGTTCGACCATTCTTGCCCGGATGTCCGGGCGAGTCATTCCTAACGGCCGGACTGGACCGACATTTCAAATATTCATGGAAGACATCACAGAACGGCGAGGGCTGGAACAGCAACTTCGTCAGGCGCAGAAGATGGAAGCCATCGGCCGGCTTGCCGGTGGGATCGCGCACGATTTCAACAATCTGTTGATGGTGATTTCCGGCTATTCGGAATTTCTGCTGGAGCGGCTTGGTCCGGATCTATCGTTGCGCGGACCGGCGCAGGAAATTGCCAACGCAGCGCAGCGGGCGACGTCTTTGACACGGCAGCTCCTGGCCTTCAGCCGCAAGCAGATGCTGGCTCCCAAGGTGCTCGACCTGAACGAAGTGGTCACGGAAAACCTGAAGATGCTGACGCGCATGATCGGCGAGGACATCGATCTGGTGATGGTACCGACGCCCACTATTGGCGCGGTGCGCGCTGATCCCGGACAAATCGATCAGGTGATCATGAACCTGGCCGTGAATGCCCGCGACGCGATGCCGGAAGGCGGCAAGCTCACGATCGAAACGTCGAATGTTTTCCTCGACGAAAATTTTGCGCGTACCCATGCTCCGCTTGAAGCGGGCGATTACGTGATGCTGGCGATCAGCGATACGGGCCTGGGGATGGATCTGGAAACGCAGTCCCGCATTTTTGAACCGTTCTTCACGACCAAGGGCGCGAAGGGCACGGGACTGGGTTTATCAACGGTGTATGGAATTGTGAAGCAGAGCGGTGCGTACATTTTTGTGGAAAGCCAACCGAACCGCGGCACAACCTTCCGCACGTATTTCCCGCGCGTGGACGGAAAAGAGGATGCGGTTGCGGCCCAGGAAGCGCTGGGATTTCCGCGTCGCCAACGCGGGCAGGAAACGATTCTGCTGGTCGAGGATGAAATCAACTTGCGGCGGCTGGCGCGGCAGTATCTGGAAACGCAGGGCTACAAGATTCTCGAAGCAGAAGATGGCGCCGCCGCTCTGCAGATTGTTGAAGGGCACAAGGGACAGATCAATCTTGTCCTAACCGATGTTGTCATGCCTGGAATGAATGGGCGCGAACTGGCGGTGGCCATTTCGTCTGCGCTTCCAGATATCCGGGTCCTCTACATGTCGGGATACACCGAGAATGCGATTGGTCACAATGGCACGCTCGATGCCGGCATCAACCTGTTACAAAAACCGTTCAGCCTTCCCGCTTTGAAGGACAAAGTTCGAGAAGTTCTGGACTCCGAGCCAATCCCCGAGGAGGCCACCATGCCAAGCCGCAGCACTGCCACTGTTTTGACTGGAAAGAAGATTCCACCGTTCCGCGCACGCCGGTTCAACCTGCATCTGCCGCTCCGCTATCGCTTGCTGGGCGAGCAGCGCTGGCTGCAAGGGACTACGGAAAATATCAGCCGCTCCGGACTGCTGTTCCAGGCGGAAGAAATTCTTCAACCCAACGCACAGCTGGAAATCAATCTCGTGCTTCCAGCCGAGATTGCTGGACTGGCGGCAACGGAAGTTGTGTGTCGTGGAGAAGTAGTCCGCGCGATTGGCACGCCGGGCAAGGGAGTGAGTCCGGCGCTGGCAGCGAAGATTCTGCAATATCACTTTCAACACGGGTCGCATATGGCAGAAGCGTAAAAGGGCAGGTGTCAGGTCTCAGGTTTTGGGCCTCAGCTTTTCTGACATGAGATCGTAGAACCTGAGGCCTTAGATCTGACACCTGTCACCTGATACCTGTCACCTTCCACCATGACCTATCTCCACACTTGGAAAATCCAAGCAGAGGCTGCTACAGTTCGGCCAGTGGTTAATCTGGCAGGAGTGTGAGCTATGTCTCTGGTTGTAAAGCTGGAAGATGATCTGGGCGAGCGCGGCGAGTGGGTGATGCTGCACGCAATTGTTCCGGGCAACGGCGACAGCGCGTTCCCGCTGCTGAGTGGCATTGACCCGTTCGGCAAGACTGTCTTCAACCATCTGCAAATGGCAGTATTTCTCAGCGAATGGGATCGCGTGAAGGACCGCGCGCGCGATGAATCGCAGATGGAAGCCTGGCAGAAAGTAAAAGCGATGGCGGAGCACTGCCGCGGAGATCGCGATTTGTATTTGCGGTTCGTAGGGAACTAGTAGAGCGTTCTGTAGAGAAGCCGCCTGCCGCGTTTGTATCGCTTATTTCGACAATCCTGCCAGTACTTCTCTGAATAGAACTTCAAAATTCTGCGTACTTTTGTTGCCGCGGGTTACTGCCTGCAGAGCCTTCTCAGCGGCGGGGCGTTGATACCCGAGATTGACCAGGGCGGAGAGAACGTCTTCTTCTACTGGACTGGCGGCGGTCATGCTGACTTCGGTCGTTCCAGTCGGTGCGGGAAGTTTGTCGCGGAGTTCGAGGACCATGCGTTCGGCGGTCTTCTTGCCGATGCCGGGAATGCGCGTAAGGCGCGCGAGATCTCCGCTGCGGATGGCGCCCACCATTTCATCTGCGGGCATGCCGCTCAGGATGGTGATCGCGAGCTTCGGGCCGATCCCACTCACGGTGAGCAGCTTTTCGAAAAGATGTTTCTCCGCGAGCCGCTGGAATCCGTAGAGACTGAGCGCGTCTTCGCGAACGTGAGTGTGAATGTGCAGTGCGACTTCCGCGCCGGCGGCGGGAAGCTCCGAAAATGTCGGCACGCTGATCACGACGTCATAGCCGACGCCGTGCGTTTCCACAATCGCCTGATTGGGATGCTTGCTGAGCAGCGTTCCGCGAAGATGCGCGATCATCGGGCCTAGTGTAACGCAGTGTGAGACGAGGTCAGAGGTGTGAGGTCAGATTGTAGAGGTGAAAACCGTTTGCCACTTGTGTTTTTCACATTTGCAATCCAACCTCTTACCTCTGACCTGCTGTACAGCCCTACTTTTCCTGTGCCTTTCCACAAGAAATCCCTGACCTCCACAGTTTCTTCACAGGCGAGGAAGTCTTTGCGCTTGCGCGGATGCGCGTGATCCCGCAAGGTACATGCAGTCAGAGCGCGGACATTCTGAAGCACTGCCGACTCTGGTTTCAGCGTTGCCGGTGATTCCTCGAGAGTGAATCATCGGGGGAAGAGCGGTTCACTTCGGTGAATTGGCGCCCGGGCGTTGCGGCCTCCAACGAAATCCTCCCTTCCAAGGCAGGATGGACGCGCTGAACCGGATTTTCGGGGCGTAAGCTTCGACGGCATCCAGAATTTCGCGACAAACGATGCGGCTTGGGTGGCTGGCCCGGGCCGCATTTGTTTTTTGTGAAACCCCTCCCCCTTCCGTTGTTTGCTCTGAAGGTTATAATCGTGGCCCACTGATGAACCTGACTCCCGGAACCAAGCTTGGACCCTACGAAATCGTTTCCCTGATCGGCGCGGGCGGCATGGGCGAGGTGTATCGCGCGCGTGACTCCCGTCTTAAGCGCGAAGTTGCAATCAAAGTCTTGCCGCAGGCGCTTTCGCTGGACGCGGACCGGCTTCGCCGCTTTGAGCAGGAAGCCCTGGCGACGGCTGCTCTAAATCATCCCAACATTCTCGCGGTCTTTGATATTGGTGCGGATATTGGCGCGGGCGCGACCCGGCCTTACGTCGTCTCGGAACTGCTCGAAGGCGAAACTCTGCGCGAGCGCTTGCGTAGCGGAGCGATTCCGGTGCGCAAGGCTCTCGATTTTGCGATGCAGATGGCGCGCGGACTCGCCGCAGCGCACGAAAAAGGAATCGTTCACCGCGATCTGAAGCCCGAGAATCTGTTCCTCACCAAAGACGGCCGGTTGAAGATCCTCGATTTCGGCCTGGCGAAATTGACGCAAAGCGATTCGGGTTCGAATACGTCGATGGCGACCGTCACTCATGGCACCGAAGCTGGCGTCGTACTTGGGACAGCCGGCTACATGTCGCCCGAGCAGGTACGCGGACAGGCGCTCGATCCGCGATCGGACATTTTCAGTTTCGGCGCGATCTTGTACGAGATGATCTCCGGCAAGCGCGCATTTCACGGCGAGTCGCCCGCCGACACGATGAGCGCGATCCTGAAAGAGGAGCCGCCGGAACTCGCCGAAACCAATCGCAATGTTTCGCCAGCGCTTGAGCGCATCGTGCACCATTGCCTGGAGAAGAATCCCGAAGCGCGCTTTCATGCTGCCAGCGACATCGCATTCGACCTGGAACATCTGACGGGAGTTTCTAGCACCTCGACACGCGCTACGCCGCTGGAAGCAGCGGCGCCCGATCGAAAGAAGTTGTTGTATCTCGTGGCTGGAATCGCCCTTGCCGTGGTCATGCTCGGTCTTGGTTGGTGGCTGGGCAGGGCTGGTGGCCAGGCTCCGCTCGCTGAGTACAAACAGATCACGTTTCGCACCGGCCTGATCGGCAACGCCCGCTTTACTCCCGATGGCAGCATCGTCTACAGCGCTTCGTGGGAGGGCAGTGGCTTCCAGCTTTACCTGGCCCGCACGGACGATCCGGGCGCGCGCGAACTCAACCTGAAAGACGCCGAATTGCTCTCTATTTCCAAGGGTGGAGAACTGGCGATCCGGATGAACTCGACGTTCTACGGCGGCTATGCTCGCACCGGTACGCTGGCGCGGGTTCCGCTCAGCGGAGGGCCTCCGCGCGAAATCCTCGAGAATGTGCAGGACGCGGACTGGTCTCCCAGCGGCGACAGTCTCGCGGTTGTGCGTTACGTGCCGGAAAACAATCACTGGCGTTTGGAATATCCCATTGGCAAGGTGCTGCTTGACAGCATCAACTGGATCAGCCACCCGAAGATTTCGCCAGACGGTAAGTGGGTTGCGTTTGCCGATCACGGCAACACCAATGGCGACGATCAAGGTGGTGTATCCGTGATTCGCGCGGACGGCTCCGACAACAACAAACAGAAACAGCTTTCGACCGGCTGGACCTCACTGCAGGGCGTACTGTGGTCGCCGAGTGGCGATGAGGTGTGGTTCACCTCCAGCGGCAGCGGCAGCAATTCCAATCCGCGTGCGGTCACTCTTTCCGGCAAACAGCGGACCATCACCAATATTCCCGGGGGAGCCTGGCTCGAAGACATCCAGAACGGAACCACGCTGATGGTGGCGAACCAGCAGCGGATCGGAATTCGCGGAATGGCTCCGGGGGGCAAAGAAGAGCACGAGCTGGGATGGTTTGGCTGGTCGATCATGAACGACATCAGCCGCGACGGGAAGAAACTCCTGTTCGACGAAGAGGGCGATGGCGGCGGGCCGAACTACACCGTGTTCTTGCGTGACACCGACGGATCGCCTCCGTCGCGCATCGGCGAAGGAAGCGGCATGGCGATTTCGCCGGACGCAAAATGGGTCATCACGAAACCCGCCAAAGGCGGGCAGCTGAGTCTGGTGCCGACCGGTGCTGGGGAGACTCGCCAGCTCACGCACGACTCCATCAGCTATGGCCGGGTGGCGTTTCTCCTCGACGGCAAACGCTTGCTGGCTGGCGGAATCGAAGCGGGCCACGGCGCACGTAACTACATCATCGATTTGAGTAATGGCACGTCGAAGCCGATCACGCCCGAGGGTACTGTCGGAGTGCGTCTGTCGCCGGACGGCCGCAGCACGGTGGTGGTGGGACCAGACGGAAAATTCGGGGTTTGGAACCTGGAAGACAACACGCTCAAGCCAATCTCCGGCCTCGATTCCAAGTATTACAGTACCGGCTGGACGCCCGACGGCACTTCCATCTACGTAGCCTCCGGCCGGGGACAGCAGGCCACCGCGAAGGTCTACAAAGTGAACACCACAACCGGCAAGATGGATTTGTGGAAGACTTTTGGGTCGGAAACATCGGGCATCTCGTCGATGGGCGCACCCCGTTTTTCAGCCGACAGCTCGGCGTACGCCTATGTCTACACGCGCGTGCTGTCGCAGGCCTACGTGGTGACGGGGCTGAAGTAGGGACCATCTTTTCGCTCAAGGCAACCGAATGAAGACCTGGCTGCGTTTGACGCTGATCTTGATTACCGTCGGGGGAGGATTCACCGGCGCTGTTCTGACGTTGCAGTCCTTGCCTAACTCCGCGAATCACAAGTTCGCCTTTGTCGTATTCGCCGGCTTATACGTATTCGTGACTGTCAGCGGCTTGGCGTTTGTGAACGATCCTCAGCGGACGCGCCCACTGCTCGCAGCGATAGCAATCCAGATTCCCTGGATTACGTCGCCTGTAATTGTCTACAAGTTTGCAGCCGGCGTTAATACCGTTCTCAGCATGAGTGGCCCCGCACACGCTGGTAATTTCGGCGTTCATTTTGGATGGGCATTTTTTCTGGGCAGCAGCTGGGAGTTTGCGTTGTTGCAAGACAACGCGTGGGGGATCGGCATCAATTGGTTTGCACTGCTGTTGTTCATTCTACTGAGAAGGTCGGTTCGATCGTCGAGCCCCTCAGTGCCGTCGCCAGCACATGCGGCGCTTGACCCAACGCCTGGCCGGACAACTACCGAGGATTCAATCTGACTATGCTTCGACTCTTGTTCTCAACCTTGCTCCTGGCAGCAATGCCACTGCTTGCACAAACGACCAACTCGACGGAAGCAATCCTCGCCCAGGAAAACGCCTTCTGGCGCGCATATGTCGACGGCAACACCCCCGATCTTTCCAAGTTGCTTCTCCCGGACTTCATCAGTGTCGAGAGTGAGATATGGAATCGGGATCAGGTGCTCGACTTCGTCAAGAAATTCCATGCGCAATGTACGCTGGCGCCGGTCAAGATTGTCGATCCGCACGTCACGTTCCTGACTCCTGACATTGCGACGCTGGTGTATCACGCCACCGAGGCACCAACTTGCGGTACCCGAACGATGTCAGGCGAAACCAATATCTCCACGGTCTGGCTTCGTCGTGACGGCCGCTGGCAAATGCATTTGCACACCGAATACGCCATTCCGCCAAAGTAGTGGTGGCCCCGTTGCCAGCTCAGGGTAAAATGCCCGACAGTTTGCGCAGGCTCCGGAATCGGGGACAAAAGTATGAAGGGAACCATGATGCCGTTTCCCCTCACGCTCGCTTCATTACTGGAGCGAGCCGGGAAACTGTTTCCCACGGTTGAAATTGTTTCCAGCCGGCCCGATAACTCCATCCATCGCTACACGTATCGCGAGATGTACCAGCGCGCACGGGCGCTGGCAGCGGGCTTACAGGCTCTCGGCTTGGAGAAAGGCGATCGCGTCGCGACGCTGATGTGGAATCACTCTGCTCACCTGGAAACGTATTTCGGAGTGCCGAGCGTGGGGGGCGTGCTGCACACGCTGAATCTGCGCCTTCATCCTGATGAACTGGCCCACATCGTCAATCATGCCGAAGACCGATGGCTGATTGTGGACGATGTGCTTCTCCCTCTTTACGAACAGATACGGGACAAGGTGAAGATCGAGCGCGTCTATGTCGTGCCGTTCAGCGGAAGGGCCGTGCCGCGCGGATACGAGGACTACGAGACGTTTCTTGGAAAGAGCAGCGGCAATCCGGTTTATCCTGACATCGACGAAAACGATGCAGCCGGCATGTGCTACACCTCGGGCACAACCGGAAAATCGAAAGGCGTGGCCTATTCGCACCGTGCGATTGCGCTGCACTCCTACTCGATCTCTCTGCCTGACAACTTCTGCATTTCGCGACACGATTGCCTGCTGCCCGCCATGTCGATGTTCCACGCCAACGCCTGGGGAATGCCGCACGCAGCGGTGATGAACGGCAGCAAACTCGTGCTTCCGGGACCGAACCTCCAGGCCGAGCGCTTACTGGATTTGCTCTCGTCTGAGCGCGTGACGCTGACCGGAGGCGTGCCGACGATCTGGCTGGGCGTGATTGACGCACTCGAACGACAACCGCAGCGCTGGCAACTTGAGCCGGGACTACGAATCATTGTGGCTGGGTCGGCTGCTCCAGAGAGTCTTTTCCGGCGCTTCGACAAATTCGGAGTACGCGTCATCCAGCCGTGGGGCATGACCGAGACCACGCCGATTGCGACGGTGAGCACCTTGAAACCGCACATGGCGGACTGGCCGGAAGACCGCACTTACCAAGTGCGCGCGTCCCAGGGCTTGCCTTCTCCATTTACCGAGATTCGCGCCACCGGAGAGCACGGCGAAGTTCCATGGGATGGCCAGACTCAAGGCGAACTCGAAATCCGCGGACCCTTCATCGCCGCCAGTTACTACAGTCTTCCCGAGGAAGGCCATCGCTGGTGCGAGGACGGCTGGCTGCGAACCGGAGACGTCGTCACGATCGACCCCGAAGGCTACATGAAGATCACCGACCGCACTAAGGACCTGATCAAGTCCGGCGGAGAGTGGATCAGTTCGGTCGACCTGGAGAACGCGATAGTCGGCCATCCCGCAGTGATGGAGGCCGCGGTCGTCGCGGTACCTCATGAGAAGTGGGTGGAGCGGCCGCTAGCGCTGGTCGTCCTCAAGGAAGGCGAGAAAGTAACTCCCGACGAGCTGAGGAATTTCCTGGCAGAGAAGTTCGCGAAGTGGCAGTTGCCGGACGAGTTCGTCTTCGTATCCGAGCTACCGCACACGTCTACTGGGAAGCTTCTCAAGTCCCAACTGCGGGAGCGATTCAAGGGCCGGTCCTAGCAGCCGGAGCAGTGTCTGGCGTCTAGAAAGTTCCTACGGGATGCTTAACGTGCTTCCGCCGTTGTGCCGGTCAAGATACCTCTACAGGTTATGGCTGTTAGATTGCCACAGATACCCACTTGGTAAGATCCAGCCCTCTGGTACAATCCTCGCCTTCCCCAGATCGGATTTGGCTCCCACAAATGCTGGTTTTTATCGACGAGTCCGGCGACCCTGGCATGAAAGGAAAGCAGGATTCGTCGCCTTATTTTGTTGTAACGGCAGTGACTTTTAGTGATAGGGACGAAGCCACTGCCTGTGATTTGCGGATAGATCTACTGAGGAGGGAGCTTTCAAATAATCCATACTTCGAATTCCACTTTAACTCGTGCTGTCGCGAGGTCCGTGAGCGCTTTCTCACGGAAACAGGGAAATTTCAATATTTCTACATGTCATTCGTGTTCAACAAGGCAAAACTGTACGGCGAAGGATTCCAATACAAGAATTCTTTTTACAAATATGCAGTTAACTTGCTGTTCGAGAATCTAAAGCCTTATCTGAAAAATGCAATTGTGATTTTCGACAGATGCGGGAACCGGGAATTCCAGCGAGAGCTCAAGAAATATCTAGGGAAGCGCGTTAATGCTAAAGGAGAGGAACCACTAGTACACAAAATAAAAACGAACGAATCCAAGGCGAACAATCTTCTGCAACTAGCCGATATGGTATGCGGATCGGTCTCTCGATACTTGAAGAAAAACAAGGGTGACCACTTGGTATATCGGAGGGTTATTTCACACCGGGAAATGATGCTGAAAATTTGGCCGAGATAGTGGAAAAAAATAAACCCGCTAGCCTATCCCTTTCGGGCACGCACACCATACGGTGACAGTTCGGCTAAGCGGGCAATTCCATATATATGATGCACTCTTTAGGGTGCATCTTCAATCGTTTTTTGCCCTTTACCGTCAATACCTTGAACAACGGTAATCAAGTCGGCACTCGACAGGCTCTAGTACAAGTCCCGCCTTCCCCAGAAAAGAGGACAATACTTAATGACTCCTGGACAAGAGGCGGTCATCGTAAAAACCCTGGCTGAAATAGCTGCCGAGCTTACCCGTATCGCCGATGCTCTCGATAAGGCCAACGCGATTGCGATTAAGACTGCTCCTCGTACTAGCTTTGGCAGTCCTGCAAGGTAGGCCGATCAAAGATGAAATGGGCAGTTTGCAGATGAATCAATAGTTGCTTCGCAACTTCAAGAGCGACGTAGGCAGCGTCCCCATCACGTCGCTCAACTTCTCAAACAATTTGTGCCAGTACGTCTGTGTCGTGGTTCTCAGCCATTGCGTTAGTCTCTTCTCTGTGTCAACACATCGTCATCAATTTCTTGGTCCGGGAGCATCGAGTCGAGTTCGAACCGAAATATCCAATCTGTGTTTCTTGCTTTGCGGGTGATAATAGAAGTGGAAATCCTGCCTGCGGTGATCTTCGCCGTCATAGGCCCGACCCGCTCGCCAGTTGTTCCATTGATTTCACGCGGAGGACCATGTCATGCGACCTACCCGAACACCTATCAGTCACTTACTCGCGACTTTGATCGTTTCCGCGCTCACGTTGATGATTTTTCCGGCGGGAGCGATGGCAAAGGACCCGAAGACCTATCCCGAGGAGGGCAAGGTATTCGGTACGGCGATCAATCAAGTGACAGGAACCCGCACCTACAAGATTTCGACGGAAAGCAAGATCTACGAGTTGGACTGTGGCAAGCACCCGATCTTTTCTCGTACGCCGGGAGAGTGTGGCGGAGACAAGAAGTTGCAGATCGGAGACTCGATCCACTTCCGAATGGAAAAGAGCTGGGCCTATTTGCCGGTCGCGACCACGGTGGAGCCTTCGGGCGAGCAGCGCTTGCGGATCCTGCGGGAAGAAGCAAAACCGCAACCCAAAGCGAATTGATCAGCACCGGGTAATACAGATCCAAGGAGTGCCTGCGACACAAGGAGATCGAAAATGTCTGAAAACGCGGAGCGGGGCGGTCGGTCGCGCAGTGTGGTAGTTGTACTGATTCTGGCGGCCTCTATGTTGGCGGGCACAGCTTCCGCGGGCAAGAAAGACCCGACCTACCCGGAAGAGGGGAAGATCACTGCCACCACCGTGAATCAAGTTCCGGTGACGACTTACGCGCAGGCAAACGGTACGACCATGGCCGTAAAAAGCATCAAGTACACCCGGATCTATACCGTGCAGACCGAGACCAAGACTTACGACTTGGATTGCGGCAAAACTCCGCACATTTTTTCGCGCACGCCGGGGGAATGTGGTGGGACGAAGAAGATCCAGGTGGGCGACTCAATTCATTTCCGCCTCCAGAAGGGATGGGCTTACATCCCGATCACTGAGATCAACGAGGGCAAAGAAGAATCCAGAGAGCAGAAGCTCCGAGTTGTGAATGAGGAACTAAAGGAGGGCGAAGCGGCAACACCGGCGAAGACAGACGCGAAGCCTCCGGTGACCAAGCAATAGAAGAGCACGTCGACAGGAATCAGGTCATTGCTCCCCGCAGCGACTTGCCTTACTTACAGGCCTCGGGCGTATCCCCGTTACGGGCCTTGAGGTTCACTTTGAGAGCCAGGAAGCAATTCTGGCGATCGACGCTGGGGTGCCTGATCCACTCTCCAAGGATGCGGTTGAGTTCCTTGAGGGAAGCTTCCTCTGCGGGAGTGCTGGCTTCTACGTCCGCTTCATTCAAGAACGCGGAAATGCGCTGCACGGTGATCCCGCTTTGCGCTGTGTAAATGATGGCGCGCAGAGCGGCCCGGGCGTAATCGTCGCCAATCCGGCTGCTACGGCTCTGGGCCAGTGCGGATGCACTCAATATGAAGATAGCGATGACGGTGACGCCAAGTTTCATTTTGCTGATCATGGTTGTCTCCTTCGGTCGCGGCCAGGGTGCCGTCCCTGGCGGGACTCACGTCTTGCCCATTCACTTACCCGGCACTTCCATGCCGGGCTTTCCTGTGTCGCCGCTGCGCGGCTTGATCTGAACTTGCTCGGCTTTCTACTCGGCCCTGAGTGCGAGTTCGCCACTGAATGCAACTTCGTCACTGAGTACGAATTGGCTTCTGGTTGCGAGTTGGCTACTTACTACGACCATAGACTTCCGTATAGCCCGCTGCAATTTCTCCTCAGCGACTCGCCTTCTCGATCGCCGCTCGCAGTTCGTCGTACGGCATTGCCCCCGGATGATACATCGCCACTTGTCCCGCGCGATTCAGGATCACGAGCGTCGGCGTGGTGCTGGCTCCGTAGGTGTTGAAATTCTGCTTACTAAGAGGAACGGGCATATCGGGCAAGCTTGCGTAGTAACGTTGGCGAACGGACTCGATGTAGCTCTTTTCCTGTGCAGGCGTGGCGTCGTTGCCCTGGGCGGCGTATCCGTAGAGTTGCGTGGGACCAATCACGGTAAGCCCGGAGGACGCGAATTCCTGCTTCAAGCGCGCGATGATTGGGACTTCAGCCTTGCAGTCTCCACACCAGTGTGCCCAGAAAAACAAAAGGACAGGCGATCCTTTCAGCGACGCCAGGGTGGGAGGCTTCGCGCCCAGAAATTGTGTTGCCTGCAGGGCTGGAGCGGGCTGTCCGACAAAGGAAATCAGGTTCAGATTTTTCTGCAGCCGGGCGGCGATCGACGTGGTTCCGTATTTTGCCAGGGCACCGCGGAGCAGCGCCGTCGCTTCGTTGCGCTTCCCGGTTTCCGCCAGCGACTGGGCCTGCACTTCGTAGGCGGCTCCGAGGGCGATGGGTAGATGAGGCTCAGCGTCCAATTTTTGTTTGGTAAGCAGTTGCTCTGAGAGGCTGCGGGTTTCGCGGGCGTAGTTCGCAGCCTGGCTCCATTGCTTCATAGAAGCGGCACCACGAGCTACCCAGGAATAGGCTTCCACGTACTCGGGAGTGACTCCGTGATGAGCGCGGTAGTCGCGCAGTTCGCTTTCGGCGGCGGAATAGCTGTTCTCTCCGACCTGAACGCGCACGTCGTCGATGATTCCTGCGCGGGCTGAAAATACAGCCGCGGCCATCAAAACTGCGGTCGCTGCGAAGCGGCCTGCCCTGGTTTTTGTCTTCAATGCCATAACTCCTTGGATGGTTGACGCCCCCAGAAGTTGCAATGGGGACGGACCGGAAGCCGTTGATATCCTGTTACTTACCTTAGTAAGGGCAAAATTGGTAGCGTTCTATTGCGTAAATTGGATACAATTTCACTGCGTTTGATTTTTGCGGTTGTAAGCAGTACCCCGCTTTACAGCGTGACCTGCCTGCACTTCCCTGCGAACACTCAGCGCATATTTCAACACAAAGGAACACGAACACGAGTATGGAAAACGGAACAGTAAAGTGGTTTAACGATGCCAAAGGCTATGGTTTCATCAGCCGCCAGAACGGGGAAGACGTATTTGTGCACTTCTCCGCCATCCAAAGCAACGGTTTTCGCAGCCTTCAGGAAGGTCAGGCCGTTCAGTTTGATGTCGTGAAGGGTCCAAAAGGCTGGCAGGCGGAGAACGTAAAAGGCGTCTAACAAACCACCCAACAAAAATTCAATGGAGGCGGCCTACCCGGGCCGCCTTTCTATTGCACGAAATCTTGCCGCGCGAAGAGCTACGAGCCGCGGGCTACGAACCTCATCTCTGCCAGCGCGCGGCTTCCTCTGCAATCACTGGGTTCCGTCAAGTACAATTCCGTTCATCCCCATGCCGCTGAATCCCGGAGATATCGCGCCCGATTTTGAATTGCCTGCCGTCGCGGGCGAAGAGCTGATCACGGTCCGTTCCCGTGATTATCTGGGCAAGCAGAACCTGGTGGTCACGTTTCATCCGCTGGACTGGACACCGACTTGAGCAGTGCAGGTGCCGGAATTCGATGCGCGCAGCAAAGAATTCGCGGCTCTCAATGCCCAGGTTCTGGACATCAGCGTCGATTCCATTCCGAGTCATCAAGAGTGGCGGGAGCGGGAAGTCGGCTCCGTGAAGATCCCGCTTTGCTCCGACTTTTATCCGCACGGCGAGGTTACAAAAAAATTCGGCATCCTTCGCGAAGGAACCCCCGTTCCGGGAATCAGCGAGCGGGCGGCGTTCGTGGTAGATAAATCGGGGAAGATCGCATTCGTCAGGGTCTATCCCATTGACCAGTTGCCGAACGTCGAGGAACTATTGCAGGCATTGCGGGACCTGCCCCCAGAGTAGGCGGCGAGATGCCAGTCTCGATAGCCGCCGGTACGTCCAAATTCTCGCGGATGAGCCGCATTTTGGACCTAAAGTCTTAGCACTCAAGCAATATTGAGCTTCCCTTCCAAACCACCAACAATGTTCCATGCTCACACAGCCGGGAATTACTGCGCGCTCCAACCACTCTTCCTTTATTAACAATGAGTTAGCTGCATCCTTAGTTTTGACGCCCGCCCGGCGTGTGGGATTGGCACTGCTTTCTGCAACGCTATTGCTGGCAATGGTGGCTTGCGGAAGCGCGGCGTCGAATGGCACCCCGCCACCGCCGACCACCCCAAGCATCTCCACCTTTGCGCCCACATCCGGCGATGCGGGAACGATCGTGGTCTTGAGCGGATCGAATTTTACGGGCGCGACCTCGGTCAAATTCAACGGTACCGCGGCGGGGAACTTCTCCGTCGACAGCGCGAGCCAGATTACGGCCACGGTCGCCGCCGGCTCCACGACCGGCAAAATTTCGGTCACCAATTCGGGGGGCACCGGCACCTCGAGCACGAACTTTACGGTTGGAACGCCGCCGACGATTTCCAGCTTCAATCCGACCAGCGGAATTGCCGGAGCCTCGGTCACGATTACGGGAACGAACTTCACGGGCGCCACTTCGGTGAAGTTCAATTCGGTCGCGGCCGCCAGCTTCACGGTGGATAGCGCGACGCAGATTACGGCTGTGGTTGCAAACGGCACAACGACGGGAAAGATCACCGTCACCACCCCAGGAGGCAGCGCGCTCTCGGGTACCAACTTCACGATCACCAACACGCCTACGATTTCGAGTTTCGCTCCGACCAGCGGCGTTGCAGGAACGTCAGTCGTGATCACGGGAACGAACTTTACCGGAACTTCGGCTGTGAAATTTAACACCACGGCAGCCGCCAGCTTTACGGTCAATAGCGCGACGCAGATCACGGCAACCGTAGCGAACGGCACCACGACGGGAAAGGTCACGGTCACTACGCCCGTGGGCAGCGCGGTTTCGAGCGGCAATTTCACGATTCTGGCGGCGCCCACCATCACCGCATTGAATCCGGGGAGCGGGCCGGTTGGGACAGCAGTGGTGATTACGGGCACCAATTTCAGCGGAGCCACCGCCGTGGCATTCAACGCCAAGGCAGCGGCCAGCTTTACGGTGAATAGCGCAACCCAGGTCACGGCGACGGTGGCCGCAGCCACGACGACCGGCAAAGTCACAGTCACGACACCTGCCGGCACGGCAACTTCGCCCGGCAACTTCACGGTCACGAACGGAAGCGCGACCCTCGATCTCAGTATTGAAGGGCTCTACATCACGCAGGCGACGCAGGAATATCCGAATCCAGTCGTGCCGCTATTACAGAATCGCAGCGCATGGGTTCGCGTGTTCGTGAAAGCGAATCAGGCCAACACGGCGACTCCGGACGTGAAAGTGGATTTCACGACTGGACCGACGACGCACACGCTCACCATCCCGGCGAGCGCAGCGTCCGTGCCGCTCAGCATCGATCCGGAAAATGCGGGAGCGTCATGGAACGCGGCCGTGGACAAGACGTGGATTCTGCCTTCGACACAAATTGTGGCCACGGTCGATCCGACGAATGCAGTACCGGAAGCGGACGACACCAACAACACGTTCTCGCAGACTCCGACCGTGCAAAACCTGAAGCCCTGGAAGGTTACGCTGGTCCCTGTGCAGAACGGCGCCAACACCGGCAACGTGCAGAATGCGCCGCGCACCAAGGCCGATTGGGTTGACTTTGCCAAGCGCATCCATCCCGTACCCGACGCGATCGACGTGATCGTGGGGAGCACGATGGTTTCGAGCGTGAGTTCCGTAACCAACGACATCAATGTATGGAGCACCATCCTCAACGAAGTCACCGCGAAGCGTTCCGCCGATAACGTCACGGACCGCTATTACTACGGCGCACTCCATGCCAGTTACAGCAGCGGCATCGCCGGCCTCGGCTGGATCGGATTTCCGGCGGCAATCGGCTGGGATGCAAATGGCAGTTTCGCCTCCGTGTTCGCGCACGAAGAGGGGCACAACTTCAATCGCCCGCACAGCCCTTGCGGCGGCGCGGGAGGTCCTGATCCGAACTATCCTTATCCGGGAGCCATTATCGGCGTTCCGGGTTGGGACGTGTTCGCGGCCAGCAACAACTTGAAAGGATCAGCCGCCTATACCGACATCATGGGCTACTGTTCACCGCAGTGGATCAGCGACTACGTTTACGTTTCGGAATACAACTTTCGCCTCGGAAGCCCGATTGGTGACATTCAACCCGATGTGCAAGGGATTTCCGGAGATGGCCTCCTAGTCTGGGGGCGCATCTTGAACGGGCAGGTCATCCTGGAACCGGCATTCCGTGTTCCAGCCAACAGCAGTCTGGCGACCCCCGGTGCGTACACTTGGGAAGCGCTGGACTCAATGGGACATCCCGTTGCCAGTGTGAGCTTCAGCGCACCGGAAGTTGCAGATGGAGGAGACGATGCCTCGCTGCAAATGTTCTCGTTCGTGGTTCCGCTCAAGCCAGAAGTGTTGTTTGCGATCCAGAGCACGCATGTGAAGTCAGGGAACCAGGAGCTGGCTCGCAGGGCAATCGCAGCGGCAACCGACTTCCAGAGCGACATTCACATGCAGGACTTGCCAAACGGAGCCATGCAGATCGTGTGGGATGCTGACAAGTATCCTGTGTTGATGTTGCGGGATGCGAAGACCGGCGAAGTCAGAGGTTTCATTCGCGGCGGAAACGCTCAAATCGAAGCCGCCCCGCGTGAGCTTGAAGTGCGCTCTCCGGACGATGTCCGCAGCGGAGTAGCACGGCACAGCCGATTGCCGGAGTAGAAGCCGCAAAAGTTGCCCGGAAGGACAGTCGACAATAGCCCGGCGTTTCAACGCCGGGTGAGATTGCGACCAGAATCAGAGTCCCAGCGGGACGACTGCCCAGCGATGGCCATGATGGCACAATTTTCAGTCGTGCCTCCGGCACTCGAAATCCGCAATACGCATACTACCCGCCAGTGAACTGGCGGGCTATTTTCGGTCGTCCCTCCGGAACATGCCTGCCGAGAATTTCTCAACACCAGACTCCCACCTAACAATTTGTGCTCACCTCTTGTTGGCAGAGGCGTCTACTAGCGAGTACAGTAGTTTGTCTTCGTTCCCGGGTCTTCCAAAGCCCCTCAAACCAGGAGTCCGCTTCATGCGTCATGCAGTGATTGTGCTGCTCGCTGTCTCGTGCCTCAGTGTCGTTGCCTACACTCAAACCGCCGACGAACTGATCAGCAAGAATATTCAGGCCAAAGGCGGAATCGACAAGATCAAAGCCATCAAGAGCCTTCGCCAGACCGGCAAGCTTGACCTGGGTGGAGGTTTCCGGGCACAGGGCATGCAGGAAAACATGCGCCCGAACATGGTGCGCGAGACCTTTACGATCCAGGGCATGACCGCGGTCCAGGCCTATGACGGGTCAACAGCCTGGCAGATCCAACCATTTCAGGGACACAAAGATCCCGAACTGATGGGAGAGGACGACCTCCGCGACATGCAGTTGGACTCGGATTTCGATAATCCGATGGTCGACTACAAAGAAAAGGGCAACACGGTCGAGTATCTCGGCCACGACGTGGTGGACGGCGACGACGCGCTGCGCCTGAAGGTGACGCTGAAGAATGCCGACATCCTTTACTACTATCTCGATCCGGATACCTTCCTGGAAATCCGCAAAGAAGTGCAGCAGTTCATCCGCGGATCGGTGCGCGAGCGAGTCGTCGACTTCGGCTCGTATAAGCCGGTCAACGGCGTGATGTATCCCTTTTCCATCAGCATTGGAACGAAGAGCAATCCCGGCGCGCAGACGCTCACGGTTGAAAAGGTCGAAGCAAACACTGCCATCGATCCCGCCGATTTTGCGGTACCGGCGTCGCTGAAGGCGGCCAAGCCGGCCGCGGACAAGAAGTAGCCTGCGCTCGACATGCTGAAAACCGAAATCATATTGGCTCAAGCTCACCATCGAAGAGGACTCCTGAACATGAATGCTCGCATTTGCCGGTCACAGTCTTTGTCAAAGCTGATCTGGTCCGTTGCCTACGCTGCTCTGTGCGCGACGCTCCTGGCAGGAGTATCGGTTGCCCAGCCCAGCTACAAATTCGACGCCGCGACGGTGTCAGGCCTGCCTGCCCGCAACATCGGCTCGGCGGTCATGAGCGGCCGCATTGCCGCGATTGATGCCGTGGAAGCCGACGGCCGAATCACGGTGTTCGTGGGCGCAGCCAGCGGCGGAGTCTGGAAGTCGGTGAACGGCGGCACGACCTACAAGCCGGTCTTCGACCGCGAGACCGTGCAGTCGATCGGCGCAGTGGCGATTGATCCGTCGAACGCGAAGACGGTCTGGGTGGGAACTGGCGAACCGTGGACCCGTAATAGCGTCTCGGTCGGCGACGGCGTTTACAAATCCACCGACGGCGGCGAGAACTGGACCAACGTTGGGCTGAAGGACACCGAGCACATCGCGAAGATCCTGGTCGATCCCAAGGACGGCAACACGGTATTGGTGTGCGCGGTCGGACATCTATGGAACGACAATGACGAACGCGGAGTTTTCAAGACGACCGACGGCGGGAAGTCCTGGAAGAAAGTATTGGCGGGAGTGAATGCGTCCACCGGTTGCGGCTTGATGAGCCGCAGCGTCAACGAACCGCAAACGATTTATGCATCGACCTGGGACGTCCGTCGCCAGGGCTGGACGTTCCGTTCCGGCGGCCCGGGCAGTGGACTCTTCAAGTCGACTGACGGCGGTGATCACTGGACCGAAATCACCGACAGCAACGCGAAAGGCCTGCCGGCCAAGCCCTGGGGACGAATTGCAGTCGCCGTCGCACCGTCGAAGCCGCAGGTGGTGTACGCGAATATCGAATCGAAGAAGAGCGCGCTGTATCGATCGGATGATGGCGGCGCGACCTGGAACAGGCTGGATGCCAGCAACTACATGATCTGGCGTCCATTTTATTTCGGGAACTTGATCGTCGATCCGAAGGATGAAAAACGCATCTTCAAACCTGACCTGATCCTGCTGCTCAGCAACGACGGCGGCAAGAGTTTCAGCCGCGTTTCGGGTGGAGCGCATGGCGACTTCCACGATGTGTGGATCAATCCCAACAACCCCAGTGTGGTGATCGCCGGCGATGACGGCGGACTGTGGCGCAGCGAAGACGGCGGCAACCTGTGGAAGCACCAGATGAACCTGCCGGTCTCGCAGTTCTACCACGTGAGCACGGACAACTCCGATCCTTACCACGTGTATGGCGGGTTGCAGGACAACAGTTCGTGGGTGGGGGACTCGTCGTATCCGGGCGGCGTGTCCTATTCGCGCTGGGAAAACATGTTTGGCGGCGACGGCTTCTGGATGTTCGAAGATCCCGCCGATCCCGACTACATCTATGCCGAGGCGCAAGGAGCGGAAATAGGACGCGTCAATCGCTACACGCATGACGGCCGCAACATCAAGCCGTTGCCGAATTATGGCGAGAAGAAATTGCGCTTTAACTGGAATTCTCCGATCCATGTGAGTCCGAACGAAAAGGGCACGATTTACCTCGGAGGGCAATTTTTGTTCCGCTCTCGCGATCATGGACAAACATGGGACCGCATCTCTCCGGACCTGACCACCAACGATCCGGAAAAGCAGAAACAGGAAGAATCGGGCGGCATCACGATCGACAACTCGGCAGCGGAAATGCACACCACGATTTTTTCGATTTCCGAATCGCCGAAAAGTGGACAGATCATCTGGGTTGGCACCGATGACGGGAACGTCCAGATCACGCGCGATGGCGCCAAGAATTGGACGAACGTTGTCGGCAACATCACGGATCTGCCGAAGAATTCCTGGGTATCGACCGTAGAAGCCAGCCGCTTCGAGGAAGGGACCGCCTACGCGACTTTCGATCGCCACACATTCGGCGACCTGAAACCGTACGCCTACAAGACGGCGGACTACGGCAAGACCTGGACCGCGTTGGGAGTACAGGCGAGCGGAGTCAAAGGCTATGCGCACGTGATCAAGGAAGACACGGTCAATCCCAACCTGCTATTCCTGGGAACGGAGTTTGGGCTGTGGATTTCCGTTGACGGCGGCCAGCGCTGGGCGCAATACAAAGGCAGCGACTTCCCGGCCTCCGTGCCGGTTCATGACATGGTCGTCCACGCTCGCGAAAGCGACCTGGTACTGGCTACCCATGGACGCGGCATCTGGATCATCGACGATATTTCTCCGCTGCGTGCATTGACTCCAGACTTGATGTCGAAAGAAGCGGCACTCATGCCGGGCAAGGACGCAATCCAGTACTTCCAGGCGAATGCCGGATGGCCAGAAGGCGACGAAATGTTTAGTGGCCGCAGCCGTCCCAATGAAGCGCAGATTACTTATTACCAGCGCGGACGCCACATTTTCGGCGACCTGAAAATCGAGATCCTCGACGAGAGCGGGAAAGTCGTCGACAACATCACGGGCAGCAAGCATCGCGGGTTGAACCGGGCAAGCTGGTCGATGCGGACCAAGGGACCAGTCGTTCCACCGGCGGCGAATGCGCTCTTCGAAGCTGCGCAGGGACCGCGAGTATTGCCGGGTACCTATACCGTGAAGATGACGAAGGGCGACAACGTCTACACCCAAAAAATTAACGTTGTGCTCGATCCGCGCGCGAAGTATTCGATCGAAGACCGCAAGGCGCAATTCGATCTCACGATGAAGGTCTACAAGCTGATCGAGCACATGACCTACACGGTGGACGCGATCGAAGGCGTACATCGTGCTGCCAATGAACGCGCGGCGAAGTTGCCGGAGAAGAGTCCGCTGCGGGCACAGCTCACTGCGCTGGGCGCGAAGTGTGACGAATGGCGGTCGAAGATCGTTGCCACCAAAGAAGGTGGCGCGATTACCGGTGAAGAGCGCATCCGCGAGTTACTGGGACAGCTCTACGGCAGCATCAACGGCTATGAGGGACGTCCCACCGATTACCAGGCCGCTCGCACGGAGACGCTGGGGCACGAACTGGAGGACATCGTCACCGACTTCCAGAAGGGCACGCAGAAGGAATTGGCGACGCTCAATCCGGCATTGAAGAAAAACAAGCTCGAAGCAATTCCGGTGCTGGCGGAATCCGATTGGCAGAAGAAGCGCGAAGCCGAAGGGGCGACGGGTTCGAGCGCCGGGATGCGCATGGAAGTCGGCAACCGGTGGGAACGCGACTAGGCGCTCAACGGGCACCGGGTCGATCCTGGCGACCGGGCTTTTCTGAGCTGTCGCAGAAATCGAAATTGCCAACTCGTGGAGCGGCAATTGAAAATGGTTCCCATGATTGTCGGTACCGGCGTAGACATCGCAGAAGTAGACCGCATTCGAGAATCCATCGAGCGCTTTGGAGACCGGTTTCTCCACCGCATCTTCACCGAGGGCGAGATCGCTTACTGCGAGCGCAAGAACGTCACCCGCTACGAAAGCTATGCTGCCCGCTTCGCCGCAAAAGAAGCCGGCATGAAAGCGCTGGGCACGGGATGGAATCATGGCGTCCGCTGGCGCGATGTTGAAGTCGTGCGGCCGCGCGGACAAAGGCCGACCATTCAGTTTCACGGTCAGGCCGCAATGTTTGCGGAGAAACTCGGGACGCACAACATTGCACTCTCGATTACACATACTTCCGAACAGGCACTGGCGCACGTGATTCTCGAGAGCTGAGGCGGGCTCGCCCCAAATAGCTGAACTGACGGCTAAGAACTGAGAACTGATCTGCTATCCTCCCTCCGACGATCAATGGCCACAAATTTAATTCCCCCTCCTCCTGAACGCACGAGTTCCGCACTGCTTGTCGCCATCGCGCTGACCAGTTTCTCAGCGTTGTTGCTCGAACTCGCGCTGACCCGTCTGTTTTCGGTCGTGCTGTTTTATCACTTCGCATTCCTGGCGATTTCGGTGGCTCTGCTCGGCCTCGGCGCCGGCGGAGTGTTTGCCTACCTGCGCAGACGCTGGCTCACGCGCTTTGAAACGCGGCGGCTGGCAGCCGTTCTATGCACGATCAATGCGGTCAGCATTTTCTTGACACTGGAAATTGTCCTGCACGTGCCCGTCTCGCTTGAGCTTTCGCAATGGAACTTGCTGCGCCTCACCGCAATCTATTTGTCCTCGACCGTGCCCTTCTTTTTTACGGGGCTGATTTTCTCGGTCGTCTTCGCCCGCGAAACCCGCCACGTGACGCGCCTCTACGGAGCGGACTTACTCGGAGGAGCGGTAGCTTGCCTGGCGGTGGTCCCGATTCTCAATTGGATGGGTGGCCCAAACGCCGTGCTGTTCGCCGGGTTGACTTCGGGAGTGGCGGCGATCGTCTGGAAACGGAAGCACACCAAGCACGGGCCGTTTCCGTTTTTCTACGGCTTCAACCTGCAGTCGATTGTCCCTGCTCTCCTCTTGCTGCTGATTCTTTTCAATCACGCCGGACGATGGATCGACGTGATCTATGCGAAGGGTATGTTTCGCGATCGCTCGTGGGTGGAGTTCGCGCAGTGGAACGCAATTTCCCGCGTGGAAGTCGATAACCAGGGCGGCGCCAAGGCAGTTGTGATCGACGCCGACGCGTCCACCTACATCATGAATGCCGACCTGAATCACTGGCCCGGCAGCGAATGGCAGAAGAACCTGATGTCCGCGCCGCCGGCATTGGCAAACGTTCTTCGGCCGCATGGCGAATTTGCGATTATCGGACCAGGCGGCGGCGTCGACGTCCTGCGCGCCGTGGCTAACGGCAGTCCGAACGTAACCGGCATCGAAATCAATCCCATCATCGCCAATACCGTGATGGGCGATCGCTATGCCGAATATTCTTACCATCTCTACCAGCGTCCGGATGTCCACATTCACGTTACCGACGGCCGTTCGTTCGTGCGCAATTCGAAAGACCAGTATGACGTCGTCCAGATGACCCTCGTCGATACCTGGGCTTCGACTGCGGCTGGCGCGTTCGCGCTCAGCGAGAACAGCCTGTATACGGCGGACGCATTCCGCGAATACTTTCAGCACCTGAAACCGGATGGCATGATCGCCATCACGCGCTGGGAATTTCATCAGCCGCGCGAAGCTCTGCGGGTGGTTTCGGTTGCGATGGAAGCTCTCCATCAACTCGGCGTTGCGAATCCCGCGCGAAATTTCATCGTAGTGTCGGAGGGTGAACTCGACGAGGACGGTATCCCCGTCGTGGTGTTGGCAAAGAAGTCCGGTTTCACCGCGGAAGAGGAAGCAGCCGTCGTGGGGCACCTTGAAAAATATGGCGACCTCGAGCCGCTCTACCTGCCATCCGCTCCGGGAGCCAATCCGTTTTCCGCACTCATCGCAAAGAACGATCCGTGGGCGTTTGCCAAAGACTATGCGTACAACGTGGCTCCCGTGAGCGACAACGCGCCCTTCTTCTTTTTCACGCTCAAGCTCAAGCAGGCTTTTGGGGACGAAGGCCTCCGCGAAGGAATCGACTGGAAAGTGAACCTCGGTGTCGCCGTGCTGGGCATGGTGTTCCTGATCTCGCTGGCGGCGGTTCTCGTCTTCCTCATTCTTCCCATGATCTTCGGCAGTGGCCATGCAAAATCCGGTGGAAGTTGGATTCAGCTCCTTTATTTCGTCGCCGTCGGGCTGGGATTCATCCTCGTTGAAATCGCGTTCATCCAGCGCTTCGTCCTCTTTCTCGGGCATCCCACCTACGCGTTGACGGTCGTCATCTTTCTGCTTTTGCTGTCGAGCGGTGGCGGAAGCCTGGTCTCAAGGCGCTGGCTGACCGAGCCGGCCAGGGTTTGGATCCCTCTCTTGCTGCTGGTGGCGGCGATTTGTATTCACGTCGTCGTGCTACCGGGGTTGTTGAATGCTCTGGTCGGCCTGCCTTTTGTCGTGAAACTGCTGATCAGCGCCCTGCTGCTGATCCCGCTAGGATTGGCGATGGGAATGCCATTCCCAACCGGACTGCGAGCGCTGGCCGGGGCAGAATCCCTCGTACAAGGCGAAACAACCGGGAACGCGGTGGAGTGGGCCTGGGCGATGAACGCGGCTTCCAGCGTGCTCGGATCGGTGCTGGCCATGGTGATCGCGATCTATTGGGGACTGAACACCACCCTTGCCTGTGGCGCGGTCGCTTACCTCCTGGCAATGGGGCTGGCGAGAACGCTCCGCCCGTCTGCGGCATGAACGCTCTTAAGACCATGCAATATGCGCGGCTTTTGTTATGATGTCAGCCTGTTGTTTCGCTAACTACCGTGCCTAGCCAAAAACAGCTCAAGTGGTCGCAACTCCGGGTAGGACTCACCGTCCTGTTCGCCGTCATTATCCTCAGCGTGCTCATTTTTCTCATGAGCGGCACGGGCGGAGTGTTCACCCAAAAGATCTCCCTTACTTCTTATTTCGACAACTCAGGCGGACTGCGCGTTGGCGCGCCCGTGCGTCTGGAAGGCGTCGACATCGGCAATGTGCAGAGCATCCGGCTGGTGCCCGGCCACGCCCTGGCACCCGTGGAAGTGGTGATGAAGGTCAACACCAAGTATGCGTTCAACCTGCACAAAGATTCCGTAACCTCGCTGGCCACCGCCGGAGTGTTGGGCGAGACCTACATCGATATCAGCAGCAACACTGCCAAGGGGCCGCAGGCCGTCGACGGCGACACTCTCGCTACCCGCGATCACCCGGATATTCAGGACGTCGTTCGCGCCAGCCAGAGCACGTTGCAGAACATGGACGCGCTCCTCAAACGCCTGGACAGAATCGTGGCCTTTGTTGAGAGCGGGCAGGGATCCATCGGTAAACTGATTTATGATCCAGGACTTTACGACCGCTTGAACCAGACGGTGGGCGAGTTCAAAGGATTGATGACCGATATCCAGAGCGGGAAAGGATCCATTGGTCCGCTGCTGACGAGCGATGAAGCGTACAAGAAAGCCATCGCCGCCATCGACAAGGTGAATCTGCTCGTCGATGAACTGCAGCAAGGCAAGGGCACAGCCGGCAAACTGCTGAAAGACGAAGAACTTTACAACAACGCGAACAAGACCATCGCCAACGTCAAGCAGCTGACCGACGACATCAACGCCGGCAAGGGCGCCTTGGGCAAATTCGCTCATGACAAGGAATTCGCCGACAAGCTGCAGCTCACCATGAACAATCTTGCTGAACTCTCCGATCGCCTGCAGAAGGGCGAAGGGTCGGTAGGAATGTTGTTCAAGGATCCAGCCCTGTATAACAACAGCAATCAGATGCTGGTGGAAACACGGGAACTGGTAAAAGCAATTCGCGAGAATCCGAAGAAGTACCTGACGTTCCACGTCAAGGTGTTCTGACCAGGTCAGAGGTAAGAGGTCAGATTGCGGAGGTAAACAGCTCGCCCCTCAGCGAATTGTCATCCTGAGCGAAGCGAGGGACCTGCTGTTCCTGGCCTGCTGATAGACGCTGGCATCTGGTTGAGGCAATTCAGCAAGAAGCCGGCATGCAGAATCCGCCCTCCAGCCTCTACAATGGTTTGTCCGGGAACTGTTCCCGCACCGTCGTCGTATCTAATCGTGCACTCCTGCTGTCGACATCTCGATTTGAGGAAATCCATGAATTCAATTTCAAGACTCTTAGTTGTTTGTCTCCTTCTTGTGCCTGCGGTCTGGGCGCAAGGTGGCGCTGCAGCTCCCAACAAGGCTGAAGTCCGTTTCTCGGCCGACATGCTCGATAAGACCATCGATCCCTGCACCGATTTTTATGCCTATGCCTGCAGCAAGTGGCAGGCGCAAAACCCGGTGCCCGCGGATCGCGCCACCTGGGGCCGGTTCAATGAGTTGCAGGAACGCGGCGAGTACATCGTCCGCGACATCCTGGAGAAGGCTGCTGCCAAGTCCGCGGGGCGAACCCCGACCGAACAGAAAATTGGCGACTACTACGGTAGCTGCATGGACGAGAGTGCCATCGAAAAAGCCGGAGCGACGCCGCTCCAGCGTGATCTGAAAGACATCGCCGCGCTGAAATCGAAGGACGACCTCGCGAAGCAGGTCCTGCAATTGCATCGCGAAGGCGCGAATGTGCTGTTCTCCTTCGGTTCCGGTTCCGACTTCAAGAACGCCAGCCAGATCATCGCCGATTTGGATCAGGGCGGACTCGGCCTGCCCGACCGCGACTATTACTTCAAGGATGACACCAAGTCCGCCGACCTCCGCAAGAAGTATGTCGAGCACGTCGCGAAAATGTTCATCCTGCTCGGAGATGCTCCTGACAAAGCTGCGGCAGAGGCCAAGGTTGTGATGGACATCGAAACTGGCCTGGCCAAAGGTGCTCTCGACCAGACCAGCCGCCGCGATCCGCAGAAGGTCTACCACAAGATCAGCAAGCAGGAACTTGCCGCCCTCAGCCCGGCGTTTCACTGGGACGTCTACTTCGCCGGCGTTGGTGCGCCAAAATTCGATGCGCTCAACGTAGACGAAACTGACTTCATCAAACAGATGCAAACCGTCATCGAAGCTCATTCCCTCGACGACTGGAAGACCTACATGCGCTGGCACGTCGTCCACGCCAATGCGGCGGTTCTGTCGAGTGCGTTCGTGAACGAGAATTACGATTACTTCAGCAAGACTCTGCAGGGCACGAAAGAATTGCGCCCGCGCTGGAAACGCTGCGTCGGTTATGCCAATGGCGATCTGGGCGACGCAATCGGCGAAGTCTACGTGCAACAAACTTTCGGAGCCGAAGGCAAAGCGCGCACGCTGTCCATGGTCGACGCCCTCGAGAAATCTCTGTCGGATGACATCAAGTCGCTTCCCTGGATGGGCGAAGACACCAAGAAGCAGGCGCTGGTCAAACTGGCCGCGATCACCAACCGCATCGGCTACACCGACAAGTGGCGCGACTATTCGAAGTTGGAGATCAAGCGGGGCGACGCGCTGGGCAATTCACAACGCGCCAACGCGCATGACCTGCAACGCCGCCTCAACAAGATCGAGACTGCCCTCGACAAGCGGGATTGGCCGTATCCGCCGATGACCGTGAACGCCAGTTACAATCCGCTCGAGAACAACATCACGTTCCCGGCCGGAATCTTGCAACCGCCGTTCTATGACAACAAAGCCGACGACGCCATGAACTTTGGCGGCATTGGCGCAGTGATTGGTCATGAACTCACGCACGGCTTCGACGATCAGGGCAGCCAGTTCGATGCCGCCGGAAACCTGCGCGACTGGTGGACCGCCGACGACAAGAAGAAATTCGAAGAGCGGACCAATTGCGTGAAAGATCAATACGGCAGCTTCGTGGCCGTGGACGATCAGAAGTTGAACGGCAAGCTGACGCTTGGCGAGAACACCGCCGACAACGGCGGCATGCGCATCGCCTACATGGCGATGCTGAACTCGTTCGCCGGCAAGGAGCCGCCCGCAGTGGATGGCCTCACTGCGAAGCAGCGCTTCTTCCTCGGATGGGCCAACGTCTGGTGCCAGAACCGGACAGAAGCCATCGCGCGCATGCTGGTGGCAATTGATCCGCACTCACCCGGTAAGAATCGCGTGAACGGTACAGTATCGAACATGCCCGAATTCCGCGAAGCGTATCAGTGCAAAGCCGATGCGCCGATGGTGAATCAGAACGCCTGCCGAGTCTGGTAGGTTTTCTGCTGTCAGCGCCTCGGAGTTCGCAGAGAAGCTACGAGCTACGGGCTACGAGCGAAAGGCTGTTGATTCAAGCTCGGAGCTCGGAGCTCGAAGCGAAGTTTAGAACTTTCCTTCATCTGCTGACGGCCCGTATATCTCCGGCACCGACGCATCGTTGAGTCGGAGATAGACAGTAAGTTGCCCGCGATGATGCGCGAGATGATTGAACACACTGTCGCGCAGGACGATGTGTCGCGGATTTTCATCGACCACCCGTCCACCCACCAGCATCTTCCATTTCTTCATCAGATGATCGTCAGCAGTTTTCGAAAGCGCCTCGCGCGCAGCCGCGACATTCTTGTCATGCGCCTCAACTAGTTCCTTGCGGGTACTCAACTTCGCCTGCTCGTATTTCTTGCCATCCGCGGGCGCGATGTCGAGTTCGTCCTGATTCACGATCATCGGGATCCACGACGGCATCGATGCGCAAAGCTGCGCAAGATTTCCCAGAGCCATCGACTTCGGATGGGGCTTCCAGTCGTAGCGGCCTTCGGGTACACGTTCGAGTGCTCGACGGGTCACGGCTGCCTCCCGGTCGAGTTCGCCTAAGAACAGTTCCGTCATTTTCATTGGATCCTTCCCACGAGGCTGGTTGCCTCAAGGTGCGATTGCAAGGGTAAGGCGTCATATATGACAAGGAATGTCATAATTGAAATGTGACCCTGAAAATAGTTTTTGGAGCGCCTTCCCGATGAAAGCGGACCGGTTGTTGTCCGAACTTCTGATGCTGCAAGCGTACGGCCAGTTGACCGGTCGCGAAATCGCAGAACGGCTCGAAGTGTCGGAACGAACCGTGCATCGAGACATGGAATCGCTGAGTGCGGCCAAAGTTCCGGTGTTCGCATTGCGCGGAGCGCAAGGCGGATGGAAACTTGACGATGGTTGGCGCACGCAGGTTCCAGGACTTGATGAAGCGGAGTTGCGCGCGCTGCTGATGGCGCAACCGCGCGTGATCGGAGACCGCAAGCTCGCGGCCGCTGCAGAGCGTGCGCTCGGAAAACTCATGGCCGCTCTTCCGGACTCGTTGCGGGAACAGGCGGCGTCGATCCGTCAACGCCTGCATGTGGATACGACGGCATGGCGCGGAAGCACGGAGAGTCCTGTGATGTTGCCCATCGTGCAGGACGCAGTGGCGCGGGATCGCAAGCTATCGATGCGGTACAAGCCCAGCGGGAGAGAAGCAGCGGAACGTATCGTCGATCCGCTCGGGCTGGTTGCGAAAGGAAGTTCGTGGTACCTGGTGGCAAATACTCCGAAAGGATTACGGACATTTCGAGTTTCGAGAATTCAGGAGGTACGAGTGCTCGAGCAAGCCTGTGAGCGGCCGACAGGTTTTGATCTGGCAGAGTATTGGGAATCGTCGACCAAGCAATTTCAGGAAGGGTGGCGGACACACATGGCAACGCTGCGACTGGAGCCACGGTCGGCGGAGTGGATCAAGATGTGGCAACTGGCGGCGGAGATACAGCCGAACGAGACTCCCGATGCCGAAGGCTGGATCACGCTGGTTGTGCGATTCAATCATGAAGACGAAGCGCGGTTTGTGGTGCTCGGGTTGGGCGCGAATGTGGAAGTGATCGAGCCAGCGAGTTTACGCGATCGTGTGTTAGCGGAGCAGACGGCGGTGTTCGAACGCAGGGGCAAAGCGTTCCTGAAGCGCGTGCGCGGCGAATCGTAACGAGAATCTTCCGCAAGGGCTAATTTCAGTTGGGATGAGTTTCTATGAGACGCGGCAAGCCGCGTGTCTACGGATTGATCAGGTGATTAGCGTTCGCCGATTCCGAAGACGGATCCCAGCAAGAGAATGAGGAGGACTCCGGCAGAGATCCATCCGTACCGGGAATCTCGTTCGCGGAAGAACAGGACCATGGCGACGAAAACGCGGACTACAGGTGTCGCCAGCAAAATCAGCACTCCCGTCAATTCGAGGCGAGCGGCAACGACTCCGCCGACCAGGATGTACGCGACTGCTCCAGCGGCCATCACGAAAAATCCTGCGTATGCGCCGATGCTGAGCACGTAGGCCAGCGCGCGATCGAATCCGGGTTCGCGTCTTTCGTTCACAGGAATTTCCCCACGATGTGCACGAGCATGTGAACCGACAGATAAAGCATGATGGTGACAAGAAGGCGCGCGACCCACTTGTGATGAATGCGCGGCGAGAGGCGCGCTCCCGTGAGCGATCCTACGAAAACTCCAACGACCAGCGGGGCGGCGACCGCGGGAAGGATGTCTCCGCGGCGGTAATAGACGAAGGCGCTCGCGGCGGCGGTGACTCCCATCATCAAATTTGAGGTAGCGGTCGCGACGATCAACGGCACGCCCATGAAGAGATACATCACCGGAACTTTGATCGGGCCGCCGCCGATGCCGAGGAGTCCGGAGAGGCCGCCTGCGACGAGCGACGCTCCCATGCCGAGGGGAAGGCGTTTTGGCTCATAGGGTGGGAACAAGGCGTCGCCATTGGCGGGAACAAGTTCGTCCTGCGCATCTTCGGTCTTGCCGCCTTTGCGCAGGATAGTGAAGGCGCCATACAAGAGGAATGCGGCGAACAAAATTTCCAGCGCTGTGCGGTTGATGTAGCCGACAAGATATGCGGTGACGGCTGCGCCGAAGGCGGTAGCGAGTTCGAGGGTCATGCCAAGGCGGATGTCGGCGGTGTGCCGTTGCAAGTGAACTGAAGAGCTGGCAGCCGAGGTGGTGATGACCGCGACCAGGCTGGTGCCGATAGCCTGGTGGATGGGGAGTCCGAAGTAAAGAGCGAGCATGGGAGCGAGGATGAGTCCGCCGCCGGTGCCGGAGAGGGCGCCGACGAGTCCGGCGAAAAGGCCGAGGAGGACGAGGAGGATGGTGGTCATGCGCTCCACGCACCGGGGCTGAAGCCCCATTCAATTCTCGGTGAGCGCGGCCGAACCTCGGCGGCTAAAGCCGGCAAATTGAAGGGCGTCTGATCGCAGCGCTGAAGCGCTGCGCCACCCAAAGGCGATGGTGCTTGAGAGGTTGCGACGGAGCGCGCAAAGGAAAGGCACGACAGAACTGCAAATCGCAAATGGACCGATAACGGCAGCCAGAAAAAAAAGGCGAACGACGAACGACGATTGACGAGCGACGAAGTTCTAGCGGGCAGCGACATCCGCCTGCTCGTGCGCGTGATAACTGGACCGCACCATGGGTCCGGATTCGACGTGCTTGAAGCCAAACTTCAGAGCTTGCTCTTTGAGGAAAACAAATTCGTCGGGGGCGTAGAAGCGCGCCATGGGAAGATGATCTTTTGAAGGCCGCAGATATTGTCCGACGGTAAGAATATCGACGCCACGGGCGCCGAGGTCACGGAAGACGTCGATTAATTCTTCGGTAGTTTCTCCGAGGCCGACCATGACGCCGCTCTTGGTGACCATGTCGGGATCCCACTTCTTCGCGTTGGCAAGCAGGTCGAGAGTGCGCTGGTAGCGCGCTCCAGAGCGGACGACGCGATAGAGGCGAGGGACGGACTCGGTATTGTGGTTGAGCACGTTGGGCTTGGCTTCGAGGACAATACGGAGCGGCTCTTCGAGTCCCTGGAAATCGGGGATCAGGACTTCGACGCGGCAGTCGGGAACAAGTTCACGAATCTCGCGGATGGTCTCAGCAAAGATTTTCGCGCCGCCAACATTGTCGTCATCGCGATTCACGCTGGTGATGACGGCGTGCTTCAGGCCGAGAGTGACCACGGCTTCCGCGACCCGTCGCGGCTCATCCCAATCGATCGGCTCGGGACGCCCCTTGGGCACGGCGCAGAATCCGCAGCGGCGGGTGCAGATGTCGCCGAGCAACATGAAAGTCGCGGTTTTGTGATTCCAACATTCGCCGATGTTCGGGCATTGGGCCGACTCGCAGACGGTGTGAAGTCCAAGGCCGCGCGCCAGCTTCTTTAAATTGTGAAAGTTATCCCCGACCGGCGCTTTCGCGCGCAGCCAGTCTGGCTTGGGCTTGCGGACCGGTGGCCCGAGTTCGATCTGAACGAGTTGGGAAGAGGCTGCCATCGACTACTACGATTTTAGCAAACCTCTTCCCGAGACTCCGAAACCGGCTACCAGATGACCTTGAAGCCGAGTTGGATGTGCCTTGAGCCGCCGGAGCCGATTACCGGATTGGAATTGCCCACATCCGGGGTGAACCTCGCCAAACCCACGTCGAAGGGGCTGGAGAGATCGGTGTTTAACGTGAAGTAGTCGAAGTTCGAGTGGTTGAAGATGTTGAATACTTCGCCGCGGAATTGCATTTTGACGCGCTCGCTGAGCTTCCATATCTTCGAGAGCGAGAAATCGACGTTGGTGAAGGTCGGGCCGCGGAAGATGTTGCGGTGCATGTTGCCCTGTGCACCGAACACAGGTGGTGTAATCACGGTGTTGCCGGAAACGAAGCAGCCGAAGCTCAGTAGTTGCTGAGCGGCATCGGTGGTCGGCCCTCCCGCGGCATCGATACACTGCTGATTTCCGGTTACATTCCCGCTGTCGTCGGTCGAGAAGTCGGAAATGTAAGGGATTGATTGTTTTGCTGACCAGTGGATGTTTTTCGGCGGTCCGGACATGTTCCAGCGATCGTTGAATTCCCCGGTGCCGCTGATATCGTCGCCGAAATCGCTGAGGGTGTAGGGCAACGATCCTTGCACGTTGATGACGGTCGCGGTCTGCCAGCCCTCCAGCATCTGCCATTTGGACTTCATCGAAGGCAGATCGTAGGTAGCGGACAACGTAAAGCGATGGCGCATATCGTAGTCGCCATTGCCGCGCTCGGAGTTGTAGTTGAGGCTGTTAGGAGGCACGCCCGCCAAATTACTAGTCGCGGTGTCGATGGCGTGGGCGTAGGTGTATCCGGCGAGCAAGTACAGTCCGTGCGAGTAACGCTTGGTCAGCGTGATTTGCAGCGAATTGAAACTCGAGTTGGCGTGATTGCTGAGGAAGCTGAGGAAGCCGATGTAGGGGAAGCAAGGACCTCCGTTTCCCAGGCCGACGGGCTCAGGACAATTGGTAGTGAGAGGGCGGCCAAAGGCTTCGGAGCCGTCGTCGAGAGCAGGGTTGACTTGGTTGATGTCCGTTACGCTGTAGAGTTTGACGCCGCGGTTGGCGACGTAGGCGATCTGCAGCAGCGTCGACTTGGTCAATTCCTGCTGGATGTTCAAATTCCAGTTCATGACGTAGGGCGTTTTCAGATGTTGATCTACGCCAAACACATCGCACTGGCTGGCAATGTTGTCGGCCACGTCGCAGAAATTGACGGATGCACCAGAGGGAAAGATCGGGCCCTCGGGCGACCAGTTAATGAGGCTGGAGTCGCTTGATATTTGCAGGAAGGAAGTGATGTTTCCCTTGGGCTGCACCAGGTTGCCGCTGTAGTCGACGGCATAGGGGATGCCGCTCGGATTGAGGTTCAGACCGCCGCCGTTGAAGGCGAAAGTGCGGATCGAGGGCTGTTCGAAGATCATGCCGAATCCGGCGCGAACCACGGTCTTGCCTTTGCCGAACACGTCCCAGGCGACGCCGACGCGGGGCGACAAGTTGTTGTAGTTGGTGGGATAGGGAGAGCTGATGCCCTGGCCGACCTGGACGATGCCGCCGGGTTGACCGTTCACTTCAGGAACATAGTTGGCGAGCTGGTTGTGCGCGTCCTTGATGGGATAGGTGATGTCGTAGCGCAGTCCGAGGTTGAGGGTAACGTTGGAGCGGACGCGGAAGTCGTCCTGTACAAAGAAGCCTAACGATTTCTGGCTGAGCTCGCGGGTGGGATCGCCGTAGAGGAAGCGCCAGCGGCGTACGTTGCCGTCGATGAAGCGGTCGAGGTGGCGGAAGTCGATTCGTCCACGGCCGTTGCCGGCACGGAAGTAGTCGACATTGCCGAAGCGGTATTGTCCGCCAAAACGGATGGAGTGGCGTCCATGGTTGTAAGTGGCGGTGTCGGAAATGATGTTGGTCGCGCTGGGCGTGGTAAAGAGCGGCCAGCTGGAATTACCGCCCATGGAATTAAATTCGCCGCCGGGGCTGATGCGGGGGAACCCAAAGCGGCGAGGATCCGTGACGCCGGTATTGAGTCCGTACTTGAGGGGATCCACATTGTGGTCGGCGGGATTGATGGCTTCACTGAAGCGGTTGAAGCTGAAGCGCGCTTCGTTGGTCCATCCGGAACCGAAGGTGGAGGCCAGGCTCAGGCCAAACACCTGGGTGGTAGGTTGCGCCGAGGAAAGCCATTCGGGACGCAACACGATGAAATCTTCTTCCGTCTGATTGGTATTGCTGTAGATAAAGCGGCCGGTGAGGATGTTGTGGTTGTTCAGTGTGTAGTCGGTCTTCGCGACCAGGTTGTCTCCGCGATTCTTGTTATTAAAATTGAAGTTGATGGCGGCCGGATCGCAATCCAAGGTGAGTGGGCAGGTCGTGAACCCGGGATTGGGCAAAAAGAGCGAGGACAACGACTGGCTGAGCGGGCTCACGGCGCAAGTGCCGCCGATGTTTTCGTTGCAGTAGGCGACGTTGAAAGGATCGCTGTAGTAGGCGATCGCGTCGGGGACGCTGTAAAGAGCGGAGAGAGGAGCGCCATCTTCATCGGCGATGCCCCCGAGTTGCTCGGCCAGAGAAGACATGACGGGGCTGTCTACGATTCCGGGATTTCCGATCCGGTCGCGAATTCCTTCATAGTTGAGGAAATAGAACCATTTGTTCTTCTTGATCGGCCCGCCGAAGGATGCGCCGAACTGGTGCATGAGAACAGCGGAGATGGGCCCGGTGGGATTGAAGTAGTTGCGGGCGTCGAAGGCCGAGTTGCGGTGAAAATAGTAGGCGCTGCCGTGGATGTCATTGGTGCCGGACTTGAGGCCGATGTTCATGACGACACCGGGTTTCGCGCCGTAGTCCGCGGAAGGGCTCTCCTGAGTATTGAATTCGAGGATGGAATCGAGCGGCAGGAAACTGGCGGGTGTGCCCTCAATGCCAGCGCCGTTTACGACCGTGTCCCCGTAGTAGATATCGTTGTCGTCGGCGCCGTCGATGAAGTAATTGTTGTCGTCGGTGCGATTGCCGTTCGAAGTTACGGAATGAAAACCACCGCCGGGAGTTCTCTGCACGCCGGGGTGGAGTTCAAGGAGAGCCTGGAAGTCACGCCCCTGGACGGGCAAGTCGATGATCGCCTTGTTGGACAGGACGCCATTGAGCGTGGTGTCGGTGGTATCGGCGAGTGTGCCTTCAGCTGTGACGGTCATGGTTTCGGTCACGGCACCGGGCTGAAGCTGGAGATCCGCGCGGACGTCGCGGGAAACTTCCAGGACGAGTGGAGCGCTCATCGTCTTCTTGAAGCCGGTGGCTTCGACAGTGACGGTGTAATTGCCGGGGTCCAGATTGGGCGCGGAATAGTCTCCGGCCGAAGTCGTGACGACGCGGGTGATGCCGGTTGCAGTGTTGAGGATGGTGACCTTGGCGCCGGAGACGACGGCTCCAGTCGCATCGGTAACGCGGCCCGAAATGCGTCCTTGCGGAGATTGCGCGAAGACGAGGGAGGACAAAGCGAGAAACAAAATAATCCGGGGCAGATTCTTAGAGAAGGCCATGATGTTTTTCTCCTTCCGAAATCGGAAAGACTAATTCGGAAATATTTTTCTGATGTTGCAAAAAGAGCGCTGCCACCGTGCGTTGCCACGAAATGAAAGTGGGATACCGGGGCGGATCAGAAGCAGCAATCCAAGATCACAGACCGGAGGCTAGTTTGCCGACGTCAATGAGGGGAGACGAACGGAGCGGACAAGAAACGGGATTTGGTTGAGCAGGTATTTGAATGCTCCGTGTTGCGAAAGCCAGCGGGAAGTTTGTCAGAGGCGAGGGTCTGCGTCAAGAGTTGAGATTGAATTTGAAACGAAGTTGGAAGTGGAATGACTTTAGGGATTGATTTGACCTAACAGGGATGACCTCGGGACAAAAAAAGAACGCGGCCCTGTGGATGGGGCCGCCTTCCAAAAATGCACGTTGTGAATTAGAAGCTGTAACGCAGTGAGAACTGCATGACGCGCTTCTGACTCAGGGTCTGGATGTAGTTACCAAATGAGCTGCTGTTCGCTTTCGACAGGTTTGCACTGGCAGCGTCGAAGCGGACCGAGTTGGTGGCGTTGAAGACTTCCCAGGAGAACTTCACCGCTTGCGACTCGGTGATCTTCCAGGATTTGCCAAGTCCGGTATCGATTCCGAAAATACCGGGGCCGCGCAACAGGTTTCGCATTCCGGACTCACCCGGATACGCGAAACGGAAAGATTGATTCGCGGTATCGCGGTCCTTGAACACGTTGGGGTTGCCGTCTTTCATGTAGGTGCCGGTCTTGGGACGGGGGCCGTCCATGACCGCGGAGGAAGTCAGTTCCCAGTTGGTGGGCCAGAAACCAAGTCCAGAGCCGACAGTGAAGGGCAAGCCACTGCTCCAGCGCATTAATCCGGAGAATTGCCATCCGCCAACGATGGCGTTGGCTACGCGACCGATTCCGGAGGCGTAGGATTTACCGCGGCCGAAGGGAAGCTCATAAACCCAGTTGGCGTTGATCTGGTGACGGGTGTCGAAATCCGAGACGGCACGCAGCTGCTTGGGGGACCAGGAGTTGATAATCTGGCTGGCGAAGCCGCCACCCTCGAACTGGTTGATACGCTCCGCATTCGATCCTACGTCGATGGACTTGGAGAAGGTGTAGTTGAGATCAAACTGCAGCCCGTGCGTCATGGCATGGCGCAGGCTGAATTGGGCGGCGTGATAGTTGCTGTTTCCGACGCTTCGCCACGCGTAGAGTGACGACCACTGATTGTCGAAATAGTTAAAAGGCTGTCCGCCAACCGGCTGTCCGGGTAGTTGGGAACAGGCGGGTAAACAGAGCAAGTCGGCAACAAACAGACCGGTGGTTTCGTTCCCCGTGAAACAGGAATACATGTCGTACATCGCCTGAGTCGCGGTGTAATTGGCCGCGTTAACATTGTTACCTGGAGCGCAGCCTAAGTTATTTATGTCACCCGGAGGCCCAAATCCGAGGTTTCCGGCAGCTCCCGGGAACAAATTCTCCCAATAAGGAATAGGAGCGAGGGCGCTGATATCGGTGCCGGCATTGGTGGCCTTGGCAAGCTGCGTGGCTGCAGAGAAGTAATCCGTCTTCGACGCGGGGTCCACGATATCCAAAGGCATGGCCAAGTCTTCTTCCTGCAGGAGACGGTGAGCCATACGTCCGACGTAGGAGGCCTCCACCACGAAGCCGCGAGGCAGTTCGCGCGTGAGGGAGAAATCGATTACGTGCGAATAGGGAGTCTTGAGTTTGTCGTCCAGTCCCCAGGTGATCGCAAACGCGGTCGTCGGCGGGGTGACCGGGAAACTTCCCGTCGGCGGGGGCGCCACGATCGAGCACGGCGATACAGGACAGTCGTCGGTTGTCTGTGCGCTTACCGTGGGAATGGTGAGCAACTCGCTGAACCGCGCAGTGGTGTCTACGTTCTGGATTGCTGCCGGGTTTGATATGGCTGTCGTTAAGCCGAATGATCCCTGACGATCAAAGCTGTTTGTGATGCCTTCCCCGAAGTGATCGTAGTAAATGCCGTAACCGCCGCGAATGGAAGTCTTACCGGGACCTCCGAACATCTTGCGCAAGAAGCCGCTATCGGCGCTGGGCGACCAGGCGAAGGCAATGCGGGGTGCAAAGTTCTTGTAGTCCCAATCCCAATAGGGCTTTCCTCCGTTGGCCTGTCCTGAGAGATCGAACTGCACGAGGGGGTTATAGGTTTGACCGGCGAGCATGGCCTGGCCGCGCTTATTAAACCAGTCATTCAGGCTCACGTTGGGGGCGACCTGGGTGCCGGTCGTCTCGTAGGGAGGCTGCAGCAGGGTGTAGCGTAGGCCGAACGTCAAAGTAAAGTTGGAAGTCACGCGCCAGGTGTCCTGTCCGTAGAGCTCGAACTCATTGGACCGGAAATGCCGCGGCACGAAGGCGCCTTCGGGCAGAGAAGCGAGAGTTTTGGTGAGGTTGTAGTTTGCGTCCACTTCGGTGACAAGTCCGGCTAGCGCTGCCACGGGGGAGTCGTAGGAACTGGAGAAACTCTCGGCCACGGCCGGAAAACCAAGATCGGCGAATTGCAGAGCGCCTGGATCCAAGCTGGATCCGGTATTGGCGATGGCTGCGTTATCCAACCACGACACATTGGTGGTCGCAGTAAAGAACGACGTGGAATTAGATGAACGAACGTTGTCGATTCTCCGGTAATTTCCGCCGAACTGCAGGTTGTGTTTTCCTTTCGTCCAGGTGATGTCATCGACGAAATTTTGTACCGGTACGTGAGTGTTGAGGGAGGTGTCGAATCCCTGGATGTTGTCCAGGCCACGGAACTGAACGAAGTGACTGTCTTTCAGCCCCGCTTCACTGGTTCCCTGGCGGATGAAGCCGTAGCGGAAATTGTTGATGAGGTTGTTGCGCAGGAGCGCCGTGTATCCGACCGTCAGACCTTTGGAGTTGTTGGTTCCCACGAGGTTGGTCGGCATCCCGGGAAATTCGGGTCCGGCGTCACCGGTTTGCGAAACGCTCTCCTTGGCCAGCGGACCGTGATCGTTGTTCAAGCCGCCACGCACGAACAACCGGTGGTTGCCATTTCTCGTCAGGTTGAGATCAATCTTGGCGATGTAGGTGTCGGTTTTTCCAGGCGCGGGACCCGAGAAGGTGAAGCCTCGAAAGTTCAGGCCGTCGCCAACAGAATCCGTATTGGGCTCAGGATATTTTTGAAAGATTTCCATTACGGCAGAATTGGCTCCCGGACCCAACGGGCAGGTCCCATTGGGAAATCCTGGGACCGGCGTGCTGCAGTTTGGATCGAGCTGTGCCAAATCAGACGCTTGCAATGTGAAAATGCCGTTGGATGGACAATTGGGATCGGCCGCGTCGCAAACGTAGCTCACGATCCCATTGCGTAGATCATCGCTGGGGACGACACGCGTGATTTGCTGGTTCTCTCGGGTTCTTTGGCCTTCGTAGGCGAGGAAGAAGAAGAGACGATCTTTTACGATCGGGCCGCCAAAAGTTGCGCCGAACGTGTTGCGGACAAGATGCGGTGGCACGTTGGGAAGGCCTGAACCAAGCTGCGCTTTTTTATTGAACCAATCGTTGGCTTCTCCGATCTTGGAGCGGTTATATGCGTAGGCTGAGCCGTGGAGGTGGTTAGTACCACTCTTGGTAATCAGGCTCACCTGCGCTCCAGATGAGCGGCCGGCATCGGCGTTGGAGTTGCTGGTGGTCACTCTGAACTCCTGTAGAGAGTCCAGCGTCGAACGGACCGCTCCCTGAAAGGCAAATCCCTGGAGTTGGTCGTTATTGTCGATACCGTCGAGGGTCACATTGGTCTGGTCGCTGCGCGCGCCATTCACGGACCCGCCGCGGCTGTCTTGCAGTTCGCTGACTTGCCCTTTGGGAGCGATAAAGACCACTCCGGGCTGCAGGCTCAGAATGCCGACTGGATCGCGACCTTCGAAAGGCAAGTTCTCCAATTTCTCGGTGCCGAAGGCATGGCCCAGAGTTGCATCCGTCGTGTTGACCAGGGGTGCTGTGCCTTCCACGTCGACAATTACGGACTGGCCCTGCACCGCAACGGTGAGGTTGAGGGTTGCGGGAGTGTCCACCATGAGCCGGACGCCTTCCTCTTTCAGGGTTGCAAATCCGGTGGCGGCTACCGACACGGCATACACCGCAGGCGGCAGTTGTAGAAACTGATACTCGCCTTGACTGCCGGTCTTGGTATCGCGGGAAAATCCAGTCTGATTGTCAGTGATGGTGACGGTTGCCCCAGCGACGACCCGTCCCTGAGCGTCCGTGATGATGCCGCGGATGTTGGATGTGCCGGTCTGGGCCCAAAGGACTCCAGTGATCAGGAGAACCAGGAGAGTTGCCGCGTTGATGCCCGCGCGCCGGGCCAAGTTCGGGATATGAAAATTGAGTGGGAATCTCATTCTCGCCTCCAAAGCAGATCTCCAGGTATCCGTATCGTCTGTAATAACAAGAACTGCGAATCGCGGGCAGGACCCAGGTTCGGTGCGCCGCTGCTTTGGAGGCGTGCTCACGAAAGAAGAAAGTGGAAAAAGCCACAACACAACACACCCGTAAGCGGGAGGCGTTGATGGCAATTTCGATCCAAGTTTTCGATCAGGGAAAAAAAGCGAATTGGCCGGGGAGGTTGTCCATCGCGGACACGGCTTCTTTTCCAGTACCCCGAAAGCAGCCGAAGTCTCTCAGAGGCAAGGTGCGGGGTCAAGCTAAAAACATGGCTGGAGCGTCCTGTTTTTTCGATGGTGTGAATCGGGCTATCGGGCTAATAGACCTCACCACTTTTTTGGGTGCTCTGAATCTTTCCATCTACAACTGAGAGGGAATAGGCGAGACCACCCTTGCCGGTCCAGTCCTTCAGGTTGAAGGATGATCCGGCCGGGCCGCGATAGACGGCGATGTCCTTAAATGTGAGCGGGGTGTTTTCGCGGCAGACGTCGGGGCCTCCGCGGGGGACGGAGAGGAAATAGGCACCCTTGCCGGAGCCAATCACGCGGGCTTTGCCGTTGCGTTCAACCAGGACGGCGCTCTTTTCGTCGATGGCGATTTCGCGCGGGGCAGGAGACCACCCGTCTTTCATAATGCGGGCAAGGAAGGTGAGCGTGCGTCCCATACGGTCACGTTTGGCAAAGTGAGTGTCGGTGAGCGTGTTCTGCAAGAGGTCGATCTTGACGAAGTCACGGCGCACGGTGACCCGCGGCATGAACGGATTGAGCATCGCCTGACTGGACTGAAGGCCGTCATCATCGGGGGCGTCACCTTGCGCGGAATAGATGTACTGGCCCATCACGGCCAGGCCGGCGCTGGTTCCACCGATCGGCTTGCCGGCGGCGATGTGAGCGTTGAGAGCGTCCTGTACGGGAGTGCCCATCCACCAATTGATGTAGCGGGCCTGATCGCCTCCGGCAATGAAGACGGCTTCGGCGTGATGGATGATGTCGACGATTTTGGGATCGGAGGTGGAGTCGCGGTCGGGAATGATGAGGGTGGCGACAGAATTCAGCTTGCAGAGCTTGTTGATGTAGTCGTTGTAGGCGTCCTCGCCGGCGGCGCGGACGACGAGAAAGTCTCCGCCGCCACTTTTGTCGCAGAGAAACTTGAATGCTTCGTCGAGGTCTTCACCGCCGCCGAGGAGAGCGTATCCAGCGGTGGCTTTGGTGGTGACGTCGGTGGGGCTGCCGATGCGGATGTATTTGAAGGTGGGGGGCTGGGCAAGGGCAGTGGTTAGTAAAACAAGTGCGAGAAGCGGTTGCAGGCGAATCATGGGCAGCAGGATAGCATCGAAGGACCGTGGGTAGCCTTTTGAGAGCTGTCATCCTGAACGAAGTGAAGGATCTGCTTTCCTTCGCTGCACAAGAAAACAGGTCCTTCACTTCGTTCAGGATGACAGTTCTTAAGGTGACAGTTCTACAAGGCGACAGTTCCTAAGATGACAGTTCTCAAACGGTAGAAGCGAATCAGATGGGTCAGGCTTTTACTTCAAATGCACCGCTGCGTCGGAATTCTTCAGACCCACATTCTTGCCGCCGCGCACCTTCGGCATCGCGTACTTCGGTTTGATCTCGTGGCAGCCGTTTTCGCAGTAGGCGCCGGGGGCGGCGGATTCGGGTGTCGGCATCGGAGAGTTCACGGCGAATTCGCGGTCGGCTTCGAGTTGCGCTTCTACTTCGGCGATTAGTTTTTGATTGGCATCCGCAGTCAGCCACTTCTTCGTATTGACGAGATAGTTCTCTAGCCGCGCGATCGGATCGCGTTTCTTCCAGTATTCAAACAGCGGCTTCGGGACATACTCCGCCGCGTCGTGGATGGCGTGGCCTTTCATGCGCATCATCTTGGCTTCGATCAGCGTGGGGCCTTCGCCGCGGCGGGCGCGTTCACAGGCTTCGTGGCAGGCGTCGTAGACCTGGCAGGCGTCGGTGCCGTCGACGATGATGCCGGGAATGCCGTAGGCTATCGCACGCTCGGCGAGGTCTTCTACGCGGAACTGCATGTTCGATGGCGTGGAGTAAGCCCACATGTTGCTTTCGACGATGAGCACAAGTCCGAGATCCTGCACGGCGGCGAAGTTCAGGCCTTCGTAGGTAACGCCGGTGGATTGCCCTCCATCGCCGATGTAAGTCATGACGGCGAGGTTCCTGCCTTGCATGCGCGCACCCAGCGCAACGCCCGCGAGCACGGGGATCAGGTCGCCGAGAGTTGAGATCGGCGAGACGACATTTCGTGTCTCGTGATCGCCGAAGTGAGTGGAGGCGTCGCGTCCCTTAGTAGGCGATCCCGCTTTTGCCATGTACTGCATCATGATGTCGCGCGGCGAAAATCCGCGCACCAGCACCGATCCCTGATTGCGAATCATGGGCGCGAGCCAGTCATCTTTCTGAAGAGCGAAAGCGGAGGCGCAGGAGCAGGCTTCCTGTCCGAGACCGAAGTAGACGCCGCCGACAACTTTGCTCTGTTTGTAGAGCGCTTCGAGGGCGGACTCCATGCGGCGGTTGAGGAGCATCCAGCGATAGATTTCGATGAGCTGCTGCTTGCTCAAATATTTCGATTCGCGCAGTGGAGGCGCGGGTTTGGAGAGATCCTTCTGAGAAAGATCGCGGCTTTCGACTTCGTAGCGGACCTGGTCGCCGACGCGGACCTGGCGCAGGGTGAAGGCGGGCTTTTCCAGGCGGTGGTCGGGGATGGAGTAGGTGCGGAGGGAGCTGCGAGCCGCGGGCTGCGGGCTGCGGGCTTTGGGCTTCCGGGCGGCTGAGCGGGCTTTCTTCTTTGGGGCCATCGTCGTAAGAAGCGCTTTTGGCGACAGACGATGGTAACGCGAGAGGGGAGAGGCGAGCTAGTGATCTAGGCGTTGACGACTAGTTCCTCAATGACGGTGCGCAGCCACTCGCTTCAATATTTCAATTTTGTCTGGCTGATTGGCTTTGATGGCGAGGCTCAGGGCTGTATTTCCCTTTTTGTTCTTCGCCGCTGGATCGGCTCCGCTGTTGAGCAGTAGTTCCACAATCGCTGAACCGCCGAAGCCGCCCGCTGCATTCATTAGCGCGGTTGTGCCATCGTTCGCTTGGGCATTTGGGTTGGCGCCTTTAATCAGCAGCATTTTCACGATGTCGTATGTGCTATTCATCGTTGCTGCGGCGCACTCGCACGCCGCCAAGATCAACGCCGTGTTGCCGTACTTGTCCCTAGCGTGAATGCTGGCGCCTCTGTTCAGTAAGAACTCAAAAATGTCCGTTTGCCCGTGGGAGGCGGCTACCATGAGGGGCGTCCCCTGTAACGGATCGCGGGTCTCGAGATCGGCCCCACTTTCAAGGAGAAGCCTGTTGGTCTTGATCCAGGGGGCTTCCATGGGGGGCCCGGTGACCAGAGCGCCGGCGGGTTGGTCCTCCATGACAATGACTACGGGCCCACCCGTCGCGGCCGCGAAGAGGGCGAGATTCTTGTTTCGCGAATCCGAGACCTTGAGAAGAAGCTCTAGCAGCTCATTGTTCCCGCTTCTCGCAGCTTCAACCAACGCAGTATCGCCACTTCGATCTCGGGCATTGGCATTGGCACCTCTATCGAGCAGGAGTTTTACTATATCCGCCGATCCTCGCTCTGTTGCGAGGATCAACGCGGTCGAACCGTTTCGCCCCCGGGCTTCGATATGAGCGCCGTTCTCAAGCGAGTCACGCACACCCGCGACGCTCATGTCGTCGGCGGCGCTCAGTAGTTGTTGGTCTAACACGTTTGCGGCGCGCTGCGGTTGTGCCACAGCGTGAGTCGCTGAATGGAGGGCAAGCATTAGAAGGGCAAGCGCTTTGAGTCGAGAGAAGATCATCTGACGGTACGAAAGATTGCGACTCAATTATGCGTTCAACTCAGAAAAGCAGAATGCGAAGAGGCAGGATTAACGTTACGAGCGTCACACGCAGGAGTCTTCTTCGGAGTGAGCGTGAAGCTGGCGTAGGTTGGTCGGAAAGATCAGTGGCGTACCGACCGCTCTTTCGTGGAGTGCCTCGATAGTCTGCACTTCCCGGATTTTCCGGGTGAACACAATGCCGAAACTGGCTGCAAGGGATCTTGAGACTTCCGCAAGCATAACCGTTTGGCCTAGTTGCTTTTGCATTGAAGTCACCGGCTTCGATGTGATTCCGCACGGGACGATCAGACTGAAGTAGCTGAGGTCAGTGTTGACGTTCAGCGCGAAGCCGTGCGATGTGACGGAGCGCGAGATGTGGATGCCGATGGCGGCGATCTTGGCTTCTGTGGCTGTGTGGGGACAGGTCTCTGACCTGTCCTGGACAGGTCGAAGACCTGTCCCCACATCAGCCACATCATCCCCTTCGGTCCAGACGCCGGTCAGTCCTGCCACGCGCTTCGTGGCGATGGAAAAATCCGCGCAGGTTCGAATTAAGACTTCTTCCAGGCAGCGAACGTAGTCGATCGCGCCCATGGTTTTGCGGGCGGGCTTTTCCTGAGAGCTAAGACCTGACACCTGAGACCTGATTTCCTGCGAGCTGATGTATCCGCGGAGATCGAAAATCGGGTAGCCGACGAGTTGTCCGGGGCCGTGAAAGGTGACGTCGCCGCCGCGGTCGCATTCGAAGACTTCGACTCCGCGCAAGGCGAGCTGCTCGGTCGACAGCAGGATGTTCGTGGTTTTTGCGTTGCGTCCCAGGGTGATGACGGGCGTGTGTTCGAGGAGGAGCAGCACGTCGCCGATACGTCCGGCTTTACGGAGTTCGACCAGTTCCTGCTGGATGCGCAGTCCGGCGGCGTAGTCGATGCGGCCGAGTTGGAGGACGGAGATCACGGGCAGATTCGATTATAGCTACCGCAAAATAGCGAGGGCGGAGGTGAGAGGTCAGATTGCAGAGGTGAACATCGTGGAGCAGTGTGTTCCGCGAAAGTGTGTCCTCCGGGACGAGGGGTGAAAAGGTCTTTTAACTCTGCAATCTGCCCTCTCACCTTTGCCCTCAGATTGACTCCTTAGATTCCCCCTTGCACAACTACTATCGTTCTGGTATAACTTTTGAAGTCGAGGACAAGTGAACAAGTGTCTAGGTTTGTCTGCATCCTTGCAGCGAACTGTGGCATCAAACTCTGAAAGCCTCTAATTGACTCCCTTTCTTCGGAGTCCGCATTCGGGAACAAGGTTCCTGAAGGGTTTCGCGAAAAGCAGAACCTCCAAGCGATCTTTTTAGTATTGACCTTCTTCCGTTTTGGCGCGTGCCGAAAACGCAACGCCATCAACAAGCGGAAGAGTGTAGCTGCGCTGTCGTTTCGAGTATCCCGCGCTTGAGTTTTTCTCGCCGGTTTAGACGCTCCCTGCTGTGGATAACAGGTGGAAATCCTGTGATTTCAAAGGGTTGACAGTGTTGGTTGCGACACGATAGGGTTAACAGGTTTCGAGGACGTACGAGATTCTCCTAGTGGGAGTCTGGTGCGGACCAGAAAGCGCACCGCTTAGGCGGAAAGCGATTCGGTCTTTGACAATAAGGTTGAACGTGCCAGTCGTGAGAATGAAATGTTCGGGCTAAAGTCTGAGCGTACTCACAAAATAGACCTCTGCCCTCAGCTGGGCGGAGGTGGTCGATCTACCCAGATCGACGTCAGGTTTCAAACGAGAGTTTGATCTTGGCTCAGAATCAACGCTGGCGGCGTGCCTAACACATGCAAGTCGAACGAGAAAGTGGAGCAATCCATGAGTACAGTGGCGACCGGGTGAGTAACACGTGACTACCTACCCTTGAGTGGGGGATAACCTCGGGAAACCGAGGCTAATACCGCATAATATCGAAAGATCAAAGGAGAAATCCGCTTTTGGAGGGGGTCGCGGCTGATTAGCTAGTTGGTAAGGTAATGGCTTACCAAGGCGAAGATCGGTATCCGGCCTGAGAGGGCGCACGGACACACTGGAACTGAAACACGGTCCAGACTCCTACGGGAGGCAGCAGTGGGGAATTTTGCGCAATGGGGGAAACCCTGACGCAGCAACGCCGCGTGGAGGATGAAGCCCCTTGGGGTGTAAACTCCTTTCGACCGGGAAAATAATGATGGTACCGGTGGAAGAAGCACCGGCTAACTCTGTGCCAGCAGCCGCGGTAATACAGAGGGTGCGAGCGTTGTTCGGAATTATTGGGCGTAAAGGGCGCGTAGGCGGTACGGTAAGTCACCTGTGAAACCTCTGGGCTTAACTCAGAGCCTGCAGGCGAAACTGCCGTGCTGGAGGGTGGGAGAGGTGCGTGGAATTCCCGGTGTAGCGGTGAAATGCGTAGATATCGGGAGGAACACCTGTGGCGAAAGCGGCGCACTGGACCACTACTGACGCTGAGGCGCGAAAGCTAGGGGAGCAAACAGGATTAGATACCCTGGTAGTCCTAGCCCTAAACGATGATTGCTTGGTGTGATCGGTACCCAATCCGATCGTGCCGCAGCTAACGCGATAAGCAATCCGCCTGGGGAGTACGGTCGCAAGGCTGAAACTCAAAAGAATTGACGGGGGCCCGCACAAGCAGTGGAGCATGTGGTTTAATTCGATGCAACGCGAAGAACCTTACCCAGGCTCGAAATGTAATGGACATCTTCAGAAATGAAGAGTTCCGCAAGGACTGTTATATAGGTGCTGCATGGCTGTCGTCAGCTCGTGCCGTGAGGTGTTGGGTTAAGTCCCGCAAC